>CALAJH010000016.1 GCA_937922655.1 uncultured Bacteroidia bacterium
GTTGGTGATGACCTTCGAGTTTTTTGTTTTGTTGTTCGACCCTTTGAACGAAAAGTATTCGGAGGGATTGCCGATATACAAGATGCTGTTCAACACGGCGCTGGGTTTGGGCATCGGGCCGTTGCACGGCATGGCGGAGCGCACATTGACGGCGCGGCTGGTAGCGCGTCGGGCGGTTGCCGCGTCGCACAAATCGATAGGCGACGTACGTATAAATTCGTCAAAGGCGACCGACGACGTTTTTTTTCGATGACGCAAACAAAAAATTTGTGGGAGGGTTTCGTTGACGACGTATTTGCGTCGACGACGGGCGTTTTTTCGGTTGGGGCGGCGTTTGTGCGTCTCAACGAAAGAACCGGCGTATTTTTTCCTCGTCCGATAGCGTATATGTTTTGTTGCAACGAAAAACCACGTAATATTGCGTCGATGCGTTTTAAAGACATTCCGGGACAAGAGTCGGCCAAAGCGGCGGCAATGGGAGCGGTGGCCCGCGGACGTTTGAGTCATGCGATTCTGCTTGTCGGTCCCGAAGGGACGGGCAAGTTGGCTTTTGCCGCGGCTCTTGTGCAACGTTTGTTCTGTTCGTCTCCGTCACCCGACGGCGATTCCTGCGGCGTATGCGACGATTGTCGCAAAGTTTCGCAAGGCGGCCACCCCGACGTGCATTACGTGTTTCCGTATGCGCGTTCGCACGACGCCAAGGCGTCGAACGAAGAAACGTACATCGCTTTTCGGGAGGCTCGGCTCAAAAATCCTTTTTTGACGCTCAAGCAATGGGCCGCCGCCTTCGACGCCGAAAACAAACAGTTGGTCATCGGCGTTGAGGAGGCGCGTGCGTTAAAACGGGCTTTGACCCTGAGCGCTTTTGAGGGCAAGGGAAAGGCGGCCGTGGTTTGGCGTGCCGACATGCTCAATGTTTCGGCCGCCAACGCCTTGTTAAAGCTTCTCGAAGAACCGACCGACCAAACCACCCTCGTTCTCACCGCCGAAAATCCGTCCGATGTATTGCCCACGATTTATTCGCGGTGCCAAAAGCTGACGTTTTTTCCCGTCAAAGCGGAAATCATCGCGCGATATTTGGAAAGCAAAGGATGGGCGACGGCGGACAAGGCGCAAGAGGCTGCCGCCCTTGCCGGCGGAAGCGTGGCCAAAGCCATGGAGATTCTTCGTCAGGCCGACGAACCCATGCTTGCCGTTTTCCGCGACTGGCTCAACGTTTGTTACAAGGGCGCATGGCCCGAAATCGAACGTTGGGTCAAGGGGTTGACCGAACGTCCCCGAGAGTTTCAAAAGTTGTATTTGACCTACGGATTGGAAAAATTGCGCGAGGCCTTGTGGACGGGATTGTCGTTGCCGGCGACGACGGCGCCGCAGGAACGGGAATTGGTGCAAAAGTTTGCGCGCATGTTGGACGTCGAACGCATCGAAACCGCCGCCCGAATGCTCGAAGACGCCGTTTTTCGCATCACCCGCAACGCCAACGCCAAAATGACCTTCGTGCTTTTGACTCTTAAATTCCACCAACTTCTGCGTGCCGGCCGATGAACATTCGCATTCTCAACGGACCCAACCTCAACCTTCTTGGCACGCGAGAACCCGAAATCTACGGCGCCGCCACCCTTGACGAAATCATCCAAGGATTGTGCGACGCCTTTCCGTCCGTGGCATTGACGCATTTTCAGTCCAACCACGAGGGCGTACTCGTCGACCGCGTTCACGAATACCGTCAATACGACGGTTTGGTGGTCAATCCGGGGGCGTTGGGGCATTATAGTTATGCATTGGCCGACGCCCTGCGTGCCGTACCCCGTCCCAAAATCGAGGTGCATGTGTCGAACGTGTATCGTCGGGAGGCGTTTCGGCATACGAGCGTGGTGGCGGCGGCATGCGACGGGACGATTTCGGGCCTCGGCGCCGACGGCTATTGGGCGGCCGTGGCCATACTGGTTCGTCGGCTTTCCGTTTGAGAGCCAATAAAACGTGTAAACGATGTTTTTTTTCACCGCCGTTTCCGTGAGCATGGAATTATTTTGAATTTTTGCACCGCAAACGACGCTATTCCACCCTCAAAAAATTTTATTGTCAAATTTTGGGGCTTATGTATTGCAATAATTTTTATAATTTTGCGGGCGTTGCGGGCGTACGGCGTTCGCGATTCGGTAAATCACAAAAGTCGTGAACAAACCCTGTTCGCGACGTAATACGTCAAAATATTGAATACGACGAATTTTATTTACAATCAATATTATAAAGTATCCGGCATCCAAACAACGTCGGGCTTAATTAACAAATTGCAACAAAACTGTTTCGGTATGAAGCATTGGCTTATTTTCTTGCTAAGCCTCTTGATGACGGCGGCGGCGATGGATGGGGCGCGAGCGCAGTCTCTTCCGTGGGTACGCGCCGGCGGAGGCACAAACCCCGACTTTGGGGTGGCGAATGCCTATGACGCACAGGGCAACCTCTACGTCGCGGGCTATTACAATTCCCCGCAGTTTAGTCTCGGCGGTAGTTCCATTACCCGGACGGGCAACGCGCCGAACCTGTTTGTGGCCAAGTATGGTCCGGACGGGACTTTGGCGTGGTTGAGGGGCGCCCATGCGGACAACTCCTCGGGCACGGGTATTCAGACTTCGTCCATTGCCGTAGACGGCGCGGGCAACGTCTACATCGCCGGTATTTTCGACGGCACAGGCCGTTTCGGTGCGCAAAGCATTCAAGCCGCCGACGTGGCCGACGCTTTTGTCGCCAAAATCACGACGGCGGGTAATTTTGAATGGGCCTTCCGGGCGGGCAGCAACGGCTTTGGCGACGGCGCGGCCTCGGTCTCTTGGGCCAACGGTGCGTTGTACGTTACGGGCTATTTTGCCGGCACGTTGCAATACGGTTCGCAGCAGTTTCAAGCGACTCCGGGCTCGTCGGACGTTTTCGTGGCCCGCCACGACGCCAACGGCGGTATCGCTTGGGTACGTTCGTTTGGTGCGCAGGGGCCCGACCAAGGTACGGCCGTGGCCGCCGGTCAAGGCGGCGACCTCTACGTTGCCGGTTATTTTAGCAACGGCACGCTTTCCCTTGCCGGAGTCGAAGGCAATAATATTAACATAATCAATCAAGGAAACCGCGACGGTTTTGTCGCCCGCCTTCGTGCCTCCGATGGTTTGGCTTATTGGGTTTCGGGCTTTGGGGGCGTCAATCCCGATCAAGCCACGGCGGTTTCCGTACAAGGTACCTCAATTTATGTGGGCGGTATTGTGCAAGGCACGGGCAACTTCGTTTCCGCCGCCGGCATACCCACTTCTTTTGCCACCGGCGCCAATACCGAAGACGGCTTTATTGCCCGTTACGACGTGAACGGCGGTTTGAGCTGGGTGCAGCTTATCGGCGGTACAGACGTTGACCGCGTTCGCGGCTTGGCCGGCGACGGCGCGGGCGGCGTATTTGCCACCGGCTCGTTCCGCGGAACCATCGAAGCCGCTTCGAGTATCGGCGCCAACTCCGCCACGTCCAACGGTGTAGACGATATTTTCGTCGCCCGTTACAACAGTTTGGGTTATGTTTCGGGGTCGTTGCGAGCCTACGGCGGCGCCAACGCCGACAACGGTCGCGGCCTCGCCTCTTTCTCCGGCCGTTTGGCCCTTATCGGTTCCTTCCGTTCGTCGCAAATTGCGGTCGAAGGCGTAACTTTGACCAACAACTCGCCTTCGGGCTCGTCCGAAGACGTACTTATCGCCGTGCGCGAAATCAACCTGGCCGTCTGCACGATAAACCAAATCACCCCGACGGTGCAACAAGGTCCCGTTGAAATCGTTCAATGCGCTCCGCGCACCACCCTTACCGTCAACGCCCAAGGCGCGTCGGACTTCGTCGTGCGTTGGTTCCGCAACGGCGTGCAAATCGACGCCGCCGGCACGACCATCACCGTCGACCAAAGCGGTTCGTATCAGGCGCGTTTGGTTAGCGCGAGCGTCGGCAACTGTCAATCCAATCTTTCCACGGCCGTTAACGTCAATCTTCCGCCCGCGGGCTTGACCGCCGCGATTTCTCCCGCGACCTCGACGATAGAGGCCGGCCAGTCGGTTACGCTCACGGCCAACGCCTCCGCCGCCCCCGGCGTGACGGTTTCTTATATGTGGAGTACGGGCGAAACGTCCCAATCGATTACCGTTTCTCCTTCGGCGACGACGAGCTATACCGTGAACGTGATGGGAACGGACGGATGTGCGGCGTCGGCCGTGGCCACGGTTACGGTCTTCACGCCCGGCGAAAATTCGGTTTCGATTACGGCGCAAGGCCCCGCATGTACGGGCGTAACTTTGACGGCCACGACCCAACCCGCCGGTTTGCCCGTTGTATGGCAACTCAACGGTACGGAAATCGGTTCCGGCAACTCGATTGTCGCCTCCCAAGCGGGCAACTACACCGCAACGGCGGGCGGCGCAACCTCCAACTCCATCGGCGTTATCGCCTCCCCGACCATCAACGCCGGCCAAGATCAATTCATCGACCAATTCTCTTCGGCCACGCTGACGGCGACGTTCACGGGCGGCGCGGCGGACAATATCCTTTGGAGCAACGCGTCCACGGGTGGTTTTGTAGGCGTGGGTCAAAGTATTACGGTTTCCCCCTCCAACACGACCACTTACATCGCCACGCTCAACAACGGCATTTGCGCCCCGGTTTCGGATGCGGTAACGGTTTTCGTCAATCAGCTCAACGAGCCTTTTGTTTTTACACAAAACGGCAACGTGGTCTTGGATAGCCGCGTGATTGTCAGCTCGTTGGAAACGGTGAACATCTCTTTTATCGCCGTGTCGATTACGCCTTCGGGAACGTATACGTGGACGAACGCCGCGGGCCAAACGGTGAGCAACAGCCCGACCTTTACCTATACCGCCGGCTTTTATCAATACGGCGGCAACAACGTGACGACGTTCAACCTAACGGTGGCCGGCATCGACGGTCAATCCTATACCCGCACGGTGAGCGTGATTATTCGTCCCGACATCGAAGACCCCGCGGGTGCTTCGATATGTTTGGGCGGCTGCGCTCCGGCACGTACGGTTACGGGTCGCGCGGGCTTGAACTTGGCGCCCTACAATTTTAGCTACCAATGGCTTCCCGCCGAAGGCGCGAACGTCTCCAACGGCGGACGCACCATCGTCGCCTGCCCGACGACCTCCACCTCCTATTCCATCATCGTTACCGACAACGCAACGGGCGCCACAACGACCGAAACCTTCCGCGTGAACGTCATCGACGAATCCTACAACCCACTCGTTTCTTCGGACGGTACGGTCATTTGCCCCGGCGGCACGGTTACTTTGACCGTTACCGATGCGGGAACGTCTTATCGTTGGTTCTACAACGGTACGATTATTCCGAACGCTTCCGCTTCGTCGATTACGGTAAATCAAGAAGGGACTTATTCGGTGCAAGTCGTTGGCGAAGGCGCTTCGGGATTGAATTGCGCGTCGGGAGCATCGAATTCGATTACGTTGGTCAAACGCGACTTTTTGCCCGTTCCCCCGCTCACGCCCTACGGCAACATCTCCGTGGCTTCCTGTACCCAGGAAATGGTAACGTTGGCGACCGACGACTTTGGCCCCGGCGTGGCCTATCGTTGGATTAAAGACGGTGTGTTGATTGCGGGCGCTACCGAGCGTACTTATACCGTTACGCCCGAAAGCGGTTCCGGATTCTATCAAGTGGAAATCTACGTTCCCGAATGTTCCAACATTCCGCCCAAACGTTCGAGCGTTAGCACGCACGTAACGTTCCTTCCCGTACCGGCGCCCGAAATTTTCGATGCGGCGTTCTCGGGTTGTGAAAACGTGGTGGTGGAAGTAACGGGCGTACCCACGGCTCCGTTTGGCCAAACGTGGGTTTACAGCTGGTCGCCGGCGGTGAATATTTCGAGTGTTTCGATTCCCAATCCGCTCGTTACCATCAACGGCAACACCACCTACACCTTGACCGTTACCAACGAATACGGCTGTTCCGACCAAGCGGTGTTCACCTTTACGCAAACGCCGCCCACGCCCAACGCGCAAGTGGCCGTTTCGGGTGCGACGTTCCAATCGGGCGCCTTCGCCGCCGAATGCGCAAACCAAACCCTTCTGCTTTCTTCGACCATCGACGGCGCGGTAAACGCCAACTACGGTTATCAGTGGGTGTTGATGCAAATCGACCAATTGGGCATCGACTTCAACGCGATTTGGAACGAATACCTCAATTCCCCCAACTTCCCGCAAAACCTCAACTCGGTGGAGGACATCGTCAATTTCTTTGAAGACGTGCTCGACATCGAAATTGATTTTGTGGCGGTACCCGGACAAATCTATCCCTTGTGGGAACTCAATTTCCTTACGCTTCCCGAACAGCTTGCGGCGCAACAACAAAACATTTCGATTCCGATTGGCCAGTTGTTGCCGAATATGTTGTTGGACGAAATCAGTATTCAATTCGAGACGGCGAACTACACCGCTTTTGCCCTCACGTTCCAACCCGGTTGCAAACCCGGTTTGTCGAACTTTGTAAACATTACGCGGATGCCGTTCCCGAAAGCGAACGCCGGCCCCGACCAATACATTTGCCAAGGCGCGCCCTCGGGATTGTTGGGAACGTTGTTGAGCGCGGAATTGACCAACTCCTTTGTATACGAATGGCAGCCGACGACGGGCCTTTTGACCCCCAACCTGCCTTTGACCCACGCCAATCCCTCGCAAACGACGACCTACACCCTCACCGTTCGCCACTTGACGACCGGATGTTATTCGACGGACGAAGTAACGGTACACGTTACGCAACAACCGGGTATTCCTTCGATTCAAGGTTTGGGTACCGACCTTTTGCCCTTGCCCGTGGTGGATGAAATGGGCGCGACGTTCTGTTACGGACATTCGGCCTTGTTGCGCACGCCCGAAGTGCCGGGCTACCAATACCAATGGTATGTTTCCTACGGCATCGGGCAAAACCAAATTTTGCAACCCTTGCCCGGTCAAACCAATCCTTCGCTCATTATCTCTCCCGAATACGCGGGACAATGGTTGCAAGTGCCGACGCCGATGGGTACGCCCTCGGGCATTAAAACGGCGTGGTTTACGGTATCGACGACCGTTCCGGGTTGTATTACCACTTATTCCTTGCCCTACCACATCACGCAACTGAACGCACCCGTCGTTCGCGCCCGCGCCGACGAAGAATACTATTGCTTTACCTCCGACACGCGCGTGAACCTCACGGGCTTGTTGGAAGGCGGTAACCTCCTGCAAGGCTTCTATCCCAACACATTGGTATGGCGTTGGGAACCGACGACCTACGCTTTCACCGACGCCAATGGCAACGTCGTTTCCAACACGGGAACGTTTGCCAACGCGACGCTTAACACGCTTTCGAGCTTGTACGTTCGTCCCGCGCAAACGACGACCTTTACCTTCACGGCCACCGACGCCGTTACGGGTTGTACATCGACTTCGACGGTAACGGTGAACGTTGCGCAAAAACCGCAAATCATCAACCTGACGCATACCGGTTCGTTGAACCTTTGCCAAGGCGACGTGGTGTTGCAAGCGTCGGCCTCGTTGCCGCAAGCCGAAATCACTTGGTCGGTTTGGGACGATGCGGGCGGCTGGATGGAAATCCCCGGCGCCGTCGGTCCGACGTATTCTCCGAACATTGGCGGTCGTTACCGTCCCACGGCGTGGAATGCGTGGTGCTACGACGTCGCCGACGACTATATCAGCGTCGTGGGCGTGGACAACGGCGCCGAAGACAACACCCTTATTCGCATCCAAAACGCCAACGGCGGATGGGACCCCTTCGTTACGCCCGCTTACATTTGCGAATGGGGGCAAACGGTTACGCTTCGCGCACGCTACATCTTTGGCGTGTCTTACGAATGGTACCGCCGCACGCCGACGGGCGACGTACAAGTGTATAGCTGGAACTGGAACGACCCCTCCAACGTGCTGACCACCGGCGAACCCGGCGAATACTACGTGAAATTGATTGCCGGCCATACGTGTTCGGCCATATCCAAAGGTTGCCCCGTATTGTTGATTCCGGGTATCCTGCCGTCGGTGTATCCGTCGAACTCTTACATTTGCGAAGGTCAAAGCTCGCATCTGTTTACCGAATCGATGCCCGGCTTTGGTTATCAATGGCAGTTCCGCGCGAGCGAACAAGACCCATGGCAAGACATCGCCGGCGCCAACGGCCCCGAATTCGGAGCAACGCAACCCGGCTTCTATCGCGTGCGTACTTCCTCGTTGTATAGCGAGTGCGAAGGTTATTCGGCCGCGGCGACGGTACGTGCGGCTACGGCGGTCGTTTCCGGTGCGGGTCAAGTGTGCGAAGGCGGTGAAATCAGCGCGAGCTTTGCAATTTATCCCAACGCCGGAAGCTACGGTTCGCAAATGTTCGCTTACCAATGGCAAATCTGGGATGCAGCCTTGGGCGCGTGGCGCAACCTGCCTTACGACTACGCTTCGGGTTGGGCGGCGTCGGGATGGTCCGTATCTTTCCGTCCGCAAGTGTCGGGAACGTATCGTGCCGTCTTTACGCACGACCACCTTTGCGTGGCTCCCGCCGTCGCTAACGTGGAAATCGTCGACAATCCCTTTAACTTCCTGCTCGTCGTAGGCGAAGACATCTGTACGGGCAACTACAACGGTGTGCAAGGTCATACGTCTTACGGCAATGCTGCGGTGAATATCGCCGGTCCGCAATTGGGCGTCGAATATCGTTTGGTAACCTATGGAGGCGATGTATTGAACGTTGTCGGCGGCAACTTCTCGTCGGTAAACGACGGCTGGTATCGTTGCGACGGTTTGTTCGACGAATGCCGTCTTTCGATGCGCCTCCGCGTTTCGGCCGACCAACTTACCCCGGGCTTGAACGCGGTCATCGTCGAAGCCCGCCGCATCGGCGCGACTTGCGAACCGATTCGCCTCTTCAACCGTGCGTTGATTAACAACTTCAACGTCGCGCTTTGGACCAACGGCGGACAACCGACCTACGCTCCGTTGCAAGTTTCGGTGGGTACGCAGGTTTGGTCGACGACCGAATGGTTTAACCCCGCTTTGAGCGACGACCACCGCTGGCAACGTTGGAACGGTACGGCTTGGGAAGATATCGCGGGCGTGGCCGCAAGCTATTCGAGCTATACGTTCAATGAAGAAGGAATCTATCGCGTGCGCGTGGACATCAACAACCTCGACGGCTTCCTCGGCGGATGTACTTCTTACTCGAATCCCGTTTTCGTGGGTGTGGCTCCGCAAACCTGTGCGGCTCCGACGGGCTTGAGCGCCACTTACGATGCGTTTGCCGATGCGATTTTCGCATCGTGGAACGCCGTTTTGGGAGCGTCTTCGTATGAAGTCGAAGCTCCGGGCGTGGAAAACATCATTACGAATATCCCCAATGTCAACGTACCTTCCCCCGGCCCCGGAATTTACACCATACGTGTACGTTCGATTTGCGAAACCGGAACGTCGGCATGGGTTTCGACGACGGTCGTCGTCTCGGATGCGGCATGCCCCACGCCGGTGGTCAACTTCGTCGATGTTGATTTCGAAAACGAAGAGGTTAGAGTATCGTGGACTCCGGTTCCGGGCGCTCAAGGCTACCGCCTTACGGGCAGTTTGGTGGATGCGGTCAACGGAGGGCCGTTGCTTACGGGCGATGCGGACATTATTATTATATATGCTAGTATTCCGCAGGGAGTGGATTATGACTTGCAGGTTACGACCGTTTGTGCCGAAGGATTGGAATCCGCGCCCAGCGAAGTCCAAATTATCGCGCTTCGTCGCTACCGTTCGTCGCTCGTTACGGACGTGAAAGTCTATCCCAACCCGACGCGCGGCGCGTTTGAGATCGAATTCGCGTCGGCGGAATCGGGAACGGCAACGTTGGAATTGACCGACGCCACCGGACGTACGGTTTATCGTACGACGTTCGAAGCCGTCAAAGGCAACAATCAATACAGCGTGAACGTTACCGACAGCGTCTCTTCGGGCTTGTACCTGTTGCGCCTCGTGCAAGGCGGTACGCAACACACGACCCGATTGATGGTGGACTAAGCGTTTTATTGGGACTAAACCGAATCGAAACCCCGGCGCCCAAGCGGCCGGGGTTTCGATTTTTTGTATATTGGCGAAAAAAACGGCGTGGGAGATATGAAAAAGGAAAAGAAAAAGCTGATTTCAAAAAGTTTTGAGAAATGGCACCACGCGGAGCTACAAGCGCTATTCGGATTGACTAAACGGCAAGAGGCTTCGGCGTTAAACGGATGGATAGGTGCGGTTCATCCAATTCCGGATAAGCGAGAGGACGATATCGCGGTTCTTAGGACGATGTTGGACGTCTATAAAAACGACTGGAACGAATCGGATTTGCGAATCAACTTCATAGGCCCGCTGCTTTTTTTCGTGGACTTTCGGGGCGAGGGATTCATGGGATTCAACGACCGTCCGTTGAGTGCGGAAATCGGAGATTATCGGATTTACGGGTATGCGGATTGGTTGGTGGCGCGAAAATCATTGACGAACACGCCGCTCGAACCTTATTTTTTTATTCACGAATACAAAAAGTTTCGGGCGACGGAATCCGATCCTTTGGGACAACTCTTGGCCGCAATGCTCGTGGCGCAAACGCTCAACAACGACGAACAAACGGTTTACGGCTGTTACATCGTTTCCAATTTTTGGCATTTCGTATTGTTGGAAAGAAAGATTTATGCCGTCAGTCAAGGTTTTGACGCGACGGATAAAGACGAGTTGGGCAGGATTTGGAGTATACTCGTGGAAACCAAACGACGCATCGGCGAACGGAATCAACGACGAACCGCCCAAGGGTGAATGACGCGTGTTATCGCTTTCGTTGTCTGAGGTCGAAGGGGTGTCCGCGTTTTTTGAGTTCGAAGAAACATTCGACCATGGCGCGAACGTCGTTGCGGGCGTCGTGGGCGCCGTCAAAATTTTGGTTGAAAACTTTATGATATAGTTCTTCAAGACGCGGGGGTTTGTACTTGCCCGGCGTATGAGGAGAGGGGAGGGCGCAAAAGTCGAGCGTCTGCCACATCGTGCAAACGTGGGGAAAGTCCCAAAGCGGCAGTTTGATGTTGAGTCGCCAAAGCTCGGCTTGAACGACGGGGGCGTCGAAATCGAAATTGTGGGCCACGGGAACGGCGTTGCGCACTTTGTCCGCAAACCGGGCAAGGACTTTTTGGCGGGACTGACCGTACTTTTCGGCCACGGTTTGGGATATGCCGTGAATTTTTGCGGCCTCGTCGGGAATGACAAAGCCTTCGGGTTTAAGTATAAACGACGCCGGCGCTTCCAATTCGGCTCCCGCTTCGTCGCGCATTTCCCAGTGGATTTGTACGATTCTTGGCCAAAGTTCAACGTCTTTAACGGAAGGATAGGGTCGGGGCGGGACGCCCGTGGTTTCGGTGTCGAAAAAAATATAAGCGTTCAAAGTCTTTATAGTATAGTATCAACGGGCGTAAAGTTATGGAAAAAAAAAACGCATGCGCATTTTTTAATCGTTGCCGACGACAAAAAATCGCTAATTTTGCCCGAATGAAAAAGATTTTAATCACCGGTGGCGCGGGATTTTTGGGTTCACACTTGTGTGAACGGATGTTGGACGAAGGTTTTGCCGTTGTGTGTATGGACAACCTTGTTACGGGTTCGCTCGACAACGTTGCGCATTTGTTTGGGCGCAAAGGTTTTGAATTTCATTATTACGACGTTACCCATTATTTGCACGTTCCGGGGGATTTGGTGTACATCCTTCATTTTGCCTCACCCGCTTCACCCGTAGACTATTTAAGATTGCCGATACAGACGTTGAAGGTAGGTTCTTTGGGGACGCACAAGGTTTTGGGTTTGGCGCGTGCGAAAGGGGCGCGGGTGTTGATTGCTTCGACGAGCGAGGTTTATGGCGACCCGCTTGAGCATCCGCAAAAAGAAAGTTATTGGGGCAACGTCAATCCCGTGGGATTGCGGGGCGTTTACGACGAGGCCAAGCGTTTTATGGAAGCGATGACCATGGCCTACCACCGTTACCACGGCGTGGAGACGCGCATCGCCCGCATTTTCAACACCTATGGGCCGCGCATGCGTTTGGACGACGGCCGTGCCTTGCCCGCGCTTGTCGGCCAAGCCCTGCGCGGCGAACCCATGACCGTTTTCGGCGACGGCTCTCAAACCCGCAGTTTTTGTTACGTCGACGACCAAATCGAGGGCTTGACCCGTTTGCTTTTCAGCAACGAGACCGAACCCGTCAATATCGGCAATCCCGAAGAAATTTCGATTCTCGACTTTGCCCGAGAAATCAAGTCGATTATCGGTGCGGGTTCGCAAATCGTATTTAAACCTTTGCCCGAGGACGACCCTAAGGTTCGTCGGCCCGACATTACCAAAGCCCGCGAACTTTTGGGCTGGGAGCCGAAGGTGTCCCGGCGCGAAGGCCTTGAAAAAACCATTGCTTATTTTAAACAAAAAATCCATGCCGTTTAGCGTTTTGCAAGCGCCCATTCCCGGTTTGCTTGTCCTCAAGCCCAAGGTTTTCGCTGACGCAAGGGGACTCTTCATGGAAAGTTACAGCAAGCGCGACCTTGCCGACATCGGAATCGCTTACGATTTTTTACAGGACAATTTGTCGATTTCTTGCAAAAACACCTTGCGCGGAATGCATTTTCAAGCGCCGCCTTATGCTCAAGCCAAATTGGTTACCGTTTTGCGGGGGGCGGCGGTGGACGTGGTCGTCGATATTCGGCGGCAATCCGCTTTTTACGGCCGGCATTTCGCCATCGAACTCAACGACGTCGATCGGCTCATGTTGTTTATTCCCCAAGGGTTTGCCCACGGATTTTTGGCGCTCACCGACGAATGTACGTTTTCGTACAAATGTACGGACTATTACGCGCCGGCGGCCGAAGGCGGATTGGCGTGGGACGACCCCGATTTGAACATCGAATGGCAGGCCTTGGGCTTGCAAGGCGAGGCCTTGATTTCCGAAAAAGACCGAAAACATCCGCGTTTGGCCGACTTTGTTTCGCCGTTTTAGCGTATTTTCTGCGATATGTTACGTGCCGCTTTGACGGTCGCGCTCTTTACGGCCTTGCTTGTTTTGGCCGCCGCTTTTTCCAAAAACGGCTATATTGTCGGGACGAAAATCAAGTTTCCTAGTTTTTCGGCGTATTTTTCCGTTCCCGAGCCCCCGCCGCCCGTGGCCCTACCCACGCATTTGCCCGAAGACTTTCCCGATGAAACGGGCGATGCGCCGGTTGAGTTGTCGCTGGCCGACGTTGAAACCGACACCCTTGCCCGCAACGTGGTTGCGTTTCCCGAGGCCTTGGACGCTTTTTTCGACGCGCTTCACGCGGGAACGGGCGAGATTCGCATCGCTCATTACGGCGATTCGCAAATCGAGGGCGACCGCATCACCGAACATCTCCGCAACGGCTTGCGGCGTTACATGGGCGGCGGGGCGCCGGGATTCGTCCCTTTCGACGACCTTGCCTCCAACTCCTCGTACGAGCGCAAAATCGTTGGAAAATGGAAAAAACACTCCGTTTTTCAGCCTGCGGATTCGACGCGTTTTTTTGGCGTTTCGGGCGTAAGCTATCGTTTCGACCCCTCGCAACCCGCCGCCGTAACGTTTAAGTTTTTTCGTCCGTTTTACGACAGGGTACAACTTTTGCGGGGACCGACGGCCCAACCCTGTACGCTCGCGATTCGTTCGGGCGATTCGCTCGTCGCCACGCAAATTTTAAAGCCCGTTTCGGGGTTTGTCGTAGAACCGTTGCCCGTTCCGCCGTCGCTTAAAGAACCGACGTTCGCTTTTTCATCCGCCGTTTCTCCCGAACTTTACGGCTTGACTTTCGACGCCTGTTCGGGCATACGGGTGGACAACTTCGGTTTGCGCGGGCATTCGGGGATGGGCTTTTTTAAAATGTCCACCGAATATTTGGGCGAACAGCTTCGCAAACTTGGCCACAAACTTATTGTTTTGCAATTCGGCGGCAACGTCGTGCCTTACGATGTCAAGGATTTTGGTTGGTACGAAAAAGAATTTTACAAACTGGTGATGAAGTTTCGGCGGGCGGCGCCCGATGCGGCGATATTGGTCGTCGGCGTTTCGGACGCGGCGCACAAGGTGGACGACGTTTGGCGTTCGTATCCGTCGGTTTCGGAGATACGGCGGGCGCAACGTTCGGCGGCCGAACGCGCCGGCGCCGCCTTTTGGGATTTGTACGAGGTGATGGGCGGGGAAAACGCCATCGTCGCATGGGTCGAACATCGTCCGGCGCTTGCCGCCAACGACTACGCCCATTTCAGTCCCTACGGACAAAAAATTGTCGGCAAATTGATGGTATCCGCGCTCATGAAGGCCTATCGCGAATACGCCGTGCGCAAAGGTTACCCAACCGATTGGACGCCCGTGTTTCGGTATTTGCCGCCGACATATCTCGTCCCCGACACGCCCGCTCCCATTCTTGATTCCATCGTCCACGACAGTCTTAGCCCATGAACGTTTTGTACGTTTCTTACGACGGCATGACCGACCCGCTTGGCCGTTCGCAAGTGATTCCTTATTTGACGGCTTTGACCCAAAAAGGGTTGAAGTTCACGATACTCAGCGCCGAAAAACCCGAATTGGCTCACGAGCGTGCGCAGGTCGCCGAAGTTTTAAAATCTTCGGGCGTCGAGTGGCGAAGCGTCGAATATTCGCGTCGTTATCCGATTCTTTCGGCCGTATTGAACTATCGAAAATTGTGGGCGGCGGCGAAAAAAATTTATCGGCAAAAGGGTTTTGAAGTCGTGCATTGTCGGTCGTATTTGCCCGCCGCCGTCGGTTTGCGTCTTAAAGAGAAGTACGGCGTGAAAATGATTTTTGACATGCGGGGTTTTTGGGCCGACGAGCGCGTCGACGGCCGATTGTGGGATTTGTCGCGTCCGCATTATCGGGCGGTGTATCGTTATTTCAAAAATTTGGAAAAAAGGGCGGTCGTTGGCGCGGATTATATCGTCAGTCTGACCGAGGCCGCCAAACGCGAAATGACGACTTGGAACTTGCGCAACCCGTTGCCCGTTCAAGTTATTCCTTGTTGCGCCGACGAAAAGCACTTTGACTATCGTCGCACGTTCGAACTCAAAAAAAAGGACTTGGGCATTCCCGACGATGCCAAAGTGCTGGTGTATTTGGGTTCGATATCGACGTGGTACAAACTTGGGGAAATGGTCAAACTTTTTCATTTGCTTAACGAAAACGCGGATTGGTATTTTTTGGTGGTTACGCGTGAAAATCCCGAGCGTGTTTACGCGTTGGTAAGCGAAGGCATGCGGCACAAGGTGGTCGTTCGGCCGGCGAGTCGGGACGAGGTGCCGGCGTATTTGTCGTTGGCCGACCTTTCGGTTTCGTTTATTGCGCCGGCGTATTCGAAGTTGGCGTCGAGTCCGACGAAAATGGCGGAAACGATGTTCATGGGTCTGCCGACGGTGGCCAACGCCGGCGTTGGCGACGTCGAGGAGATACTGACGCAAACGGGTGCGGGCGTGTGCGTCAAAGATTTTACGGACGACGAATTGCGTCGCGCCGTTGTCGGGCTTCGCGTTTGCGACAAGGCCGCCGTTCGCAACGCCGCCATGCAATATTTCACTCTTGAATCGGGGGTGGAAAAGTATTTGAACGTTTATCGCAAGTTGGGTTTCGAGGGCTGAGATGTTGGTAGTGCGAAACCGGCGCCGACGAAAAATCAATCAAACAACCACCCATTACCCTTGGCATTAAAGAACATCCTAGTAGGCCGAGGAACAGTCTTCAATATTGTCATTAACCGTTTAACATCGCCGTCGAGCGAAACGCCCCGGTAGCGCGGATAAAGCCAAACCGAATAATGATAACGAATGCGGTTGTTTCTCGGGGCCGATATGTTTTGGGGTTGGCGGATATTTTTTCGTCGTTATGGGTTGACGCCGTCGCAAGGGGGAGTCCAGGGGGCGTATCCGAAATTTTAGTAACTTTGACGCGTGAATCCCCACAAGCGTCTATGTTGAACTTACACACGCGCGAACGCATCGAGGCCAAAGTGCGGCTTCGGAAAAAACGGCGCGTAGAAAAAGTGAATTATCCGGGCAAAGTGGCGGACGAACTACCACTCGAAGAACGATATTATACTTTTAAGCTCATCAACCTGCCTCGGTCGAGTTCGGTTTTGGCTTATTGGGTGGGGGGACTTTTCATTGCGGGGATATTGGCGATGTTTTTGCCGTGGCAACAAAACATTCGGGCCAAAGGCAAAGTAACGGCCTTTAAACCCGAACAGCGGCCCCAAACCGTCAATTCCACCATCGACGGCATGATTGCCCAATGGTACGTCCAAGAAGGCGAATTCGTCAATAAAGGCGACACCATCTTGCGACTTACCGAAATCAAAGACAAATACTTCGACCCGCGCACCGTCGAACGTCTTGGCGAACAAGCCAAAGCCAAAGCCCTGTCCGTGAACGCCATGCAGGACAAAGCCGCCGCCCTGCGCGCCCAACTCGAAGCCATCGAACGCGAATACGCCTTCAGCCTCCAAAAAGCCCGCAACAAACTCCAACAGGCGGGTTTTAAGGTCTCGATAGACAGCGCCGACTACGTCGCCGCCAAAGTCAACGACGACATCGCCCGCGAACAGTATCAACGTTTCGTCGTCCTCTACGAAAAAGGTCTTGTTTCCCAAACCCAATTGGAAAGCAGGGAACAAAAGTTGCAGGAAACGCGGGCCAAGCTCGTTTCGGCCAAAAACAAATGGGATTACGCGCTCAACGAGTTGGCCAACGCCCGCGTCGAACTCGCCGCCGTCGATGCCGAATATACGGGCAAATTGGCCAAGACCCGCTCCGAACTTTCGGAAACCCAATACAAAATTGCGGATGCGATTGCGTCGCTGGCAAAAACCGAAAGCGAGGCGACGAGCGTGGCCGTGCGTGCCGAGTATTACATCGTTCGCGCCCCGCAGTCGGGATTGGTCGTCAAAGCCCTTAAAGCCGGCGTTGGAGAAATCGTCAAACAAGGCGAAGCCATCGTTACGATTATGCCCGAAGACCACGAACCCGCCGTCGAACTCTATGTTCGTGCCGCCGACGTTCCCCTGCTTTCCACCGGTCGCCACGTCCGTCTTGAATTTGACGGTTGGCCCGCCCTCCAATTTTCGGGCTGGCCCTCGGTTGCCGTCGGCACCTTCGGCGGACAAATCGCCGTCGTGGACTTTATCAACACCGCCGAAGGCGAATACCGCGTTCTCGTTATCCAAGACCCCAAAGACGAAAAATGGCCCGAACAGTTGCGCGTCGGTTCGGGCGTTGTCGGTTGGGCGATGCTTGACGAAGTACCGATTTGGTTCGAAATTTGGCGACAACTCAACGCCTTTCCCCCCAGCCTCAAAGAGAAACCGCAAGACGATTTCAAAGAAAAGAAAAAAGCCAAAAAATCCGAAGACGACGATTATTAATGCAACGTACGCTCTTAGTTTTGTTTGTCGCTACGGCGACATGGGCCTGTAAGGAAGAGACGGTCGTCGAAACCGACGTCGTGATTCGGCGAACGATTGTTTCCACCGTTAGCGAAAGCGGTACCATCCAACCCGACGTCGAAGTGCCGATAGCCTCCGACGTTTCGGGGGAAATCACCGCCCTTTACGTCAAAGAAGGCGACTACGTCGAACGTGGAAGGCTCTTGTTCGAAATCCGCCCCGACAACTACCGCGCCGCTCTCGACCAAGCGGCTTCGGCCCTCAACGCCGCCAAAGCCGACTTTGCCAACAGCGAGGCCGCTCTCGCACAAGCCGGCGCCACCCTCCTCCAAGACTCCGTCAATTATTTTCGCAACAAACAGCTCTACGAACAAAAGGTCTTGGCCCAACAAGAATACGAAACGTCGAGATTGCGTTGGCAAATATCGAAGTCGGCCGTCGAATCGGCCAAACAAGTGCGCGAAGCCGCCTTTTACCGCATCAAAAGCGCCGAGGCCACCGTCTCCCAAGCACGGGACAACCTCACGCGCACCCGCGTCTACGCAAGCATCGACGGTACGGTAACGACGGTCAATGGGCAAGTCGGCCAACGGGTCGTTGGAACCAATCTTATGTCGGGTACCGAGGTCGTTAAAATTGCGGATCTTTCCCGTATGGAGGTCAAGGCGCTCATCAACGAAAACGACGTGGTACGCGTCGAAATCGGCGACAGCGCCCAAATCGAGGTCGATGCCTACCCCGCAAGGAAGTTTAAGGGTGTGGTCACGGAGGTGGCCTACGCCGCCAGCGTCGCCGCCCTCGGACAAACCGATCGCATCACCAGTTATCCCGTCATGGTCTTGCTTAAGCCCGAAAGTTACGCCGACCTTACGGGCCCCCATCGCCCCGCCCCTTTCCGTCCCGGCATGTCGGCCATCGTCAATATTTTCACCGACCGCGTCGAAAACGTGCTTTCCGTCCCTATTCAGGCCGTTACCCTCGAAAAAGACTCACTGGGTAAAAATCCCAAAGAAGTCGTTTTCGCCGTCAAGGACGGCGCCGTCGAAGCACGCCCCGTCGTTACCGGCAACAGCGACGACGACTACATCGAAATCAAGTCGGGCTTGAACGAAAACGAAATTGTTGCCGTCGGGCCGTATTCCACCGTCCACAAACTCCTCAAAACGGGAATGAAAGTTAAGGTGGAAAACGAAAAAAAATGAAAAACGTCATGCGGACGTTGGGACGCATCCTGTGGGCGACGTTGACGGTGGGGGGGATGGCGGCGTTGGGCTACTACGTTTGGCAACGCGAGCAGGCGCCGAAACACACATGGGTAAGCGAACCGCCGTTTTACGCCACGATACAAAAGAAAACCGTGGCTACGGGCGCCATCGTCCCGCGCAACGAGGTCAAACTCAAAAGTCAGGTGTCGGGGGTGGTCGAGGCCCTGTACGTCGAACCCGGAAAGTACGTGAACGCCGGCGACCTTGTCGCCCTGATTCGCATCGTCCCCAATCCGGAAAGGGTCGCCGCCGCCGCCGCCGACCTTGAACGCGCCACGCTCAGAGTGCAAAACGCCCGTCGAGAACACGACCGCTACAAGGCTCTCTTCGACCAAAAAGCCGTCTCCCCCGTCGAATACATACGCTTCCAACAAGAACTCGACTACGCGTTGGCCGAAGAAAAAGCGGCCCGCGAACGACTGGAAATCGCCAAGTCCGGCGCTTCCGCCGCCCTTGGCCAAACCGCCAATCAAGTCCGTTCCACCGTCGCCGGTACCGTCCTCGAAGCCATCCGAGAAATCGGAACCTTTATCATCGAATCCAATACCTTCAACGAAGGGACGACCATCGCCTCCGTCGCCGACCTCAACGAAATGATTTTCAAGGGTAAAATCGCCGAATCGGACGTGGGCAAACTCAAAATCGGTATGCCCATGGAAATCGTTGTCGGGGCGTTGGAAGAAAATCGTTTGGCGGGCGCCCTTGAATACGTCGCGCCCAAGGGTGTCGACGACCGGGGTAACGTCGAGTTTGAAATTCGTGCCGCCATCAAGCCCGACCCCAAAGTTTTTTTGCGTGCGGGCTATTCGGCCAATGCCCACATCATTCTCGACAAACGCGACTCGGTTCTCGCCGTCAACGAAGCCAACCTTGTTTTCGAGGGTAACGACACATTCGTCGAAGTCGAAACGGCGCCCGGGATTTTTGAAAAGCGGGCCGTCAAAACCGGTCTTTCCGACGGATTGCGCATCGAAATCGTTTCCGGACTCGCCCCCCACGAAAAAATCAAAATCTTCGAGGGACGATAAACGTTCCCAAGGCCATATCGTGCGGGTAACGATGGGTAAAAAAACGCAGTCGTTTTTGCTTGTTTTGCACCGTCCCCAAAGCATGGCGGGCCGGCCTCAACACCTGTCTCGGTGGGTAGGGTTAAACGGGCAACGACGAAAAGTCGGCACGGATTTCAACCACCGTTATTTACTTTTAACCTAATAAATCATTTAAAATGCCGAGAAATAATCTTCGTTATTGTCATTATGTGCGATACGCCGTCAAAAATAGTTGTGGATTTCGATTTTTGGCGCTAACTTTGTAAACGTTTTCTTAAACCAACGGTTAGAAAGATGAAAAAAAGCCTTACGCTGCTTGCGCCGATGTTTTTATTGGCGTTCCAAACGGCCTTCGGACAAATAGAGTTCGACAAGATGATACACGATTTCGGCCAAATTCCGGAGGGTCCGGTGGCGACGAACGTGTTTAAGTTCAAGAACACGGGCAACAAAGAAATTACGCTTCAAAGCGTGAAGGCCTCGTGTGGTTGCACCGCCCCGACGTGGACGAAAACGCCCGTCAAACCCGGTGAATCGGGTGAAATCAGCGTGGCCTACAATTCGCAGGGGCGCCCCGGACATTTCACCAAGTCCATCACCGTCGTTTACGACACCGCCGCCACCCCCGTCATTTTGACGATAAAAGGCGAGGTGCTGTCGGCTCCGAAACCCGCCGAACCCATCCCCGGTTCCACCGCCCCCGGCAACCACGAGCACCGGCACGACGGCCACGACCACAAAAACCTCAATCTCGAACAAGGCAATTTAGACCGTTTCGGCGACCCCGGAACCCTCCTTGCCGGAGACGAACCTTTTCACGTCGCCACCCAATACATCGATACGGTCGGAAGCCTTGCTTTCGACCGTACTCGCATTACCGTCGGCGTGCTGCGTTCCGACCAAAACAAAGATTTTGAAATCCGCGTCAAAAACGTCGGCAAAAAAAACGTCGCCTTTTTGTCCAAGCAGGACGTTAAGCCCGGTTTTGTCGTCAAACCCGCAAAGTCAAGCCTTACCCCCGGCGAAGAAAGCATTATCACCGTAACCTTTGTTGGCGAGGATTCCAAAAAAGCCGGCTCGGAATTCAAAGACCGCGCCCCCTTCAACCACTACGTTTCGCTTTACACCGACGAAAAATCCGACAACCAAAAAACCTTCGAACTCATCGGAAGCTATGAGCGGGTGTACAGCCCCGAGGAAATCGCCGCCGGGCCGATTATCAAGTTCGATGCGACCGAATTCGACGGCGGGGAGGTCATCGAAGGCCAATTCCTCGAACATAAATTTAGGTTTACGAACACGGGCAAATCCGATTTGATTATCGAAAGCGCCAAGGCTTCATGCGGATGCACCGCCACCGCCCCGGCGGACAAAGTCATCAAACCCGGACAGTCTTCGGAAATCGTCGCCAAATTCGATTCCAAAGGCAAAAAAGGCCCCCAACACAAAACCATCACCGTTACCTCCAACGACCTTGCCAATCCCCGCGTGGTCTTGAACCTCAAATGCAACATCAAACCCGACCCCTTCAACAACAATTCGTTGGCCGCCCCCGTCACCGGCGGTACCGAATATTAATTCCTTTTTTCAAGCCAACCGGGAAAACGCCGCACGCGCCCGTTGCCTTCGCAACGGGCGCGTGTATTTTTTTTTCGCGTGGAAACCCGTTTGCGTTCCCAAAGGCCTGCAACCGTCGGTTGTTTTCTCGTTCTTGAATCGTTTGGGGAATAAACGCTTTTGGGGCCAAGCGTTGTCCGTTCGCGATAAAGCATCGTTGCTTGCACCCCGTGGCGTGGGTCGTTATTCGACTATGGAGTCGTTTTTGGGCGGGTATTCGCCTTCCCAGCGGGCGATGACGACGGTGGCCAAACAGTTGCCGATGACGTTTACCGACGTTCGGGCCATGTCCATGAGTTCGTCGATGCCGAGGATGATGAAAATCGGTTCGACGGGCAATTTTAAATAGGCGGCGGCGCCCATGAGAATGACGAGCGACGCCCTTGGTACGCCCGCCACCCCCTTGCTGGTGAGCATAAGCAAAAAAACGGCGGAAAGCTGTTCGCCCCACGTCAAGTTTCTGCCTGCGGCTTGGGCCACGAAAATCGTGGCCAAGGATAGATACAACGTCGTGCCGTCCAAATTGAAGCTGTAACCGGTGGGCATGACAAAGGCGACGATTTTGCGCGGCACGCCGAATTTTTCCAACGCCTCCATTGCCCGGGGTAGGGCCGATTCCGAACTCGTCGTCGCAAAAGCGATGGAAACGGGTTCGGCTATCGTTTGCGCGAAACGCTTGATGGGTACGCGTGCCACAAGCGCCACCGGTAACAGCACCCCGCCCAAAAACACCAACAGCGCCGCGTACAACGTTCCCAACAACTTCAACAAATTGACCAGTATTCCCAAACCCATGTGGCCTATGGTATAGGCTAGGGCCGCGCCTACGGCTATCGGGGCAAAGTACATGATAATCGCCGTGAATTTGAACATCGTTTCCGACAAACTTTCGGCAAAAGAAAGCATGGGCTTGCGCTTGTCCTCGGGCGCCATTGCCAAACCAATGCCGAACAGTACCGAAAACACCACGATTTGCAACACTTCGCCGTTGGCTACGGCTTTGGCGATGTTGTCGGGGAAAATATGTAAAATGATTTGTATCGCGTTTTGTTCGGGAACGTCGGGCAATTCTTCGTGGCTGTCCTTCGGCAAATTCACCCCCACGCCCGCCTGTGAAATATTTATTGCTATCAGGCCGATGAACAGCGCCAGCGTCGTTACCACCTCGAAATACACCAACGACTTCCAACCCATTCGCCCCACTTGTTTGAGATTGGAATGGCCGGCAATGCCTACGACCAACGTTCCGAAAAGTAAAGGCGCAATGATGGTTTTTATAAGTTTGAGAAATATTTTGCTGAATATATTAAGGTTTTGGGCAAATTCGGGAAAGGTGTAGCCGATTTCCGAACCGACCAACATACTAATGAGTATCCATGTGGTCAGCGAACGCTTGCGAAAAGCGTAAAGAAGAAAAAACGCCAGCGCCATCCATCGCGTGCCCGTCAATACGGTCTCGGGAATGGCAAAAAAGGCGCTCGCGGTGTGCGCCAACGCCGTTACGCCCAAGCTCGCCCATAGGCCCAAGGTCGCCGTTTTAAGGTTGGTCATGGGGGTTAATCGCCGTCTTTGTCTTTGTTAAAATCTTGATACTCTTCGTCGGGGCGCTGTTCTTTGAAGGCTTCCTTGCCTTTGGCGGGCTTGGGTTCCTCGTATTTGACGGGCGAAGAATCGGGACGGTCGGGCGTGGGGGATTGCGTCCGATCTTCGTCGCTGATTTCGGGTAAGCCGTACGGACTGCTTATCGCGTTATATCTTAACGAGCGGTTGTTGAAGGCGTTGCTTGCAAAAAGCTTCGCCAATTTGCGCCCGTTTTTTTTGTTTTTTACAAAGTCCGAATACAACCGGTACAAGTGGGCCGAAACGTCCATTTCGTCACACATCGCTTGATAGCCGGAAAGCATGCGTTTGGGGACGATTTTTCCCGACGCACGATATTCTTCCAAAAGTTTGAGCACGCTGTCGGCCTTGTTTTTACAGTCCGCGACGTACATCGCCGAGACTTGCACTTCGGCCTCGCCGATGTCGTAAATCCCTTGCAAAAACAAAGCCCGGGAATTGACGACGGGGAGCGAATCCCAAGCGATTTTTTTGTACCGCGACATGACCGACAAATAAATTCGGCGCTCGACGGTGTCCGAAAGCGGTACGCCGTTGATTAAAACAAGTTTCGACGAAACGACGTACAGATAGTATTGACCGAATCCGTGGGTGATTTTTATGCCTTTGCGGTTGTGGATTTGGGGGCGGTCGAGGGTAACGTCCACGCCCGAGAGGCGTTTAAGGTAGGTATTGACGGTGTCGTCGGCGGTAACGTAGGGCCAAACGGCGGTGTCTATAATCTGCGCCGCCAACGGACGGAAGCCGACCGCCGCCGCCAACGCCGCAAATACCGCCCATACGACCGCCAACTTTTTCACGGAGCTAATTTTTTTCCGCAAATTACGAACAAAAACCTTACCGGAAAGCGTGGACAACTTAGCTTTTATTCCCGTGCCGCCGCTTTTTTGCGTGCGACCATCAAGTTTGCCGAACCGTAAGGAGATTTATATCCCATCAAAAAGTCTATCGGTTTGACGCTCGTATCGGTTTGGTAGGCCAAAGCCAAGTCGCGTTGATACTGTTCTTTGAATAGGTGTATCGGCCCGTCGTATTTGCCGTAAAATTTCAAATCCCAGACGTTGCGGTCGAAATACCGTAATCCTATGCCCGTGTCGTCTTGAAGCAGGAAGTCGCAGGCCGAAAGCACGGTTTCGCGGGCGCGGGTGAAGGTCAAATAGTGCAACAAATACGAACCCGCCTTCATGTATCCCGTTGCGGGTTTGAGGCCCGAAAGATAGTCCGTCAGATATTTTTGATTTTTGAGGTAGACGTCTTGGGCGTCGAACGACCAATATTCGACCGTTTGTATCGGCGCCCGTTTGGCGTCGGCTTTTTTGAACGATATTTCCACGCCCGTGACGACGGAATCCACCGTCGTTTGCGGGATGGAATCCCAGCGGTTGAGGTAGACTTTTCTCCCCGTTTTGTCGAGGAGAATACGACGAACGTCGGTAACGGTGTTGCCGCGTACGGCGACGAATTGAAGCAACGGAACGACGGTACCGCTGAAATCGGCGCGGCTCAGGTCGCCAATCATTGCACGCGTCACGAAAAACGACAGTTTGATGAGGTCGTCGAGGGTTTTTCGGGCGTTGTAAAGGTTGGCGGCCAAGCGTTGGGGGGGGATTTTGGAAAAATCGGGTAATTTTCCTTCGGGTTCCAAGCCGAACATGACGTAGCGTTCGGCGTTCGGAAAAAGGGTGTGAACGGTGATAAAGTCGGGTCCGCCGAGGGGGTAATACACCGTTCGATTGAGTTTTCGTACGTCGGGGAATTCTTTTTCGGCCCAGAGCTCGAGTTTTTTGAGCAGAATCGAGTCTTTGAACGCCCATTCTTTTTGCAAAAGGCGGCGGTGTTCGACGGCCTCGGGACGTTTTTCGAGCGAGTCCAAACGACTTTCGGGCAACGGTTCGAGGCCCGCCAAATATCGGGCGAGGTCGTTCCAATAACGGTCGTAGACGGGTTCGGGTTCGACGGCGACGGTGTCCGCGCGTGTTTGGCGGCTTTGGTTTTTGGCGTCTTGGCGGCAGGCGCCCGAAAACGCCGCCACGAGCGCCAAACCGACTATAAGCGTACGGCTAATCACGGCCGCAAAAATACACGATATTTTTCAAAACGATACGGCCATGGAAGCCGACGTGCGTACGGACGTTTTTCGCACCGTTTCGTAAGGCCAATAACCCTCCAAAAATCGGGTTTCGAGGCGCAAAAGCACGTTTTCGAGGGGGCGGTAATCGAGATTGACCGAGGCTCCGAAAAGTTGAAAGCGTGCGTCGGGGTCGAAGGCTTCGAGCGGGGCGACGCCTTGCGGGTCGGTGAAAGCCTCGCCTCGCAGGGCCGCGCCCCAACGTTTCGACAGTTTCCGCCAAGCGATGGCATGCACCGTCCACCACGAAGGGTTGGCCGTGTCGTGTCGCTGCGTCCCTACGTCGAAAAGCCCTATCAAATAAAACTTTTCCGACGGCGCGTATTTGAACCAAAGGTCGTTGAAAAAGCGAATTTCGGATTTTTCCCCCTTGATACGCTGTTCGTCGCCCCAATACGTCGACCAATTAAAGGTAAACTCTTTGCCTTCGAGAACGACTTGGGTTCCGCCGGCGGGAAAGCGCACGTCTCGTCCGATGTTTTGCCAACCGTTGAGGGCGTAAAGGGCGAAGGTCGCCAAGCCGTTGCGCGTTTGGTACGAGGCTTTGGCCCCGGAAACGTAATAAGGCGAATTTTCCGCCGACATCGAACGGCTGTACGTTGGCTGTTCGAAGCTTACCGCGTTTTCGTAGCCGTACAGCGACGGCAAAACGCCGGCCTCGAGCCAAAACCCACGGCCCAAGCGCACCCCCGCAGACGCTTCGAGAATGTAACGAAAAGCCTCGGGTTCGGCGGCGTAATTCGCCCCCATGTACGTCCCCAACGCCGGCGCCACCCGCGCCCTGAACCCGTCGGACTCCGCCGAAACCGATACGTACGCCAAATTCAACGCGATTTGATTGTGGCGGTTCGACGAATAAAAATACGGCACGCTTCGGTCGTTCGGACGGCTAAAATCGAACATATAATACACGTCCGCATAACCGCCGACGTTTATCGTCGTTTTTGACGCGACGGTGTCGAATTTGGGCCGAAAACCAAAGAATTGAAGATTGGGCGTTTTTTTGACCGCCGGCTCTTGTGCCCGCAATGCGGTGGACCCCAAACTCGTTCCCGTCGCAACGAGTAAAATAATAAATACAAACAAGCTCATGTGCGCGATTAGATGCACAAATATAGTTCAAAACTTGACGGCTATGCCCAAAAACAATTGCACGCCTCGCCGAATGTCGCGTACCACCGGGTCTCTTGCGGGGTCGTGCCTGCCTTTGGGGTCGAGGATTTGCACCCATCGTACGGGCGTGTTGAAAATGTCCGACGCCGTCAGTCGCAACTCGACAAACCTGCCAATTTTTTTTCCTATCTGAACGTCGAAAACGTCGCGAGGCAGTTCGTAAAAACTCGGGAAAACCGAGTTTTCCGAACCCATAAAGGTGCGCGGACTGCCCGCAACGGCAATTTTGGGTCCGACACGGTGATAAAACATCGAAACGTTCAGGCCCCAATCGGGGTCGTCGAAAATGAGTCCGGCGTTTACGACGTAAGGCGCTTGTCCTTGAAGCGGCCGTCCCCCGATTGAAAACAATCCCGACAAATCCGTGACGTTGATTCTTGAGCGCAAAAGCGTGGCGTTGGTATAGATTGTGAATCGTCGCATCCACTCGATTTTCGGCGCCCAACGTCCGATGTTTTGCCGAAAATCCAGTTCGATGCCCGCCACCGCCGCTTTTTGTGCGTTGCGCAAATCGAGTAGTTGCGCCCCGCCCAGCACCGATTCCGTTACTACTTGTTCTATCGGCATTTCAAACGCTTTGTACAACAACGAAACCGAAACCAAATCCGCCCCGTCCCAAAAGTATTCGTAACGCACGTCCACATTGTGAAGCTTGCTTCTGACCAATGCGGGATTGCCGGTGGAACGAACGCCGTTTTGAAGATTGAAATAAACAAGGGGAACGATTTCGCGGTCGATGGGCCGATTGAGCGTTTGGGCGTAAGATGCGCGAACGTTCATGCGTTCGGTGGGGGAAACGACAAGGGTTGCCGAGGGCAGAACGTCGGTCATGCGCGAATCGACCAGGGCAAATCGGCGCAGGCCCACGGGAATCGCCGCGATTTGTTGTACAAAATAGTCCGGACGCACCCCCACGTTCAAACGCACAAGGTTTTTCCAACGCCAGTCCGCCCCCGCAAAGCCGGCGGCGTTGTAGGAAAACGCGTCGTAATTGTCGAAACGGTCGGTCATTTCGTAGTAGTTGAAACCGCCGGGGCGGATGTTTTCGGCGGCGAAAATGTTCGAAAGGTTGTCGCGGGAGTAAACCTCGGGGGCAAGGTCGGTGTATTCGTTGCCTTGTCCGTCGTAGTCGAAAAGTAGGGCGAAAAGCCGTGAACGATAATTTTTTGAACGCACCAAACCAAAAAAACCCGCAAAAAATTTGACCTCGTGCACCCCGATGCGTCTTTCCAAACGCCATTCGATGCGTCCGCCGCGGTAAAAGTCGAACTGTCGCGCCGACAGCGTCCGCGAATAAAACCCCGCGTTGGCAAAAAGAAGCCGGCCGTCGCGCTCTTCAAACGCCGTCGCCCGATACCCGGGGTCGTCGGTTGAAAGCGTGGAAAGGTTGGCTCCCACGTTCGCTGCGTACGTCCATCCTCGTTTGTCCGTCAGTTTCCATTCGCTCGTCATCTGAACGGCGTAAAGCAATCGGGCAATAAAACGCATCGGTATGATTTCGTATCGGGTTGTGTCTCCGGATTCAAACGGACTGACGAACATTCCGCGCATATCCGCCGCCCGGTTTTCCATCGAGTAACTCAAAAAGTTGTGTAAGGAAACGGAGCCGTATTTGCCGACTTTGACGCCCGCGTTGAAAATGCCGGTGGTGTTTTGGAGGCGGAAGTTGTCGGTTTGTTCGATGATTTCGGAAACTTTGGATTTTCCCGGAGCGGGCGAGTTGAGAACGTTGAGCGAACGTACGTCGTGGCTGTGGTAATGGTTTTGATAACCCACGGCGCCGGAAAACCCCCATTCGCCGCCGCGAAAGCCAAATCGGCGGACAAGCGAAACGCCGGCGTTAAGGGCGGGCGGGGCGACGCCCGTTTGGGGGGCCGTCGCCCGGTATAACGAACGCCCCGCCGCCAAACTTGTCTCCGAACCGCTTCCCGCCGCCAAGAGCGCCTCGGCCGACGCAAAGTTTTGAGGCAAACCCGGAACCCTGCCCCGCACCGTCGGATATTGACCGATGGTACGAAAACTCGCCCTCGAATCCCAGCCGCCTTGTACAAACGCCCGAAATCCGTTTTCCGATGGAACGGCCGACGTGTTGAATTGAATGTATCCGCCGCCGATTTCTCCAAACATATCCGCCGTCGCGCTTTTTATCAGCCGTACCGACGAAACAAGATGGGCGGGAATGAGATTGTAATCGAAACCGACGCGCTCAAGGTCGGTTATCGGCAAAATCGCGTCGTTGAGCGAGGTAACGTTGTAACGTTCGGCCAAACCCCGAATCACCAAATATTTTTCGCCGATTAAGGCCACGCCGGGCATTCGGCGCAAGACCGTGTTCGTTTGAAAGTCGGGCGTTTCTTTCAATATCAAATCGCCCGAATAGCCGTCGGAAATGCGGAGGTCGTTTTTTTGCACGACGGTCAATGCGGCGGCCGAACTTTCGCGCCAACGCGCTTCAACGACGACCGTTTCGAGGATATGCTCGGCCATTTCGCTTAAAACCACGTTCAAAACCATGGTTTTTCCACCCACGCCAACATCGTCGACGACTTTTTCCGAATACGACGGCAAAGAGAAACGCAAACGGTATTTTCCCGTGGGCAGTTCGAGACGAAAACCGCCGTCGTAGTCGGTAACCGTACCCGCGGCCGTGCCCTCGACTATGACGCGTACGCCGACAAGGCCCTCGCCGTCGGCGTCGAAAACGCGGCCCGTTATCGCGCCCGCCTCTTGGGTTCGCGGTACGGACAGAGTTTGGGGAGCTCGAAGCGTTCTTCTGCGCCGCACTTCCTGCCCCCACGCCGGGGCCGCAATTCCCGTCAATAACCACACCAACGCCAAATAATTTATCCATGTCGTTGTCGAAATCGCCGAACGTTCTTTCATTGTTGTTTTTTCATGGGGAAAAACTTTCACGTGTGAAATCCGACGTCCAAAAATGGAATCCGAAGCGCGATAACGACTCCGTTGCGAAAATCGCGTACGGCTCTTGCTCACGAGCCAAGCAATCAGCGAATGAAAAGAAAATCGGAGCCGCCGTTGGAATGGCAATTGGCGCAAGCCGTTCCCAACGTTCCGCGGGTTGGGCCTTTGGGTGGTAGAACGCCGTTGGGATGGGCGAGGTAATCGACGGTATCGGCCGCCGGCATGACGATGTACTCGAAGTCGCCGCCCGCCGGAAAGTAACCGATTTCCTGTTTTATCATCGCAAAGGTAACCAAGAGCCGACCCGTGGAATCTTTTTCATAAACGCGTTTGGTAAAAACGGAACCGGGACGAATAACGTCGTTGCGGGAAACGTTGGAAAAAATGTCGCGGATGGTCGTGTTTCCCGGGTTGCTTCGTCCGTCGTGGGATTGGCTGATGCCCAAAAAGTCGCCCGTCAGCCGTGAGGCAATCGGTCGAACCACCGAATCCAAATCTGCCTGCGTGATTTCAATATAGTAAGCGCAGGAACCGTCGTCTGCCGAGGCGTTGGGGTTGTAATTGAGGGCGTTGGGGTCGTTGCATCCCTTGCCGCCAAAGCCTTCGTTTTTACACCCCGAAACCGCCCATATAAACACCGCCGTCCAAAACCATCCTATTGCCGCAATCGTACCGATGCAGCGCTTCGCATTCATTATCATCATATGTGGTTTAAGTAAACTATGATTTGTAAAACTATTGGTTGGTTAAAGACAAAATATTTAGAATTGAATTAAGTGTACTTATGAATAAATGTATTTACGACGATGTTTCTTGCGCATCAACGCTTTTTGAGGAAACGGATTGGGGAGGCAGTACCAAGAAGTTGTCGGGCTTGCGTTCGTCCAAACCATCGATTAAAAAAGCGACGAAGGCTTTGGGTGCGATGTCGATGGCGGCCAAATTGAGCGTGCGTTCTTGGATGTAACCGTCGGGTTGCACGCGGTTTTTGACGCGCAAAAGCGGCTTCCACGCCCGGGGATTGCGATTGAGCGCTTCTTTGTCGGTGTTGTGAACGAGGCGGTCGAAAAAACGTTGGAGTTTTCTTTTTTGCGCGGCGACGTTGACGGCCTGCGATGGAGAAAGTACGCCCGAGGTGGTCTGCAGTCGCTCGAAGGTTTGAAAAACGTGGTCGAAGTAAGGTTGAAAGGTGTCGCGCTTCCAGAGTCGTTCGGCACAAAGGCGTTTTAATGCGTTTTCGGATTTGAGGACGTCTTGAAGCTCGAAGCGCATTTGTTTAAGTTTTTCGGCGTCGTTGTGGGAAACGAGCGTGGCGCCGGGCCGGCGCAAGACGGCGGGAAAAGGGACGTCGAAGGCGGCGAACGTTTCTTTGAGTTGCAACCAATAGGCCAATTCGCCGGGGCCGGCCAAATACGCGAGCGAAGGAAGTATCGTTTCCTGATAAACGGGTCGCAAAACGACGTTGGGACTGAAAAATACGGGCGGTTTGTCGAGCAGTTGGGACAGGGACATTTTACGGTCGGAACCTTTGAGCAAAAATTCGTCGCCGTCGCGTTCGAGGCGGTAGCGTCCCGAGTCGTCGAGGTAAAAAAGATTGGGGTTGCGGATGCGGGCTTGGGGGGCGTAACCGAGGGCGGAAAGTTTGCGTGTGGTTTCGATGGCGGCCAACGCCCCGACGCCCTCGGTTAATTCCCGTTCGACGACGGGAAAAAACAAAGCTTTGAGTTCGTCGTCGTCGCCGTCGACGACGACGAGTCCGTACGGACCGAAAAGTTTGTCGAGCCAAGCGCGAAAGGCGTCGTTCCAATTGATTCCGGGTCGGTAGAAGGGGCGGGCGTGCGCCGGTACGCGCGACAAACCCGGAGCGACGACGTTGCGCCCCACCGCGCCCCACAACGCCCCCGGATAAACGACTTTTTGGTCGTAACTCAAATAAGTGTGATTAACCTCTTGCGCGTCGTGGTCTTCGCCCGCCATCCAAAAAACGGGCACGACCTTGCGCCCGGGTAGGATTTTTTCCCATGCCTGCGCCCATTTTATGGCGCCGACGGCTTTGTAAATAATGTACAACGGGCCGCCGAAAAGCACGGGCTGTTGGCCGGTCGTTATACAGAACGTCGTTTTTTCTCCCAACGCGGCGATGGCCGCCTGCACCGGTTTGCGCCGGGGAAGATTTTGATACTGCCTTTGCAGGACGGCGGTCAAAACGGCGCGACGTTCGACGGGAAAACGGCGTTCGCGAACGATGCACTCGGGTTCGGGGCGTACGGGCGACCAACGATAAAACGGCCTCAGGGCTTCGGCTTCGCGGAGATAATCCTCTACGGGTGATTTCACGGGCATATTGGGACGCGTAAAATTACGCAATAATCCATCAACCTTTCCACGCCCTCCACAAACGCAAGGCACGGTTCGGGGTATGCGACACCGCCAAATACGCTACGCTTTGCGCCCCCATGCCCCGATGCGCCGCCTCCACGCCTTTGAGCATACTGCCCAAATAATCCAAACGCTTCAAACCCAGCTCTCGGCCCTTTTCCATGGCCAGCCAATCCATACGCTCGTTAACGACGCGCGAACGATACGCGGGGTCTTGGCCGCTCAAAAGCGCGTACAACGTTCGCTCGTCGTATACAAACCAACGTATTTTAAAAGGATGGTCGTTTTCGTCCCGGGCAACGACACAAAAACTCGAACGCGCCGCCGGCGACAAAAACACGTTCTCGAACCATGGGCGCGAAAACGGCGGTTTCAAGCCCTGACGCGCGAAAGTCAGACGCATCAATCGATAAAGATTTTCGGCGCACGCGGCGTCGGGCGGCTCAACGGAAAAACGGGCGCCAACGTCGGTTTGACGAAGGTTTTGCCGTCCGTCTTTGGAAAAATTTTTCAGTAAAACTTCGGGGTCGGAAATATCGTCAATGACTTGCGAATAGCGGGTAAGCAACGTCATGCCTTTCCAGTAAAAGGGCAAACCGTCTTTAAGGTCTTCGTGGAATTGCAAACTTAATCCGTCGTAAGCGGGCAAACGCGCAAGGAGTTCGGACAAAATTCTTTGGCGTTTGCCTATGGAGAAGGGATGACGAAAATAAACGGACACGCGAGGGGTCAGCGGCGGCTGTTCAATGAAGGTCATGCCCCATTTTTTTCGGACGGCGTACGGAAAGGCGGCCAGCAAACCGTGGTCGTCGAAAAGGGTGGCGCAATGCCAGTCTCCGGCGGCGGCGTCCCACCAGTCCGCACGGGCGAAAAAGCCGGCCGGGGCTAACTTTCGATAGGCGTCGGTTCCCAACGGGATTCGGCGGGGTTGAGCAGTATTTCGTAGACGTTGCGATGAATGGTGTTGACGATGGTATCCATAGGGATGTCGTTGAGGTCGGTGCCAAAGGGGTCTTCGATTTCCTCGCCGATGATTTCAAGGCCCGCCATGGCGTAAAATATCAACATCACCGCCGGAATCGTCCAATAATGGAGTTCGTGGTAAATGCCGAAGGGAAGGGTGAGAATGTAAATGAGAATAAAAAATTTAAGGTGCAGGGTATAAGAACCGGGGAGCGGGGTTTTTTTGATGCGCTCGCAACCGCCGATGTAGTTGGTGAATTCGGTGAGGAGGTTGGAAAAAACCAAAACGTACGCGTTTCCGTTGGGGCATGCGGCCAAATACGCCATGACCCGCGAATACAAGGTGGACATGAGAAAATTGGGAACGTGTTCGCAGTCGCGCGCGCGGGCCAAAACTTCGGGCGAAAGGTCTTTCATTTCGGAAAAATCCACGCCTTTTCGCAAATGCTCTTTAAACGCAAAACAATAACTGCTCAGCAAACCGGCGTAGCGGCGGCGCAGTTCTATATCGTGGTACGGCAGGATTTGTGAAAGACTGATGGCCATGTTGCGACTGGTATTGACGAGGCCGCCGACGATTTTGCGTCCCTCCCACCAACGGTCGTAAGCCGAGTTCGAACGCATGGCCAAAAGAAAACCCAACGTCAAACCCAAGACTTGATGCGTCGTCGTCGAAATTTTTTCGTCTTTTTTCAACACCTCCAAATGAAAATAAACGAAAAACCAACCGTACAGCCCTACCAATATCGTGCTAAACAAGAGTTGGTAAATGGTTGAGGTTTGGTGCAGGCGTTTAAGAAAGCCAAACCAGTTTTTTTGTTCGCGGGCCGCCTTAAACGCGATAGAGTCCGTCAGGCCTCGTTTTTTGTATTCGGACATCGTTCGCAGTGCATTTAGCAAGCGAAATTAATAAAATAATTATGCCGATTCGCCGCTTTTTCGACGAACCGACTCCGGAGTGGTAACAACCAACGAGAACGGCGAAGGCCGTTCTCAACATCTTAACATTAAAGGGGATTGTTTTGATGTTTCATCCTTACCCGTTTGCCCTCGTTATGGGTTTAACGCTAGCCAAGCATGGCTTGGCGTTTCGTTTTTTGCGATAACATCCCTTTTGGGTATGATGCGATTTCGCGATGCAAATGTAACGCTTTTAAGCCCGTGGATATTTTTTTTCATCGTTGCCCACGGTACACCGGCGCCTACGTCGGATTTTGGCGCTAAAATTGTCATACCAACGGTATGACAAAGCTTTTATTTTTATTGTTGGCGCCGGCTTCGGCGTGGGCGCAAGGAGGATTGGGGTATTTTTACATGGGTACGGGTGCGGCCGACTTGGGCAAGTATCAATCGGCGCTGCAAACAAGCCTCGGCGACGATCTTCAAATCGTGGGACCGGGCATACACTTCGGCGGGCGCGGCATGGGAAGTTTCGGCAATCGCGTGTTTATCGGCGGCAACGGTTTTAGCGGAACGTTTGCTTCCGGCGAAACCGCCAACGGCGCGGCGGAAGTCAATTTGGCAATGGGATTTTTCAACATCGGGGTCGCCGCCGTTGCCCGCAACCGCGTTCTCTTCGTCCCTTTTATCGGCATCGGGGCAGGAGGCACGGGGGTGAGCCTCAAAAACGAAAACCCCGCCCGTTCCGTCTATTTCGACCAAACCGCCGCCGTCGCTTACGAACGCACCCGAAAATACTCAAACAGCGGCTTTGGGGCCGAAGCGGGCGTAAGTCTGCAATTTATTGTAACGGGCAAACGCGAAAATCCCGCCGGCTTGGCGCTCGGCCTTGAAGCCGGCGGACTTTTGCGTGCCCCGGGACGGTGGAGGGACTCCGACGGCAACGTCATTCGCGGCCCGGAACGCATGGGTTTTCAAGGCGCATACCTACGCCTGACCATCGGCGGCGGCGGTTTCAGCATTAAAAACAATCGCCGAAAAAAACAAAACTCCGACTTTTCCTTCCCCCCCTCCGAAAATTAACCGTCGTTAAAAAAACACATTCGGCCCTTGCGCGTTTCCAACCACGGCGGTGCGTAAGGGCCTCAAATTATAAATTAGGCGCGATTAACCATCAGGGGAACGATTTCTTGGGCGACGGCTCCCGCCAACGCCACGCCCATGCCGCCCATACGCACGGCGCAAAAGAGTTTTGGACGGATTTCGCCGACGACGGGCCGTTTGTCCGACAAACCGAAAGCCATCGTTCCCGCCCAACGATATTCGATTTCGACGCCGGGCGCGTACGGCAATATCGTTTCACGGAGCCGGCGTTCGAGTTCGGCGAATATGCGTGGATTGCCTTCAAGCGACAGGGTGCGCTCCTCGTCAAAATCCAAGTTTCTGCCGCCGCCCAACAATACGCGTCCGTCCAAGTCCCGAAAGTAATAAAAACCCTCGTCCCAGTGGAAGCTTCCGTGTAAGCGCAGTCCGGCGACGGGCGCGGTTACCAACACCAATCCTCGCGCGGGAACGACCTCCAATTCGGGCAAAAGTTCGGCGGCGTAAGCGTTGGTGCACACGCACACCGCCCGAAAACGAAAAACATGCTCGCGCAGATTGCCCGGGCCGAGCACATGAACCGTTACGCCGTCGCCGTCGGATTCGACGGTCTTGACCACGCAACCGGTCAGTATCGCCCCCCCGTTTTCGGTAACGCAACGACTCAAAGCTTTGGCCGTTTTTCCCGAATGCAACGTTCCTTCGTGAACGTTTTTGGCCATCGCCCGAACCCCCGCCATGCCCGATTCGGCAATTTTTTCGTCGGCGGGAAAAAAAACGTCGGCGCCGACGACGGGTCGTAAAAAATCGTTGAGTTCGTCGAGGCGGTCGAGGACGGCAGGGTCGTCAAGGAGTTCGTAGCCGCCGCAAGGAACGTAACCCGTGGCGGCGTCGGACAAGCGCCGGCGTAAAATCTTCAAACCGCGATAACGCCGTTCAACCAAATCGAGCGTTGCCGCGTCGCCCATCGTGCGACGGTCGGAAAGAATTTCGGTCGGCGAACCAAAACACGCGAAACCGGCGTTGCGCAGCGTCGCGCCCGTAGCCAACACCCCGCGCTCCATAACCAACACCGAACGTCCCGCCTCGGCCAACTCCGCCGCCACCGACAAACCGACGATTCCGCCTCCCACCACCCCAAATTCAAACCCCTCCTCGATTTCCCGTTCCCAATACGTTCGCATGGCGAAATTTGCAAATATAAATTTTTCCGGTTTGATTCAAAAATTTGACGGTATGCAACGGCCGCCTCAAAAGAGTTTGTCCATCGGTATTCAAAAAATCCCGTTAAAAACAACCGTTCCCATGGGAGGTGTCGGGTATAATCGCCGTTGGCTTAGCGACGTTGAAAACGTAAATTGAATTCAAGTATTGTTTATTGAAATTTATTATCTTTGCGGTAAGAGCATATTGAGCAAACATTATATTCATTTATGAAAAAAATTTTTCGATTTGCCGTCTTTTTTCTGGTTTTTCCACTGTCGGTCGTAGGTCAGAATGCGCGTCGCATCGTGGCGGCGGGGGAAAAATTGTCGGTTTACAACCCTTTGACCCAAACTTATAAAGAGGTCGGGGATTATGGACGGGTGGTGGACATGGCCGTGCGCGACTCGACGGCTTTTTTATTAACGCCCACGTCCTTACGGACGCTCAACTTGGAAACGGGAGCGACGATGGATTTACGCGAATCGTTGTCGGACGCGCGTCGTTTGGCTCTCGACACCGACGGGGGCGTTTGGGTTACGCATTCGGGCGGCAAAATCCGCGACTATCACGGCGTTTTCGTTGTTTCGGGCGGCGTTTTCGGCGACGAAACCGACAACGCCACCGTCGGTTTTTTCGACGGGCAGGAATATACCGTCTGGGGCGGTATTGACGAAGAGTCGATACAGGACGCCGTCTTTGAAGCGCCGTATTTGTACGTTACGGCGCAAAACCGGGTCTTAAAATACGACGTAAACCTTAAAAAGGGGGTGGCCGAGGCGGCCTTGCCCGGGTGCCGACGCTTGGCGATTGCGGGCGATTACCTTTTTTGCGGCAAATGGTTCGGCGCAACGGGCGGATACCTGACCGTCCTCGATAAATCCGACCTGAGCATCGTTCACGAATTTGCCGACGTCGACGACGAAACCAACGGTTTGGCGTATGCTTCGGGCAAAATGTTCGTAACCGTTCCGGGAGGGTGGATGTCCACTATGGGCAAAATACTGGAAATCGATTTGTCTTCGATGGCCGTCTCATGGACCTTGCCGCTGGGCGAAGAAGGCGCGGGCGTTGGCAATTTTGTGCGTTTTGGAAACGACTTGTGGACTTTGTGCGGTGCGGCGGGCAATTTCCTGCGCCTCAACCCCCTTACCCGCGAATACGAACTCATCCCCGTTCAGCTCGAAATCAATTCCTATTCGCCGACTTGGTACGTAAACGACAGCCTCTTGGCCGTTTCGACGGGACCGGGGACGGCCTTGTTCAACGTCCGTTCTCGAAATTGGGAAAATACGCAATTTTTGGACTTTTCTCCCGCCGCCTTTTTGTCCTTGCCCGAACATTCGACGATATACGCCACCGTTACCGACTATTTTTCTTACGGAAAAACATACGTATTGGATGCAACGGGCGCGAAAGTGGATTCGTTCTCGGTAGGGATTTCTCCGGAAGCCCTTGCTTACGACCCTCGTCCCGTTCGCGAATACCTTACCAAATTCAGCGAAAAACTTATGCCTTTGCAATCCACGGCGGCCATACCCGAACCTCCGACGGGAGTGGCCGTCGCCGGCGGAAAGGTGTATGCGTCGTTTCCGGGCTATATTTGGACGGGAATCGGGACGTTTCGGTGGATTGACGATTCGGGCCGTTTGTTTACCGACGGGGTGCGCGTTGCGGGTGCGGGTGCGGGAAAATTGGCCGTCTTCGACGGCACAACGCCCATGGTATTCGAATCGGGCGCAGGACTTTCCCACGGGCTTTTCATACGCGAAGGTACGCTTTTCGCCGCCGGCCCCGTCGTCGCCAATTACAGCCTCAATACCGGCGAAACCATTGCCGGAAACTGGGCGGATTTTGCACCCGTCGCCGGCGCATCGGTCGACCCCAACGGCGATTATTATCTCGTCAAACCCGATGGCGAATGCATACGCTTTTCCAACAACGGCACGGCCTTGGACGCCTTTGGAGAGGCAATTGAATTGATTGCCGTACAATACGGCGAAGCTTACGACGACACCACCGTCGTTTCGCGGCCCAAGTCGGGGCTTGCCGTACAACCTCTCTATCCCAACCCCTGCCGAGACCAAATTATACTTCCGATGGTAACGACGGGCGAAATCTACGACGTTTCGGGCAGAAAAATGGCGACGTTCGAAGCGACCAGCGTCTTGGACACGTCAAAATTACTTCCCGGAACCTACGCCCTTCGCACCCCGCAGGGACGCTTTGTTTTTCAAAAAGCCGGAGAGTAAGAAGATGAAAATTCGGGTGGCGCCAAACCGATAATCACGAAAAATCGACGATTATTTGTTTGGCGTCACCGTTTTTTCATCATTGCTTGTTTAATCGTTCCGCAATGCAAAACAATCCCCCAAAACAAAACTAATTGTAAAAAATTTTTGTTTTTAAAATTTAAGTAGTAGAGGGGAGGGGGATAAGTTTTTTGACGACGTCCGTAAGATGATTTTTATTCCATGGTTTGGACATAAACTCGTTCAGCCCGCCGTTGTCGCGTGCATTTTGCACGGCTCTGGGGTCGGCCTGCCCCGAAAGCATAATTTTGGCCACGTGGGGGAACCTTTTGTGTACCTCAACCAAGAACTTGTCGCCTCGCGTAACGGGCATAAGCCAGTCGGAGATGACGACGGCAAGGTTGTATTGGTCGGAGTACTCCTCAATAAGTTCCCACGCTTCTTCGGCTCCTTCCGCTATTTCGACGACCACTTCGTTCCCCAAAGCTTGGGATAGCTGCCGAAGGAGCGTGTCAAGGATGGCTTTTTCGTCGTCCACACAAAGGATGTAGTAAGGCTTTTTCATATTCTTAACTATTTAGGTACTTAAATAATTTATTTCGGCTTTTCAAGGGAAATTTTAATTTCCACAAGAAATGTCTTTTATGAACTTATACGATCGTTACATGTGTTATGTTTCGTTAAAAGCATATTTTTTAAATTCTCTATGCCGTTTAGGATAGGTTAATGAAAAATGAAAAAGTTTTTCTTTGCAAATATAGGAATGAATTTTTGAAAAAAAAAATGTCTCTATGGACTTAAATTCGGCAATAATCTCGGTTTTTGTTCGTTAGGCCGGTGCGGGGTATTTTTGCAAATTGGAAAATGCTTATGAAGTCGAAACCCGCCGAAACCCGGCATCCGATACACGAACTGATGCGCGAACGTTGGAGTCCGCGTGCCTTTGGCTTACAACCCGTTTCCGAAGCCGAACTGGTTTCGATTTTGGAGGCCGGACGTTGGGCGCCGTCCTGTTTCAACGAACAGCCGTGGCGCTTTTTGGTGGGAATACATCCCGACCCCGTTTGGCAAAAGATATTCGATTCGCTGGACGAATTTAACCGCCAATGGTGTTCGCGCGTTTCGGCGCTTGTCGTCGTTTGCGCCAAAAAGACCTTTTCCCATAACGGCAAAGAGAATTTTCACGGCGTTTACGATTGCGGACAAGCGGCCATGAGCATGGTTTTGCAGGCGCATTCGCTCGGGTGGATTAGCCATCAAATGGCCGGTTTTTCGTGGCAAAAAATCAAAGAGGGTTTTGAATTAAGCGACGACTTTCATCCGACGACCGTTATAGCCTTGGGCAAGACGGGTTCCGACGATTATTTGCCCGAGGATTTGCGGCAAAGCGAGGAGAAAGTCCGTGTGCGAAAACCGCTTTCCGAAATTGTTTTGGCGTCTAGGCTTTCATGGTAACGATGCTGCCTTTGACGGGGTCGTTTTCTACGTAAAGCGCCGCACCGATTTCTTCGCGCAGGCGTTCGACGTGCGAAATTAGTCCGACGGTGCAATTTTCGTTTCTTAGGCCGCGCAGCGCTTCAATGACCGTCGAAAGAGAATCGCCGTCGAGGGTGCCGAAACCTTCGTCCAAAAAGAAAAATTCGCGTCGTCCGCCCGCCGTCATCGTGGTAAGCGCGAGCGCCAAACAGAGCGCCGCCTGAAACGTTTGTCCTCCGGAAAGCGTCTTTATCGAGCGAATTTTGCCCGAATGCAAATAGTCCCGAATGAATAGTTCCCCCGACTCTTCTTGATAAATGATTTCGTAGCGGTTTTGAGTGAAAAGTCGGAAGCGTTCGTTGGCCAAGCGGCAAAGTTCGTGCATGTAATAAGCGGCAACGAATTGAACGAAACCGTTGGCGCGAAAGAGCGCCTCCAACTTTTTGAGCCTGTCTTCGACGAGGGTGGCGGCTTTTTTTTCTTCTTCGAGCTTTCGCTTGACGATGATTTTTTCTTGGAGGTCGTTGAGGGTTTGTTGGAGGGCGCCGACTTTTTTTGCGGCGGCGTCGTAGGTTTGGGCGGCGTGGTCGCGGCGTTGTTGGGCGGCGTGCAGGGCGGCGGGGTCGAAAGGAGGTAGGTTTTCGACGGCCGATTTTGCCGAGAGGTATTTTTCCGCCGCGACGACGGCCGTTTTTTCAAACGCCGCGACTTCGGCCTCGATTTTTGCGACGTCGGGCTTGTCGGAAAGCAGTCGGCGGATTTCGATTTCGGTTTCGCCGGCTTGGTGCAAAAGGGTTTCGAGTTGCCGTTGGGCGGCTTGATGGGCGGCTAGGGCGGTTTGATGGGCGCTTTGGGCGGCTTGATGGGCGGCTAGGGCTCCCGCACGGCGCGATTCCGCTTCTTGCACCGCTTTTTGCGCTTTTTCGTACGCCGCTTCGGCACTTTTGCGTTTACCGTCGATTTCGTCGGCACGGATGGCAAGCGCCTCGGGCGTTTGATTTTTCCATTGTTCAAATTCCGCGTCGCTCACTTTGGCACGGTTCGCCTCGTACCGGCCCATTGCTTTGGCTTTGTTTGCGTCAAGGTCGGCCAACCTCGCTTTGGCTTTTTCCAACGTCGTGTTTAAAGTGCGAAGTTCTTGTTCGTAGGTTTCCGATTCGGCTTCGGCTTGTTTGATTTCCGTTTCTATGCGTCGAATTTTTTCTTTTTCTTCTTGAATTTGGGCGGGGGTGAACGGCGCTTGCGACAGGCTTTGTCGGATTTTTTCGAGCGCTTCGGTCTTTTGCGCCAACGCGGTTTTTTTTTCGTTGTACTCCCGGAGGCCGGACCCGCGTTCGATTTCGGCCTTGTGAACGCTCATTTGCAATTTTTGGACGGTGTTTTGGGCTTGTCCGAGTTCGTCCAAACGTTTTTTTACGGCTGCGATTTCGGGTTCGTGGGAGGGGGCAAGCGGTTGGGGGTGGTGCGTCGAGCCGCACAAAGGACAGGGTTGGTCTTCGTGCAAGAGTTCGCGAAAGGCGCCCAAGCCGCTCTTTTTTTCCAGAAGGTGTAATTTTTCGCGTTCCGTGGCGACGACGACTTCCAATGCCTCGTTGGGAGGGACGGCGCCGTCGTAGTTGTCGCCGACGACACGGCGAATTTCGTCGTCGAGCGTTTTTTGGGATGTTTGCAAGGCTTGCTCGGCGGCGGCGAGTTGTTTTTCCGCGGCCGCAAGGAGGGTTAGCGCGTCGTTGTGGGCCTGTTCTGCCGCCGACGCCTCCTTGTAATGGCTTTCCCATTCGTAAACGGTTTGTGCGTTGGGCAGCGAGGCTTTAAGGTCTTTAAGGCGTTGAAGGATTTGGGTACGCCGGGTTTCGACGGATTGGTGTTTTTTTAAGACGTCTTCGACGTACAGCCTGCCTTTTTCAATGGATTCGTCGCATTTTTGGATTTCGGCCAAGGCGAGAAGGGCGTTGGCGGCGTCGCGGAGGGCGGCGACAAGGCGCAGGTCTTCGTCGCGTCTGCGGTGGTCGGGCAAAAGGGTTTCGAGCGTGGCGCGGGCTTGTTCGAAGGCGTGGTTTTGCCGTGTGAGTTCGGCGTTGGCGGCGGACAACCGGGATTGGGCGGCGTCGTGTTCTTTTTTGCGCACGTCGGCGATTTCGACGGGACCTTTGAATGTTTCAACCGCCGTTCGGTAGCGGTTGAGTTCGTATTTTTTCTTTTCGATTTCGGGACGTTGTTTTTCGATGCGCTCGCGCTCGGCGGCGGCGGTTTCGAGCCGTAGGTAAAGTTCGCGCACCGCATTCAAAGCTTGCACTTCGTTGTGAGCGGCGTCGAGAACGAGTCGGGCGGCGGATTGTTCTTGGACGGCGGTTTCAAGTTCGGTTTGGGTTTCGGCGATTTTTTCCTCGCCGACGGCCTCGTATTCGCGCAGACTTCCGTTTAACGTACCGAGGTGCGTTTTGTTTTCGACGACCAAGGTTTTAAGGGGTTCGGCAAGGTCGTAACGTTCGAGGGAAAAAAGGTCTTTCATCATTTCGGTGCGGTCTTTGCCCCCCAAATCGATGAAGTCCCGAAATTTACCTTGTGGAATGACGACGGCGCGAAGAAAATGGTCTTGGTCGAGGCCGATGACGCTTTGGGCGTCGATGTTTTTGGGGACCCATGCATGGTTTTCCCAAACGTAACGTCCGTATTCGAACGTTCCGAGGGCGGCGGGGTCTTTTTTCTTACGTTTGATTTCCGCGGAAAAGCGATAGTCTTTGTCTTTGACCCGAAATTCAAAAACGACCTTGAGTTCGTCGGAGTCGAGGTTCATCATGTTTGGGCCGCGTTCTTTTGTGAGGAGTCGGGGAGAATCCTTATAGAGGGCCAAAAGCATGGCTTCGACAATGGTCGATTTTCCCGAGCCTACGGGACCAAAGATGCCAAAAAGCCCGGCCTTTGTCAGCGGTGCAAAATCGATGACCGTTTCTTGGCGATAGGAATAAATTCCTTTAAGGGTCAAACGAACGGGAAGCATGGTTTTATTTTCCGCCCGCTTGTACGAGCAGATTTTTGGTTTGTTGGCAATACTGAGTGGTTACGCAACCGACGCGGGCAAGGGGCGTTTTTCCCTGTGCGTCGAGGGCGTTGACGGCCGCGCCTTTGGACAAAAGAAATTTTATCGCCTCGACGTCCTCCATTTGCGCGGCCAGATGAAGCGGGGTGCCGCCTTCGGCGTCGACGGCGTTGATTTTGGCGCCGAATTGCAAGAGTAGCCGAGCCTCTTCGAGATGTTTGTTGTATATCGCGCAGTGCAGCGGGGTTTTGCCGGCGTATTTGCCGTCGGCGGCGGGGGCGTTGACGTCGGCTCCCGCGGTCAAAAGCTTTTTCAGGCCCGTGTCGTCGCCGTTTTCGATAAGTTCGAAGATGTTTGCGGTCGGCAAACCGTCTTCGGGCGCCGTACGCGTTTCGTAGCCCTCGAACGTGATAAAAATGATGTTTTGCCCCATTTCCAACTGCTCCTGATGTTTCCACACCTTGCCGTCGGGAGTGCGGGCCTCCATCCAGTGGGCGCCGACCTTGGAAACGACTTTTTGACTTTCATTCGCTTTTAGCGTTGCCACCGAGTCTCCGTCTATTTTTAGTATACAGTCGGCATCGGCTTTTATCGTTACGTAGGCTTTGGGTTGGGCCCAAGTCGCCGTGGGCAAAACGGCGAAAATTATCCATTTCCACATCGCTAACAAAATTAAATGCGAAATTAAGAATTTTTAGGCAAAATTTCGCCTTCAATGCACCGTTTGTCCGGCTTTGGGGTAAAATTCTTTGTTCAAAAACACGCCGACAAACCCCGAACCCGACAGGAAATTCCGCGTTGCGAAAAAAGTCGGATTAAAACAAAAGTTAATCTTTCGCATTTAGACAAAAACGTATGGAACGGTCAGAGTACGGCGTTGGCGAATTCAAGGCTGTTCATGCCAAGAAAAATCGGTGCGGATTGGAACGATTAGGATATTGAGGTATCGTTTTCACCGTTTCGGGTTTAACGACGCCGATGTATGTTCCGCTAATTTTAACTTTTGGCATGGGTGCGGAAACAAAGGCGGTAAGCGGTTTGCGTTGTTTTTTATAATTTGCCAATCCAAATATCTCCCGTTTCAACCATGCCGAATTCGACGCGAATAATCATTATAATATTGACAACGGCGTTTGTTGCGTACCCGCTTTGCGCCCAAATGGACTCATTGGAAAAGGTTGTTGCTTTTTCGGCGGTGGATACGTCGAAGGCGCGAAGCCTGTGTCGGCTGTGCGGCCTCAAAAGCGAAAGCGGGCTTTACGACGAGGCGTTGAAAATCGGGAACGAGGGTTTGCGGCTGTCGCGTATTTTGAGGGACGACCGGGCGACGGCGGAATGTCACAATCGCCTCGGCAACGTCCATGAAAGTCAGGGAAACTACGCCCAAGCCCTTGAACACTACCAAAACGCTTTGACCCTGCGACAACAACTTCACGACCGCAAAGGCGTCGCCACGGGCTACAACAATCTCGGCGTAGTTTACGACAAACAAGGCGATTACGCCCGGGCGGCGGAATATTACCTCAAAGCCCTAAAAATTGCCGAAAGCCTCGACGACGCCGGAGCCATCGGCTACGGTTACAACAATCTTGGCCTCCTCTACCGCCAACAGGGCGATTATCTACGGGCCGTCGAATGTTTTTCAAAAAGTTTGACGACGCTCGAGCGTGCCGGCGACTGGCAGGGCGTGGCTTACGGCTACAACAACCTTGGCGCGACCTACGAAGTGCAGGGCGACTATCTCCAAGCCGCCGAACATTTCCAAAAAAGTCTGTCGCTTTGCGAACAAATCGCCGACTCCCACGGCGTGGCCTATTCAAGATTCAATTTGGCGTTGATCTATCAACATTTGTCCCAACCCGAACGCGCCGAGGAATACTACCTCAAAAGTTTGGAAATATTCGAGCGCGGAGGCGACAAGGACGGAGTGGCTTCGGTGTGGGGCGGTTTGGCCGAAGTCCACCTTGCCGCAGGACGCATCGTTTCGGCACGCCGCTACGCCCAAAAAGGCCTTGAACTTGCACGGCAAGTCGGCAATATGCAAACCCTGCGCGACAACGCCCTCACCCTCGCCAAAACCGACTCCGCCGCCGGAGACTTTCGCGCCGCCCTCGAACACTACAAACTTTTCCATGCTTTCTCCGATTCCATGCGCAACGACGAACAAACCAAAAACATCGCCCGACTCGAATCCCGATTTCAATTTGAAAAAGAACTCGAAGAGAAAAAGCGTCAAGAAGAGGTCGCCGCCAAAGCCGAAGCCGAAAAAAAAGAACGTATTTACATGTTTCAATCCCTTGGCATTTTTGCGTTCTTGGCGCTCATGATTTTTTCGCTCTTCTTTTTGGGACGGCTCAATTTGCCGCGGTGGACGATAAAAGGTTTGCTTTACATTTCGCTGATGATGACCATCGAATTTGCCATGATGCTCTTCGACCCACTCAACGAAAAATACTCCGAGGGTTTGCCCGTCTACAAAATGGGGTTCAATACGGCGTTGGCTTTGGCCATTGGGCCGATGCACCATCTGGCCGAAAAAACATTGACCACCCGGCTGATGAAAACCGCCGCCGAACGCGGCATCGAAAAATTTCCCGCCGGATAAACAAAATTTTTCCGACGACGTCTCAACAAAACGACGCCGTAGCCGCTTGCGTAACGCATTTTCTTCTCGCAACGCATTCCCTAAAAACGTGGACTCGCGCCAAACGATGCCGGCAGCCCCAAACCGATAACGACGACGATAACAATCGCTCCTCGGGGTAAAATTGTTTACCAATAACCAACCGTTTTCCTTAATCGACGCCGATTTTATCGTTATTTGTTTGACACCGAAAAAAACATGGTCTTGTGTTTTGTTTTTTTACTAAATTTGAAGCTTCGCAGGCCCGGTATGACTATGATGCGGACTTCTTAATTCAAATCTATACTTTTAAGCCTGTGAAATTTTTTACGATTGTCGTTAACGCCAACCACCGTTTATGAACGAAATAACCTACGAACAATTCAAAGAAGCGTGGCTCGAAGACGTAAAAAAAGACGCGTCCTCGAACGTCGAACTGGGATTGCGTTTTGCGCACAAACTCGTTTGCGACTGGCTCGACGTCGACCCCGATTCGGGCGACGTAATCATGACCGACGGCAGCGGCGACGGCGGCATCGACGCCGCCATCCTTCAACGCTATGCGGAAATCGGCGAAACGGAAAGCGAAGACGTCTGGTATTTGGTGCAATCCAAATACGGAAGCTCGTTCGCCGGGTCCTCGACCGTTTACGACGAAGGCGTCAAACTCATAGAAACGCTCACCAACCCCAACGTCAAACTCAACGAAAACGCGGCCCAAGTCGTCGAACGCATCCAATTTTTTCTAAAAAAACGCGGTCCCAAAGACAAATTGTGTTTTGTGATTGCCACCGTGGACGATATCGGCGACGAAGAAAAAGAAGCCCTTGAAAACGTCAAAATCATTGGCAAAGCCAAAATCGGCTCGTTTTTCGAGGTGGCCGGCGTTTCTATCAACACCGTCTACAACCGCCTCCAAGAGCTCAACGTCGTCGCCCACAAGAAAACCTTTGTTTTGGACATCAACGCTTATGGGAGCGACGAACTCATTTTCGGAGCCGTTGGCTTGTTGGAGTTGTATCGTTTTCTTAAACATTATAAAAACGTTACCAACGACCTCAATCTTCTTTATGAAAAAAACGTCCGCCAATATCTTGGGTTGAAAAAAGTGGCCAAAGGTATCAGAGACACGCTGCTCAAAGAGCCGGAACGTTTCGGCCTTTACAACAACGGTATCACGATAGTCGTCGAAGAATGCGAAAAAGTGGAAAACGGTTGGAAACTTACCGCACCTTACATCGTCAACGGCTGTCAAACGACGCGAACGATTTACGACGTGCTTTCGACGATACTCGAATCGGGCGGCACGAGCAAAAACGAAGATTTTTCTAATTGGCAAGAACGACTGCAAAAAGGATTCGTGGTTATAAAAATTGTCAAGGTTGGCCCCGGCGGCGAAGAATTGTTGGAAAAAACCACCCGGTTCACCAACAGCCAAAACGCCGTCAGCGAAAAAGACTTCATTTCCTTGAGCAACGATTTTCGCCGTTTTAAGGAGGAGATGCAGAAAAAATACGGTATATTTTTGGAAATTCAGCGCGGAGCCAAGGCCGCGCAAGAAGCCCGTCAAAAGAGTTATCCTTATATCCACCCTTATTACCACGAGTTTGCCAACGCCTTCGACCTGATAAAAACCTACAGCGCGGGTTGGTTGTCCATGCCCGGCCCCGCCTTTGCCCATACCCCGCCTTTTTCGCCCGGCGGTTCGGTATTTAAGAGACTTACCGAGCCGGGGTCGGATTTCGGCGTCGACGACCTCTATGCCGCTTATCGAATTATGAAATACGCCATGGAAAATCATTTCGGCAGGCAAAAAGCCGGCGGACGCGGAAGCACCCGTTTCCTTTTTGTGTTCGTTGTCATCGAACTTTTTAAGGAGGTAATGCGACGCTCGGGAATGAAAACGGAAAACAAGGCAATCACCCAAGCAATGATTAAACTTCTCAAAGACGAGGAGTTGACCCATCATTTTTTTCGCTTTTGTGCCGAACTCATCGACCAATACACCACCAAAAGCGACAGCGAAATGGACAACTCTTTGTTCAGCGAGCCGCGCTATCTCGAACACGGCGACCTCAACTCTTATCTCAAGTCCGAATCTTTGGGCAGAGACCGCGATTACACTCCGGGGCTTTTCAATCTCATCGCCGCATTTAAAACCCAACTTTCGCTGACCGGTTTGTTAAACCAAATGAAAATGCATTTGTTGTCCTAAGCCAATTCCACTCCCCAAAAATAATCGTGCGTAACGTGCAAAGCTCTGCCCGTTTGCGGTCGGCTTGCGTTTGAGCATTGGGCTTCGGCGGCGGAAAAAACAATTATTTTTTAAAAAAGTTTGAAATTTATTTTTGGATTGTCGAATAAAAAGTATATTTGCCGCCGGTAATACGCCTATAACAACGACGATGAAAGTAGAACAGTTGGTTTGGGAAGAGGGCTGGAAGCATGTGGCGGGTGAAGAGTTGGGTTCGGACGCGGATTTGGTACTGCTTTTCGCACAGCGGGAACTGCTCGAAGACCCCAAATATTACGAAGACCTGCGCGGGCGCTACCCCTCCGCCCACATCGCGTCAATTTCGACTTCGGGCGAAATCGCGTTGACCGAAGTGAACGTGGGTACGCTCACGGTTACGGCCATCAAATTTGCGGCTACGCCCATCCAAACGGCGGACGTGGTCTTTTCCGATTACCCCAACAGCTTTGAGGCGGGCAAGGCGCTGGCGGCAAAAATTCCTCACGAGGGCTTACGCCATGTTTGTATTTTTTCCGACGGCCAGCACGTCAACGGTTCCGAACTTATCAAAGGCATCAACGAGGCGATAGGTCGGCAGGTGTCGGCTTCGGGCGGCTTGGCCGGCGACGGCGCCCAATTCACGCGTACGCTTGTGGGCCTCAACGCGCCGCCCGACGAAGGCAAAATCGTCATCATCGGCTTTTACGGCGACAAAATCAAGGTCGGCTACGGTTCCAAAGGCGGCTGGGAACCCTTCGGACCCGTACGTAAAATCACCAAGGCCGAAGCCAACGTCCTTTACGAATTGGACGGCAAGCCCGCCCTCGACCTTTATAAAACCTACCTCGGCGAAAAAGCCGCCGAACTGCCCGCCTCCGCCCTGCTTTTCCCCATCCTCATCAACACCAATGGCGTTACCCTCGTGCGAACGGTCTTGAACGTCGACCCCGAAGCCAATTCGATTACTTTCGCGGGCGATATGCCCGTCGGCTCGACGGCCCAGCTCATGAAAACCAACTACAACGACCTCGTCGAGGCCGCAGGCGAAGCCGCACAAGAAGCCAAAGCCCAACTCGGCGGCGACGAACCCCGGTTTGCGCTTTTGGTCAGTTGCGTCGGACGGCGTTTGGTACTCAACCAACGCGTGGACGAGGAAGTCGAAGAGGTACGCAACATTTTTGGGGACAACACCGTCATGGCCGGTTTTTATTCCTACGGCGAACTTGCGCCCGGTACGGCCATGGCCCCGTGCGAACTCCACAACCAAACCATGACCATCACCGCCTTTTCCGAAAATTAACCCTTTCAACCCGGTTGCGCCGCCGCCGACGGGCGGCGTTTTGCATGAACGACGGAAGCTTCAACGGCGCGAAAAACCGGTTTGTCGGCTTGGGCATGATGTCCGGCACGTCGCTCGACGGTCTTGACTTGGCGGCGGTCGAATTTGTTTTCGACGACCGTCGATGGACGGCCCGGATTTTGGCGGCCGAAACCGTCGAATACGACGCGTCGTGGCGACGGCGTCTGAGTTCGCCTCCCGCGAGCGCCGAAGAGTACGCCAAACTCAACGTGGACTACGGCCATTGGCAAGGAATGCAGGCGCGAAGTTTTATTTTGCTCAACGACTTAAAGCCTGATTTTGCCGCCTCGCACGGCCACACCGTTTTTCATCAACCGCACCGCCATTTCACCGCCCAAATCGGCGACGGCGAAACGACGGCCACCCATTTGCCCTGCGTTTTCGTTACCGGTTTTCGCAACAAGGACGTGGCGCTTGGCGGGGAAGGGGCGCCGCTCGTACCTTTCGGCGAAACGGCGCTTTTTCCCGAATATTCGGCGTTTTTGAACTTGGGAGGCATCGCCAACCTGACGCTCGTCGGCGTCGAGGGCACGGCCAACCGCCGCAACCTCGTCGCTTTCGACGTCTGTGCTTGCAACCTCGTTCTCAACGTACTCGCACGCCGCATCAACACCGACTACGACCGCGACGGCAACGCGGCCGCAAACGGAAAACTTTTGCCCGAAGTGTTGGAAAATTTGGAGCGTTTGGCGTTTTACCGCTTGCCCGCGCCGCGTTCGCTGGGACGCGAATGGGTCGAAGCCGAAATATTGCCGCTCTTGTCCGAAAATTATCGGCCCCAAGACCTCATGCACACCTACTGTGTTCACGTCGCCGAACGCGTCGCCGACGAATATCAACGCTACAACCGGCCGGGAAACGGAATCATGACCACGGGCGGCGGTGCGTTCCACAAGTTTTTGACGGAGCGGCTATCGGAAAAAATACCCGTTGTTTTGCCCGACCCGTTGTGGATTTCGTATAAAGAGGCGGCGATATTCGCGTTTTTGGGATTGATGCGCCTTTTGGGGCACGCGAACGTTTTAAACGCCGGTACCGGGGCGCGCAAAGCCGCCGTTTCGGGCAGCGTCCATTTTCCCGAGGCTTAGGCGCGCTTCTTTTTTAACGAACGCAACCATATCCACAGCCCAAACGCAATCACCGGAATACTTAGTATCTGTCCGGTATTGATAGGCAGGCCGAGCGTGTAGCTTTCTTGGTTTTCCTTGAAAAATTCGATGATGAAACGGGCGGTGAAAAGCAGGGTTACGCACATTCCCGCCATGCGGCCCTCGATGTTTTTGAGGTCGGTTTTGAAATAAACGTACATCAAAAAAACAAAAAGTACGATGTAACTCAGGCCTTCGTAAAGTTGGGTGGGGTGTCGGGGAGGGCCTGAACAGTCGGAACCCCGGGCGTTGACGTACTCGAAGGCCCACGGAAGGTCGGTAGGCACGCCGCAGATTTCCGAGTTCATGAGGTTGCCCATGCGCACGAAAAACGCCCCCAAGGCCACGACGATCACGAAACGGTCGGCCAACCATAAAAATCGCATGCCCGGCGTCGATTTGACGTAATACGTCATATACGCGACGATGCCGATGGTTGCGCCGTGGCTTGCCAATCCCCCTTCCCATATGCGTAAAATCGCGGCAGGGTTGTCTACAAAATAGTACCGGGGGTCGTAAAACAGGCAATGGCCCAAGCGTGCGCCCACGACGATGGAAACTATCATGCCGACGACCAACTTGTCGAGTTCTTTGGCCGTTTTGCCTTCGATTTGAAAAATTTTCAACATGATATAGTGGCCGAGCATGAAGGTCATGGCAAAAAATACGCCGTACCAACGCAAGGCCCATCCGCCAAAATCAAAAATGACCGGCGATGCATCCCAAACGATGTGGTTGAACAACATGGATAGGTTTTTTGCCGCAAGATACGACAAAAGTATCAACGTCGGCCGGTCTAGGGCGTAAAGTTGTTGTTGGCATAGCGTTCTTTTTTATTTTCATGGATCGTCGGGTTTGGCCAATTTTTTTATTGATATTGTGCGTTGTGCTTATGTTTTGCTTACCGGCACGTTTCCGGTAGACAAAAAATACGTAAATTTGCAAATCATGCGGACGTTAAAGTTCATGGTATTGGGGGCGGCGGCCCTGTGGGCGACGGCTTGCGGCCCGACGAAAAAATTGGCCCGCGCCCCGGAATCGACGTTCAATTTTTCATCCGAAGCCTATACGCTTGTCGGCAAGGGCGCCTTGTGGCAGAACGGCGAACGCTCGTCGTTCAACGTAACGCTCAAACTTTACAAAGACTCCTTGATATGGGCGAACTTCAGCCTTTTGGGCATTGAAGGGGCGCGTTTGGTCGTCCAGCCCGATTCCGTACACATCCTCAACCGTCTGGACCGCAAACACGTCGCTTACGGCCATGTTTCCGAACTGGTGCGTCACCGTTATCCCGTCGGACTCTTGTCCCGGCTGTTGGTCGGTCGGCTGACGGCCGACGAAATGCGCCGTTTCAAAAACGACAACGACCGCATCGACCAAACGGAAATTTTGTACGAAGCGACCGACGACTTCGTAAACGCTTTTTCGCTGAAAAACGCAACGGGCTCGCTTTCTTTTCGCACCGAAGAGCGCTTGCAGGTCAACGGCTTGAGCGTGCCGAAGCGTTGCCGTTTTGCCGTAGAAGGCACGAAAAACGTACGCGTCGAAGTCGAATTTAGCGACGTGCGCAGGGAGCCCGTCCCTGTTCGTCCCGGTTTTTCCATCCCCAAAGATTATGCGCACGAATCGGTTTCGGTGGCCGGTATGTTTCATTAGTCTGAGCTTTGGGGTGCTTTTCGCCCAAGACGCGCCCAAAGAAATCCGTAAACTTGAACTCGTCGAGCAGCAGCTCGAGTCCGAAGTCCAAAAAACCGAACGCCTGCTCAACGCCACCAAACAAAACAAACGCAAATCGTTCAACGAAATTGCGCTTTTAAACAAACAAATCCGGCTTCGTTCCCGGCTGTTGGGAAGCATCAATCGACAAATCGAAACGCTCGAAGGGGAAATCGCGCAAATCGAAACGCTTGTCGGCTCGATAGAGGCGGACATCGAGCGCTATGCCGCCAGTCACGACGTGGCCGTGCGCCGGGCCTACGTTTATTCTTACGACCTCGGCCCCCTGCTCTGGATTTTTTGCGCCTCGGGCTTTGAAGAGCTGTTCAACCGTTTGCTGTACTACAAAGAAATCGCCAAGTTCCGCAACAACCAAATCCACGTCGTTTCCCGAACGAAAAAACTGCTTTTGCAGAAAAAAGACCGCAAACAGCGCATGAAAGCCGAAAAAGAAGCGCTGCTCAACAAACGCATCGACGAAAAGAAAAAACTCGACGCCGCCAAAGACGATAAAGACAAACTTTACCGCGACCTCAAGCGTTCGGAAAAGGAATACACCCTTCAGGTCGAAAATTATCGTAAAGAACTGCGCCAAATTCGAGAAAACATCAAAAAACTCATCGCCGAATCCCGTAAAACGGGCCTGACCGATGCGGAAAACAAACTTTCCGCGGGTTTTGCGGGCAACAAAGGCAAACTGCCGTGGCCCGTGGCCATGGGCGAAAGCGTTGTTTCGGAGGGTTTTGGAAAAACGCTCAACGCCGCCGGCAACGAGGTCATCAACGACGGCATCTATTTCACGACCAAACCCGGACAAAAAGTCAGGTCCGTTTTTGCGGGAAAGGTAACGATGATTTCCAAAGTGCCGGCCTACGGCAACGTCGTCATCGTCCAACACGGCAAATACCGCACCGTCTACGCCAACGTCGAAAACGTCAAGGTACAAAAAGACCAAGAAATCGAAATCTTGCAAGAAATCGGCACGGTCAAAAACGACCCTTTCACCGGCGACGCAAGGCTCTATTTTCAAATCTATCGCGACTTCAACCCCGTCAATCCGTCGGTTTGGGTCCAAAACGGCATGCCGAATTGACGCGCCTTGAACGTCAAGCGTGTTTGTAAATTAAGATTCGAAAAGCCCGGACCGGAAGTTCTCAACCCTCCGGGTTTCCCAACGGCGGTTATTAAAGGCACAAAAAAAGCCGGCGTGTTTGCGCCGGCTTCGAGGTTAGGTTGAGGACTTGAAAGCTAATATTTTATCAATTTGTGGCCGTTTAAGGCGTGTCCGTCCAACGTTCCGCGAACAAAGTAAATGCCCGCCGGGCGGCCCGCAAGGTCGATTTCGACTTCACCCGAAACGGCGGCGGCGTTCTCGTGGCTCCAAACCTTTTTGCCCGCAACGTCGAAAACTTCCAAGCGCAACGCCGCCGGACGCGAAAGGGTCAGGTATGCGGCGGTGGACGTCGAAAACGGATTGGGGGCAAAACGCAGGGAATGGTTTGTGGTCGTGGATACGGTGCGCGAAGTACACAACGCCGGATTGACCACACAGGAGTCCGGGCAATTGGGAATGCCCGCACAGGTGTCGGCCGTAGCCGTGATGGATACCTCGTCGATAAACAGGTCGTTGCCAAAACCGCAGATCGTTTCAAACTTGACCTTGACGCGTTCGGCTCCGACAAACGACGCCGGAAAATTAAGCACGACTTCCTTCCATTGACCGGCGTTGGCGGGGTTGGTGCGTTGGGTGCCGGGGTCGGAGGTGGCGTTCGGCGTTCCCGAAACGGTACTGAGTTCTTGTCCGCCTTTACGAAACAGTTGCGTCCATGTGTTGCCGCAATCTTTTGAGGCCCAAACGATAAGCGTGTCCGTGTAGGTAAAATCGTAAGCGGGAAGGGCGCCCTCGGGTTTGGCGTAACGAAGCGGGCGATAGGCGTAAGCGAACGAAAGTTTGGGGTCGATTTGGTCTTTGAGGGAAACAAAGGGGGTGATGAGTCCGTCACGGGCGGCGTAATCGCTGTAATTGAAAAGGTTTATGAGCGCCGAGCCGTTGTTGGCCGTTCCGAAGGCGCCCGTCGTCGAACGGTCCCATGTGTAGGTGTAAAAAAACGGGTGTGCGTCGCGGTTGTCCACCTGCCAATCGTCCGGAGGAAATTTGTTGCTTTCAAAACCTTCGAAGAACGGAAGCGGATAGGTTTGCTCCTCGGGCAATACGGTGATGAAATCTTCGAGGGTTGTCGTCGATTCAACGCCCGAATAGTTGTTTACCGTTAGGGTAACGCTGTATTTGCCCGCTTGGGCATAAGTAACGACGGGGCGATAATCGGTGGAAGTCGAGGGGGTGCCGCCGGGGAACGACCATTGGAAGGTGGTGGGGGCGTTGCGGGAGTAATCCAAAAAAGTAACGGGGGTATTGGGACAAACGGTGCGTCGGTCGGCCCAAAAGTTGGCTGTTGGCGGTCCCCACGGCCCGGTACCCGTGCCTTCGAGGTTGTCCTGCTGCCACAAATGAAAGCGCCGCCAATAGTTTTCGTTTTCGAGGGCGTTTTGGGAGCGAAGGGTTTGTCCGCGAGTAATGAGGTTGCAACGCGAGTCGTCGGAGGTGTAGTCCATGATGTTGCGCGGATTGTCGGGAAGGTCGCCGGCGCCTTCGTTGCAGGTGTTGAGGCGGTCGTTGGTGTTTTTGAAGTCCGAGCTGATAACCGGCGGGGTGTCGAGCACTTGGTCGCCGTGCTGCCCTAATGCGCAACCAAAATTAAAAGGATGAAAGAGGTTGAGGAAATGGCCGATTTCATGGTCTACGGTACGGCTGTAACCTTGCGGACTTCTCACTCCGACGTCGGAAGCAATGACGACGACGCCGTCGGTTTCGGCGCTCGGCGTCCATGGAAATTGTGCGTAGCCCGCCAACGGGCCGTTGTCGCTGTCGATTTTATTCACCACCCAAATATTTAAGTATCGGGTGGGGTCCCATTGACGGGTGGCTTTGAGTTCGAAGTCGTTGTTTTTGTGGTGGTTGCTGACGGCGGCGTTGGCTTCGCGGGTAATGCCCGTGGTGGGGTTGCCGTCGGGGTCGAGGGTGGCCAAAGCGAATTCGATGCGGGTGTCGGGCGCCAAATCCGAGTACCCCGGCGTGTTGGGAAGGTTGCGGTAGTTCTCGAAGAGCATTTGAATCATATTGTTCACCCGCTGGTCGGAGATATTGCTCGACGGCCCCGAAGAAATAATGTGAACCACCACGGGAATGATGTAGCGCGAACGGGTGTCGTTGTCGCCGGCGGTTTTCGCCGCGTCAAACCCCGGATTGTGAAAACGCAAACCGCCTTTGGGCAATGCGCTTCGGAAATACGCTTCGCTTTCTTCGAAAAGCCGACGAAATTCGGGGTCGGTCTCAATCCTTCGTTCCGTTTCCTCGACCCCGCATCGCAATCGACGGGGTTCTTGGGCCTGTGCGGACGCGGCCGTGATTAGCAACGTCGCCGCGAACAGTACCTTTTGCCTCGTTTTTTTTGTCATTTTTTTCAATAAAGTACAAAAAATAAGTTAGGGTAGATAAGAACGTTGGAGTTTTTTACTTGGCAACGAATTTATACTTCGATTCCAATTCTTTTTTCGTCGTTTGGATGACCTTGACCTGCATGGTAATGTTTTCGTTGGGCCGGTCGCGGTTGTTTTTCGGTTGTTCGGCGATTTTGTCCACCACGTCCATACCCGAAATCACTTCTCCGAATACGGTGTAAGCGTTGTCCAGAAAGGCGGCGCCGCCGATTTCGATGTAATCTTTTTTTGCTTGTTCGCTAAACGAAAATTCTTTGTTGCCGTCGGCTTTGTAGGCCTCCATGACCTGACCGATGAGTCGTTGTTGCAAGCGCATCATGGAGTCGAGGTCGGTTTGTTGAAGCGTTTGCCAATCGACTTTTTGAATCCATTCGTTCTCGGGGCGGGACATATACGTGGGCATATAGCTTTGCAAGGCTTGCTGGTTGATTTGGTCTTCCATCATTTCAAGTTCTTGTTCGCCGAACTTTTTGCCCTGAACGATGTAAAATTGGCATCCCGACGAGGCGCGAAGCGGATTGACGTTGTCGCCGAGGCGGGCCGCCGCCACCGCGCCGCGTTTGTGGTAATAGCCCTCGACGATTTCGGCGGGGATGGTGTAACCGTTTTCGCCTTGTCCGTCGTCGTCGGGGTTGTCGTTTTTAGAGTTCGGGTCGCCGCCTTGAATCATGAATTCCTTGATAATTCGATGAAAGGTGGTGCCGTTGTAAAAGCCGCTTTCCGCCAATTTGATAAAGTTTTCACGGTGTTTGACGGTCTTTTCATAGGGATAAATCAATATATCCCCGAATTTAGTCGTGATTTGTACCAATTTGACCTTGTCCGGCGCCTCTTTGGCGCCCGATTGGGCGCAACCGACGGCGGCAACTCCGACCATAAGCAAGACGGTCCATGCGCAAGCGGCGTGTTTCATGGGTTTTTTCATTATTTTTTCCAACGCTTTGGTGTACGTTTACGTTACGAAATTACGAACTTTTTTCACAACCGACAAACATTTCATCCCCAAAGTTGTTTTTGCCCGAAAAATTCATTCTCGACGGTCTTTGTTTTCTTGCGCCGAATGAAAAACGTTCGTGGAAACGAAAACACAAATTGATGGATTACGCGCTTTCTTTTTTGGTACGTTGAAACGTCGCGGTGAGGGCAGACGTCGTTGCTTGCGGGTCGAAGAGAACGACGCGTCGAGTTTTCAAAAACATTCGGCGTTTTCATCGCCCCGAACCGACGTCCGTCGTTTCAAGCCCTTCGGCTTTAATGCGGCAACTTGATTTTTTGGCCGATTTGCAAAACCGAATTGGGTTTCAAGCCGTTGATTTTGCACAGTTCGGAAACGGTGGTGTTGTATCTTACGGCCAAAGAACCGAGCAAATCCCCCGATTTGACGACGTGAAAACGGAGGTTTTCCGACGTTTCGGTCAGCTCTTCGTCCTCGTCGCTTTCGTTTTTGAGGTGGTTCTTGCCTTCGTGCGAACAGCCGGCCTTGTATTGGCAGAACCACGACTTGTCTACGGCGGCTTGGGCAAGTTTGACCTTTTGGGTTTTGAAGTCGATGATTCGTGCGGGGTCGAAGGTCATGCCGAAAAGCCGAAACTCGAAATGGAGGTGGGGGCCGGTCGAGCGGCCCGTGCTTCCGCCCAAACCCAGCGTTTGTCCGGCGCGAATGCGTATTCCCGGTTCGACCAATATTTGCGACAAATGGCCGTAAAGCGTTTCGAGTCCGCCTTCGTGGGCCACGACGACGAAATTGCCGTAGCCGTAACGGTCGTTTTTGGCGATGCGCACCGTGCCGTCCATTGCCGCCCGCACCGAGTCGCCCGTATGCAGGCCCATGTCCATGCCGTGGTGAAAATGAGAGCCGAAAAGGTTGCGCGGCCCGTAACCCGACGTGATTTGTCCTTTGACCGGAAAGGCGAAGCGTTCCAACGAAAGATGAAAGGTGTCGGGGCTGGTGGTTAGGTCGTAACCGTAGATGTTGATTTTGGGGTTGGAAAAATCCGACGCCGGAAACGACAACGGCACAAAGTATTCGGTTTTACGTACGATTTCGAAGTCAAAAACGGGTTTGCCGTTGCGTACCGTGTAGGGCGGTGCGTCGACGATTTCGGTGGACAAAGGATTGAAGACCGCTTTGGCGTGGGCGGTTTTGTTGGAGTCGGCGGGCGCTTCGGCCTTCGCCCACAGCATTCCCACGACCCAAAGCAGCAGTAGCGCCAACAGCAACCGTCTGACCGTCGTTTTCAACCGCGCGTTCATAATTAATGCATGAAGTAAATGCGACTTAATGAAGTAAATACGGCGCAAAATTACGCCTTCGCCTTTCGTTACGCAACTTTAATTCCGTTCAAATTATCCCAAATGTGAACGGAAAACCGGTGAATTGGAAAAACAATCCCCTAAAAGTTCGTCGGTCGTGGACGCAATGTGGATGCATGTGCGGGCGTTTGGCGCCAAATTGCGGCCATGAAAGCGTGGGAAGAATTTATTGCTTACTGTAGACACGAAAAGAACGCCTCGGCGCACACCTGCGCCGCCTACGAGCGCGACTTGCGGCAAATGAACGATTTTTTCGGTCGGGAATACCATCTTTTTCCCGGCGACGACGCCCGGGACGCGGAAAAGATGGCCTTGTCCGGGGTTCGGCGTTGGCTGACCGAAGCCGGTCATCGACCCCGCACCCGCCGTCGAAAAGCCGCCGCCCTGCGTTCGTTTTTCAAGTTTTTGGTCAAAAGAAAGGGGGTCAAACCGCCCGATATTTCTCCGCTTGTCGCCCCCAAAATTCCCAAGCGTTTACCCGTCGCCGTCCCGTACGCCGAAATTTCCCGTATTCTCGACCACGCGCCCGACGACGGTTTCGAGGCCGTACGCGACAAGTGCATGCTGGAAATACTTTATGGTTGTGGATTGCGGCGCGGGGAGTTGGTCGGGCTTTTGAATAAAAACGTCGGTTCCGACCGCCTCAAAGTCTTGGGAAAAGGCAACAAAGAACGTATCGTGCCGTTCGGAAAAGCGGTGGCCGCGGCCGTCGAACGTTATCGCGCCGTACGAAAGCAAGCCGGTTTTGCGGCAACGGAACCGTTTTTTTTGACGCAAAAAGGCAAACCCGTGTATGCCGGTTTGGTGCATCGGGTGGTTGTTCGCGCCTTGGCCGGCGTACCCGATTTGTCGCGGCGCAGTCCCCACGTTTTGAGGCATACTTTTGCCACGCATTTGACCGATTCGGGTTGCGACCTCAACGCCGTCAAGGAACTTTTGGGCCACGCCTCTTTGGTCGCCACGCAAATTTACACCCACAACACCCCTGCGCGATTGCAGGCCGTACATCGGCGTGCGCATCCGCGCGGCGACCAAACCGATTCACCCGTGGTGGGAAAAGAATAGATGCGGCACGGCGGCGGCGACCAATCCCGCCGCCAACCAACCGTAAGGACGGATGCTTTTTCGCAAGCGAAACAGGACAAACAAAAAATTGGCGACAAGCAGGCCGTTAATGGCGGCCTCGGGCAATTTGTTTTCCGGCGGCAAGGCGTACAAAACGATGCCCGCGCCCGCGAACGCCGTCAGCGACGCCGCCGCGTTCCAAAGCAAGATTTTTCCGGGGCGGAAGCCCGCGTGCATGAGCAGGCCCCATTCGGCCCACTCCTGACTAAGTTCATGGGCGAAAACGGCGGCGGCCAACCACGCCCCATGCGCCGGCGATTCTCCGAACGCCACGGCCAAGGCCCCACCGTCCAGAAAATTATGCAACGCGTCGCCGACAAGGTACGTTTTGGCCGTCGCTTTGGCGCCCGTTTTGTGATGAAAGACACGCTCGAAAACAAACCACAGCGCCAACCCGACAACTGCGAAAACGGCGGAGCCCGGTCCGGCGGCGACGGCGCTCGGAACAAGGTGAAAAATCAATGCGCCCGCTACACCCCCGGCGGCAAACGCCGGCGCCCATGCCGTCGCGCGTATACGCAACGCCGGCATCAACGCCCCCGTCGCCGATACCACGGTTAAGCCCGTCAGCGTCGCCCATAAGCCCCATTCCAAGTTCTTGCAACAAAGTCGCAAATATACGCGACTTTCCCGTTTTGTCCAATTCTTCCCCGCTTTGCAGGCTCAAAACAATAATCGTCGCGAGCGTGTTCTTTTGCGCGTCAAACATCGTTTCTTGTCGCCGAAGGCAAACATAAACAAGGAACGGCTAATTATGCCCCTCCCGCCGATTTTTATTTTTAGCCCCAAGCCCGTTTGTTTTGACGGTGTACGACCGGTAACGAAAGATTGTTTCTCGTATATTCTCAACGTTTAAGGACAAGGGGTTGTTGTTTAATCCGTTCCGATTTTTTGTCGTTGTCCGCGCTGTACGTTATCGACATGCGAATGCCGTTCGGCGGCTTGTCGAAAAATCCTTATCTTTGCCGCCGACAAACGAACCATGAGCGAATATTTGGAAATCGGCGCCGCAAAAACCGATATCACCTGTACCGTCAACGGGGTGGGGATGATGGGTTGGGCGACGCCGGGCAACGTCGTTAAAAACGCTTCGACGCCGCTTTACGCCCGCGCCTTTTGTTTTTTCGACCCGAAAACGGGCAAACGCTTGGTTTACGTCAATGCCGAAATTTGTTTTGTTTCGGTGTTTTTGCATTCGGCGATTATTCAAAAACTCAAAGACGAACACCCGGAATTGGGTTTGGACGAGACCAACGTCATGCTTACGGCCCAACATACGCACAGCGCGCCGTCGGGGTTTACGCCCTACGTTATTTACAGCATGCCCGCCCCGGGCTTTGTGCCGCGCGTTTTCAACACTTACCGCGACGGAATTGTCGAGGCGATAGTCCAAGCGTGGAAAAACAAACGCCCGGCCACGATGCGCATGGCCGTCGGCGAATTTGCGCCCGACGTTCCCGTGGCCTTCAACCGCTCGATTTCCGCCTATAACCAAAACAAGGACGTCGAACCCTTGCCCGCCGAACTTTGGCACATGGCCGTCGACCGGGATATGACCCTTTTGCGTTTCGACGCCCCCGACGGTACGCCCATCGGTTCCATCAACTGGTTCGCCGTCCACACCACGACCATTCATTCGGACAAAACCACCGTTCATTCGGACAACAAGGGGGTGGCGGCGGCGCTCATGGAGGAGCGTTTCGGCGGGGTGGCGGTCTTTGCGCAAAGCAACGCCGGCGACGTTACGCCCAACTATATGCGTCACAAGCGCGACAAACTTACCCGCGGCCCCACCCCCGACGACTACGAAAACGCCCGCATCCACGGCCGTTTTCAATTTGAAATGGCCGAGCGTTTATATCGCGAGGCGGCTTCGGCTCCCGAACAAACGCCACGCGTCGATGCGACAAGCGGATATTTTGATTTGTCGGCCACGGTGTGCGAACCCGAATTTACCGACGGATTGACGGGTTGTCGTACGGGGCCGGGCGTGTTCGGACTGCCGTTTTTTGCCGGTACGGCGGAAGGGGGCGGCGTTTCGCGAACCACTTTTGAAATCGCAAAAAGTTTGGCGATGTTGGCCGTTCCGCGCGACCCCGACGTACAAGGTAAAAAAATCGCTTTTATTGAAACGGTCAATCATAAAATTCTCGGCACCCAAAACTACGCTACACTTTTGGGCGTAGCCGCCGGCGTTCATCCCTACATCAAGCTCCTTAAACAGTGGTCGGACAAAGGAATATTGGGCAACAAGCCTTTTGCGCCGCAGGTTTTGCCCGTACAGTTGGCGTTGTTGGGGGGCGTGGCGCTTACGGCAATTCCCGGCGAACCGACGACCGTCGCCGGCCGAAGGATACGCAAGGCGTTGTTGCCCCGCTTGGCGTCGTTGGGCGTGGAGCGCGTCGTCGCCGGCGGTTACGCCAACGGCTACGGCGGCTACGTCACCACCAAAGAAGAGTTCGAGGTTCAACGTTACGAAGGCGGCCACACCCTTTTCGGAAAATGGACTTGCGCGGCGTTTCAAACCATCCTTTGCCGTTTGGCCGAGGCCCTGCATTCCGACGAACGTCCCCCGCTTACCCCTTACCGCCCCGACTCCTTTACCCAAGAAGAACTCGATGCAAGAACGGTGTTTAAGTTTTGAACGGCGGACGGACAAAACGCCGTCGGCCCGTGATTGATTCCCGTTTGCCCGTCATGCTTCCCGAATATCGCGGTGAATTGAAAATTACTTCCGACGGTTCGCGGATCTGGGACCGTTGGCGCAAAAAGTTCGTGGCCCTTACGCCCGAGGAGTGGGTGCGGCAGCGTTTGGCGCTTTTTTTGACGCAAGAGCGTGGGTTTCCGGCAGGGCTTTTGGCCCTTGAACGCGGCTTTACCCTCAACGGCGCCGCCAAACGCTTCGACGTGCTCGCCTTCGACAGACGCGCCCAACCCTTGCTTTTGGCCGAATGCAAAACGCCGTTGGAAAAACTCGACTCCGCCGCTTTTCGCCAATCGCTCGCCTACAACCGCGAACTTTGCGCCCGATATATTGTTGTTACCAACGGAACGGAGGGCGGTTGGTTTCCCATGGACGCGTCCGACCTTTGCATCGTTCAACCTTTGAATACTTTGCCGTTTTATGAATATTTGGATTAAAATTTTCGTCGTTTGGCTTCTTGCCTTTTCCGCGGCTTTCGGCCAAAACGAACGTCGTTGGATATTTTTTTCCGACAAAGGCCCGGATTATGCGGCCGTGCCGCCCGAAACGTTTTTGAGTCCCGCAAGCTTACAGCGTCGCGCCGTACAAGGCATTTCGTTGGATTTTTCCGATTACCCCGTTTACAAAAATTATTTGCGCGAATTGAGCGACCGGGGCGTGAAAATCAAGCGTGTTTCGCGGTGGTTGAACGCCGTCTCCGCTTGGGCCGAAGATTGGTCGGCGGTGGAAAGTTTGCCGTTCGTTGCGGGAACGGAGCCCGTGGGCGTTTTGCAAATTGCCCGTTCGGAATCGGCGGGGGAAAGTTATGGAAGCGCCGCCACGCAAATCGAAATGTTGGAACTCGACGTTTTACACTCGGCCGGTTTGACGGGCAAGGGCGTGTTGGCCGCCGTTTTCGACGATGGTTTTCGGAACGTGAACGCTTTGCCCGGCTTTGCGCATCTGTTCAAACGCGGCGCGATAAAAGGCGTTTACGACTACGTCGGCAACGACGACGACCATTATTCCGAGGGTGGCCACGGCACGAATTGTTTTTCCATTATGGCGGCTTACGAGCCGGGAAAACTCGTCGGTTCCGGTTACGGCGCCGACTATTGGCTGTTTCGCACCGAGGATACGGGTTCGGAAACTTTGCGCGAAGAGGACAATTGGATAGCGGCGGCGGAAAAAGCCGACAGCGCCGGCGCACAAGTTTTCCAAACCTCTCTGGGCTATCACAAATTCGACAACAACGTCGGCAACCATCAATATTCGGATTTAAACGGCAAAACCACGCCCATATCGAAGGCGGCGAACGCGGCGGGCGCCAAAGGCATCGTCGTCGTCAACAGCGCGGGCAACGAAGGGGCGGGCGCGTGGCGTTACATCACTCCTCCCGCCGACGGTGAAAACGTTTTGGCCGTCGGTTCGGTGGACGAAAATCGAAAAATCAGTTCGTTTTCCGGGCGCGGCCCTACGTCCGACGGACGCATCAAACCCGATGTTTGCGCCATGGGCGGCATGACCGCCCACCTCAACGCCGCCGGTCAATACACCCGCGGCTTTGGAACGTCCTACGCCGCGCCGCTTGTCGCCGGCATGGTCGTTTGCCTGCGTCAGGCTTTTCCTTCCGCCAAAGCCCAAGACGTTTTCAATGCCGTCAAAGCCTCCGGCGACCGCACGCAAAATCCCGACAACGACTACGGCCACGGCGTGGCCAACGCTCCCAAAGCCTTTCTCCTCCTCGCCATGCAATATCCCCAAGACGTTGCCAAGACCGTGGCGGGCGTCGAAATCGTTCCCAACCCCGAAACGGGAAAACTAACCTTGAACGCCAAGGGAAAAGTTAAAATTCTTTTTGCGTCGGGTAAAGTCAAACAAAAAACAACGTTCGAAAACCAAACGGAAATCAACTTAAACGACCTTTTGGGCAAAGAAAAAGCGGCGACGTATAAAATTTCGGTCAAATCTTCGGCGGGCAAAGGCGAATCGGTTTTTGTTTTCGTGCCGTCGTCGTATCTTGCGCGTTGAAATGGGGGATACAGCCATAAAAGTCGAAGGCGTAAGCAAAAAGTACGTTATCGGGGCGTTGAAAGGCGGTTCGATACGCGACACGTTCGAAGCGGCCAAAAACAAAGTCGGCGTCGGCGTCAAAACCAAAGAGTTCTGGGCCCTCAAAGATGTGAGCTTCGAGGTCAAAAAAGGACAGGTGTTGGGAGTGGTGGGCAAGAACGGCGCGGGCAAAAGCACGCTGTTGAAAATTATGTCCCGCATCACCCACCCGACCGAAGGACGCATCACCGTCTACGGACAACTTTCGGCTCTCTTGGAGGTGGGCACGGGCTTCCATCCCGAACTGACGGGGCGGGAAAACATTTTTCTCAACGGTGCGATTCTCGGTATGAAACGCGCAGAAATCAAACGCAAGTTCGACGAAATCCTCGATTTTTCGGGCGTGGAAGAGTTTATCGATACGCCGGTCAAGCGGTATTCAAGCGGCATGTACGTACGTTTGGCCTTTGCCGTCGCCGCCCATCTTGAACCCGAAATCATGATTATCGACGAGGTGTTGGCCGTGGGGGACGCGGCGTTTCAAAAAAAGTGCTTGGGAAAGATGCGCGAAAACGCCGACGGCGGACGAACGGTTGTTTTCGTCAGCCACAGTATATCCACCGTAATGTCGTTGTGCGATTTGGCGATATATTTGTCGAAGGGACGGTTAATGATGTTGGGAACGCCCCAACAAACGCTTTCGGCGTACATGAGCGAAGGCACGGGTTCGCAAGCCAATCAAACGATATTCGAAGCCGACAATCCAATGGCGGGAGACGAAATCGCACGGGCGATATCGATTCGTTTAATTGACGAGGCAGGCAATTTGGTGGAAAGTCGAGACATTTCCCAACCCGTTTACATCGAAACCGTCTATCGGGTAAACAAATCGGGATACAATCCTTTGCCCGCCCTGTATTTTTACACCCAAACCGGAGAAACTGTTTTTTCGGCATTTTCGCCGCCGATGGACGCGCGTACGCCCGGCGAGTACAAGTCAATTTTGACCATTCCCGCCGATTTAATGAACACCGGCGGCTATTTTTGCGCCCTGAAGTTGGAAACCTATGCACCCCGCTTACGTCATGCCGCCGTCAACGACGTGCTTTACATCGAAATGACCGAAGAAATCGAAAAGAGAAACACCGAATGGGCCGCCCCCATTGTCGGCGTCGTGCGGCCCAAATTGGATTGGAAATTGGAAAAAATCTCGTGAAACCGGAATATCGGGCGATGATTGAGGCGGGATTGCAAACGCCCGACGCGCCGGAAAGCCTTTACGCGCCGGCAAAATATTTTCTTGCCTTGCCCGCCAAACGGATTCGTCCCGTTTTGACTCTGGCCGTCTACGAGGCTTTGACGGGAAAAGCGCCCTTGCCCGCTTTGAACGCCGCCCTTGCCGTCGAAATGTTCCATAATTTTACGCTCGTTCACGACGACGTCATGGACAACGCCGACTTGCGACGCGGCCAAGCGACGGTGCATCGGCGCCACGGCCTCAACACCGCCATTCTCTGCGGCGACGCGATGCACGTTTTGGCTTATCGCTTTTTGAAATCCTACGACGACCCCGTACGTTCGCAATTGACGTTTATGCTCTTGGACACGGCCTTGGAGGTGTGCGAAGGCCAAGCCCGCGACCTTTGCGCGCCGCCCGACGTCGAAGGCTACATGGCCATGCTCGAACAAAAAACAGGGGCCCTTTTGGGAACGGCCGCCGCCATGGGCGCCGTCGTCGCCCGAGCCGATGAAGCCACCGTCCAAAAAATCAACGTCTTCGCCCGACATTGGGGTACGGCCTTTCAAATCATTGACGACGTACTCGATATGTACGGCGGGGCTGAATTCGGCAAACAACCCGGCGGCGACGTCGTCGAAGGAAAAAAAACCGTGCTTTGGTATGCCGCTTATGAAAACTTGTCTTTGCGCAACGCCCTCGACGAGGCTTGGTCCCGCAGGAACGTCGAAGAAATGCGAAAACTATTCGACGCCGCCAACGCTCCGACGGTTGCACGGCATTGGGCCGCCCGACGGTTTGAATTCGCCCGCCAAGCCGTTGCCGACGTTCCCGAGGTTGGAAGCGTCGTTCGTTGGCTCGATTCGCTTGCCGAACGCACCGTATAAGTACAAACTATTTTGAACTCGACAATAATAACCCGCCAAACCGTGCGCGTACCGGTCGGGGCATTTGTTTCCAAGAGTTATTAAGAACGTTTTCCATTTGTATCCATGGACCGCAAAAACGTATGTACCCGTTTGCGTTGAATTCCCGTCGTTGTTAGGTTGGAGGCGACCACTCGTCGCAGAGTTCGAGCAGGGGATTGAGGTATTGACGGTCGTTGGAAAGGCGCGGTACTTTGTTTTGTCCGCCGAGCTTTCCTCGTCGTCGTAGCCACTCTTCGAACAAACCCGGCGGCGCAAAGTGAATTTTAGGCGCGTCGAGGGCGAGTTCGCGTTTGGCATCGTAATCGGAATTGATTTTTCTTAGGGTCCGGTCGAGGATGCTACGGAAGAGGTCGGGGTCGTCGGGCGGACGTTTAAATTCGACAATCCATTCGTGTCGGCCTTTTTCGCCGCGGTCGAAATAAACGGGGCCTGCGGTGTAATCGGCGACGACGGCGTTTGTGGCTTGGGCGGCTTGGGCGAGGGCGGCGTCGGCGTTTTCGACGACGACCTCTTCGCCAAAAGCGTTGATAAAATGCTTGGTTCTGCCGACGACGACGATGCGTTGGCGGTCGATAAATTTGACGACGTCGCCAAGGGCATAACGCCACAATCCTCCCGAAGTGGTAATGACCACGGCATAAGGCGTACCGATTTGAGCGTCGTGTACGCGTACGGCTTCGCCGCCGCTCGTCGGCACGAATTCAAAAAACACGTCTCGGTCTAAAAGCAGTTTCATGCCGCGTTCGGGCCGGTCTTGGAAGGCAAAGAATCCTTCGGAGGCATTGTACACTTCGCGATAGCTCATGCGCGGCGAGGATATCAGCTCTCGAAACAGGTTTTCGTAAGGCGTAAAACTGACGCCGCCGTGAAAAAACACTTCCAAATTCGGCCAAATGCGGGACAAATCGCGCGGGGCGCTTTGTTTGTCTCGTTTTTCGAGCTCGAAGATTTTTTCGATAAGCACGACCGTCCATGTGGGAACGCCGACGATGGCGGTAATGTTTTGTTTGTAAACGTCTCGGGCCATGGCCTCGATTTTTTCCTCCCAACGGCCCATGAGGGCGATGCGACGTTTGGGGGCGCGCCGCCATTCGTAAAAGAAGGGGAGGTTTTGAAGGAGAACGGCGGAAACGTCGCCGACACGCACGGCGGAGTTGAGTCGGGAAATTTCGTGGGAACCGCCGATACTCAACGTTTTTCCGTCGAAGACCCGGGAGTCGGGACGGGAACGAAGGTAAGCCGCGATCATGTCTTTGCCCGCGGCATAGTGGTTGCGGTGCAAATTTTCGTAGGGGATGGGAATGAACTTGGAGCGGTCGTTGGTGGTTCCGGACGATTTCGAAAACCATTTTACGCTTGCGGGTGCAAGCACGTCTTTTTCGCCGCGCATGACGCGTTCGATGTAGGGAAAAAGCTCTTCGTAAGAACGTATGGGAACGCGCTTGCAGAAATCGGCGTAACTTTTGACGTCCGTCAAACCATGGTCGCGCCCAAAAGCGGTGCGTTTACCGCGTTCGAGGAGGCGCAAAAAAGTGGGAGTGTCGTCGTCGACGTTCGTACGCCGACGACGTAGAAACCACGCCGCCGCCTCGTGTAGCACCCCCATCGCCGACTATTCGTTGTTGTAATACTGCGCCTCGCGCTTGCCAATCAAATCGTACTCGGGGTCTTCGGGATAGACGTATTTAAGTTGAATGGCGTTGATTTCGATGCAGCGGCGAACGATGTAATTGTCGGCGCACAAAAGGTAATGAAGTATGCGGGTGTTGCCTTCGTCTTGTTGCCATAGTTTATCGGCGGTGATGTTGAGGTAAGCCCATTCTTCGGGCGTGAAAATGGCGCGAATGCGTCGAAAACCTTCGGTAAAAATCAAAGCCTCGTCGATTTCTTGTTCGGTGGGTTCGTCGAAGGCGGGATAGTTTTGACTGCGCAGCAGGCGGTCGATTTCGCGCAGGTCGTTTTTACCTTTAAGCGTACTTTTCATCATCCCCAAAAGCAAGGGAACGCGGGCAATGCGGTCGGGGATTTGCCAGTCCTTTCCCTGCATGGCAAAGAACAGTTTGTGTATCGTTTGTTGGTGCGACGAATGCATATGGTTTTCAAACATCTTTTGAAACTCGACTTCGTTTTTGGGGCGCGGATAGTTTTTGGGGTCGATTTTCATCAGTTGCCGCAGAGATTCCGCCACCATCCAGTAGTTGAAGCGAACGGGCGTGTACTGTTTGAGCAAATCATAGACCACGCGGTGGAGGTACTCCTGCATATCCAATTCGATGGACGACATGTAAAGAACCTTGATGATTTCGCGGTACTCGTCAACGGATATTTGGCGCGAAAGCTTGATGCGGCGATTGACGAGTTTTTCGTCAATGGGCGTCGGGGTAACTTTTTTGGAATTGTAGCGAATGGCCAAAAGGTCTACGTTTTGCTCGATATAATCGAAGATTTTTGAAGACGTCAGGTGGGTTTCGATAAAAAAATAGCGTTCGAAACCTTCGGGGAAAAGTTCGCCCAATTTGACGGGATGCCACTCGTAAGGGGGCAGCGCCTGCATCCGGGATACGGCCGTGGGATGCAAAGGCGAAAAATAAGTATGTTTTTTTTCGTAAAAAGTATTGGCCAAGTACGAATTGACGATGGTCTTGCGCTTTTCTTCGTCCAATTCGACGGTTGCCGCCTTGACGTTTTCCGGGACTTCGTCAAGCATGGGCAGTTCGAAGGGCGCGAGCGCCGAAAAATATTCTTCGGGGGTGTATTCGGAAGTGTTGAGCGCATCATCGATACGGTCTTCTTCGGGGGCTTCGTATTTTTCTCCGGGCGTGGGGACTTGCTTGAAGTTTTCGACGGCGTTAAAACAGACGTCTATAAAATATTCGCATCCTTCGACGGGCGGTTCGTTGGGGTCGGCCTCGACGGTCTCGCCGTGTGAACAAGCCATGAGCAGCAGGTCGCGGTCGACGGTGGACTCCAAGGGGTCGATGGGCGCGCGAATGGCTATCACTTCGCCGACGGGCAAATTGAGTGTTTGCGCGTCGCAAATGTTCATCCATGCTTTGAAGGTGTGGTTGCCTTCAAGGATTTTGAAATCGGGTTGTTCGTAAACCAGCGGGTTGGACAAGGCCAAATAACGGGAGCCGAAGTAAAGCGAGGCCACCTCTTGGTTGAGGGCTTCCATGAGCATTTCGCGCAACAATTCCTTGCCGATGCGCGCTTTGACCATATGCATCGGTATGGTGCCGGGTCGAAATCCCGGAACCGACATTTTCTTACGGTATTCCTTGCATTTGGCCTCGAAAGCCTCAATGTAGTCTTCGGGTTCAAAGGTATATTCGACTTCCAAGACGACGGAGTAGTTGTCGGTCGTTTCGGGGTCAACCTCCTGCACGCCGTCGGGCCGGAAGTATCGTTTTTTTTCGTGGATAATCAAAGCCTTGTAAAAATAAGGGTTGAAACCGCAAAGATAGCAATAAAAATTAGGCGAAAAGTTTGACGTGCGGAACGTGGTCTTGGTGGCCGTGCGCCGGGAGGTCGGGCGCTTGGAGAAGACCGTGTTTGACCATCCATTCGTCGTCAAAAATTTTGGAAAGGTATTTTGAGCCGTGGTCGGCACACAAAACCACGGCCACGTCGCCGGGGGCGAGGGGGAGGTGCATGGCGGCAAAGGTCGCGGCGCCGCTTGTCCATCCGACGAATATCCCCTCTTCGCGGGCGAGGCGACGGGCGGTCATGGCGCCGTCGTAGTCGCCGACTTTGACGACCGCGTCGATGACCTCGGGTTTGTAGTTGCCGGGGCGGTTGTCGCGGCCCATGCCCTCGGTGAGGTAGGGCCGAACTTCGTCGGGGTCGATTTCGCCGGTTTCGTGCAGTTTTTTGAGAATCGAGCCGGCGCCGTCCACACCTACCACTTTGATTTTCGGATTTTGACTTTTAAGAAACGCCGCCGCGCCGCACAACGTGCCGCAACTGCCCATCGCCGCCACAAACGTCGTAATTTTTCCCTCGGTCTGCTCCCAAATTTCGGGCCCCAAGCTTTCAAAATGTGCCTCGCCGTTGATAGGGTTGTCGTATTGGTTGAGCAGAACGGAGTTGGGCGTTCGGGCGTGAATCGCTTTGGCGACCGACTGGTACGACTCGGGGTGGGCCGCCGGCACGTCCGAACGGCACAATACCACCTCGGCGCCCAAGGCACGCATCGCCGCCACTTTTTCTTTCGCTTGTTTGTCTTTGGTCGTCAAAATGCACCGGTAGCCCCGTTTGGCCGCGACCATCGCCACCGAAAAGCCCGTGTTTCCCGAAGTGCATTCGACTATCGTGCCGCCCGGGCGAAGCTTGCCGCTCTTTTCCGCTTCCGCAATCATTCGCACGGCGATTCTGTCTTTGACGCTTAAACCGGGGTTGAAACTTTCAAGTTTCAGGTATATCGGACGTGTGCCCAAGCGGACGAGCGGCGTTTCGCCTATAGTCTCCAATATCGAACCAAAATATCGCATTATTTAATAGGGCCGACGCTTCGCGTCGTCCGTCAAATCACAAAATTACAAAAAACGAACCAATTACGCCCAACTCAAACGGCCGCAACGGTCTGAACCGTAAAAAAATCATAAAATTTGGCGCTTGCCACCCCCCCGTTTTTGCAATGCGTATAGCCCGACGGTGAAAACAAAATTCACAAAACAATCCCGCTCAAAAAAAATTTTTTTTTGATATTTGCAACTACATTAAGATATTTATCAAAAATCGAATTTCAAGTCATGCACAAACAATAGATTTATGGTTGGGAAAATACACTTTTTGGGAGACAACATCTTCGTGCAATTAAGAATAATCAAGTGAATTCGTCGAATCTCATGAACGATAATTTTATTGTCATCGCGGTCGTATTGATATTGTTGATTTTAGGCTATTTGATGGGGCGAGAGTTCTTTTTTTATCTAAAAGAGAGAAAAAGCAAGTTACCCAAGGGAACCGAGGAAAAAAAGACGCCTTTGGAGAACGTTGCTTTCAAAAAAGAATCCAAAAATCAAGGCGACAATGTACTTCCTGCCAAATCCCCGGACACTTCCAACGACCTTTTGGAATTGAAGACAAAGGCCGAGGAACGCATTCAAAAATTGGAACTGGAAAACAAAAAACTCTACGACGAACTTTATGCGCTAAAAAACAATTTGGAGTGGCAAGAAAGGAAAATCGGACAACTAAACCAACAATTGGAACGGGAAAAAAACAAACCAATTACCGTTGCCGATGACGAACAAAAAAAACAAAGAATAGAAATTCGCGAACTTAAACACAAGAACGATGAATTGCAGACGAAGTTGGCAAATACCGAAGAAATACTGCATAAACTCCAAGAAAAAAACGACGATTTCAATATCATTTTCGCACTTTACGAACGACTTAGAAACCGAAGAAAAATAAACGAACTTCAATTTCAGGAGTTCATCAAAGCTAAAAACATATTTCGTTTGTTTCACGTTACGGAACGCGCAAACCTTGGTACCATCAAAAAATACGGCTTGCTTTCTTGGCATTTTATCGAAGAACAACGCTTGTTTACACCCGAATATGTTACCGATAGGACCTCAAAGGAATTGGACTATCGTTACAACCTTCAAGATTATGTAAGGTTGAGTTTTACGGAAAACATCCCCATGATGCACGTCAAACTCAGGGAAGGGGTCGCAAAGGATTTGGTTGTATTGTACATAGACAAGGTGGTGATGCTTTGGCAGGATACCTTGTTTTGCGATAGAAACGCCACCGCAAACGATGCAAAATTTGGCGAAGCCTTCGATGACTTAACAAATATTCGCTTTAACATCGTATTGGGAAAAACCCCTTACTACGAGCTAAGCGAAGTCGATAAAGCGTATTATCAAGCCGAGGTAATGGTCAAAACACACATTCCTAGAAAATACATTCTTAATCTAGAAAGTCCAAAGGATTTCAAAAGATGACGCGTGTTTTTTGGGAAAAGTATGCCGGGTGGATTTTGGGATTGTCGGCGTTTTTGGCGTATGCCAACACCATTCCCAACGACTTTGCCGTCGACGACGGGATGGTTGTCACTCAAAACAAATACACCCAAAAAGGGTTTGCAGGTATTGGGGATTTGCTTATGCGCGAAAGCACCCACGGCTGGCGCGGCGACAACAACAAAGGATTTTTGGGTTATTATCGTCCGTTGTCCCTTGTAACTTTTGCCGTCGAATGGCAATTCTTTAAAGGCAATCCACACGTCGGGCATTTTGTGAACGTCCTGCTTTTCGGATTGACCGTCGTTTTGTTGTTCGATATTTTATATAAACACGTCTTTAAAAATCACGCGCTTTCCGCCGCCGTTGCACTGCTCTTTGCGGTGCATCCCATACATACGGAAGTGGTGGCGAATATTAAAAGCCGCGATGAAATTATGGCCCTGCTTTTTTCTTTGTCGTCGTTAAAATTGTTGTTTTCCGCTTTTGAAACGAACAAAAAAAGTCGAATATATTTTGCGGGCATGGTTTATTTTTTGGCGTTGATGTCCAAAGAAAACTCGATAACGATGTTGGCCGTATTTCCGATGGGATTGTATCTGTTTGCCTCGACGAAAAAAAACAAAACCGAACTCCCGATAAATCTTAAAACAATATTTCAAAGTCTCATCCCTGTTTTTGTGGCGGCGGCGTTGTTTTTGGTTTTAAGGTTTGTCATAACCCAAGGGGGATTGACCAATCCTTCCGGCGACTTACTGCTCAATCGATTCGGAGATTCCAATTTTAATCAAAAGTACGCAACCATCGGCGTAATTTTACTAAAATATTTGCAACTTCTTTTCTTTCCCCATCCCTTGTCTTGGGATTATTCTTATGCACAGATACCTTTTTATACGTTTAAGGACGGACTTCCATGGCTGGGATACGGATTGTATTCGGCGATACTTCTTGCGGGTTTATGGGCCTTGAAAAAGAAAAGTTCTTGGGCTTTTCCGGCGTTGTATTTTCTTGCTACGTTAAGTTTGGCGTCGGGAATATTCGTGGACATCGGCGGATTTGTGGGTGAAAGATTTTTGTATGCCCCGTCGTTGGCATGGTGTATGGCGGCGGGAATGGCCATGTTTTTATTGCCGAAACCCGCATTGTCTTGGACGGTTTGCGTCGTCGTTTGTCTGCCGTTTGTGGCCAAAACCGTTCATCGAAACTCGCAATGGAAGGACAGCGAAACGCTTTTTCGCGCGGACTTGAATTCGGCGCCGAACAGTGCGGTCGTCAATGCGTCGGCCGCCAGCGGATACATCAAACTCGCCCGCCAAACCCAAGACCCAAAACTCAAAAAACAATATTTCGACAAGGCCGTCGAACTCAACCTCAAAGCCCATGCCATTTACGACAATTACGCCAATCCCTTGATTGACATTGGTTTTGTTTACATCCTTCAAAACGACTACGAAAAAGCCAAAGAATATCTTTTGCGGGCCAAAAAAATTCATTATCTGCATCCCACGTTGAATCAACAGTTTGCGACTTTGGCCAACAAACATTTGGAGTTTGCCAACCAAGCCTATGCCTCGGAAAAGTGGGAAGAGTACGTTAAACATTCGGACGAGGCGGCCAAATTCGCGGCGTATACGCGCGAGGGAAGATTGGACCCGCCCTATACTCCCACCGACGCCGAAATTTATATGAAAATGGCGGTTTGGTTCGTTTCGCAAGGTCGATACGACGAGGCTTTCGACCGCATCGACCGTTCTTTGGCCGTCCTTCCCGTCGCAAACAATTACTTTTACGCGGGGGAATTAAAGCTCAAACGGGCCGATTATTCGGGGGCGGAAAAGTATTTTAAATCCGGATTGGCGTTGAACGGAGGCGTTGCCGAAGCGTGGTATATGTACGGTTTCGCGCTTTTTCAGCAGCAAAAATGGAATGAATCCATTTTTGCTTGGAAACGCGCTTTGCAACTCAAACCCGGCATGACCGAAGCCCAAAAAGCTTTGGAAAACGCCGAAAAACAAGCCTTAAAGCCTTGAAAAATATCGGCGGTAAAATTCGTATGCAACGATCGCTCCCGCCGTGGCCACGTTTAAAGATTCCAAATTTCCCGCCATCGGAATCGAAATTTCCATGTCGGTCAATTTACGAACCGCCGGCGTGTATCCTTCCCTCTCCCCGCCCAAAACCCAAACAACGCGTGCGGGAATAGGCGAATGAAATAAATCGTTTTTTGCACGCGCGCTCAATCCCAGCACGGAAAAACCGGCGTTTTTCGCGGCCGCAACGCCGTTTTCCGCGCGGTCGCAATGCAGTATTCTTGCGTCGAAAACCGTTCCCGCCGACGACTTTACAACCAAAGGATTGAGGTCGGAAACACCGAATCGCGGTAAAATAAAACCCGAAACCCCCGCTCCGATGCCTGCGCGAATGCACATTCCCAAGTTGGCGGGGGTGGTTAGGCGGTCGAAAGCCATGTACATCGCCGGCGATTCCCAACCTTCCAAAGACACAAAATAACTTTCCGCCGAATCAAAAAGCGGGGGCAATACATCCAACGCAACGCCTTGGTCTTGTTTGCCGTTGCGCGAAATTTGAGAAACCTTTTGGGCGCTTGCACGCTCGATTTCGACGTTTGATTTTTTTGCCAGACGAATGATTTTCTCAATGATTGCCCCCTGTACATTCTCTGCAATCCAAACTTTGACCACGGTAAGTTTCTTCGATTCCAGCGCTTCAACGGCGGGTTTTCTTCCGTAAATCGTAAGCAGTTTGTCGCGTTTGTGCGTCATATCGGCAACGAAAGCAAACAAATCAAACCCAAGGCCATCATGAATTTTAAAAGTTTGCTTTGACGCTTGTAATCCGCGGGTTTAATCGCAAAAATCAACTCTTTTAAGCATATTCCCCAAATCGGAACAACCAACACCGTCGTCAAAATTAAATAGGAAACGACCGTGACCCCGTCCCAATAATAGTAAAAAAACGCCGGAAAAGACAAGTGAACAAACAATATGAAGTAGTTGACGAATAAAAACGTTTTTGTTGAGCGCAAGCCGATTTTAATGGGCAAGGTTTGCAAGCCATGGGTTAAATCTCCACGTACATCCTCGACATCCTTGACGATTTCACGTATAAAGTTGACCCAGAAGGCCAAAACCGCCGCCCATAAATGTACGGGTTTAAAGTGATAAAGCATGGCTCCCGTTATCACGGGAAGCGCCGTCAAGACCGCTATCGTCAAATTTCCCCAGACCGCGTAACGCTTCAAATAGGCGGCATAAACAAAGAGTGCGGCCATCGTTCCAAAATTTATCATCCAAAATTTAACCGGCAAAAACACCGTTAAAACCGTCGCAAAAATATTGACCGCCCAATAGCCCGTGAGGGTCTTTTTCGTGGAAATATGCCTGCCGACAATCGTTTTTTCGGGTTTGTTGATACGGTCGATTTTATGGTCGAAAACGTCGTTTATCCAATAGCCGCCGGCCATGATTGCGGCCATAGTTAACGCCTGTAAATAAAATCTTCGGTCTTCGATGAATTTGAACGTTCCCAATCCCGAAACGTACGACGCGAACGCAAAAACCGCCAACGCAATGACAATATTCCTCGGACGAGAAATCACATAAAATCGAAACAGGTCTTTGCGTGAAAGAAACATAACGGGTGCAATTATTCGGAATCAATACAGTCGATTAATTCTCTAAATTTTGTTTCGTTGCCACTGAAAATCGAATCCTTTACCAACGATTTCCAAGCGTCGAATCCGATAACTTGGTCAAGAATGGTAAGCGCTTTTCCCGCTTCGTATACTTGGACGAGTTTAAGTTTATCGATGAAGGGCATAAGCGTTTCTTTTTCTTCCAATGTCAGTTTTATAAGAATCGCCTCGGGTTTGACATATTTTCCGTTTACCCCTTTTACGGCCAAGGATTGGGGAAGGGTAAAGATAAATTTAGTACCAACATTAAGTTCGGATTCGACGGTAATTTTTCCGCCGTGCGCTTCGGCGACGACCTTGCAAAAATACAAACCCATGCCCGTGGAGCGGGTTATCCCTAAATTTTTTGCATTCGCTTGTCCGTAAAGCTCAAAAATGTGTTCGAGTTTGTCTTTGGGGATTCCTTCGCCGCTGTCTTGCACGGAAAGGGCCAACATATTTCCTTCAATTTTCTGAATTTCAATACGGATGTTTCCATTTACGGGCGTATATTTAACGGCGTTGGTAAGCAAATTGACGAGCACTCTTACAGTCAGTTCGTAATCGGCATGGAGTAAAAATTCGCACGAGTCTTCTACAGAAAAAGAGATGTGTTTGGTTTCGAGCAGATAGGCGACTTGCGAATGTGCATCCTCTATGGCGTCCGTTATATCGAAGTCTTTTGTGATGATTTTCAGTCCCGTGGCTTCGTGTTTTTGCACGTCGAGCATGGTCAAAATCAAATTGAGCATCCGACGGCTGGAGGTTTGGATAATTTTCTTGGTTTGGGGGGAGTCGATGTATTCGGAAATGACGAGCATGGCGTTGAGCGGGTTTTTGAGGTCGTGTGCCGCCATGCCTATCATGCTTTCTTTAAAGTGGTTCAGGGCTTGCAATGAATTCAAGGTTGTTTGAAGTTCGTCGCTTTTTTCTTTAAGCGAAACGGCCTGAACCTCGATTTGCAACTTTTGCCGACTAATTTCGTCGTTTTGTTCTTGGAGTTTTTGATTGATTTGACGCTGCCGGTTTCTTGCGCGATAAAGCACAAACGCGGTCAATGCCGTCATAGCCAAAACGGCGGCGACGGCGACGGTAAACCATCGTTGTCTTTTGAGTCGTTCTTCGTTGAGCGAGTTTTCCAAACGGGCGGCCTCGGCGCGTTCGCGGTGTATGTCGACGTCGTATTTGGCATTTATTTCAATGAGGTTTCGTTGTTTGCTTTCGTCGTAAAGCGTGTCTTTGAGCGACGAATACATCTTATAAAAGTTTAGGGCCGTGGCGGCAAGTCCCAATTGCGCGTAAGCATCCGAAAGCGCTTCGTAGAAATCCTTTTCTTGGTCCCGTTCCTTTCTCTTCTTTGCGATTTCCAACCCCTTTTTTAGCAAAACTATTGCCGAATCCGCTTTGCCGATTTGCACATAAAACTTTCCGATTACGTGTAAGGGATAGAGCCAAGCCCCCTCGTCTTCGACCTCTTTTAACAGTGCGAAAGCCGCGTCAAACTGTGCCTGTGCCGCCGATGGATTGTTGCCGGCGGCATGGCACTTGCCAATACTCGTCAACGAACGAACCAACAAGTGCTTGTAACCCAACCCCTTCCGTATTTCCAGACCCTTTTTGAAATAAAACAAGGCGCTGTCGATTTGATTAAGTTTGTAATATTCGTTTCCTATGTTGCTTAGATAAACGGATTTCCCTTCCAAAATAACAGGCGATTCGGAATTTTCTTTTTTGATATCCTCTAAAGCAAACTTGAAGTACATAATTGCTTCCTTGGGCAATTCCATTTTTCCATAAAGCAGGCCGATGTCGTTGTGAAGCACGCGAACCATCCATTGGTATTCGCTCTTTTTGGCAAACTCCAACGCCTTGGTGTAATACGTCAATGCCGAATGGTATTCCCCCAAATAATAAAATCCTTCTCCGATTCGCTTGAAATGTTCCACGGAAGTTTTTTCCATACCCTTAATCTTTTCGTGAGCCGCCATGCTGAGAAAATAGTAATTTATGGCTTGGGAAAATTTCCCCGCGTTGTAGAGTATGTTTGCGTAGACGCTATAAATATCACCCAATAAAACATCGTCGTCTAGGGAATTTTTTTCATAAAATTTTAGCGTGGAGTCGGCCAACTGCATCGCTTTTTCTTTTTTCGTTGCGTCGACGTTGGAAACATTCGAGTAATACGCGGTCCACATCCACAACACATAACCTTGGTAATAAGGGTCGTTTAGCTTGTTTGAAATACTTTCCGCCTCGGCCAAATACTTCAAACTTAATTCGGTTGAAAGAAAAGTTACGAGTTGGGTTGCACGCGAAAGAGCGATGATTTTCTTTTCGTCTTTGAGTCTTGGCAGAATCGTGTAAATGCTGTCGTATTCCCTTTGTGCTTCTTCGCTCATTCCGGGCAACTTCGAGGATTGAGCGTACACGCCGATGCAAAACAAGAACGTTCCTAGAAATATTGCCCACTTTGCAAACCCATGTTTGTAAGTAAAAGACGCCGTTTTTTGTGCGATGGATAAAGGCATGGCGGCGTTTTCGCTAAGGCGATGTAACAATCAAATAGTCGTCGTTCATGCGCAATCGCCTAAGGCGTTCCACGACTTCGGTGTCCATTCCGCCGCCAAGCGATTTTTCCCGACAAACGACCCCTTTTTCGTCCGACGAAGCGTATTCGTAGTCAATCGACGGGTGAAGGAGGACGTCTCGTGCCGCCCAGCGTTGTTCGTTGCCGCGAAAAGCGGCGACGGCCTTGCGCAACGAACGCCCGGTTTTGACCTCAAAGAACGCCAACAATTCTTTTTTGCCGTCGGAATCCAAATCGGCTTCGACGAAAAAAGGAGAATTTTCGCTCCAAAGCACGTCGAAGTCGGGCGAACGACGGTGGGCCAAATCGGGGTAGCGTTCGGCGAACTTTGCGGCAAGCGATTCGTTGGCAAAGGCTATCGAGCCGTTTTCGGAACGGACAAGCTCCAAGAACGCCTCTTCTTGCGGCGTTTGAGCGAAAATCAGTGCGGACAAAAGCAGAATCCAAATCGTCATGACGTTTCGGATAAATTAAAGGCGGCGAGGGCGGCACGCACCGAGCCGTGTTGAACGAGCAGGGCTTTGGCCTCGGCTTGGGACAGACCCGTGGCGCGGGCGACGTAGCGCGCGCCGCGGGCGATAAGTTTGTTGTTGGCCAAGAGCATATCGGCCATTTTGTTGCCCATGACCCGTCCCAAGCGTATCATCGTCGCGGTGGAAATCATATTGAGCGCCATTTTTTGGGCGGTGCCGGATTTTAATCGAGTACTGCCGGTAACGAATTCGGGGCCGACGACGATTTCGACGGGAAATTCGGCGGCGGCGGCGACGGGCGTGCCGGGGTTGCAAACGACGGCGCCGGTAAGCAGACCCGCGTTGCGGGCCGAGCGCAAGGCCCCCAACACGTAAGGCGTGTGGCCGCTCGCCGAAATGCCGACCAAACAGTCTTGGGCGCCGGCGCCGTGGTTTTGGAGGTCTTTCCAACCTTGTAAGGGGTCGTCTTCGGCAAATTCGACGGCTTTGCGGATGGCGCCGTCGCCGCCGGCGATGAGTCCCACAACCATGCCCGGCGGTACGCCGAAGGTCGGCGGGCATTCGGAGGCGTCCACGACGCCCAAACGACCCGCCGTCCCCGCCCCGAGGTAAAACAGCCGCCCGCCGGCCCGCATTCGTTCGACGACGCCTTCTATCAGTCGTTCGAGTGCGGGCAAGGCCGCGGCTACCGCCGTCGCCACTTTTGCGTCCTCGGCGTTCATTTTTTGAAGTATTTCTTTTACCGAAAGGGTTTCGAGTCCGTCGTACAACGAATCGGCCTCGGTGATGCGGCGATCTTCGTCTTTTACATTTTGCATAAAACGGGATTAAGTTTGATGAATGCGGCTCCATGGGTTGTAAAGCATGGCGCGAGGGGCGAAAAAGGGCGGCCGTGGAAAAACCGTCTCCATTTGCACGCCCCATCGCCGCACCTTCCGTTCGACCTTCAAAAGCCGGTTTTTCTAGTTTAGCGCAAAGATAATCATTTTTTGCGTCGGCGGCAAAAAAAATCGACCGCGGGCGGCATTCAACGGTCAAAACGGGGTTTGGCGTTTCTTTTTCCATCCAAAACGGGAGGCAAGGGACGGGCGTGCGTTAGGCGTTTGCTTATGCCGCGACGATTGTCGTACGGGGCAAGGGCGGATTGGAAAAGGCGGCGGCTACGCTTTGACCACGAGCGTGCGTGCGATTTTGTCGTGCAGCCCTTGGTTTTTGGCGTCAAAAAGAATCATCAAATAGCCGACAAAGAGCAGCAGCGCGCTCAGGTACTTGGCGAAAAAACGATTGGTGGCCACGAAAAACGACACGCGCCGCCCGTAAAGGTCGACGACTTTAATGTCCATGAGGATTTTTCCGACCGTGCCTTGTTTTGCCGAACTTTCCATGCCCGCCGAATAGAACCAGTTGAATACGACGCTAACCAAAAACATTTGAAGCCACGCCGTTTCCGATTCTTCAATCAACAAAACGGTGGCGACAAAAACGACGACCTGAGTGAAGATGTAATCGATAACGCCCGCAAAGAATCTTTTGCCCAAGTCGGCGCCTTCGAGCGATTGTTCGAGCAGGTCGTCGAGACCGCGATACCTTTGAGGATGCATGACGATATTGTTTGGAGTTATTTTTTCAAAACGGCCTCGGCTTGTTTGCGATAGTTTTCGGCTTCGGCGGCGTTGCCCGCGCTTTCGTAAAACTTGGACAGGGTGGTCAGGGCGGTGGCATAGGCCGGGTGGTCGGCGCCGAGTTGGGCTTTGTGGATGTCGACGGACTGTTTGAGGAGCGGTTCGCCTTTGTTGAACTGTTTGGTTTCTTGATAAAGTTTGGCCAAACGCGTGGCGGCGCCCGCGTAATTGAGATGCGTTTCGCCAAAGGTTTGTTTGCGTATGTCCAAGGCTTCTTGATAAAGTTTTTCGGCTTCGGGGAAGCGTTGGAGGCGCTTGTAGAGGCCCGCAAGGTGGTAGTAACTTTCGATGTAATCGGGGTGCCGGGGGTCGAGTTGGGTTTTGCGGATTTCGAGGGCTTGTTTGTACAAGGGTTCGGCGGCCTCGGGTTTGTTCATGGACTTATAGAGCGCGGCAAGGTTGGAAAGGCTCGTGGCGTAATCGGGGTGGTCGGCGCCGAAGTGGTCTTTGCGGATTTCGAGCGCTTCTTTGTAAAGCGGTTCGGCCTCTTTGAATTTGCCCATTTTTTCGTAGAGGGCGGCGAGGTTGTTGAGGCTGGTCGCGTAGCTGAAGTGGTTGTCGCCTTGATGTTTTTTCGTGATTTCGAGGTCTTTTTTGTAGAGGGATTCGGCTTCGGCGTAACGTTTCATCGTTTCGTAGAGGCCCGCGAGGTTGTTGAGGCTGATAGCGTAATCGGGGTGGTTTTCGCCGACGACTTCTTTGGTGATTTCGAGGTCTTTTTTGTAGAGGGATTCGGCCTCGGCGTACCTGCCCGTGGTTTCGTAGAGGGCGGCGAGGTTGTTGAGCGTCGCCGAATAATACAAGTGGTCTTCGCCCAACTGTGTTTTGGTGATTTGCAGGTCTTCTTTGTACAGCGCTTCGGCTTCGGGGTAGCGGCCTTGGGCTTCGGCGGCGCGGGCCAAGTTGTTTAAACACAGCGCGTAATACGGGTGTTTGGTACCCAAAAGCTGTTTGACGATGTTGCGCGCCTGCGAAAACAGTGTTTCCGCTTCGGCGTAACGGCCCATCGAAAGTTCGACGTTGCCCAAGGCGTTGAGCGACTTGGCGTATTCGGGGCTGTCTTTGCCGAGGTATTTTCTGCGCACCTCTTTGGCGACGGTGAAAAGACTTTCGGCTTCGACGTAATGACCCATTTTTTCATAAAGTTCGGCCAAATAAATGAGGGTTTTGGCGTAATCGGGGTGGTCTTCGCCGACTTGATTGCGTTTGGCGTCGAGTACCGAGCGCATGAGCGAGTCGGAACGCAGGAAGTTGCCCAAATCTTCTTGGTTGATGGCCAGATTTTCGGCGGCGCGGACTTGCCGTGGGTCGTCGGCTTTTTTGTAGACGTTGTGGGCTTCGACGTAAAGCGGTTCGGCTTCTTTGGCGCGTCCCGTTTTTTCGTAGACCAGCGCCAAGTCGCTCATGATGTTCGCGTATTGGGGGTTGTTTTTGCCCATGTATTTCATCGAAATTTCGAGGTCTTTTTTGAGCAGGGGTTCGGCTTCTTTGTAACGTTCGAGTTCGATGTAGAGTTTGGCGAGGTTGTTGAGCGTGGTGGCGTAGGCCGGGTGGTTTTCCCCGTGGATTTGCTTGCGGTTGTCCATCGCCATTTTGTAGTATTTTTCCGCCTCGGCGTATTTGCCGAGTTTGTAATTCAAGAACGCGACGTTGTTGATGCTCGTGGCGTAATTGGAATGTTTGACCCCGAACGCCGCCTCGGCCGTTTTGATGTTTTTTTTCGCGATTTCGAGGGCCTCGGCCTGTTTTCCGTCGCGGTACAATTGAACGATGGTTTCGTTCTGTTTTTTCCAGTCCGCCTTAGGGTTTTGGGCGTAAACACATGCCGTCGCCCCTACTGTCCACACGAGCCAAGTCGTTATTGTCGCCATACGTTGCCGTTGAATAAACCTTTGTTTCGCCGGGCAAATATACTAATCTTTGGCGTAGATTCCGGCACACCCCATGCAAATTCAACAAACATCCCCCGCAATTTTTTCTTTTGGCGCCGCCGCGTGTTTTTTCTCTTGCTTTTTTCCGTCGCGTTCGGCTTTTTGGTTTATTTTTACGTCGTGAATTTATCCGAACTTCGTCGTCGTTGGGAGTGCGATCCTTTGCCGTGGATAATGCTTTTGGCGCTGCTCGTTCGCTTGCCGGCCATGTTTTTTTCCCGGGGTTACGGCATGTACGACGACCATTTTCTTGTCGTCGAACCCGCCCAGCATTGGCTCGACGGCATTCCCATGTGGCTTACCGGCCCCGAACCCGAAAAGAAAAGTCTGGTGTACCCCGGTTTTTTTTATCTGCTTTACGGCCTGCTTGAGCGCCTCGGCGTCTTCGACCCCGAGGTTAAGTCGTTGGTCGGAAGAATCGTTCACGGCCTTTTTTCGCTTTTGACCGTCTTTTATTCTTATAAAATCGCCCGACGCTTGGGTTCGCAAAAAGCGGCGACTTTGGCCGGACTCCTCGTCGCCGTTTTGTGGTTTATGCCGTTCATGAGCGTGCGCTTTTTGGTCGAGGCCGTCGCTTTGCCGTTTGTTTTGGCCGGAACATGGTACGCCCGCAAAGCCCAAGACGACGACCGGCCCCAACTTTGGATGCTTGCCGGATTCTTGATGGGCCTGTCCTTTGCCGTACGTTACCAGACCGTTTTAATTATCGCGGGAACGGGGTTGGCCTTGCTGTTTTTGAAGCGTCGGCGCGGCGCTTTTTTTTTCGGACTGGGCGCCCTCTTGGGCATTTTTCTTTTGCAGGGATTGGTCGATGTTTACTTCTGGAAAATTCCTTTCGCCCCGCTTTATTACTATTACAAATACAACGTCGAGCATGCGGCCGATTATCCCGTTTTGCCGTGGTACAATTATCTTTTGTTGTTTGCGGGCGTATTTATTCCCCCGTTGAGCTTGTTTTTAATGTTCGGAACGCTCGTGGATTGGAGAAAAAATTTGTTGTTGTTTTTGCCCACGATGATATTTTTCGCTTTTCATTCCTACCACGTCAACAAACAGGAACGTTTTGTTTTGACGGTCGTGCCGCAGGTATTGATTTTGGGCGCCGTCGGATGGGAAAAATTCCGTGAAGGCTCCGACTTTTGGAACGCCCGGCCCAAGCTTTTTCCTAGAATCATGGCCGTCGTTTGGACGCTCAACTTTATCGTCCTTCTGCCTTTGAGTTTTTCCTCCTCCAAACTGCAAGCCGTCGATACCATGCGTTTTTTGGGAACCAAGCCCGAAAACGAGCGTTACGCCGTTGTTTTCGACAGCTACAAAAAAAATCGTATTTTCGTCCCCGACTTTTATATGGGCAAAAACAAGCGTTTGCCCGTCCAAATCGAATTCCGGGACCACGAAACGCCCGAGGAATTGAAACAACGCCTCGGAACCCTGGCCGATTCCATTTATTACGTCCTTGTTTTTCAGGACGTGGACGTGCCGTTGCGCGAAGAGCGTTTGAAAAAAATTTTTCCCGCCCTAAGGCGTGAAACCGTCGTCGAACCCGCACTCCTCGACAAGGTCATGTATTTTCTCAACCCCGTCAATCTCAATCAAACCGTTTATATTTATCGGACACGTTAGGGTGTTTTCCCGCAAAAGCCGTTGTTCGGCGTTTGAAACGGCGTTTTCGTCGTACGGTTTTGGCGTTTGTCATTGACAATGCATTTGTACATAGTCTGTATTAAGCTGCCAAATTTGTTCAACGCCGCCTAAAATCGACCGAAAAATTTTGTTGTTTGTTGGACGCTTTTTTGATTGCGCGGTTGAACGGCGAGGAAATCCGGGGCTCGTGGTGTTGCGGTTTTTCAACGCCAAACGCCCGCGTACAAAGACGCGGGCGCAGGCCAAAGCGAGGGACGTGTGAAAAATTAATTGACGACCGAAGTCGAATCGCCGGCGGCGCTTGCGGCCTCGACGTACTTTTCGCCTTCGGGGGCTTTGGGATTGGGCGGGTTGGTGCCGGCCAACGACTTGACGTAGCCCGACACGTCTTGGATTTGCTTGGCGTTGAGCTGGCTTTTCCACGGAATCATGCCTTTGGAAGGCACACCGTACTTGATGGTCTTGAATACGTCGTGAAAACTGCCGCCGTGAATCCAGTATTCGTCGGTGAGATTGGGGCCGACTTTACCCTCGCCGGCGTTGCCGTGGCAGGCGGCGCAGTTGGCGGTATAAATGTCTTTACCGACGCTTAGGTCGGCGTCGGCCATACGGGCCGTCGTTTCGTTGAGCGTTTCGACCTCCTCGCCCGAGCCTTTACGCAATTCCGCTTGCGCAATCTCCTGTTTGTACTCCTCAATCATCAACGGACGAAGGTCAAAAACGTGATAAACCAACAGATAAACGATGGAAAAGACAATCGTGCCGTAAAAAATAAAGTTGAAGATGGGGGGCGCGGCGTTGTCCAATTCGATGATGCCGTCGTAGTTGTGGTCGAGGGGCGTGTCGATGGCGGCGAGCTTTTTGGCGGGGCGCATGCCGACAAACCGTTCCCAAACGCCGCCGAGCGATACCTCGGGCAGGGACAAATCGATTTGCAGGCCTCGGGCTTTGAGCAGTTTGAGAATAAGGACGGTCGTTCCGACGAGCGCCGCCGACATCGCCAAAAAGACGACCACCGATGCGACGACGACGGTAACAACCAAAGAGTTTAACCCGGGCGGAGGGGAAGACTGGGCCATGACCGCCCCAACGCCGCCAAAACTTAGCGTGGCCGTCGCCAATAATTTTTTATGCTTTGCTTTCATGGTTCGATTCAAGTAAAGGAATTTGACTCATTTCGGCGACTTCCCGTCGGGAACGCGTTGCCACGCGCAGCGTTACCCAAACGAAAAAGACAATAAAAATTACAAAGGAAATCAAGGGATAAATTTCGAGTCCCGTGACGTTTTCCAAAAAGTGTCTCATGGTTGTAAAAAGTAATGGCTTAAAAAATTCGTCGGGGAACGCGTTGGGGCCGGGCGGGCTTTCGCCCGCCCGCCACACGCGCCTTCATCATAGTTTACCGACGATAATCATGGTGGGTTTAGATAGGCGATTGATTCCTTTAATTTTGTGTTTGTTGGGCAAGTTTGACGTCCGTGCCCAAGCGTTGGAGGTAAGCGATGAGGGCGATGATTTCTTTGTTGGCCGGGGTTTGGATACCGTCTTTTTGAAGCCGGGCTTGAATTTCAGCCGCTTGTTTGTTGAGGTCTTCGAGGGCGCGGTTTTCGTAACCCTCGGCATAAGGTACGCCCAATTTGCGCATGGCTTTGATTTTTTCGGCCGTCATCGAAACGTCCAAGTCTTTTTCCAACAGCCACGGATACGGCGGCATTATCGAACCCGGCGACATCGAAACGGGGTTTTCCATGTGGTTGTAGTGCCAAGAATCGGAGTATTTGCCGCCGACGCGGTGCAAATCCGGCCCCGTGCGCTTCGAACCCCATAAAAACGGGTGGTCGTAGACGTATTCGCCCGCCTTGGAGTATTCGCCGTAGCGTTCGGTTTCGCTTCTAAACGGACGCACCATTTGCGAATGGCAGGCCAAACATCCCTCGCCGATGTAGATGTCCCGGCCTTCGAGTTCCAAAGGCGTGTAAGGTTTGACGGAGGCAATCGTCGGTACGTTGGACTTAATCAAGAACGTCGGCGTTAATTCAATCAAGCCGCCGATGAGGATGACGACGGTCGTCAGCAGTCCGAAAACGACGGGTTTGCGTTCGAGAACGCGGTGCCACGCGTATTTGCCGTCGTGGTAGGCGTCGGGAACGAGTGCGGGGTGGCTGTCGGCTTCGTCGGCGACGAGTTTGCCCGATTTGACGGTCATGTACAGGTTGTAGGCGCCGACGACGAATCCGCTTAGATAGATGGCGCCGCCGATAGCCCGAATCGCGTACATCGGTACGACCTGCAAAAGCGTTTGGAGAAAGTTGGGATAACGCAAAACGCCGTCCGCCGTGAACTCTTTAAGCATCAGGCCTTGCGTAAAGCCGGCAAAATACATCGGCACGGCCCAAAACACTATGCCTAAAACCCCCATCCAAAAGTGCGCATTGGCCAAGCGCGTCGAATACAACTTCGTACCGAAAATCCGGGGAAACATCCAATAAAATATGCCGAAGGTAAGAAAACCGTTCCAGCCCAAGGCGCCCACATGGACGTGTGCCGGAATCCAGTCCGTGTAGTGGGCGATGGCGTTGACGTTTTTCAACGAAAGCATCGGGCCTTCGAACGTGGCCATGCCGTAGCACGTTACCCCGACGACGAAAAACTTCAAGACGGGGTCCTGACGAACACGGTCCCATGCGCCCCGAAGCGTCAAAAGACCGTTTATCATTCCGCCCCACGACGGCGCGATGAGCATCACCGAAAACACCGTTCCCAACGATTGCGCCCAGTCCGGAAGCGCCGTATACAACAAATGGTGCGGCCCCGCCCAAATGTAGAGGAATATCAACGACCAAAAGTGGACTATCGACAAACGATACGAGTAAACGGGGCGGTTGGCCGCCTTGACCAAAAAGTAGTACATCAAGCCGAGGTAGGGCGTGGTCAAAAAGAAGGCCACGGCGTTGTGGCCGTACCACCATTGCACCAGCGCGTCCTGCACTCCCGAATACACGTAATAGCTTTTCAAAAACGAAATGGGCAGCTCTATCGAATTGACGATGTGCAGCACGGCTACGGTCACGAACGTCGCCAAATAAAACCATATGGCCACGTACATGTGGTGCACGCGTCGGCGCAATATCGTGCCTATCATATTGACCCCGAAAATCACCCAAACAACGGTGATGGCGATGTCTATCGGCCATTCGAGTTCGGCGTATTCGTGGCTTGTGGTGATGCCCGCCAAAAGCGTTACCGCCGCCGCGACGATGATGCCCTGCCAAAGGAAAAAGTGAAGTTTGGAAAGCAGGTCGGAAAACATGCGCGTTTTGAGCAGGCGCTGCATCGAGTAGTAAACGCCCGCAAATATCGCGTTGCCGACGAAGGCGAAAATCACCGCGTTGGTGTGGAGCGGGCGCGTACGGCCAAAGGTCGTAAACTCCGTGCCAAGATTCATCTCGGGAATGAAAATCTGTAAGGCCACCAACAAGCCCACCAACATCCCGACCAGTCCCCAAAATATGCTTGCCGCCGCAAACCAGTAGACCGTTCGGTTGTCGTAATTAAAGTTTTCGTAATTCACCCCGGATTTCCCCGGAGCAATGCCCTCGATACGCTGCGTTTGTCGTTCGAGTTGGATTGTATCGTTCATGGATTCGGTAAATTATTGTCGTTTATTGTCATGGTCGTTTTCATCGGTTAAGACCCGAAGCGCGGGGGTAACCACGTCGTCGAACTGACGTCCGCGCACCGCCCAAAAAAAGGCGGTTAAAAAAGCGACGGCCACCGTCAGACTGCATCCCAGCAAAAAGTATATGATCCACATAGAGATTTCGATAAGCTTGACGATGCAAAGTTAGAACGGCGCCCCGTCTTGGGACAATGACGCAAACCGGACTTTTGAATGATTCTCGTCTTGTTTTTATCCCGCCGTCGTCAGTAAAAAAACTGATTTAAATCATAAAAATTGACCGGTATGGCGAAACAAGCTTAAATCGTGAGGCCGAAACGAAGCTACGCCGCCGAAAAAACACCGTGGAAAATCAACGTATCCAACAAGCTCGCCAAACCGGCAAGCGCAACATCGTGACGCAAAGCGTAAACCGTTGGCGTTTTGCCCCGTATTCGCGTCGTTTTTGCAAGCGGTTTGTCGGTTTTGGGCCCGGCAACGTTTCGTATCAACGTATTAAAAACAAGAAGCCGTGAAACGAACGCCGACGTTGACTTTTGCCGTGTTTTTTGCGTGGTCTTGCGCTTGGGCGTAGGACGAGCCCAACGCACGCAAAAGTAAATACGACGACCCCCGGTTGAACACCCCCGTGCCGTTCACGCTCGGCGACCGCGACCGTTTGCACACCATCGAAATCAACCTCGAGGCAACCAACCGCCGCATCGACGACCTTCATCGTTCGCTCGAAGCGACCAACCGGCGAATGCTTTGGATTTTCGGCATTCTCATTGCCCTTGGGGGCAGTGTTTTCGCTTATCTAAAACGCCAAATTCGACAAACGCTTCGAGCAGATTGAGCGTCGCTTCGAACCGATGGAAAAGAAATTCGACGCTATCGTCGAACGACTCAACCGTATTGAAGTCAAGTTGGAAAGGTTCGTCGTCAAGGTCGGAGAATTGGAAAAGCGGCAGGACAAAATCGAAAGCGAACCGTTTTCCCCGCGGTGAATCCTTGAAACGAACAAGCCGCGCCAAACCGGCAACCACGACAACGCCCTTCGAACCATTTAAGAAACAATGGTCGTCCGATTGACGAACTGTATTCGCGCCGCCGAAAAATATATTCAAACGTATATTTTTTTTCAAACGAACGTCCGAAAGCATCCACCGTGAAAATACCGCAAACTATCACCCCATACAAAGCCGCGACGGCGCCGAAACCCGGCCGTTTTTTACGCTTTTTTGTTCGGCCGCGGATAAAATTGTCGTAAAACCCAAACCAAACACAACGACTTCGCGTCGGACAAACTTTACGCCCGTTTTGATTGTTTGTCAAATGAATATGAATTCCATCACGCACACGGCGGTATTGGCCGCTTTGAGCCAAGTCCAAGACCCCGACCTGAAAAAAGATTTGGTCACGCTGAACATGATTCGCAACCTGACGGTGGACGGACGCAAGGTATCGTTCACGTTGGTATTGACAACCCCCGCCTGTCCGCTCAAAGACGCGATAAAAAACGCTTGCGTTACGGCGATAAAGACGTTGGTGTCGGCGGACGCGGAGGTGGACGTTGTGGTCACGGCCGAAACGCGCGGTGCAAGCGACGGTCGCTTTACGGGCGTGAAAAACGTCGTCGCCGTCGCATCGGGCAAGGGAGGGGTGGGAAAAAGCACCGTCGCCGCCAACCTTGCCGTTGCTTTGGCCCACGCCGGCGCCCAAGTCGGCCTGCTCGACGCCGACCTTTACGGCCCCTCCATGCCCTTGATGTTCAATTTACGGGGCCAACAGCCGTTGATACGCTCGGACAACGGCAAAGACCGTATGGTTCCCTTTACCCGTTACGGCGTGCGCGTCATGTCCATTGGTTTTTTGGTGCCCGAAGAACAGGCCGTGGTTTGGCGCGGCCCCATGATTTCCAAAGCCCTACAACAATTGGCCTTCGACACCGACTGGGGGACGCTCGACTATCTCGTCGTCGATTTGCCGCCCGGCACGGGGGATATACACATCACTTTGGCCCAACAATTTCAGCCGCGCGGGGTGATTGTCGTTACCACGCCCCAACCCGTGGCCTTGGCCGACGCCCGAAAAGCCGCCGCCATGTTTCGTATGCCCGGCGTAACCGCGCCGATATTGGGCGTGGTCGAAAACATGGCTTATTTCGTGCCGCCCGATATGCCCGAAAAAAAATATCATATTTTCGGCGCCGGCGGCGGCAAAGCTTTGGCCGAAGAACTCGGCGTACCGCTTTTGGCTCAAATACCGATGGTCGAAACGGTGCGTACCGGCGGCGATACGGGCAAACCCGTCGCTTTGGCCGCCAAAAGTCCCGAGGGCGCGGCTTTCGGCGAATTGGCCGGCAACGTCGCACGCGCCCTTGCCGTTTTGGATTGACGGGCGTGGCGGCGGCTTAACGCCCAATGTAGACCATCAGTACCGAGATGTCCGCCGGACGAATGCCCGAAATCCGCGCCGCCTGACCAAGGCTTCGCGGTTTGATTTGCGTCAATTTTTGTTTGGCCTCGTTGGAAAGCGAACCGACGGCGTGGTAGTTGAAGTTTTCGGGTAGGGCGACGTCTTCGAGACGTTTGATTTTTGCGGCCATTTCCGCCTCCTTTTCGACGTAGCCCGCGTACTTGACGGCGATTTCGACGGATTCGGCGACGTCTTGCCGGCGGCAATACTCGTCGAGCGTTGCCGAAAGCGTGCGAAGCTTTTCGAGCGAAACGTTGGGGCGGACCAGCAGACGGTCGGCGCTTGTTTTTTCGCGCACCGGACTTTCGCCCCATGATTCGAGTAGGGGATTGATTTCTTCGGGGGTGAAAAAAACGGTTTTGAGCCGGTTTTCGAGTCGTTGGCACTCGCGTTTTTTTTCTTCCAACGCTTGATAGCGTGTTTCGTCGGCCAAACCCAGACGGTAACTCAGTTCGGTCAGGCGCATATCGGCGTTGTCTTGGCGGAGCATGATGCGGTATTCGGCCCGGGAGGTGAACATGCGATACGGTTCGTCGGTGCTTTTGTGGATGAGGTCGTCGATAAGCACGCCGATGTAGGCTTGGTCGCGCCCGAGAACGAGCGGGGGCCGGTCTTGGACTTTGAGCGCCGCATTGATTCCGGCAACGATTCCTTGTGCCGCCGCCTCTTCGTAACCCGTCGTGCCGTTGATTTGCCCGGCGAAAAAAAGGTTTTCCACCCGCCGGGTTTCAAGGCTTAGATGCAATTGGTGGGGGGGAAAATAGTCGTATTCGATGGCGTAACCGGGCCGGAAAAGTTTGGCGTTTTCAAAGCCTTCGATTTTCCGAAGGGCGCGTTCCTGTACGTCCTCCGGCAACGACGACGAAAAACCGTTGAGGTACACCTCGATGGTGTTTCGACCCTCGGGTTCGACGAAAAGCTGATGGCGGTCTTTGTCGGCAAAACGCACGATTTTGTCTTCGATGGACGGGCAATAGCGCGGCCCCGCGCCTTGAATCCGGCCCGAGAACATCGGCGAAGCCTCAAAACCTTCCTCCAATATCGCGTGGACGGCGGCGTTGGTGTAAGCGATGTGGCAGGGAATTTGGTGGGTGAGCGGCGGCGTGTCGGTGAACGAGAATTTGCCCGGCGGCTCCTCGCCCGCTTGCACCTCCAGACGCGAATAGTCAATCGAACGGCCGTCGATGCGCGGCGGCGTGCCCGTTTTCATGCGTCCCGAAACGAATCCCGCCTCGACCAGTTGTTCGGTTAGGCCGTGGGCGGCTTTTTCGCCCGAGCGTCCGCCCGAAAAGTTTTTTTCCCCCACGTGGATTTTTCCGTTGAGAAACGTACCGTTGGTCAATATCACCGTTCGGGCTTCGATTTTCCGGCCCAACCCCGTGTAGACGCCGGTTACCCGCCGTCGTCCCCCGTCGTTGACGATGCAAAGGCCCGTAACCGTTTCCTGTCGAAAATCGAGTTTGGGCAGGCGTTCGAGCAATAGGCGCCACGTTTCGGCGAAACGCAAACGGTCGGATTGTGCCCGAGGCGACCACATCGCGGGGCCTTTTTTTCGGTTGAGCATCCGAAATTGAATCATCGTATGGTCGGTAACGATGCCCGAAAGGCCCCCTAGCGCGTCGATTTCGCGAACGATTTGGCCTTTGGCCACGCCCCCCATGGCGGGATTGCAGGACATTTGGGCCGTGGCCGCCAAATTCATGGTGATAAGAAGCGTCGAACGACCCATTTGCGCCGCCGCCGCCGCCGCCTCGCATCCCGCGTGGCCCGCGCCCACCACGATAACGTCGTACATAAAAATATGGATTTCTTGGCGTCCGCGTTTTCGATTAGGCGGACGAACACCGTATTTACAATCTTTTTTTACCGTTTTTTAGAGAAAAAAGTTGCAAAAAAACGACGCGCGCCGCAAAAAAACGAATCGGTCTTTTCGACGCTACCCCACGGACGGCGAAGAAAATGGAAAACCAACGCTTTGAGGCGACAAAGCTTTGTAGGCGAACTTTGACGCGCCCGTTGCCGATGCGTTTGCCTTAGCCCATCATTTTTTTGAGCAACGAAAGACGGTTTTTGTAGGGCGCGTAGCGCAGTTTGACGTCGGGGAAGTTGGCTTTTTTCAAGACGCTTCGTTTGTGGGAAAAGGTCTCGAAACCGAACTTGCCGTGATAGCTTCCCATGCCGCTTTGACCGATGCCACCGAAGGGCAATTCGGGGGTACTTAGGTGGACGAGCGTGTCGTTTACGCATCCGCCGCCCGAAAGCGTGCGTTCCAACACTTGTTTTTCCACCGCGTTTTTTTGAGTAAAGACGTAGAGCGCCAACGGTCGCGGGCGCGAATTGACGAAGGCGATGGCGTCGTCGAGGTTGCGGTAGGTGATTGTCGGCAGAATCGGACCGAAAATTTCCTCCTGCATGACGGGCGTGTCGACGGGCGTTTCGTCGAGGACGGTCGGTTCGATGTAGCGCGAAGCCGGGTCGGTTTTGCCGCCGCAATAAATCGGCGCGTCTTGGAGGTAAGCTTGCAGGCGTTGGAAGTGCCGGTCGTTGATGATGCGGCCGTAGTCGGGGCTGGTTTTGGGGTCGTCGCCGTAGTATTCTTTAATTTTTGCCGCAAGGGCTTTGAGCAACGGTTCTTTGACCGCTTGGTCGACGAGCAGGTAGTCGGGGGCGATGCACGTTTGTCCGCAATTGACGAACTTTCCCCAAACGATTCTTGCGGCGGCGACGGGGATGTTGGCCGTTTTGTCGACGATGCACGGGCTTTTTCCGCCGAGTTCGAGCGTGACGGGGGTCAGGTGTTCGGCGGCGGCACGCATGACGATTTTGCCGACCTGCGGACTGCCCGTGAAAAAGATGTGGTCCCAGTGGAGTTGGAGAAGGGCGGCGTTGGTTTCTATGCCGCCTTCGACGACGGCGACGTAGTCGCGTTCAAAGTTTTGTTCGACGATTTTGGCGATGAGCGCGCCCGTGTGAGGGGCATGTTCGGACGGTTTGTAGACCACGCAGTTGCCCGCGCTCATGGCCTGCATCATCGGTACGATCGCCAGTTGAAAGGGGTAGTTCCACGGGCCGATGACCAACACGTTGCCAAAGGGTTCGTAATAGATGTTGGCCCACGACAAAAACTGGGTCATGGGCGTGGGTACGGGCGTGGGTTCGGCCCAAACGCGCAAATTGCGCAGCGTAAAGCCGATTTCTTCGAGCGTCAGGCCGATTTCCGTCGCGTACGCCTCGAACGGCGGTTTGCCCAAATCTTTTTTCAGCGCGTCGAATATCGCCGCCTCGTTGTCTTTGACGGCCTTTTTCAACTTTTTGAGTTGGGCCAAGCGAAAATCGACGTTCCGCGTTTTTCCCGTGGCGAAAAAGGCCCGTTGTCTGTCCAAGAGTTCGACGAGTTTGGGGTCGACGCCCGCCGGCGCCGCGTCGTAAGCCCTCGAAACGATGTTTGCCGTCGTTATCATAATTTTAATTTATTGTTTGGTCATTATCATTTCAAATTCCCGAAGCGTGTTGCCCGTCGATAGCGACGCATAGCTCAAGTCGAATATCACCTGAGAACCCGTACGGGTTTGGGAAAAGGTCGAAATTTCGACGTTGTGTTTGACGCCGTCGTCGGTGGTGATGAAATAAGTCGCTTTGCCCGGCGTCAGTCGATCTTGATTAACGGTCATGGTCAGCGTTTGGTTCGCTTCGCCCAAAAAATTGGGAATCACGAACCGGTCGTTGGCCGCGTCCTCGTAAGCCGAAACAACGGTTGTGCGGTCTATACGGTATTTTTCGGGCGCCGAAAAAATATTGTCGGTCAAAAATCCGCGATAAACGATTTGCCAACGCCCCAAATGCCGTTCCCGCTCCAAATTCAGGCATTTGTCTCCCGTGTAGGGGCCGGTGCATTCGCATTTGCCGTCGTTGCACGTGCCGCCGTTGTAGCAGTTGCACCGTTTGCATCCCCCGCCAAGCATGCCCGCCGCCAACGCCAAAGCAAGTATTCGTTTCACGTCGCCAAATTAAGCATTTTTTTTTATATCTCGTGCAGGGAAAAAAGTATACCGTCGTTGTCGTGCCGAAAACCGACGACGCACGCAACGAATACGGCCTTCAAACCGTTCGGTTTTAACAACAACAAAACTTTTCCGTCCTTCGAATCGTTGTCGAAGGGATAAAAAACATCCGCCGGATTTTTTACGGCAAAAAACGACAAATTACCTCACAGGGATTTTCAAATTTTACGGAGGCGTTTCTTTTGCGTTTGAAACGCTTGTTTTTTCGGGGGAATTCGGTTCCAAGCTTATGTTTTCCGATTCAACGCCCGTAGTTTTCGGAATCGAACGCCGGACGGGCGGCGATTGGGCGAAATCTTCCGAATTTTTGTTCTCGTTGGGGGGCGGGGAAATCGAATCGTCGTTTTGCGCCGCGGCTCTTTTGGCGGCGTGGGCGGCTTTGATTTCCATGACCTCGATGGTCGTTTGGCCGAAAAGCCCGCGTTTTTTGTAGGGCAAATCCAAATCCCTTATCCACGCCTCGACTTGCTTCAAAGGAACGGGTGCGTTGGGGTTGGGGCCGCGTTCGGGTTTGTCGGGGCCGTATTTGAGTTTGATGAGCCAACGGGCC
>CALAJH010000017.1 GCA_937922655.1 uncultured Bacteroidia bacterium
TGATTTTTTCGTTTCTTTGCAACATTCGCGACCGCAAAACGTATGTGGACAAAGCCTTGCGACGGATACGGGAGCTGACGCCAAGTCGCCGGTTGCGGGCCCACGCCTACAATCTTTTGGGCGTGATTTTACAATTGAGGGACAAAGAATTGCAAACGATGGTCAAACAAAACATCCGGGCCCATTACGCCGAGGAAGACCTCAAAATCATCGAGAGGACGTTTTTGTGGGAGTTCGGCTTTGAAAAAGGCGTCGAAAAAGGGCGCGAAGAAGGGCGCGAAGAAGGTTTCGACAAAGGCGTCGAAAAAGGACGCGAAGACGCGCGGCGGGATTTTATCCTTGGGCTGAAGGCCGAGGGATTCGACGACGAACGCATCGCCCGCGTCGTCGGCGTTCCCGTTTCGACGGTGCGCGCCGTGCTTTACCCCCTCAACGGAAACGCCGAACATTGACCCATGGTCAAACAAAACATCCGCGCCCATTACGCCGAGGAAGACCTCAAAATCATCGAGGGGACGTTTTTGTGGGAGTTCGGCTTTGAAAAAGGCTTTGAAAAAGGACGCGAAGAAGGTTTCGACAAAGGCGTCGAAAAGGTGCGGCGGGATTTTATTCTTGGGTTAAAGGCCGAGGGATTCGCCGACGAACGCATTGCCCGTGTCGTCGGCGTTCCCGTTTCGACGGTGCGCGCCGTGCTTTACCCCCTCAACGGAAACGCCGAACATTGACACGGGAATCGGTTCGTTGGTTTCGGCCTTTTGCCTGCGGCCGTTGCCTTGGAATTTTGGCGGTCTTAAACGGATAACGACGAACCATCGACTTGGATTAAGACGAGTAATCGTTTATCCCAAAAATAACCCGGCGACGACAAGGAATAGGATTTGTTGTCGTTGCCACTAGTTTTGTACCGCCGACGATTTCGTATCGGTTGAGTTTACCGGCTCAGTCCGCGATTGACGACGGTGGCGGCAAGGTCGAAAAGATTGATTATGCCGTCGCCGTTGGCATCTGCAAACTTGTGATTGACGAGCGCCCCTTGATAAAATGCGGCGGTGCTCCAATGCGTGGGTGGCGTATAGGCTTGCCACGACGTACCTTGTTGGCTGCGTGCGGGGCCGGTGCGTCCGTAACTGCCGGCGACCAAATAAAAATCTTTTATGTCGCAGATACGGTCGTGGTTGGCGTCGCCGGGCCAAACGTTGGGCGACAACACCTCGACAAACACCGTGTCGCGAGTAATCAGTCCGCCGACGTCTTGCGCCGTCGCAATAATTCGCCGGACGCCCGGGGAGGTATTGAGCGGTACGGTTAATCCACCGCGCGAATAAACGCCGTCACCGGCGACGAGGTCGCCGTTCGTGCCGTCGTCGTAAAGCACGGCGGCGGGCGGACCGTTGAGCGGCGACAAATCCACCGTCGTCGCGGCCAAGCTTGCCGGACCGAAGCTGTCGAATATTCTTACGGAGTAGAGGTAGGGGGTTTGGGCGTCGGCATATACGGGCGAGGGGGTAAATTGTGCGTCGCTTAGAACGGGGGCGGTGTTCGTTCCCGTAATTTCGATGATTTTGTCGTCGTTCAAACCGGGGGTGCCGTATTGGTCGCGGTTGGATGTGGAAATGAAGACCCGGCCGTCGGGCGCGACGCACACCGCCCGCAGACGACCGTAGACGTTGTCGAAATAGACGTTTTCTTCAACGATTTGGTCGCCGTTGGCTTGGTTGAGTTTGAGAACGCGCAAGTCGCGGCCGTTGGAATTCAACGTTGCCAAAAGCAGGGAATGTTGCCATTCGGGGATGGCGGTGTGGGAGTAGTAAGCCATCCCGGCCGGCGCGATGGTCGGCGTCCATGCGATGATGGGTTCTTTGACGTTGTTGAGTTCGCAGAATTCGGTTTCGGTAACGTCGTTGCAATAACCGTAGACGTTGGGCCAGCCGTAGTTGCGCCCGACTTCAATGATGTTGATTTCGTCGTCGGAGGAGGGGCCGTGTTCGGAGGAGTAGAGTCGTCCGCCGGGACTGAAGCACAGGCCTTGGGCGTTGCGGTGTCCGAACGTCCAAACGAGCGAGGGGGCGGGGAAAGGGTTGTCGCCGGGGCGGGAGCCGTCGGGGTTGAGGCGAAGGATTTTGCCGGAGGCGCTGTTGAGGTTTTGTGCCGAGGAGGGATTGGCGGCGTCGCCGGTGGTCATGTAGAGTTTGCCGTCGGGACCGAAAGCCAGTCGGCAACCGTTGTGGATGGATGCGGCGGGGATGTTTTCGAGGAGGGTTTGGGCGTCGGTTAAAAGTCCGCCTTCGTAACGGTAACGCGCAAGTTTGAGCCTCAGCTGGCTGCCGCCGGCAAGGTAGGTGTAAGCAAGGTATACGAAGGGTTCTTGGGCGAAATTGGGATGGAGGGCCATGCCCAAAAGTCCCGATTCGCTGACAATACTTACATCGGGGACGTTGAGAATGGCGATGCGTTGGCCGTTTTGGGGGTTGATTCTCAATACCGTACCGGATTTAAGCGTGGCCCAAATGAAATTGTCCGGCCCCCAAACCATTTCCCACGGAACGTTCAAATCTTGAGAAACGATACGGGTATTAAGGATTTGGCTCCAAACGCCCGTGGAAAAAAACGCGGTCAAAACCGCAGCCATCGCATAAATTTTCATTTTTAGGATATTAAAAAGGTTTTTCGGCCCATGCGCTGCCAATTTGTACGCCGATAAAACCCGCGACCATAAAAGCATGGTTCGGGTATTGGGTCATGATGGGAAGCGGACGAGGATAGGCGTCGGCTTGCACGCCTAAGTACAAGGCACGCACGAAAATATCGGAGGTGGTGAAATTGAACGTGGCGTGAGCGCGGACGCGAAAGCCGGCCATGAGCCGCATTTTGTCAAAACCGTTGAAAAACTCCGCTTCACCGATGATGTTGCCATAATTGTGTACGGCGGGGTCGTACAAGCTTAGTTGCCGTATGCCTTCGTTGCCCGTAATCTGGCGGAAAATTTCGAGGTAATAGGGTTTGAGGAATGCAATCAACGGCCCGGCCGTAACGCCGGCGCGAATCGTCAATTTGGAAACGGCCGTCAGCGGCTGGAATATCCTTTCGACCCCCGCGCCGGCATAAAGAACGAAGACGACGTTTTGTTTGTCGAAAATATAGCGTCGTCCCTGTTCGCCGAACAGGGATTCGACGCGGGTTTCGCGTGGGTCTTTTTGGGTGGTCAAAGAAAATGCGGCGGCCCAATCGGTTTGATTTCCGACTTTGCCTGTGGTCAGCACGTCCAACCCCCAGCCGTTGGTGTAAAGCGACCCTCCCGTGGAAAACGTACCTTTCGGACGAAAAAAGTCCGACTCGTGGGTTTGTCCGAAGGCCCATGGCGCCGTTGCCGCCATCCATATCCCTAGCGTCCAAATCATAATGACAATATTACGAAATAAAACGATGGAATCACAAACCAAAACGGCGGACGTGTGCATCGAATTCCTATCGACGTTAAATATTATTTGCCGCCGCCGCGGACGGGCGGCGGCAAACTCACAACCGATCCTCTAACGACTTCTGCGGTCGTCGATGCTCGACATGCTCGATAAAAATTCTTCGTTCGTTCGTGTTTCCTGCATATGGCGAATGAGCCACTCCATGGCCTCGATGGGGTTCATTTCGGAAAGGAGCTTGCGTAGAATCCACGTGCGTTGGAGAAAATAATTGTCCATCAAAAGTTCTTCGTGGCGGGTGCCCGAGGCAAGGACGTCGATGGCGGGATAGATGCGTCGGTTGGCAAGGCGGCGGTCGAGTTGAAGTTCCATGTTGCCGGTGCCCTTGAACTCTTCGAAGATGACTTCGTCCATCTTACTGCCGGTGTCGATGAGGGCGGTGGCGAGAATGGTAAGCGAGCCGCCGTTTTCGACGTTTCTGGCCGCGCCAAAAAAGCGTTTGGGTTTGTGAAGGGCGTAAGCGTCGACGCCGCCGGTAAGAATTTTGCCCGATGCGGGGGTGACGGTGTTGTGTGCCCGTGCCAAGCGGGTGATGGAATCGAGCAGAATGACCACGTCGTGGCCGCATTCGACCAAGCGTTTGGCTTTTTCCAAAACAATTTTAGCCACTTGCACATGGCGTTCGGCGGGTTCGTCGAAGGTCGAAGAGATGACTTCGGCTTTGACGTTGCGGGCCATGTCGGTTACCTCCTCGGGCCGTTCGTCGATAAGCAGAACGATAAGATAAACCTCGGGATGGTTTTGGGCAATGGCGTTGGCCAATTTTTGCAAAAGTATGGTTTTGCCGGTTTTGGGTTGGGCGACGATAAGGCCGCGCTGTCCTTTGCCGATGGGGGCAAACAAATCGAGTACACGCAGCGACAAGTCGTCGTTGCGTCCGCCCGTCGTTAATTTGAAACGTTCGTTGGGAAAAAGGGGGGTAAGGTGGTCGAACATGATGCGGTCGCGCACTTCTTCGAGTTTGCGGCCGTTGATGGTTTCGACCTGCAACAAGGCAAAGTAACGCTCGCCCTCTTTGGGGGGGCGGATTTGTCCGTGAACGGTGTCTCCGGTTTTTAATCCGAAGAGCTTGACTTGGCTCGACGAAACGTAGACGTCGTCGGGCGAGGGGAAATAGTTGTATTCGGCCGAACGCAAAAATCCGTACCCTTCGTCCACGATTTCGAGTACGCCTTGGGAGGGGATGGCGTATTCGGATTCGGGGATTTCGTCGCGTTTGCGATGAATGGGTTTGTTGTCGGGGCCGAGCGGGGGGGTGCCGCGTCCGATAGCGGTCTTAACTTCGGGCAAACGAATTTCCGTACCTCCGCTTGCGGGAGGGACGAGCGTTTTTGCCGGCGGCGGAGTTTTGGCGGCGGGGGGATGAATGGGTCTGCCGTCGGGGCCGAGTTGGGGCGGCGGGCTGGTGCGCAAGCCCGGAAGGGTTCCTACGGGTTTGACCTCCGGTCCGAGCGTCGTAGGCGAAATCGCGCGGGTAACCAATGGAATGCTCGTCGGCGCAGAGGTTTTGACTTCGGGGGCGGGAGCGTTGTGTAGGGGCTTGCCGTCGGGGCCGAGCGGTGGCGGTGTACGCAGCGGTTGCACCGGTTTGCCGTCCGGGCCGAGCGGCGAACGGATTTCGACGGGTGGCGGCTTCATGCGTCCGTCCATAATGACCGCCGGTTTTTCATCGACGTCGGGATTGAGAAAATCCATGACGCGGGATCTGGACTCGGATTCCGATGGCACGGCGGGACGGAGATTGGGGCGATAGCCGTCTCGGGGATAGGGATTGTCGCCGATGCGCGGACGCGGTTCGGAAGGGGGGGGGTAGCTTGCGGGCCGTACGGGAACGTAAGCCTCGGCACGCGTCGGATCGCCGACGCGCGGGCCCGGTTCGGGGTTTTCGGAAACGTTTCGGGACCGTGCGGGTTCGGCGTTTTCGGCACGAATGTCGGCCTCGCTCCGAAATTCCTGTGCCCGTGGCCCGCCTTCGGTTTCCTCGCTCGTCCTTCCGTTTGTGGACGACAGGATTAAGTTTATCAAATCCTGTTTCTTTAAATCTTTTCCCCCTTTGATGTTGAGGTCGGCCAGAATTTTTTTTAATTCCAATACCGTCTTGTTTGTCAATTCAGCGGGGGTAAACATGGCCTTGCGTTGTCAATGTATCTAGTATCATTGTATAGGATTCAAGTTTAAATCGGTCGTTCGTGGGCGAATCGGTTTGCCATTTAAAGTTTGACGGTTCCAAAAGGCGAGAATCGACATTCGCCGACGAAGTTTTTGTCGAAACCGGGCTTGGGAGCGGCGTTGATGGATGACAAACCGCAAGCTTCGGCTTCGAGTTCCATGGTTTCGATGCACAACAAGGTTTTATAAACATAACGACCTTGCCATGAAAAAATACAACCCGGTCGCCAATGATTTAAATCCGCCATCTGTCGTTTGTTCATTGCTTGAAAATATCATAAAGTTCCCGTCTTTTCGTACCCGCAGTGTTTGAAGCGTCAAAGCTCGTACGTCAAAGCGTAACCGGGCTTAGCATGAGCGATTTGACGTTCGACAAACCGTGCGGGGGCAATACATTCTTGAGAATTTTGTGCGGGCGCTTTCTTGGAAACAAAATTTTTGCTCAATTTCTCAAATGGTTTTTGACGTTTATCAAGATACGGGAAAAGCCCCGCGAATTATGTACGGCGCTCATAACTCGACAATTTGTTTTCGGAGCAAAGCGCTTGCGGCGGCCGTGTTTTGTTGTTTAAGAATTTTTGCCGCCAAACGCAAAGTCTCCTTTTTACGATGTTTTCCATCGGGCCGTTGTTTTTTTCGAGCATAAAACGCCTTCGGTTTTCAACTCTTTTTCGGTCACGAATTTCATCGGGTACGATAAAAACTCGTTTTGCATATGCCTTGGTTTGCAAAGCTAATATAAATGTCGGTCGTAAATTTTCATTGTGTTGGGTCGTGGTTGAAAATTTACCCGTTTTTTTCAATAACGTTTCGACGACAAAATTTTCGATTCTTTTATCCCAAATGGCCGCCGTCGCCTCGAAGGGGCTTGAGCTTAATGAACTTTTGGCGACGACGGTTTCTTAGGACCAAGAAAACTTTGGCCGCAGGTTGCACTTAGGTTCTCGCGCCATATTCGGACGTGCGAAACCGATGTACGACACAAAAGGTTTTGCGATTGAAATCGCCCGTCGGGCGTACGCGTCGGAAAAGGCCCCATCCCATGGCTGAGAAACGAGGCTTTCCCATCTCAATACCGGCAATAGCGAAAAAATTCCGTCGGGTTTGAAATCGGCGGCTAATTTCGCCAAAAAATCGTAATGTACGTTCGTCGGGCCTCAATTTTTCAACTCGGGCGCCAATTCGTAATTGACCTTGTTGTACGGTTTCGACCATGCGTCGAACGTATACCAAATGCCGATGTTGAAGCGCCAACCGCGTTCGGTCGCAAAATTCTGCTCGGGTATGCGTATTTTGCTCAGTCGCTGATAAAACGGCGACAACTCCGCCACCACCTTGAACCGCGTGTGCATCCACACCGACGTAGAAAACACGTGGGATACCGACTGCCGCGGGCGATTTAAAATTTTTGAGTTGTCGGGGCCGCTAAAACCCAATATGTCGGCGTAATACGTCAAGTCCCAACTGACTTTTTGTCCGTAGGGAAAAACGCGGATACCCGCGCCAAACCTCGGAATGAACGGATATATCATGTCCGACTCGTATTGAACGACGGTTTGGGTCAGGCTTCGGTCTTCGTAGCTGTAACGCCCGTTGCCGAAATAGCCCATGGCGCCGGCTTCCCACAAAAATTTTATTGGTCGCCAGCCGGCGTTGAAACGCAAGCCCGCACGATACTCCCCGCAATAATCGAGCCGGCTTGGACCGAACATCGGTCCACCGTACACATTGGCAAAGACCCCCGCGCTGAAATTGTCGCTAAAATACGGGTCGAATTGGACGCCCCCGGAAATACCCAAGCCTTCTATCGAGCCGTTCATTTGTTGATGGAATATCGTGTCGTAAAGGGTGGTGTAGGTCGCGTAGTCGTAGGTGGGATAGTCCAGATAACACACGCCCGCCGAATATTGCACGTGCATGCCCGCCCCGTCGTAGTAATGACGAAATTTTTTATTGTAGTTGTTCATTTCGTTGAGCGGGTTGAGGTAATTGCGGTCGTGGGGATGAAGCATTTCGTATTGATGGTGGTCGTAACGATGGGCCATCTTGTTGCCGTGTTTCATCCCTTTTTTGGAAAGGGTGTGCTTGTGCAACTTTTGCAGTTGTTTTTTGTGATAGGCCTTGTTTTTAGCCATTTTTCTTTTTTTGGCCTGATGGTGTTTGTGAGGACGCCCGCCGAACTTTTGTCCGTAAACTTCTTCCGAAACCAAACCCAGACCCGTCAAAATACCCACCGACAGCAACCAATACCTAAGGCATACGTAGAGTTTTTTCATTACAGGAAGGTGCATTGCATTTACATGCAAATTTAAATAAAAATTACGAAAGTGTATGGGCAATTTGCCGGAACGCCTGTGGATTAAGTTCTTTTTTGCCTACACGCTTGCCACTGCAAATGATTTATACTTTGGACGGCGCAAATTTGATTATTGGCGGGCGGAGGTACAAAAACCTAAGGGCGGGAGCGTGTCCCGACGCGTCAAGCGCTTTGGGATAACGCTTATCAACGTCTTTTACCGTGATTTCGGCGTAAATCCACATTTTGTTTGAAAATATTTTGCCGCGCATTCTTTTAACCGTGTAGGATGACGTAATTTCGTATTCAGATTTAACGCCCCAATGGCTTTCTGGAATTTTCTCACCAAAGAAATCGCAATCGACTTAGGCACGGCCAACACCTTGGTTATGTTCAACGACAAGGTCGTCGTTGACGAACCGTCTATTGTCGCTATGGACCGAACCACGGGCCGGGTCATCGCCGTGGGCCGCGAGGCGCTGCAAATGCACGAAAAAACCCACGAAAACATCCGAACCGTTCGACCGCTGCGCGACGGCGTTATCGCCGACTTTACCGTCGCCGAGCATATGATACGCCATTTCATCAAAAAACTGCAAACCGACCGTAAATTCTTGGGCGCCAACCTTAAAATGGTCATTTGTATTCCCTCGGGCATTACCGAGGTCGAAAAACGGGCCGTGAAGGACTCCGCAGAACACGCCGGCGCCAAAGAAATCTATCTTATTCACGAACCGATGGCCGCCGCCTTGGGCATCGGCATCGACGTCGAGTCCCACGTTGGACACATGATTGTGGACATCGGCGGCGGAACCACCGAAATCGCCGTCATCGCCCTCGGCGGCATCGTCTGCGACCAAAGCATTCGCATCGCCGGCGACGAACTCAACAACAACATCCTTTTTCACATGCGTCGCCAGCACAACCTCGACATCGGAGAAAAAACCGCCGAGCGCATCAAAATCAACGTCGGTTCGGCGCAAGACGAGCTTGCCGACCCGCCCCCGCCCTACGAAGCCCACGGTCGCGACGTCATGACGGGCATTCCCAAAAAAGTTACCGTAACCTACAAGGAAATCGCCAACGCCATCAGCGTAACCATCGGCAAAATCGAAGAGGCCGTGCTTAAAGCCCTCGAACAAACGCCCCCGGAACTTTCGGCCGACATCTACGAACAGGGCATCCATCTTACCGGGGGCGGCGCCCTGCTGCGCGGCCTCGACACCCGTCTTTCCGAACGTACCAAATTGCCCGTTCACGTCGCCGAGGATCCGCTTCGCGCCGTCGTCCGCGGTACGGGTATCGCCCTCAAAAACTATCAACGCTATAAGTTCCTGCTCATGTAAATGTTGATAGACACCCATTCCCATCTCTACGTTCCGTGGTTCGACAAAGACCGCGACGCCGTCGTCACGCGCGCCAAACAAACGCTCGCCGCCGTCGTTTTGCCCAACATCGACGAAACCACCGTCGGCCCCATGAACCGGCTCGCCGACCAACACCCCGGATTTTGTTTTTCCGCTCTCGGACTTCACCCCTGCAACGTCAAAACCGATTTTGAGGCCGTACTTGCGCGTATGGAAAAAATGTTTTCGGCTCGCGAGTACGTCGCCGTCGGGGAAACGGGTTTGGATTATTATCACGACAAAACTTACATCGCGGAACAAAAAAAATCTTTGGCCGTCCATCTCGAATGGGCCAAAGACATGCGTCTGCCGATAATCCTTCACTGCCGCGACTCTTTCGACGACGCTATGGCTATGGTCGAAGCGGCCCAAGACGGAAGTTTGACCGGCGTTTTTCACTGTTTTACGGGTACGGTGCAAGAAGGACGGCGTGTTGCCGACGCGGGTTTTTTTCTCGGTATCGGTGGCGTATTGACCTACCCCAAAAGCGGTTTGGCCGAGACCCTGCCCAAATTACCGCTTGAACGCATGGTTCTCGAAACCGACTCCCCTTATCTGCCGCCCGTGCCTCATCGCGGCAAACGCAATGAAAGCGCTTACGTCCGCTTCGTCGCAGAAACCCTTGCCCACGCCCTTGCGCTCGCTTTCGACCGCGTCGTCGCCGTTACCGGTAACAACGCCCTTCGACTCTTTCCAAAACTAGCCAATGCCTTGAAAAAATCATTCCCGCCCGCATAATTCCGATTTTACGTTTTGCCGGCGTTCGCAAGGGGCGCCCGTAAGAACGCGTGGTCTTTGCACACAAACTTTATTTTTTGGCGTAAACGGCGTTTACTTTGACCTCGACGACTTCGGCGATGTTTTTGACGACCATCGTCGGTATTTTGACGTTGTAGTCGGCGACGGCGACGGGGAATTTGGAGTTGGCGTGAATCGTCCCGTCGGGTTTTATGGAAAGCACACCCTTGGTTTCGACGGGTTTTTTGACCCCGTGAATGGTCATGTCCCCTTTGACGGTAACGGTATAGTCGGCGGGTTTTTTGAGGTCGATGCGGTCGATTTCAACGATTTTGCCCGCAAATTGTGCTTCGGGATATTTGTCGGATTCCATATAGTTTTCGTTGAAATGTTCCTGCATGAGTTTGTTTGGAAACTCGAAGGATTTGATGGGAATTTTGAAGGCGATGGAGCCGTCGGAGCCGTTGAGCGCGGAAGTGGCGCGCGTGCTTACGGCTTCGATGTCTTCCAACGGCGCCGAGGAAAAAAAGCTTACCTTGCATTCGGAGGCAAGGTATAAATTTTGTGCAAACAGCTTGCCCATGAAAGCGCCGGCGGCAAGGGCAAAGACTACGATAAGTTTCATCGCTCAAATTTTATTGTTTTTGACAAAAACGATGCCGGAATAAAAGAAAATGGTATGATAATCAAAAAAGTACTCGGGGCAAGTTGGGGGAGGGAGCGGGTTGTCCTTCTTGCCTCGATGTTTGCGGTATGAAATGGTTTCGACGCAAAAAATTTGACCTTGCCCCGGGGCACACGGTCGAAAAAGCTTTTTCACTTGCGGGAACGGACTATTACACTTTTACCGACCCCTTCAATTTGCCTTGCGAACGCGCTTTTTACGCCCTTGCGTTTTACGAAGAATTCGAGTGGCGCTGCACGCGTTCGTTCTTGTGTGCGACGCTCGAAACGGTCGTGCATGCGCTTACGCCCCACAACGACGGTCAAAAATGGACCCTCGATCCTGAAACCGCCCGAAAAACCGCCGCACAAGCCCTCGAACTCATGAACCGTGTCGTCGAACCCGATTTGGTCTATAAACTCGCCGCCGTCATGTATTTCGACGAAAACGAAGACCCCTACGGCTTCGATTACGCCTACGCACTTAAAAAAATCGAACGCTGGAAACGAAAAGGCCCAAAGGCTTTTTTTTTGCGACTGCCGCTCAAAGACTTGCTGCCCTCGTGGACTTTGTCGGGCGAAGATTTGGCGGCGATGTGGCCCGGCGCCCAAGCCCAAACCCGAGCCGCCGTCCGAAAAATCCGGCAAACGCCCTGCGCCAAAACTTCGACCGCGCCTTGGTGGAACGATTTGCCCTCGCCGACGCCGACCCCTTAAAAATGGAAGCCCTCAGGCGCTATTCGCTTTACGAACTTTTGCTTTTCGCCGAAAACCGAAAAAAAACCTTCGCATCCCGGCAATAGTTTTGTAAGGCCGCCGCAAACCGCGTCGGGCGCGCCGTTTGCGCACGTCTTTTTTAAACGTCGAGTTTGGCGTAACGGGCGTTTTGTTCGATAAATTCCCGGCGCGGCGCCACGTCGTCGCCCATAAGCATGGAAAACAGATAATCGGCCGCCGCCGCGTTCTCTATCGTTACTTTTTGGAGCGTGCGCAGTTCGGGGTTCATCGTGGTTTGCCAGAGTTGTTCGGGGTTCATTTCGCCCAAGCCTTTGTAGCGTTGAATATTGACCTTCGATTCGTCGCCGTCGGCCAAGCGTTTAACCGCCGCCTGTCGTTGCTCCTCGTTCCAGCAGTAAATCTCTTCTTTGCCCCGTTTGCAAAGATAGAGCGGGGGTTGGGCGATGTAGAGATTGCCGTTTTCGATGAGCGGCTTCATGTATCGATAGAAAAACGTGAGCAGGAGGGTGCGAATGTGGGAACCGTCGACGTCGGCGTCGGTCATGATGATGATTTTGTCGTAGCGGAGTTTTTCGAGGTTGAGTTCGTCGTCGCGTCCGACGCCTTGCACGCCCGAGGCGGTGATGATGTTTTTGACTTCTTCGTTGTCGTAAATTTTGGCGGGATGGGCTTTTTCGACGTTGAGGATTTTGCCGCGCAAGGGCAGGATGGCTTGAAAACGCCGGTCGCGGCCTTGTTTGGCGCTGCCGCCCGCACTGTCGCCCTCGACGAGGTAAAGTTCGCACATTTTCGGGTCGTTGCTTGAACAATCGGCCAATTTTCCGGGCAAACCGCCGCCCATGCCCACGCTTTTGCGTTGCACCATTTCGCGGGCTTTTTTGGCCGCAAAACGCGCCTCGGCCGCCAAAACCACCTTTTGAACGATTTTTTTGGCAACCTGTGGATTCTCTTCGAGGTAATAGGCCAATTGTTTGTTAACGATGGCTTCGACGATGCCCGCCACGTCCGAGTTGCCCAATTTGGTTTTGGTTTGGCCTTCGAACTGCGGTTCGGGAACTTTGACCGAAATGACGGTCGTCAGACCTTCGCGAAAATCGTCGCCCGTGATTTCAAATTTGAGTTTGGAGAGCAGGCCGTTGGCATCGGCGTAGGCTTTGAGCGTTCGGGTGAGCGCCTTTTTGAAACCCATGACGTGCGTTCCGCCTTCATGCGTGTTGATGTTGTTTACGTACGAGTGGATGTTTTCGTTGTACGAGGTGTTGTACTGCATCGCGATTTCGACGGGGTAAAGTCCCTCGTCGTCCGAACCCGATATATAAATCGGCGTTTTGTGCAACGCCTCGCGGTTTTGGTCTAAGAATTTGACGTACTCGACGATGCCGCCTTCGGAATAAAGCACTTTGGTCAAATACCGGGTTTTTCCGTTTTCGTCGGTGATTTGCTCGCGTTCGTCGGTGAGCGTGATTTTGACCCCTTTGTTCAAATAGGCGAGTTCGCGCAGACGGCTGAGGAGAATGTCGAACTTGTATTCGACGGTGGTAAAAATGGTATCGTCGGGCCAAAAAATGGTTTCGGTGCCGGTTTTGTCGGTTAATCCCACGGCTTTAACCGGCTCTATGGGCACGCCCATGCGGTAGGACTGAGTCCAGATTTGGTTGTCTCGGTGGACGTTGACGATACAGAGTTTGCTCAGGGCGTTGACGCACGAAACCCCGACGCCGTGCAGTCCCCCCGAAACTTTGTAAGAGGATTTGTCGAATTTTCCCCCGGCGTGCAGTACCGTCATGACCACTTCGAGCGCCGAGCGTCCCTCTTTGGGATGGATGTCCACGGGAATGCCCCGGCCGTTGTCGACCACGCGAATCGAGCCGTCTTTTTGTATCGTTACGCGGATGTCGTCGCAATAACCGGCAAGGGCTTCGTCTATCGAGTTGTCGACGACTTCGTACACAAGGTGGTGCAAACCCCGCTGACCGACGTCGCCGATGTACATCGCCGGGCGTTTGCGCACCGCCTCCAAGCCTTCGAGTACCTGGATGTTGGAGGCGTCGTAGGTCGCTACCCCCACGGCCGTTTCTAGTTCGTTCATGATTTTATTTTGACCCCCGAATTTACGAAAAAATTTTGAGCGCCTTGGCAACGCCGGGGGTTTAGGTGTCTTTGCGTCGATACAGCGGGTATTTCATGCATTTGTATTGACGATAACCCGTATGACCGTCGGCGTTGATGCGGATAAAGTACGATTCTTTTTCGTCTCCTCCTTCCAGTTCGACCTTAAACGATTGGCGTCCCTCGGAATCGGTGTTGATGTATTTGTAGGTACCGGTACGAACGGCGCCGCCGGGCAAATGGTGGATGAAGTCCCGCGAAAGCGTATCCGAAAATTCGTAATATCCTTCGGTTTCGGTGTCGTACCAAAGCCCTTCGATGAACTGTGCTTGGGCGGGTGCCGTCCAAAACGTCCAAGCCATTATTGCCGTTGCGTATATCGTCCACTTTTTCATCTTTTCAACCCAATTTGCAAAGATACGTAAAACTAGGTTTTACGGCAACATCTTTCGACGCGCTTTTGCATATCGTGTATCGCTTGTCGGTTTAACATCGGCAAAAATGGAATGGTTGTGAAATTGTGATGTTTGGCCAATCTTTATCGTCGTTTTTTTGTAAATTTGTAACGGATTGATTGATTGAGGATGATGGGGATGCTTTTATTGGTCTTTTGGGTTCTAGGCGGGTCGTGGGTTTTCCCGCAAGAAATTCAAAAGAAGGACCAATACGACGATGCGCGTTTGAACACGCCCGCCCCGTTTACTTTGGGCGACCGCGACCGCATTCTTATCGTCGAGATGAAGTTGGACGCGATGCAAAAGCAAATGGACTTGCGGTTCGAGGCGATGGACAAGCGTTTGGACGGCATGGACAAGCGTTTGGACGCGATGGACAAACGTTTGGACGGTATGGACCGGCGTTTTGATTTTTTGCAAAACCTGCTTTGGGCGATAATCGGTCTGTTGGTCGCGTTGGGTACGGGGGTGTTTGCCCAAATGCAGCGCATCAATAAGTTGCTTGCCAAGCACGAGGGGATTTTGAGCGAACGTCAACGGCAAGAGGCCGTGGATGCGCTTACCCGGGACGTCGCCCGGCTCAAACGAAACGTCGAGGCGCTCCAACACGGAACGACCGGCAACGCTTAACGCGTCTGTACGGCAAAACATTGTTAGAAATACTTCCTCGTCGTTCGACGGCTCCGGAACCCGAAAGCTTGCGCGTCTTCGAAGGGGGACGAAAGCCGGCTACGGCAATCTTTATCGTCGTTTTTTTTGTAAATTTGTAACGGATTGATTGATTGAGGACGATGGGGATGCTTTTATTGGTCTTTTGGGTTCTAGGCGGGTCGT
>CALAJH010000018.1 GCA_937922655.1 uncultured Bacteroidia bacterium
TCCCCTTTCGGCAAACTCAATACGCCGTCAAGTTCGTGCGGAACCTCCTTGCACAAAGTGAAAAACAGCGCATCGGTGTTCACCACGCAAATATAAAACCATCACGCCGAAAAAACAACAAGGCACAAAACAATCGTTAAACGACCCAAATCGGGAATCCGTCCAAACGCTCGAAAATTATTTCTGTTATTTCAACATCCAAAGTTGTCCGTTTGGCGCCACGTGTTTCCAAACAACTTACGTCAAACATATGACGCAAAATAATAAACGCCGCCCCCAAAGGGACGGCGCCTCGTAATTCAAATTTTAGTTCGTTTATTCCAAGACCAAACGCACCGTTTGCGTCGTTTCGCCTTTGGCAAATTTCACCAGATAAAGACCTGCGGTCTTGTCGTTAAGTTCCAGCGAAATTTGGTTTTCGCCTTGCACGACCGACAGCGTACGATGGTAAACCAACAATCCGCGCATGTCGTAAACGGACAAGGTCGCCGGACCGTCCTCGGCGCCGACAAACGAAAGCTCCGACAAGCCCCGGGAAGGATTGGGATAAATCGTCAAAGCGGAAATCGGCTCGTTGAAGTCGAGTTCGAAGCCCTCGCGATTGCCCGAAAGGGTTTTAAAGCGGCGTTGAACCGACGGAGCGGACTCGTTTCCTTCGCCACAAACGGCAATGACGCGAACGGCGTAAAGCGTCGAGGCATTAAGACCCGACAAGGTGTACGCCACCACGTTGTTGTCGGTTTGCGGAACGTTAACGTTGATAAAGTCCAAACCGGGTTCGACACGATACTGCAAAACATAACTTGTCGCGCCGGGAATTCTTCCCCAACGAATCGTCGCCGTATTGGACGTTAAAGCAATGGACGAAATGGAAGGCCTCGCGCATTCGACAACCGTAGGCGTGGTAAAAGAGGTGGAAACGGACGTGGAGGTCGAAGCGTTGGCACAGTTGACTTCGGCGGTTACGGTGTATTCTTGGCCGCCGGCCAACGAGGAAATATTAAATACGGCGGGCGAACCCGTTACCGTTTGTTCCAAACCCGTACCAAGAATCGCGACCCGAACCGAAACAGGCGCCGAACCCGTGGCAGGCAATGCAAAGCCGACCGTCAAAACGGAGCCGGAAACTTGCGCGGTCAATTCGGTAACGGGCAAACACGGCTCGGTTTCCGCAATTGTAAATTGACCGGTAAGGATGTTTCCGGAAACGCTCGATTCACACAAGGCCGTAACGTAAACGGTATACGTGCCGGGTTCGGTTAGGCCCGAAAACACCGCTTGATTCTGATTGGTGGTTTGCACCAAGCCGTTGATTCCGTCGGGAAATACCACCTCGACCTCGTATTGAATTTGGTCGTTGTAGGGCGCACCCCATTGAACGGAAACCGTACCGCCCGTTACGCTCAACGTCAATTGCGTGGGTTGTTCACACGTGGACGCGGAAAGGGTCGTAAACGAATATACCGGCGAGAAGGCGGTAAAAACGCCGTTACACAAGGCCCGCACCCGGAACTGATAGGTGGCGCCGGGTTCAAGACCGGTAACGTTCAAAGAGTTTAACGCGCCCGAAACGTTGGCTTGGACTTCGACGGCATCGCCGACCTTGCGATAACGCACTTGATACAACGTGGGGGCGGGCGTGGCGGCGTTCCAAGAAAGCGTGGCGGAGTTGCCGGTGATATTGACGGCGTTCAAACCGCTAGGTACGTTTGCACACAACGTTTGAACGACGTGAACGCCTTGGGTCGTCGAATACGTACATTCGCCTACCGTTACGGTGTAAGTGATGACGTGGAAACCAACGCCCGCGGCTTGCGGATTGAAAACATTGCCCGTAACGCCGTTGCCCGTAAACGTACCGCCCGCCGGCGTACCGGTCATCGCCACGTAGGTAACGTTGTTGTAATACGCGTCAAGAAGGCCGCCGATGGCGGGATTAACGCCCTGTACATCCACGATGTAATCCACATTACCGCAACCGGTCGTATAGCGCAGTACGTATTGACCCACCGTCGGCGCGGTAAAGACGTTGGAGGATAAGACGACGGGGATCGGATTGTCGGGCGCAAAATAAGACAGCACGCCGCCCTCGGGAGAAACCGCTATCGTCGCAGGACAACCGACGTATATCGGCGAAGGTACGTTTTCAAACGCGGGGGATTCCCCTACCACAAATTGAAAATATTTGCTTGCGAAGCACCCGCCGTCGCCCGAATCGAAATCCAAACGATATTCGCCGTTGGTCAAAATGGAAATGTCCAAACTAAAAATACCGTTGTTTTCGGTGATGTAGGTTTCGGTCAAGGAGTTGGCAATCAACACGTTTTCCGAGTCGTACAATGAAAAACCGGAGTTGTCGTAAGGCACGCTGTTAAGCGTCAAAGGATTGGCCTGACAAGAATAAACAAAATTTCCGACAAGATCGGCGGGCGAGGACTCGATGGGAAGAATCGTAAGCGTAAAGTCTTGGGTGTAAGTGCAATAATTGTAGACAAAAGAAAAAGTGGTGGTGTAATTACCCGGCTCTTTGGCGGTGTTCAAAGCAAAATAGCCGTTTTCCAAACTAATGGGAGTGGCAAAGTCGTTGGTGAACGTTCCGTTGTTTACGGGCAGTTCGTCGCCGCCGTCGGCAATGAAAGTAACGAAGAAAACCTCGTCCGCGCTGCCCGCGCAAGCCGAAGCCGGCGCGCCGATGTATATTTGAACACTCGAAGCGCCGGCAACGTCAATGGCCATGGTTTCGTAGCACGCTCCGCCTGAAAGTTCGTAAATAAGCGTATAATTGCCGGCGGCAAAGGAGGAGAGGTCGACGACGAACTCGCCCGTAACGTCGTCGTAATCGACGGGGTTGTCGTTGAACGTCAGCACGCCGCCGAGAGGATTGACAACGCCCGTAATGTTGTCGTCGACGCAATAGCCGTCGTTAACGCCCGTGATGTAATCGCCGACGGGGTCGCCGACTACTTCAACGGTGAAAGTGGTCGTATAATCGCATCCCTCGTAGCTACCCGAGTAGTCGATAACGTAGGAACCGGGGCCGCCGGCGGCAACGGGGTCGAATATGCCCTCGGGGCTGACGCCCGTTCCCGAATAAACGCCGTCGACGGGGGAAAAATCGGACAACTGAAGCTGCACGGCGCCGTCGCACAAGGTTACCGTCGACGGACCGGTGATTTCGGCGGCCACGCGACGAAACGTCAATTCATAGCTTTGTGTGCCGCCGACGACGATGGTATACGTATAAGCGTCGAGCGAAGGAGCGGCGATTCCGTCCAAACCGATTTGAAACCCGCCGTTTTGATTGTTTTTGTACAACCGAAACAGGTCCCTGAGCTGAAAGGTAATGTCCTGACCGTTGGGGTCGATTACCGTAATAGCGGCGTCGACGGGGTCGGTAACGCCGGAAATTTCGATGATTGCACCGTCGTTGCGACAGGACAAATAATCGTCAAAGCTAGCGCTCTGTCCCCAAGCAATCCCGCTGTAAAGGAGCCATAAAGCGGCGACTGACAGTAAATATTTCATGTTTGTATTAAAATTCTCTGAATTCGGAATTGAGCGGGCGGCGCGAAAAAGACCCGCGCGCCAACGAGCGCAAATTTACACAAATCAACGATTGACAAACGAAAAACAATGATTTTTTCGTTGCCCAAAAGCCCTTAAATCATAGTTTTTATATCGACTTGATTTGCCAATGTGGAAATTTTGACTCAAATACCGACAACGCGCCAACATTCCCCGACCGCCCCGCATAAAAAACGCGGGCGTTTCGTAAATTTGCCTTTGTTAAAAACGGCTTGCATGAAAATCAGCAAAAGTTTGGTGGAAAGTTTGGAGGGCATGGTCAAACAAATCGGCTATACCCTTCGTTACGAAAAAGGAAATTTCGTCGGAGGCTATTGCATGGTCGAAAACCGTCGGCTGGTACTTTTAAACAAGTATTTGCCCTTGGAAGGCCGGGGATTGACGCTCATCGAACTTTTGAGCGAACTCAATCCGTCTCCCGAAATGCTGACCGACGAACAAAAAAAACTTATGTCCATGATTAAACCCTAAAAACGCCATGAAAATACAATCGTTGGACCCGAGGGTGTCGCGCTTGGATTTGCCCGAGCTTCACCGGCCGCAAAGCGAATCCGAACAATGGGACACCTATGAGGTATTTCATCAACAGGCTCGGGGCGAACAACACCGTCACGTGGGCGTGGTTCACGCACCCGACCCCGAAACCGCCGTACTCTTTGCCAAAGAACAGTACGCCCGGCGTTCGAGATGCGTCAATTTGTGGGTTGTGCGCACGGCCGACGTCTTCGTTACCGACTACGCCGACGCCGACATGTTCGAACCCGCCTTCGACAAAAACTATCGCGAAAGCTTCGGTTACAAAAACACCCGGGCATTGGTCGATAAGTTCAAAGCCGAAAACGGCGCGAACGACGATTCCAATACGTCCCCCCCGCCTTCGTCCTCAGAAACTCCGAAACGCACCAAAATCGCCGGCGGCGTCGTCGTCGGAAAAAAATCATGAACGCTGTACACGAACTTTTGTTTAGGTTGGCGGACGACGACCTTGTCGCCGGCCACCGCGCCTCCGAATGGACGGGCTTGGCCCCGATACTCGAAGAGGATATCGCCGGGGCCTCGATGGCCCAAGACCAAATCGGCCACGCCCAATCGTATTACGAACTCATGCCCGAACTCGGCACGCCCGACGCATTGGCCTTCGGACGCAAAGCCACCGAATTTCGCAACGCCCGCATGGTCGAATACGCCAATACCGAGGATTACGCCCTGCGTTTGGTACGCCACTGGCTTTACGATACGGCCAAAGCCGTGCGGCTCAAACATTTGACCCGTTCAAGCCATGAAGCGCTTGCCCGCTTGGCCGTACGCATCGGCCGCGAACACAAGTACCACCTTGCCCACGCCGAAACCATGATAACCAAACTCGGACAAAGCCCCGCCAACGAACGCATCCAAACGGCCCTCAACCAAGCTTTTGCCGAAGCCTTGGCGTTGTTTGAAATCACGCCCGCCACCGAAGCACTCGTTCAAACGGGCGTCATGCCCCACGAAAACGACCTCAAAAACGAATGGCTTGAAAACGTTGGGGCAACGGCCCGTAAAGCCGGCCTCGTTTTGCCCGAAAATCCCGACCCCACCCCCCACCTCGGCGGCCGTTTCGGACACCACTCCGAAGACCTCGAACAGCTTATCGACGAAATGACCGAAGTCCTGCGTTCCGACCCCCAAGCCGTTTGGTAAAATGGAATTTTTGACGCCCGAGGTCAAACGTTTGCGCGACCTTCACTTCGACCCCGCCCTCTTCAAACCGTGGAAAACCGGAAAACCCATCGATTATTTAATGAGTCGAAAAGGGGGGCTCATGCCCGGCACCGTAACGGTGTTGGCCGGCGGGCCGGGCGTGGGAAAAACCTCCGTCGGCCTCGATATACTTGTTTGTTTGGTGCGCAATTACCCCGAACTGCCCGTCGTCTACATCACCGGCGAAATGACCGAAAGCGACATGTACGAAGAGGCCGAATACTATCCCGCCCTCATGGACGTGCCCACCCTGTATCTCAACCGCTGGGTCGACAAAGGCCTCGACAAAGCCCTCGAAGCCTCGTTCAACCAAGGATACGCCGTCGTACTCATGGACAGCTTTTCCGACATCGCCGAAAAAACCGCCGAAGAAAAAGGCTGGCCCGTCAAACGCGCCGAAATCTGGCTCCTCAACGCCATCCTCCAAACCGCCGAAACCAAACACACCTGTTTTCTCGTCATTCAACAATTCACCAAATCGGGAGAGTTCGTCGGTTCCAACAAACTCAAACACAACACCACCGGTTTCGTTTACTTTTTAAGAGACAAAATCGGCAAGCCGTTTTTGATGTTCGACAAAAACCGACGCAACGGACGCATGGTCCAAAAACCCCTTTATTTCAACAAGTCCAAAACGACCGGCGAAATCGAATACGACTGGACGCGCTTCGAACGCGACCGGCACGTCTTCGAAACCTCCGAAGACGAACACAAACGACTCATCGAAGAAGCGGAAGCCTTCGAAGCGCTTTTCAAACAAGAAGATCATTCAAACCTCCCGCCACCCGAAAACAACGACAAGAACCCTGAAAACTACGGCGTTGGTCTTAACGACGCAACGGATAGATAAAACAAAATAAATGGTAGTGTACAACAGGCAATGATAAAAAACGGACAAAAGACGTCAATCGTTTATCCCGGATATCAAGGAATGACTTTAAAGACGCCAAAGAAGAATACCCATCATTGTCCGCTTAACGCTACCACGATGGCGGCAATGGTTTTGGCGATAAACGCCCCATCGTCCGGGATAAATTTGCCGAACGGCTGTTTTATTCGTCTTTTGATTCAAGAAGGGAATCAAGGGCGGTTTGATAATCTTTTGCGAAGGCCTTGTGTTCTTCGTAGGTGCGTGCAAAATTGTGAAAACCGGAGAAATCCCCCTTGGCACAAAAAAACAAGAAATCGTGTTTTTCATAATTGAGTACCGCGTCAATGGACGCTTGACCGGGGGCGTTGATGGGTCCGGGCGGCAGGCCGCGATATTTATATGTGTTGTACGGGGAATCGATTTTGAGGTGTTTGTAAAGCACGCGATTGACTTTGGGATTGCCGAGGGCGAAAAGTACCGTCGGGTCTGCGCGTAGTTTCTCCCCGCGTCTAAGGCGATTGAGGTAAACGCCGGCAATGGTAGGTTTTTCGGCGTTTTGTGCCGTTTCGGCTTCAACGATAGAAGCCAAAACAATCACTTGTTCGCGGGTAAGTTTTGCGGAAGCGGCTTTTTCCAAACGTTCGGAGGTCCAAAATTCGTCCTGCCGCCTTTTAAAAAATTGGAACAGTTCTCCGGCGGTTGTCGTCCAATAAAATTCGTAGGTGTCGGGAAAGAAAAACGCGGCGTAAAACTCGGGGGCGACGCCGTGGGCGACAAGCGAATCTTCCAACGCCGCGCGCAGTTCGTCGCTTTTGAGGGCAAGCTGAGCGCTAAGCCGGGATACGATGCGTTCCAATGTGGGTTCCGAAGGCAAGGTAATACGCACCGGCGTTTGATATCCCTTCAAAAGGTTGCGCGTCAGACGAAAATTGCTCATTCCCGTTTTGACGTGATAACGCCCGGGTTTAATGGTTTTGTCCAAACCGACCAATTGCGCCGCCCAAACAAAAGTGGACGGACTGACAAGCGCATCTTTTTCCATCAATTGATTCAACGCTTTGTCAAATCCGTCGCCGGGACGAAGGTAAACAAACGCCTGCTTTTCCAACGGTTTAACGTTGGGGGCGAAAAAAACATACCCGACCAACGCCGAAACAACGGCCAACAACCCGCCAACTCCCAAAATTATATAGTATAAAGCCTTGGACTTGCTTTTTGGGGCAACCTTTTTCGTATTTTTTTTTCGTTTGGCCATACATGCTTGTAAACGCAAAATAAGTTCAAAAAACTCACCCGGCAAACACCGCAAACAATGGCGGTAGTGTACCCCGGGTAATGACGAAAAATCGTTACGAATTAAAACAACAACCAATCAAGAAATAATTGTTGGGATGTTGGGAAAGCTCCTTTGGTCTAAAACCGCCACGCATCCGGCGTTTGAATGGCGCGTTGCGTTCACGGGTCTTGACCCCTTATTTTTCTGCGAATCGCAGGCTCGGGCGCTTATGGCCACGACTTAATTATTATCAACGGGCAAATATGTGTAATTTTGCGTAAATTATAGACGTCATGCACCCCATACTTACCGGGAAAAAAGGAATTGTTACCGGCGCGTTGGATGAAAATTCCATTGCATGGAAAGTGGCCGAAAAGGCCCGTGCCGCCGGCGCGGAAATTTTGCTTACCAACGCCCCCGTTGCCCTCAGAATGGGGCCGGTCAAATCGCTTGCCGAAAAGCTAAACGCCGAACTCGTCCCCGCCGACCTGACCAACCTCGAAGATATCGAAAAGCTTTACTCCGTCGCCAAAGAGCGTTTCGGAAAAGTGGATTTCCTGCTCCACTCGATTGGAATGTCGCCCAACGTACGCAAAAAACGTCCTTACACCGACCTCAACTATACGTGGCTTCAACAGACTTACGACGTTTCGGCGGTGTCGTTTCACAAAATGATGCAGACGGCGCTAAAAATGGATTTGATGAACGAGTGGGGTTCGATAGTGGCGTTGAGCTACGTGGCGGCGCAACGCGCCTTTGCCGGCTACAACGACATGACCGACGCCAAGGCTCTGCTCGAATCCATTGCGCGAACCTTCGGCCAATTTTTTGCCAAATCCCACAAGGTGCGGGTCAATACCGTTTCCCAATCGCCGACGCCGACCACCGCCGGTACGGGGGTGTCCGGTTTCGAGGCGATGTTCAATTTTGCCGAGGCGATGTCTCCGCTGGGCAACGCCACCGCCGACGAATGCGCCGACTTCGTCATCATTCTTTTTTCCGACTACACCCGTAAAGTAACCATGCAAAACCTGTTTCACGACGGCGGGTTTTCTTCGGTCGGCGTTACCGAAGAGGTTTTGAAAGCCTTTGAATCTTATAACAAACAGGGTTAGACGCACGCGCTAAGCCGCAGCGTACTTAAATTCAAGCGCGGGTTGTCGCGGCTCAACCGATAATTTTCGTTGGGGCGCCTACCGTTTAACGCCGCGTACCGCGGCGCCGTTCGCAAATCGAAAAACGTACATTCCCGCCGGCAAAAGCGACGAATCCCATTCCGTGGTTTCCGAGGCGTGAAACGTCGCGCGCTTGCGCCCCGTTGCGTCCAAAACGACGACGTCGTCCGGGTAAGGAACGCGAACCCAAACTTTGTTTTCAAAGGCGTTGGGCCAAATAAACAACGAATGCGTTTGCTTGGTCGACGAGCGCGAAAGCACGGCCGTATCCTTTTTTGCGGGTTTGCGGCCCGGCGTTCGAAAGAGAATCAAACCGCCCCGAGCCGTTCCCGCCACCCAAGTCAGGCTGTCGGTTGTCGAAAACGTATCGGACGCATAAGATTCGGCGGCGATGACGGCGCGTAGGTTTACCCCCAAACGCCGGCTTGTCCACAAACCCTTGTCTTGCGGCGCTTCGAATTTGGAAACGTTGTCGAAAAGTCTTAGCACGCCCGAGGCGTTGCCCACCAAAAGTTCGGGGGCGGGGTCGCCGTCGAGTTCGACGAAGGTCGGCGCCGCCCGTCCGTTAAAAGTATTGACGGAATCGGTAACGCTGACCTCCCCCCAATCCGTTACGGGCGGAGCAAAGGTCGGTTTTCGAGGCGTGCCGACGTTTTCATAGAAAATCAACGTTCCGCGCCCGACGCCGAAAAGTGCGTCAAAGTCGCCGTCGCCGTCCACGTCGGCCAACGCCGGAGAGGTAAAGCGGGCGCCGGGGGGTACGAAAAACATCGTATCCGTGGGAACGGCCCACCGGCCGTCGCCCAAGTTTTCCCACGTCCAAACTTTTCCCGAACCCGTACCCAATATCAGCTCGTCGTCGCCGTCGTCGTCGAGGTCGGCGGCAAAGGGCGCCGGCGCAAAAACGTTGTCCGGCACGGCGGGCAAATCCGCGTTGGAAATTCGGTATCCGAGGGAGTCTTTTTTCAACCACGTTGCATCGGCTTTGTCTTGGCCGAAACGTTCGTAGAAAACAATTAAATCTTCGCCCACCCGGGCCGCACTCGTCGCCGACCCCCAATCGAGCATTTGGTCCTGCAAAAAAACTTTGGGCGAATCCGTGAACGCGGGATGCAAGTCCTGCCCCGAATTGTAATGGACGTATGCGCAACGATGGTCTTGGGAAACGTCGGGTTGATTGGGGGCGGAAACGAGGTCGCGAACGCCGTCGTTGTTGGCATCCAAATAAAACATGGCGGGAAAATATTTGACGTTCACCGGATGGGCGGGGGGAAAGTCGTGAACGGCGTAATCGGCGTGGGCGACGCGTCGATTGCCGCCGTTGACGACGGCATTGACCGTCGGCACGCCGAAGTCTCCGGTAATCATGTCCATGAGGGTGTCGCCGTTGAGTTGAATGGGCAACAGGGTTCCGCCCGCGTGAGTGGTTTTGAATTCTCCCGCACAAGGCGGTTGATGGAGCATGAGGGTGTTGGTGTTGGCTTGCGCGTCGTAGTACTCGTAAAAATGCCCCCAACAGGCCGATGCCAGCTCAAAATCAAAAACGTCCAAGCGCTGATGGTTTTCGACGGCCAAATTTCGGTGGTATTCGACCTTCGTTCCTCCGACGTCGTAAACCGTCAAATCCAAGTCGCCGTCGCCGTCCATGTCCGCGACGCCGGGCAAATCCATACCCGCGCTGTAAAGAACGAGTTCGCTGTCGTAGTAATTGCTTTTGAGCGGGTCGGAAAACAGCCGATATCGGGCCATTTTCCCCGGTTTGGCCTCGTTTCTCCAGACGCGAACGGCGTTGTAATGGCCGGTGAAGAGGTCTCCACGCCCGTCGGCGTCGAAGTCGCGCACCAAAAGAAAATCGGTAAAGGCGACGTTGTTCAAAACGCTTTCCCACGTCGGCTCGTGTTTTCGCATCCGGGACAGAAAAAATACGGAATGGTCTTGACGGTCGTAGACGACAAGGTCGTCGTAGCCGTCGTCGTCGAAGTCGTCGACGGAAAACTGCGGCGCGTTCATACCGCCCGTCCATGGGAAGGCAAGGGTATCGCCGCTTTCGTTGCGCACGACAACGTCGTTGCGCAAGGTTTGGGCGAAAACCGAAACGCTCGTAAAACAAAGCCAAACGGCCCACGATATTCTCACGAACTTGGAATGAAGCGTCGTGTTTTTGTCTTTTTGAGGATGTTGCATTTGTGTTTTAAGTTTAACAAACCGGCGACGAATGAATGCAAATTTTTAAGGTCGAAAGCGTTCTTTTTACCTAATTTTCGGGGTAAGCATTACAAATTTCGGAAAAAACATGCGTTCATCCAAGTCGTTGCAAAGGCGACGGCGTACCACGGGTAACAATGAAAAAGTATCCACAGGCCTAAAAGCATGATATTTGTATTGTGAACATCGAATCATGCCACGGTCTTTTGAAAGCCATAACATGGTGAAAAAGGAAAACGAAACGCCAAAAACCATGCTTTGGGGGTAAAAATGGGCGATGCCGGTTCGTCCCAAATTCGAATCATAAGTCGTCGAAGCCGAGGTTCGGATTCTTGTCGAACGCATGCACAAAAAACGACTTTCACTTCGCGCGGGTTGCCGCGACCTCAACGTAATATCGGTTTGACGCCAACAAATATTTTCGTTTTCAACTAAACGGGGGGCTTTGTTAAAGTTTTGAATCTATATTTGCATCCAAATATAATTCAACGTGAAAAATATCAACGAATTTGCGGTGCGTTTGTGGAAAGAGCATGCGCAAACGCTACGAGAAATGGTGGAAAAACTCAAGCAGGAAGATCTTGACAAACGAGTTCATCCCGAAACGGCGACGGCGGGATATTTCCTGCTGCATCTACTCGAAGTCGAACAGTATTTTTTTGCAAAGGCGTTTGGCGTTCGTGGACGGATTGGCGGAAGCACGTTCGGAAAAGCGCCCAATCATTCGCCGAAAATTTCGTTGCAGGCCATGTTGGATGAAATCGCTTGGCAGGCCGAGGCTTACGTCAAACCTCTTTCCGAAATTTCCGACGATGCTTGGGAAGAAAAAATCGAACTTCCTTTCGGGACGTTTTCACGATTGAAAATTTTTTCAAAGACGCTCAATCACAGCGCTCATCACTGCGGGCAAATCGCCCAAGCCGTCAAACACGGCGTTTAATTTCCTCGGGAATGAAACGATGGGTTTCGGGGTTATAATTCAAACGCCGAAATTATGGAAGCGCATTTGCGACGATGCATCGTAGCCGGTCCTTGCAGCGCCGAAAGCGAAAGACAAACACTGGAAACCGCGCGGGCGCTAACGGGTAAAATCAATGTTTTTCGGGCGGGAATTTGGAAACCGCGAACCCGTCCGTCGGACTTTGAGGGGGTAGGGGCAAAAGCGTTGCCGTGGCTGGCAAAAGTCAAACAAGAGACCGGAATTTCCGTGGCCACCGAAGTCGCCAATGCCGGACACGTCGAACGCTGTCTTGCCCATGGCTTGGACGTTGTGTGGATAGGCGCCCGAACGACCGTCAGCCCTTTCGCCGTGCAGGAAATTGCCGACGCCCTAAGGGGAACGAAGCAAAAAATTTGGGTCAAAAATCCCGTCAATCCCGATTTGGCCTTGTGGCTCGGAGCGGTGGAACGCCTTGAACGCGCGGACTTAACGCCGTGGGTAATTCACCGGGGCTTTTCCGTATATCATAAAGGCCCTTACCGCAACGCCCCGCAGTGGCAACTGGCGTTGGAGTTTCGCCGCTTGCGCCCTGATATTCCGATGTTGTGCGACCCTTCGCACATTTGTGGAAAACGCGAACTGATTTCGGCCGTCGCCCAGCACGCGCTCGACCTGCAAATGGACGGATTGATGGTCGAGGTGCATCCCCGGCCCCACGAGGCGCTTTCCGACCCCGCCCAACAGCTCACCCCCGACGCCTTTTTGGCCTTGTTGGAAATTTTGGTCTTTCGCCGACCGCACCCCGATTCCTTCGAGTTCGACGCCGCCATTGCCGAACACCGCAAACACATCGACCGCATCGACGAAGAACTTACCCAATTGCTTTGCGAACGTCTGAGGGTTGTGGAAAAAGTGGCGGAACTCAAACGCCGCCACGCCGTTACCGCCTTTCAACTCGAACGTTGGGACGAACTTATTCACAAACGCACCGTTCAAGCGGGAACCTTGGGTTTGGACGTCGAATTTTTGACCGACGTTTATAAACTTATCCACGAAGCGGCGCTCGAACGACAAAGCCGACTGATGAACTCCGAAACCGTGGCAAAATGAAAAATATTTTCAAACCCGGCGACGAAAAACGATTCGTACGCAAGGTGCGTGCCGAAGATACGGCACGTTTCGATGCGGGCGAGGTGCATCCGGTTTACGGAACGTTCGCCGTGGCTCGCGATGCCGAATGGACATGCCGACTTTTCGTCTTAGACATGCTCGAAGCCGGAGAGGAAGGCGTGGGAACGTTCGTTTCCGTCGAGCATTTGTCGCCCGCGCCCGTCGGAGCCGAAGTCGAGTTTGCGGCAAGCGTCGAAAGCATTCAAAACAACGAAATCGTTTGCACTTTTGTCGCCCGATTGGGGGATAAACCCGTGGCGCAAGGACGGCAAATCCAAAAAATAGTAAATCTTGAAAAATTCAGAAAAAAATTGTCCCAACTTGAAAATACGGCCTCATAAAAAAGATTTCTTCCATGCATTTTACTACAAATCTTGTAAAACGCTTTGTTTAAGCGTCGTATCGGTTTCCACGGCGTGCGACGGGCCGTAAATTCGCGGGCGATGCCGCGCGCTTGACCGTTTTTTACGAAATTTGCCCCACAATTTCCCGAGGAGACGTAAGACGCACGCGACGCGCTCTTGCGTCCAAGGATGTAATTTATAGCCGACAAGGTTCATGACCGAAACCGAAACCAAGACCTACGACCCGGCTCTCGTCGAGGACAAATGGTATCAACATTGGAAACAACAAGGATATTTCAACTCCGATCCCGACGAACGTCCGCCCTATGTCGTTGTCATTCCCCCGCCGAACGTTACCGGCGTGTTGCATATGGGCCATATGCTCAACAACACTATTCAGGACGTGCTTGTCCGCCGCAAGCGTATGCAGGGTTTCAACGCCTGCTGGGTACCGGGAACCGACCACGCCTCGATTGCCACCGAGGCCAAGGTCGTGGCGATGTTACGCGAAAAAGGCATTAAAAAATCCGACCTTTCGCGTGAAGATTTTTTGAAATACGCTTGGGAATGGAAAGAAAAATACGGCGGGGTTATTCTCAAGCAGTTGGAAAAATTGGGGGCCAGTTGCGATTGGCGGCGCACCCGCTTCACTATGGAACCCAAGCTTTCGCAAGCGGTTATCGACGTTTTCGTGGACTTGTACGACAAAGGCCTCATTTACCGGGGTTTGCGCATGGTCAATTGGGACCCCGTAGGCAAAACCGCTCTTTCCGACGAGGAGGTCGTGCGCAAGGACGTCAAAGGAAAATTGTATTACGTGCTTTATCGTTTCGAGGACGAGGATTTAAAAGGGCCGAACGGGGAAAACGGTTTGGTTGTGGCCACGACCCGGCCCGAAACGTTTTTTGCCGACGTCGCCGTCGCCGTTCACCCCGGCGACGAACGTTATCAAGGTTTGTTGGGCAAGCGGGTGCGTTTGCCCGTCGGGGACAGGTTCGTGCCGATTATCGCCGATTCGGCCGTGGATCCGGAATTTGGCACGGGTTGTCTCAAGGTTACGCCCGCCCACGACGTACTCGACTACGAAATCGGGCAACGCCACGGTCTCGACGTCTTGGACGCCCTCACCGACGACGGTCGCCTGACCGAACTTTGCGGCGAATTTGCGGGCATGGAACGCTTCGAAGCCCGCAACGCCGTTGCCGACTATGTCGCCCGGCGCGGCTTGACCGTCAAAGTCGAAGACGTGATTCAGTCCGTCGGCTTTTCCGAACGCACCCACGCCGTCGTCGAACCCCGTTTGTCTTTGCAATGGTTCGTTTCCATGAAGCCTTTGGCGGAAAAGGCCCTCCCCCCTGTTTTGAACGGCGACATCAAACTCATTCCCGATAGATTCATCAACACTTACCGCCACTGGATGGAAAACGTGCGCGACTGGTGCATTTCCCGGCAACTGTGGTGGGGCCAACGCATTCCCGTCTATTATTTTGAACTCGACGGCGGGGAGCGTTTCGTGGTGGCGCGAAACGAGGCCGAAGCCCGACAAAAAGCCCGCGACGCCGGCTTCGACGGCGAACTTCGTCAAGACCCAGACGCCCTCGACACATGGTTCTCTTCATGGCTTTGGCCCATCAGCGTTTTCGACGGTTTTGACAATTCCGACGATTTTAAATATTATTACCCCACCGATGACCTCGTTACCGCCCCGGAAATTTTGTTTTTTTGGGTCGCCCGCATGATTATGGCCGGTTATGAATACACGGGTCAAAAACCATTCAAAAACGTATATTTGACGGGCATCGTGCGCGACAAATTGGGCCGAAAAATGAGCAAAAGTTTGGGCAATTCGCCCGACCCTCTCGACCTCATCGCTCAATACGGCGCCGACGGCGTGCGGGTCGGCATGCTTTTGTGTTCACCCGCCGGCAACGACCTGCTTTTCGACGAATCGCTCTGCGAACAGGGACGAAACTTTGCCAATAAAATTTGGAACGCCTTTCGACTGCTTAAATCTTGGGAACGGCGTTTGGAAAACATTCCTGAAACCGACGCACAACGCTTTCATTTGCGCCGTATGGAAATGGAAACCGAATACGCCGCCGTTCGGCTTCAAGACCATTTCGACAAATACCGTATGTCCGACGCGCTCATGACCGTTTACAAACTGTTTTGGGACGACTTCTGTTCGACGTTTTTGGAGGGGGTAAAAACGCGCGGGGCGCAATCGAGGGCGGTTTACGAACGCGCGACGACCGTATTTGAACGCCTGTTGCAACTTCTGCATCCCTTCATGCCGTTTATTACCGAGGAGTTGTGGCACGCGTTAAAAACCCGAGGAGAAAACGAAAGCATTATGATTTCGCGATTGGCGCCGCCGAACGCACCCGACGTCGCCGAACGCGACGCCGCCGAATGGACGCTCTCCGGAATTGCCGCCGTCCAGCGCACCCTTCAAACCCACAAACTTTCGGCCAAAGAACCGATACGCTTGTTTGTTTGTCCAATTAAACCCGGTTACGACCCCGAGGCGCACCAGCCGGTATTTGAGGAAGCGTTCAACCTCGAAGCGTTTGTTTCGGGTTCGCAGGCCGAGGTCGAAAAACGTTTTCCCGCCGGAGCTAAACTTTCCGACACCGCACCCGGATTCGTTTATTATATTTTTCCCACGTCCGTTGCACTCGACCCCGAAGTCGAACGTCGTCGCGTCTTGGAGGAAATTCAATATTTGGAAGGATTTTTGAAGTCGGTGGAGGCAAAACTCAACAACGAAAAGTTTGTTTCCAACGCCAAAGCCGAGGTTGTCGCCAAAGAACGGCAAAAACACGCCGATGCTACGGCAAAAATCGAAGCCCTGCGTCGCTCGCTGGGCTAACCACCGCAACGCGTTAGCGCAACGCCGCCTTAGCAAGATACATTAATTATTGAGACAAATTTATTTGACTCCCACGCTTTTATTAAATGTTAAACGCAAGATAAATTTTGTCGGCGCCGAACCGATGGCGATAAAAACCCGGAATGGAATAATTATTTATCCTTAATAAAGAAACAATTTTTTTTACTTCTTTTTGACGCTAAACCAAAATGCGCCCCCCAAGGTTGGAGGGCGCATTTCGCTTTCTTCACTACACTACAATCGTTTATTCGACCACCAGCCTTACGCTCCGCATGGCCGCGCCCGACTCGACCGTCAGCAGATACACGCCTTTGGCCAACGATTGACGCAAGTCCACGCTCAGCGACGCCTCGTTTGCCGCGCTCGCGTGCGCTTCGCCATAAACCTTCCGGCCCAACGCATCGT
>CALAJH010000019.1 GCA_937922655.1 uncultured Bacteroidia bacterium
GTTGAGTAGTTTCCACGATTCGTAGGAAAAGCCCGTTTTTCGCAAGTGGACTTTAAGCCCGGCGGGGTCGAAAAAGAGGTGGGAAATGTCGGGGCGGGGGTTTGCGTTTTGGTCGCGCACCTGCCCCTTGTTTTCGGTGAAGGGAAAACCCGCATCCGGAGCGATGGAAGGCGTTGAGCTTTGAGGCGCGTCGTCGTTCCAACTTCGCGTGCGCGGCATTGGGCCTGCGGGCCGAAAAACGTTTTGCACTTGCACGAACGCCCCCTCGTTACAACGCGGGGCAAGGGACGCAACGGCGTCCCCATCGACACGGCGATGCCCGTTCGGGTCGCCGGCATAAACAACGCCGACGGCGAACGTCGAAAGCGCCAAAAACTTTAAATGTGTACACATATTAAGGTTAAGCTAAAAAAATGACTAATTTTATTTAAATCCAATAAACTTATATCGTAACTCAACTTCCGGCGATGTATTTCATACACGGCAAGAATGCAACTTTATCTCGAATGGGAAACAAATAAAAAAAGACAGGAAACAGCGCCAAACGACCGGTCCGCCAATTTTTAAACCACCCTCAAAATCTCATTTTCAATTCATTCCGAACGGAATAAAAAATTAGAGTTTGCTACGCGTTTTTGTTAATAAAAGCGACCCGCCTCCCGTCTTTTTGTTTGGCGAAATTCGAAACTCCCCTCAAAAAAGAGACTTCAAGAACTTTTTGCCTCCTAAACAAAGTTAAGTTATGCAAATTTATAGAAAATTCTCCGAAAAAAACGTATGACCTGTAAATAACTTCGATGAGAAGCGCTTTTTTGGTGGCAATCGACGAAAGGTACGGTTTTGCGTTTCATCGCCTTGAATCTCAAATACAATGAGGGCGCCCCCCAAAAAAACAAGAACCGTTCGTTTTTAATATGCGGTCGCGCTTTTTGTTATTTCCACGAGCATCGACGTTCCTCTCAACGTCCGGCGAAGCCGCCGTAGATTCAAAAGGTATTCAAAGAAAAAGCCCGCCTTTCGGCGGGCGGAAAGGGTCGGAGAGACAGGATTTGAACCTGCGACCCCAACGTCCCGAACGTTGTGCGCTACCGGGCTGCGCTACTCTCCGTCAACGGCGCAAAGTTAGCGCCTATTCGGTAATCCGCCAAATTTAAGATTTGTTTTCGCGCTTGCCGTAGCGGGCGAAGAATTTGTCCACGCGGCCCGCGGTGTCCACGAATTTTTGTTTGCCCGTAAAAAAAGGATGCGAGCGGCTGGAAATATCCAATTTAATAACCGGATAGGTATTTCCGTCCTCCCATTCGATGGTTTCTTTGGAAAAGGCCGTCGAACGTCCTTTGAACATAAAGTCGCAGGACATATCTTTGAAAATCACGTCCCTATATTGGGGGTGGATGTCTTTTTTCATTGCCGTGAAAGTCTATTGGGGCGCAAAATTATAAAATTTTGTGGAGGCCGCAAAATAAATTTATTCTTTGAACTTCACTTTTCCTCTGGGCTTGTGAATGCGCCAGCGGTTGAACGAGGCGTCCGCGACAAGGCTGTCGCCGTAAATGGTTTCTTTGTCGGTAGAGACTTTGACCAACGCACCCGTGGAAATAAGATTGGTTTTACGATGCCAACGAAGTTTTTCGGTTTCGAGGCGCTCGTTTTTTTGATTGACGACGACGACGTTCTCCGACGCTTCGGCATAGTCGCGTTTGTTGTACATGACGGCACGGCGAGCGGTAAGCCGGCTGTCTTCGCGTCCCGACGAATCAAAAAACTGAATTTTTACGCCGTTTTCGAGAAAAGTAAGAATTTCATCGCCGTCAAGACGTTCAACGACGTAAGGCGACTCTAGTATTGCCCTGAGCCGCGACCCTTCGTGGTAATAATAACGGGCGTTGTATATTTCGTTGAGGGGCTCTTTTTTTCTGGCGGCCTCAAAATCGGGCGGGGTTTCGGGCGGAGGACCGCATGCCCCTAAGGTCAATGCCGCCCAAAGCATCGATAGTCTACGCAAAGCAGTCGGAAAAAGTGTAGACGCCCGGTTTTTGACGCACCAGCCATTCGGCGGCGAATACGGCGCCGTCGGCAAAGCAGGTACGGTCGCGGGCGTCGTGAACCAAACTTATTTCCTCGTATTGGGAAACAAACGCCAGCCGATGAACCCCGACGATATCCCCGGCACGACTCGACGCAACACTCAAAACCTCGGGCGCAAGGGCATGGCCGCAAACCCCGAAATCCGATTTTCGGTCCAGTTCGGAAACGACGACTTGCGCCAAAACTTTTGCCGTTCCCGAGGGTGCGTCCGCTTTTCGGCGATGATGGCGCTCTTCGATGTAAGCGTCGAAATTAGGATGGGAGTTCATGCGACGCGACAATTCGCGCGCCGTTTGCAAGAAAACCTGCACGCCGACGCTAAAATTCGCGGCGTACAACAAACGCCCCGCGGTTTCACCGGTCAAACGGACAACCTCGTCGCGTTCGTCGTCCCAGCCCGTCGTGCCGACAACGACCGGAAGGCCCGCGTTCAACAACACGCGAACGGCGGCCGCAGCGGCGGAAGGCGGGGTGAAAACGATGCCGACGTCGCAATTTTCGGGCCTTAAAAGAGCAACGTCGGCGGCGTTGCCGGAACGGATTTGAGCGACGATTTCGTGACCGCGCGTTACGGCCGACTCTCCTACCCTACTGCCCGTCTTTCCCACGCCTATCAACGCAATTCTCATAGGTTTTCAGGCAAACGACGTTGAATAAATTCGAAAAGACCGTTGGCATCGGAGGTGCCGATGCGAACTTTGCCGGCGGCGGTCTCCAATTCGACGGCGGAACCGAAGCCCACGCTGTAAATGCGAACGCCGCCGCGCCGCAATATCCCCCAGCCGTAATACCATGGATTGTAAACCACGCGCACGGAACGAATCGCACTCAACGGAAAACGAAACGAAACCAGCCCGGGTCCAAAAGCGACGACAAGCTCTTTCTCGTCCACGGAAACGGTCGCGACCGTGAAATTGACGACGTATAAGAGCGCCAAACCCACGGGGACGTAAAAAAGGAGCGCGGCGCCCATGTCGAGCCGGCTTTGAGGAACGATGTAAAACAGACGGCCGGCAACAAGCGTTATCGCGCCGCCCAGCGCCGGGGCCGCCCAACCAATTTGCGTTCGTTGATAGGTTTGGTTCATAACGACGGGGCAAAGTTACGAAAAACCGGGCAGGGTGGCGGCGGCGGTTGGAGCGTCGATTTCGCGGCCGCAGCGAAAATGCCCCTTCGGACAACTTTTTTTTCCGTGCAAACCACAGGGACGACAATCCAAGCCGTGCGTTTCCAAGACAACGGAATCGTCGGAAACGGGACCGAAACCGAAACGGGGAACCGTCGAACAAAAAAAGGCGGTAACGGGGGCGTTGACGGCGCCGGCGATGTGCAAGGGCGCGCTGTCGTTGGCAAAAACCCGAACGGCGTTTTTCATCAGCCCCGCCACTTGCGGCAAACTCAACTCGCCGGCCAAATTAACGGCCCAATCGCCCGCAACGCGCGTGCAAACCTCGCGCTCGTTCGGGGCGCCGACGACGCAAACCTTGATTTTTTCGGCCAAAATTTTCGCCAATTCGGGCCAATGCGCCCACGCCTTCGTCGCCCACACCGAAGCAGGCGCCAAAACCACGTATTTTCCGTCCATTTCCGGCTCTTCAACCCGCACACGGGGTCGTTCCCATTGGTGTATTCCCAAGGCTTTGAGCAGTTCGGCGTTGCGTTCGAGTTCGTGCCTGCCGTCGATAAAGTGTGGAACGCGGTAAGTGAAAAACGAAGACCACGGATTTTTATCGAAACCTACCGTAATTTTTGCCCCCGATAAAACGGTCATCGCCCCGGTGGAAAAAAAACGTTGCAAATTGACAAAAACATCGGGAGAAAAACGACGTATTTCCGTCAAATTTTGTAAAAAATGACGGTATTTGTCATATCGCTTTTCCCAAACGACCACCGGCCCGGGAACGATGGATTCGTTTCCTTTTCTTACCCAATAACGCACGTCGGCGTCGGGAAAAGCCCTTTGGAGAGCCTGCACGACCGACAAACCCAAAACCGCGTCGCCCAAAAACGCGGTCTGCGCCACGACCACGCGCCTCAATCAAAAAGCGAATTAAAATACCACAACATACAAAAACCATAGTTCATGTAGCGAACGGGGACGCGCTCGAAACCGTTGACGATTTCGTCGTTGAACGGTAAAAGATTGGCGTGAACCCTAAAAGTAAACGGTCCCGAGCGAAAGCGAAACGTAACTTCGGCACATGCGGCGGGAGCCACGAAATTCAGCGACATTCGCGACGGTATCCCCGTCGAAGAAAGATAAGGCGAACCAAAATACGTATAGTTGAACCCGAGGCCGACCCCCGCCCCGACTTTTTGTTGGTTGAAATTGGTGCATCCCGCGCCAATTCTTCCCAATAAAAACATCGGCGCCTGAAACATGAAATTCAAGCCGTTGCGCCAACCCAAAGCAAAATGAATATTGGGATTGGCGCTCAGACTCATAAAATCATTGCCGTGCAGAAAGACGTAATTGCCTCCAAAATTTATGCTCCAAACCGTCGGTTGCGGCACGAAATACGGCAAGCCGTCTCGCCGGTCGTGAACCTCGATGACTTCCAAACCCATGCCCACGTAAAATTGGGTCTTTTCCTGCCAATCTTCGGGACCGCCCGAAGAATTGTTGCTACTCTTTTTCGGCTGCGCCCAAACGAAAAGAGGCAAAGCCCAAAAAGCCAACGCCCACCAAGTTTTTCTATCGCGTCTCATGCAAAGTAACGGCCTGATTTTTAACGAATTTATCAATATTTTAGCTTGAATCCAAACGCAATATACGTTTTTTTTCAGAGGCGCGCGAAGAGCCTCGCATCAAACGCCCCGGCTTTCGTCGTCGCAAGTCGGCGTTTTCGGAACGCATTCGTTTCGGCACGCGGCGACGCCGCCCGCCGGGAAGCCTATGCTTCGTTCCCAGGTTCGCGGAGAAAAAACACCCATCCCAACGCCGGCCCCACCATCGTCGCCTCATCTTATGAAATGAAACTCACGCAAGGTCGGCGAAACGTGGAACAGTTTATATCCCGCCTTGTGCAGCTCGTTTATCGAATCCAAGGTGTCTTTCCGCGTCAGACCGGGATACATCCCATGATGGTATTCGACGAGCAGCTGTTTGGGAAATATTTTTTTCTTTACCAAATCCGAAACCACGCCGTATTCCGAACCCTCGATATCCATTTTGAGTACGTCAATGTTTTCATGGCCCAACTCGTTCATTATCACGTCCAAAGTTTTGAATTCGGCTTCGAAGGCGGGCGCGGCGTGGGTGGTTTTCGGAACGATGGTGTGCGAAATATGCTCGGGATTGTCGGGCGGGTAAAAAGTGCGAAAACCGTTGAAGTCGGCCAATCCGTAAGAATGGACTATCAAATCGGGACGGTCGTGATGTTCTTTAACCCAAGCAATAGAGGCGGGAGTCGGGTCGAAGGCGTGGATTTTCAAGCCAAAACGCTCGATAAAGCCGATATCGAAAGAAACGTCCGTCCCGATGCCAAAAGAATACACGACGCTGTCGGCATGGATGAAAGGCGTACATACGACCCAGCCACCGTAAACGGCCCCGAAACGTCGTACCCCATCGAATTGAACGAGTTTTACGTGGGGAAGCGGAGCAAGAAAAATTTTTCGGCGGATGGCGTAATACACACGGCGAATCATACGATAAATGCAATTTAACCTTTAATGCATCCTGACGATACGGGTGTGAGCCGTTGCGCTAACGCCGTCCACGTCGATAACGCGGATTTTTGCAAAATACACGCCGTGACCGGCCTGTCCTCCGCCCGCTTGGGTTCCGTCCCAAACAAAACGTCGGCAGGTGCTTGAATTTTCGACAACGGTTTCGCGGATACGAAAAACCGTGCGTCCCAAAGCGTCAACGACCGTCAATTCGACGTCCAGATCTTCACCCGTGCGGTTGTGGTTGAATACAAATTTAACTTCGCCAAAAGTCGGGTTCGGGTAGGCGTAAAAACCGTCGAGGGCAAATTTGTTGCCGACGACGAACCGGGTTTCGCCGGTGGCCGAATGGTTGGCTACGTCCCACGCTTTGACGCTAATGTGATGAGGGCCTTCGGCAAGATTAACCATAGGATATTTGACCCAGCCGGCGGTGGGATTGTCGAGGTCGGCTACAAAAAATTCGTTGAGTCGAAGGGGTTGGGATTCGTCGCCGTCGAGCACGCCCATGATGTCGCGTCCCAACCCCAATCCCGTAGCGTTGATGCCCGTATCGTCGCTGATACGTACCCAAAGTTCGGGATTCGGACCGGTAAGCGAACCCTCGCGCCAATCCTCGCCGTCGATGTACACTTTTACCGTCGGCGGCGCGCCGTCGGCAACGACGTCGGGCGCCGTGCAGCAAACCACGACGTTGGCAAACCCCGCGGCGTCTTCTTGGTCGTTGTGGGCGTAAACGCTGATTTTTCCGTCGCCCGATTCATAGGATATATCCGAAGGCACGACTAAAGAAATTTCAAAACGACCGTCGGTTACGCTCGCCTTGCCGGTGAATATTCGATTTTTTTGCCATTGATATTCAAGGTTGCCCAAAAGCGTGCGGAAGGTTTGAGGTTTGTCGAAAACGGTTACGTAAGCGACGCCGTTCCAATTTTCGATGCGGTTGCCGTCGTTGTCGCGCACCTCGCCCCGCAGAGTGTAGCGCCCCAAAGCGTTGATTTGCGTTGTCTCGTTTCCATGGACGTCGACAACGGCGGTAACGACGACGTTGTGTTTGGGCCACATGGGTTCGAGGGCGGGGTCGCCGAGGAGGCAAAACGTTCGGGTGTTGAGGTCGTTGCCGGGATAGACGTCGTTTTTGCAGTCGCGGATGATTTCGCCGAAGGTACGATGACGGCCGTCGGGCAGTTTTTGAAACGCCCGGGAATAAAAGGCTCTGTTCAAGCGAAAATTGGGGGAGGAGTAGACCTCGCGGTTGGCGGTGAGGAGGGCGACGGCGCCGCCGTCGGGATTGTTGAAAGCCTGTTCGGCGCCGCAGGGAACTTTTCCGCGGTCGAATTGTCCAAAATTGCACGTAGCCGTAATCCAAAACGGCGTTTTTTCACCGTTTTTCAACCGGGCGATGTCTTCCGACTCCAAAATATACGAATTGGACAAGCCCGTTTCCCCACCGTGACCCGTGTAATTGACGAAAAGCGAACCCGCATTCAATCGTCGAAATATCGCCTCGTTGGCCCTCGGAAAACGTAAACCGTCCGCTTGATTGACGGCGGGATACTGGGAAATGTATATTTTGTCCACGTTCAAAAACGGTTTTAACGGACGGATAACGCCTTTGTCCAAACTGTCGGCCTCTCTGATATGTCCCGGTTCGCCGGTTTTGTAGTCGGCCATCAAAACGGCCTCGGTGCGCCACGGGCCGAAAGAGGGGCCGGCGTAACGCAGAATTTTATCCACCGCGCTTTGGGCCTGCGCCGGAGACGAAACGGGCAAACGGCCCACGCCGACATCCAATTTCTGTAAGCCCTGACCCGGGTCCTGCTCTTCGAGCAGACCCACGCCCGCCTCGTTCCATTCGCCCTCGTCGTCGTCGAGCATTCCAAAATAATCCTCGCCGCAATAAGCGTCCACGCTGTACATCGATTGACGGGCTTGATAAGTGGGTAAAAACGCGCCGTCGTTCATGAGGTTGCGGTTGTCGTAAGAGCCGTCGCCAAAAAGCAAAACAAAACGCAATCCGCCACGGTCGTAAAACATTTTGGCCAAATCCCGGATGGCCGTAACGTCTGCCGTTCCCGCCGAAAATTCGTTGTAAACGTGTTCGACGTTGACGACGCGTACCGTCAGGCCGCGCGAACGGTGAAACTCGGCCAAACGCTCGGCTTGTTCTTGAAACAGCGGATGGGTAACGATAAGATAGTCGGGAACGGAAAGTCCGTGAAGGTCTTGGTTGTCCACCCGGGCGACAAACTTGGGCCGCGTAAAAGCCGACGACGAAAACGCCACCCAACGCTTGCCCGTGGTCGAAAAAGAAAAATTTTGGCCGTCCACGACGCCTTCCTGACGGGCGGGAGAAACGGGGTCGGAAACGTCCCATATTGTATAGCCCGAATGATAACGTTCAAGCGTCAGCCGACGAACGCCGTTCGAAGGCGGCAAATAAAAGGGAAAAAACGCGCCCGTGAGCGCCAACCGTCGTTGATACGATACGCGAATAAAGTCCAGCCACGCCTGTGCAACGCCGTTTTTGACGTAACTTAACGTAACATCGGCCCTTGCCGAAGCGAAAAGCGACGAGGGCAAAAAGAACGTGGTACGATTGAGCACGGCAACGCGGTTGTGATTCGTGTTGGCGCCGTAAACCAAAGTTTGAAGCGTTTGGCCGCCAACCCGTACATTCATGTTTGTGGGATTAAGGGAATTGGCGGCCGAACGAATTTGGAAACGAACGCTGTCGCCGACGTTGTCGGCAAGGTTGAAGGAATAATTGCGTTCGGTAACAAAATCGAATTTGTCGCCGAACCACATTCTTCCCGCTTTTCCAAGGTTTTCGCGGTCTTCGTCCCATATTTCGACGGAGGTAAATTCGCGGATTTGGCTTCCGCCTTCTCCGGCGGGCAGGGATGAGATGCGTTTGCCGGCGCTTCCGCCGTAAGTGAGCAAATAACACGTTTCGTCGGAAAAGAGGTGGTTTTCGTGGCGGTATTCTTGGTGGTTTTCGTGCCAAAAGACGCTTCGCGGGCCTTGTCCGTAAAAAAGCAGGTAATCCGAATCGTTGAACACGCCGTCGTCCTGCCCCGAGGCGAAAAGAGCGAGTTGGGCGTTGTCGTCGTGGCGAAAGGCGTCGTTGGCTTGCGGCAACATTCCGCCCGGACGACCGTAAATTTTAAGCGTGCGCGGGTCGACGTCGGCGGGGTTGATTCCCATGTCCTGCAACATTTTCCGGTCGATGATGTAAATTCCGTCGGCGGCAACGGAAATTTTGAACCACGGCCCGTCGGCAAGGACGGAACGTTCGGCGTAAACGCGTTCTTCGGCGGTTTTGGCGACATGGGTTTCGAGGCGATAACGAATGCGCTCGTTTTTTTCCACCACGACCCCCGAACGATGTACGCGAAACGGATACAACCGCGCGGTATGAAATTTGACTTTTTGAACGGTAAAAGACGGGCCGGGAACCAGTACGGACGACGGATAAAAATCCGAATCGCCGAAAACGGAAAGATCGAGATTAAAACGTTCGTCGCGTACCCTTTGTCCGGCGTTTTCTTCAAGCACGGGTTTGCCCTCGGTTTCCAAGAAAAAGTAAGGCAAACCATGTTCGTCGTATTGCGCCCCGTCGAAGCGGTAAGTCCAAACCGGCTTTTCGTTTACGTATACGAGGGTGTCGCGCACGTTTTTAACCACGAATTGTCCGTGAACGGCGCCCGCCATCCAAAACAACACCCAAAAAATTTTCGTCCTCATATGCCGATGCAAAGATAACGTAAAACCTTGTTTATAGAAACGGTTGGAATCGAGGGTTCAAAATTTATAAAACGGAGGTGTGCCTATTCAAAAAAACACATTCGAATTTTACGCGTTACGAATCGAAAAAGTTGCGAAAAACGGTAAAAAACTTCCCATTCCCACCCGCGCTTGCCGCGACGCAATCCGCAAAACCCCGGTTTCGGCAAACCAACGCGAATTTTGTTAATTTTGCGCAACTTTTTTGGAGAAACGACGTATTAAGCACGCAACAAAGTACCGTAACAAAATACAATGAAGAAAAGCACGATAGTCGTCATGGCCATACTTGCCGTGGCAAGCGTCCTCATCCTACTGCCGTTCATGTCGTACAACGGCTTGGTCGAGAAGCAGGAAAACGTCAAGGAAAAATGGGGTCAGGTGATGAACGTCTACCAACGCCGGGCCGACCTGATTCCCAATTTGGTTTCGACGGTCAAGGGGGCGGCGAACTTTGAATCCGAAACGCTGACCGAAATCGCCGAAGCGAGAGCGCAACTCGGGCAGGTAAAAATTTCCGAAAACACGTTCAAAGACCCCGAGGCGCTCGAAGCCTACCTCAAAAATCAAGACCGTCTTTCGGGAGCGCTCGGCAGGCTGATGATGCAAACCGAAAACTACCCCGAGCTCCGCGCCACCCAAGGATTCAGAGACCTCCAAGCCCAACTTGAAGGCACCGAAAACCGCATCGCCGTCGAACGAAAACGTTACAACGAGGCCGTCAAAGCCTACAACACCGCGGTGCGAAAACTTCCCGCCGCGCTTTTCGCCGGACTGTTGGGATTTGAAAAGGTTCCCTATTACGAAGGCGAAAAGAATATGAACATTGAGCGGGCGCCGACCGTCGATTTCGGTAAAAACTAACAAAAACATTTGCCGCCGGGTCGCGATAAACTTTCGACCCGGCGTTTTTTACATCCAATAGTTTGCAAACAATTTTTTTAATCCGATTCAACGACAAACGTTTTCTCATACAACGAATTTTACCTACTCTTGTTTGTCGAAAGTATGCGTAACTTGATACACGGCTTGACTATACGGCTTTCGATTATCGCTTTTTCGATGATGGCGGCGTCATGCGGCAAAAGTATAAAAGAAGGCGACCTGCTTTACGTCGCAGACAACGAAATTACCCAAAAAAGCAAGGGTGCGGGAATCAAAACCCAACCCAACGCCGCCTCGCCCACCGTCAGAATTGCCAAAATCAACACGGCGCTCGGCAAGGCAACGGGAAAAATCGTCGTCGATAAAGACAAAAAATTCATCGAATTTACCGACCCCAAAAACAAAATATTTTATGTCGTCGCCGACGTGGTAAAATCCTATTCCCCGGGTTCGGAACCGCCCAACGAACTGTTCGTTCGTTTTGAAAAATATTCGTTCAAATGCGTCAATACCCCCTATTGGTCTATGGAAAAAGGCGATATGGACGTCAAAACCTATACGTGGGACGTTTTTTATCCGCAATTTTACTCCACCCAAAATCCCGACGCCTTTGCCGCCATTAATAAAGACATTGTTCCCAAATTGACACAAGAAGATTGTGTTAGCGAAGAATTGCGTTACGAGGTCAATCATTTCAATCCATCCATCGTTGGCTATCGATCGATTAACGTCTTCCCCGCATCCATGATGAAAGGTTCGTTTCAAGTAAAAGCTTTTGTGGGAGATCATAACATCGACGTGGAAACGGGGAAAGAAATAAAGTTGCGCGACGTAATAAAAGACATAAGAGGACTCAATCAAGCGGCCAAAGAGGCGTTCAGAAAAACGGGACTTTACAACACCCCCGCCGAAGAAATGCCCAAAGAAATGATGGACTGCCTGCTCGACAATTACGTCAATTGCGATTGGGAAACGAGTTTCGCCATTTGCACGGACACGTTGAAGCTTATGTTTGATTTGTGGCGCTACGATTGCGAAACCATCGGGGCGAATTCCGGACCTTTTTACGTTCCCGTTCCGCTTACGGTCATCGAAAACATCGTCAAACCAACGGCTTTGAAGTATTTTGAGCGGGGAATTTATAGAGTTGAAAACCCTTACGCCGGCCAAAATGGAGAACGGCAATAAACGGACGATTGAACGGCGATTTGTCGCCGTTGGGCAAAAATAATCCCAAGATTAAGAAAAATCCGTTTAATTTGCATTTTGAATGGGCCGTGAACCGATGCGTAAACTTTTTATATTGATGGCGTTGTGCGGGACGGCGTGGGAAACCACGGCGTACGCCCAGCCCAACCCCTATTTCCCCAACAACCCCATCGAAATCGTTTCCAATCCGCCGCCGCCGTGGGAGCCCGGCCAAACGGTGCAATTTTCCGTTTTCGTCAATGGTTGGCTCAGCGACCCCAACGGCGTTTCGCAATGGTTTCACGGCATGAGCGTGATTGCATCGGATTGTTGGGAAACGGTAACGCCCGGCCCCGTTCCGCCCCCGGTCTACCAAACCAACGGTTATTGGATGTGGGTCAATCAAGGCCAGCTGACGTTTCCGGGGGCCTTCGGCGGTTGTCCGCTTTCGGGCCAACAAGTCCCCGGCGGCTTTTTCTTTGAAACCACTTCGGGTTCGACCTCGGGCGTTTTGGACAACAACCCCTTCAACAACTGGGGGGACGGTTCGGGATTTCCGCAATTCAACGGCTCGTGGACTTTCACATGGTCGGCCACGGTGCCAACCAACATCTCCGAGCCTTGCACCCTTTCGATGCAAATTCGGTTTTTCGGCGACGGGGAAACGGGAAGTTACACCCAAACCCCGATACAAAATCCCTGCGGCCTCTACGCCCCCAACCCTGTCGGCGGGCAAGAAGGCTCCAACTCCTATTACGTCATCATCCCGGGCGGTTTGTACGTGGAATCCCCGGTGTGCGTCGGCGAAAACGTTACCGTCAATTCTTTGGGCATTTCGGGCAACGGGCTTTTGGCCGAGTGGGATTTTGGCGGCGGACAAGTGCTTTCCGGAGAACACATCGGCCCTTATGAAATCGTTTACGAAAGCCCGGGAACAAAAATGGTCGTTCGAAAACTGACCGACCTACTCATTGGTCAAACCCAATTCGACACCGCCTTCGTCGAAGTCTTTCCCCTTCCAACAAGTACGTTTTATTCGTCGCGGGAGGTGGCTTGCGTCGCCGAACAGGTAACGTTTCAATTTACGGGCGACCCCTCGGCCGTTGCCACTTATTATTGGAATTTCAACGGGGGGATTGTAACCTCGGGTGCGACCAACGGCCCTGGACCGATTACCGTCGTATGGAACACTCCGGGCGTACGCACCGTTTCCTTGCGTACCGAAAACGAGCAATGCTCGTCGCCCATATACCAATTGAACGTCGATGTTCGCACCACGCCGTTGGTCAATTTTACCGTGCCGCCGTCGTTGTGCCCAAACCAGTCGGCGACGTTCGTTTTGGAGGGTCAGCCGACGGCCTTGGGGTATCAGTGGGTGTTTGAACAAGGGTTCCCGGGTTCGGCGACGGGCCCGGGGCCGCATACGGTGATTTGGGCCTTGCCCGGAAGCTACAACGTCAAGCTGACGGGCTTGGTACCGGGATGCGAGCCGGGTATACTCGAGCGCACCGTTAGCGTCCAACCCCAACCCCTCGTGGACGCCGGGCCGAACCAAGCCGTTTGCGCCGACAGTTGCGTTACCCTTTCGGGTTTTGTGAACGTTCCATCCCCCGGATGTCAGTTTTTTTGGTCTCCGGCGACGGGTTTGGACAATCCTTCGTCGATGACGACGTTCGCCTGCCCCACTCAAACCACGGTCTATTCGCTCTACGCGATTTGCAACGCATGCACGTCGAACGTAGACACCCTGCGGGTTACCGTCCGTCCCAAACCGACGGCCGTGGTTTTAACGCCGTCGGTAGCGTATTGTTTGGGTTCGGGCGGGGCGCAAATCGAAACGGCGGCGCAAGGCGGTACGGGGCCTTTGTACTATTTTTGGGAACCCTCCGACGGCCTAAGCGACGTTTTTTCGCCCAATCCCGTTGCAAGTCCCACCGTTTCCACCCTCTACACCTTACAGGTTGTCGATTCTTTGGGATGCCGCGCCGACCCCGTGGTTGCTTATTGCGAAGTGCATCCCGTGCCGACGGCCATCGCCTCGGTCAATGGTCAGCCGATACAACTGTGTAAAAATCCGGACGGCAGCGTGGAAGGACGGTACCTGCAAGGAAGCGGGAGCGGCGCCTTGGGGCCGATGACCTTTCACTGGGAGCCGGCTTCGGGTTTGAGTTGCGTCGATTGTCCGTCGCCGTTTTGCACCGCCGACAGCACCACCATTTACACGCTCTACGTTACCGATGCGTTTACGGGTTGCGTCAGCCCCGCCAACGGCGAACACGCCACGGTCGTGGTGCAGGTGTCGCCGCGTCCCGTGGCCAACGCCGGCCCCGACAAATCCATTTGTCCGGGAGAAAGCGTGGTCATCGGCGATGTACCGACCGGCGGCGGCCCCGACTACGCCTATTTGTGGTCGCCCGCCACGGGTTTAAGCGCGACCAACGTCCAACGTCCGACGGCGTCGCCCAATTTCACCACCACTTACTATCTCAAAGTGGTTTCCAACGGTTGCGAAAGCATTGCGGACGAGGTGGTGGTCGTGGTCAAAGCGCGTCCCGCGCCGTCGGTGGGGGCGGCGGTGGTCAATGTTTGTTACGGAGATTCGGCACAATTGACGGCCTTGCGTCCGGCGGGCATTCCCGTCACCGCGGACGTTTCCTACCGCTGGGAACCTTCCACGGGCCTCGACAACCCGACCTCGCCTACGCCCCGTTCCGGCGTTAGCGAAAGCACGACGTACACGCTTTACGTAACGGCGGACGGATGTACGGCGGACGTGGCGCCGACGGTGCGCGTCTTGGTCGCGCCGCCGCTGTTTGTAGACGCCGATATCGTCAATCGTCCGGGCGGCTATCGCTATTGTCAAGGCGACGACGTGGGCGTGCAACTCAACGCCAACGTCGACGGCCCCCCGCCTTTGACCGTTCGTTGGGCGCCCGCCGCCGGACTAAACGACCCCAACATTCTCAATCCCGTCGCTCGTCCCGAAGAAACGACGACCTACACCCTGACCGTCACCCAACCCGGTTCGGGCTGTAAGGCCGTCGATAGCGTCCGCGTCGTTTCGATTCCGGGCATGAACGCGGAAATTTTTGCGGACAAACCTAAAATCTGTGCCGGTGATTCGGCCGTTTTGCAAGTCGATGGCGGATTGGGTTCGCCGCGCGTACAGTGGCAACCCGCCACGGGACTTTCTTGCACGGACTGCGCCGTTACCCGTGCCGCCCCCGACGTTACCACCACCTACACCGCCACGCTCAAAGAAGCCGGTTGTACGATTAACAAAATCGTTACCCTCGAAGTCTCCCCGCAACCCCAAGCGGACATGGATATTTCAAGCGACCTTAATTGTGTTTCCAACCGGGTGCGTTTTTGGGACCGAAGCGTCAATTCGGCGTTTCGCATTTGGGAATTTGGCGACGGCAATATTTCCAACGAATCCTCCCCCGTCCATACTTACCAAGCGCCGGGCGATTACGAAATCACGCTCGTCGTTTGGGGTTCGGACGGTTTTTGCACCGATACCGCCGTCTCCAAACGCAAAGTGCGCGTCGGCAAAGGGGTCGCCGCCGATTTTTCCACCCAACCCATTGCACCGATTATTCTCACCATGCCCGACGCTTTCGTTGCGTTTGAAAACGAATCAGAAAACGCCGTAAAATATTTGTGGGACTTTGGCGACGGTTTTCGCTCGACGGAAAAATCCCCCCTTCACGAATATCGTCGGGTCGGCTCGTTTTGGGTTACGCTTTACGCCACCGACGAGGCGGGTTGCACCGATACGGCGTTCAAGGGGCCGTTCATCGTTCGCGAACCCGAAATGTGCGAACTGCCCAACGTATTCACCCCCAATGGCGACGGAATCAACGACTTTTTTATCGTCGACGACGCCAAATGTATTTTCCCGCTAAACGCGAATTTGGGAAGTTTGCCCGTCCACATCGCCGTCCGAGACCGTTGGGGATACGTGGTCTTTTCGCGCGAGACCAAACGCTGGGACGGACGCACCGAAAACGGCAAAGACTGCCCCGGCGGCGTTTATTATTATACCGTAACCATCGGACGTGACGCGCCCGCCGAACGCAACCCCAACCTCGAAGGCGACGCCACCCAAAAAAGCAAACGCGTCTACACCGGAAGCGTTACCTTGATACGTTAATCTTCCGCGACGATTGAAAAAAACGCCCTTTTTTAAGAACGGATACAAAATAAATCTTATTTTTGTCGAGTCATTTTAACCCGCATACTCGCTTGTCGGCGTGTTGGGATAATTTTAACGGCTTAAATTAACGGTTTCCATTACTTGGTATGAACGACGCTAGAGAGCGCGACTTGGTGCTCGCGCCCAACGAGTATGCTTTTATACTCGACCAAACCAAAGGCCACATCAACGTATACGTCGGCCCGTTTAAGACCAGCCTCGCCAACACCGACAGGCCCGTCGTTTTCGACGAAAAAACCAAATCGTTTGTTCGGTGCAACCTTGAAGAATCGGTGAAATTGTTTTCGACGGCGCCGGAGGGCTGGTACGTGGTGTTGAAAAATCCTCCCAAGGACGGCTTGCAACCCAAACTCGGCACGTCGAATACGCTTACCGAGTTGAACGTCGGCCGAAAGGTGAACATTCCGGGGCCGGTGTCGTTTGCGTTGTGGCCGGGGCAAATGGCCCGCATCGTCCACGGCCACCATTTGCGTTCCAACCAGTATTTGTTGGTGCGGATTTACGACGAGGCCGAGGCACGAAAAAATTGGAACAACGCCGTCATTACCGCCAAAGACGACGCCGCCCTCGACCTTCCCGACCTCACCATGGGCAAACTGCTCATCATTACAGGTCAAAAGGCGTCGTTTTACATTCCGCCGACGGGCGTGGAAGTGGTGCGCGACGTCAACGGGGAATACGTACGCGAGGCCGTCACCCTCGAACGCCTCGAATACTGCATCCTCAAAGACGAAGACGGCAACAAACGCTACGTTCGCGGGCCCGCCGTCGTTTTTCCCCAACCCACCGAAGACTTCATCACCGACGACTACGGCAGTCGAAAGTTCAAGGCCATCGAACTCAATTCCATTCAAGGCCTCTACATCAAGGTCATCGCCCCCTATACCGAAAACGACAAAAGCTATCATGAGGGCGACGAACTTTTCATCACGGGCACCGACACCGCCATTTATTATCCCCGCGCCGAACATTCGATTATCAAGTACGGGGGACGGGAAAAACATTTCGCCGTCGTCATTCCCGCCGGCGAAGGCCGTTACTACTTGGACCGCGAAACGGGCGTAATTCACTTGCAACGCGGACCGTGCATGTTTTTACCCGACCCGCGCAAGGCCGTCATCGTTCGCCGCATCCTCGAACCCCACAAAGCCGCCCTTATTTACCCGGGCAACACCGAAGTGGTCGAATACAACCGACGTATGAAGGAGTTGGCCGAAAAATACGGTTCGGGACCCGAAGGGGATTACATGCCCGAAAACGAGCTTCGCCAAACGCTGTCGCCCGCACCCGCAGGCGCCTATGCCCGCGAACGCGTCGTCGGCGACAGCTTCCAGCGCGGCACCTCCTTTACGCCGCCGCGCACCATCACCATCGATTCCAAATTCGAGGGCGCCGTCGCCATTTCCGTATGGACGGGCTACGCCGTACTCGTCGTTTCCAAATCGGGCGGTCGGCGCGTGGTCGAAGGCCCCCAAACCATTCTCCTCGAATACGACGAAACCCTTGAAACCGTCGCCTTTTCCACGGGAATCCCCAAGTCCGACAACACGCTCGAAAAATCCGTTTACCTACGAACCAAATTCAACAAAATTTCCGACCGCATCGTCGTCGAGACCCAAGACTTTTGTACCGTCGAAATCGATTTGTCTTATCGGGTGAATTTCGAGGGCGACCCCGGCAAATGGTTCGACGTCGAAAATTACGTCAAGTTTTTGTGCGACCATATGCGTTCGTTTTTGCGCAACGTCGCCAAAGGCCGCACCATCGCCGACTTTTACGCCAACATCATCAACATCATACGGGATTCGGTCTTGGGTTTGCCCGACGAAAACCAAAAACGCGCGGGACGCACCTTTGCCGAAAACGGCATGCGCATCTACGACGTGGAGGTGCTGGACATTCACATGGAAAACGACGAGGTGGAAATGAGCCTCATCAACGAATCCCACGCCGTCATCAACCACGCCCTCGAACTAAGCCGCAAACAGCGCGAATTGGAATTTACCAAAGAATCCGAATCCATCGCCCGTCAGGTTCAACAAGAACTAACGCAAACGACGTTGGAAAAAATCGGTTTGCAAATGCAGGAACAGCAAAAGCAACTGACGTACAACTTGGCGAAAATCGCGGCGACGGCCAAAGAAAAACGCGACCAAAATTTGGCCCTTCTCGAACAGAGCAAACAACGCGAACAAATCGCGGCCGTGGACAACGCCGTAACCATGGCCCTTGCCGACGCCGAAATCTACAAAGAACGCCTCAAAACCGTTTTGCACAAGGAAATGCTCGAAGCCGAAGCCGAGGCCGTCGTCAAAAAAGCGCAAGCGATTACGCCCGACCTTGTCTCCGCCCTCCAAAACTTCTCCGACCGCGAACTCGCCGGCAAAATGGCCGAATCCATGGCGCCGTTGGCGATTCTGGGCGGTAAATCCGTGGCCGAAGTCTTGGCGCAACTGCTCAAAGGCACGGCCGTCGAAAAAGCGCTGAGCGACGGCAAATAAACCGTTGGTCGACGGATAAAACCGCCGCCGTTGGTCGGAAAATCACCGCCGACGGCGGCGGTTTTGCTTTCGCGGCCCAATTAAAAACGTTGATTTTCCCCGCCTTCGAACGGCAAGTATCGGATTGAACGTCGTTGTTTTTTAGCGTAACGAAGGGTCTTTTCCGCACAGGGTTGGGCAAATTTGGCCGTTCCCGCAAAAAAATAGTAACTTTACCCCCGAAGTATCCCTTTGGGTTTATCTTTTACAAACGAAAAATGTTGCTGCAAGACAAATGCGTTTTGGTTACCGGGGGTTCCCGGGGCATCGGACGCGCGATAGTGGAAAAATTCATTGCCGAAGGCGCGAAGGTGGCCTTTACGTTTATCGGCTCGGTGGAAGCGGCGGAGGCCGTCGCCCAAAATTCCGGTGAACGCGTCGTCAGTATTCACGCCGACGTCGCCGACCACGCACGCGCGCAAATCGTCGTTGAGGAGGTGGCGCACAAATTCGGACGTTTGGACGTACTTATCAACAACGCCGGCATCACGCGGGACAACCTCATTTTGCGCATGAGCGAGGCGCAATGGGACGAGGTCATGGCCGCCAACCTCAAAGGCGCCTTCAACTACACCAAAGCCGCCGCCAAAATCATGCTCAAACAGCGTTCGGGGTGTTTTATCCACATCAGTTCGATTGTCGGCATTCACGGCAACGCCGGCCAATCCAACTACGCGGCCAGCAAAGCGGGCCTCATCGCCTTTTCGCATTCGATAGCGCGGGAATTGGCCTCTCGCAACATCCGTTCCAACGTCGTCGCCCCGGGTTTCATCGCCACCGAAATGACCGCCGCCCTACCCGAAGCCGAACTCAAAAAATGGACGGAAAACATCCCGCTCGGACGCGCGGGACAAGCCGAGGAAGTAGCCGAACTGTGCGCCTTCCTTGCCTCCGACAAATCGCGTTACATTACCGCCCAAGTTATCGGCATCGACGGGGGAATGAAGTGAGGCCATGCGGGAAGCGGCGTTTTTAAAAAAGAACCGGGAAAAATGGCAACGCTTCGAGCGCCTGCTGGACAAACCCCAACAAGCCGACCCCGACGAACTTGCGGGATTGTTTATCGAAATTACGGACGACCTTTCTTACGCACGCACGCGCTACCCGCGTTCGCTGACCCCCAAGTACCTCAACCAACTGGCGGCCCGTGTGCATCTAGCCATTTACCGCAATAAAAAAGAGGGTTGGGCGCAGATAAAAAAGTTTTGGTTGCACGACGCGCCGGCCGTCGTTCGCGACCTGTTGTATCCCCAACTCTTTTGGGCGGCGGTAGTGTTTGTTTTGGCCATGGCGATAGGCGTGCTCTCCTCGGCCCGCGACGACAATTTCGTACGTCTTATTTTGGGGGACGCATACGTCGAAACGACGCTCGAAAACATTCGCGACGGCAACCCCACCGGCGTTTATCAATCCCACGACGCTTGGGAAATGTTTTTGTTCATCGCCTTCAACAACTTGCGCGTGGCGTTTTTGATGTTCGCCGCCGGTTTGACCGCCGGTATATTGACTTTTTACCTTTTGCTTTACAACGGCATCATGGTCGGCACGTTTTTTTATTTGTTTTGGGAATACGGGGCGAGTGCGCGGGCGTGGCCCGTAATTATGATTCACGGGACGATGGAACTGTTTTCGATATGCGTGGCGGGCGGGGCGGGATTCGCTTTGGCACGCGGCATTCTTATTCCGGGAACGTACAAACGTTTGGAGGCTCTGCGCATCGAGGCGCAAAAGGGACTGACCGTCGCCATGGCCGCCGGCCCCTTCATTCTTGTCGCCGCCCTGCTTGAAGCCTTCGTTACAAGGCATGCCGATATGCCCTTGGCGTTGAACCATTTGATAGTGTTGTTGTCGGCGGCGGCGTGCGTCGGGTATTTCGTTGTTTACCCGCTCGCGCGTTTTTCCCCCCAAAAATAAGACGTTTTGGCTAACTTTGCGTCATGCAAGGACTCACATATTCGGTGGACGTGGCGATATGCATCGACGCAACGGGCAGTATGCACGCCATCATTGATTCGGCCAAAGAAGGGGCGTTGCGGTTTTACGACGACCTAAAAGCGGCTATGTCCGCCAAACACAAGGTCATCGACCGTTTGCGGGTACGGATTGTGGCGTTTCGCGACTATTTTTTCGACGGTCAATCGAGTATGAACGCCTCGCGTTTTTTTGACTTGCCCGAAGAAAAAGAAGCTTTCGAAGCGTTTTTAAAAGGCGTTCGCGCAGACGGCGGGGGAGACGAACCCGAATCGGGCCTCGAAGCCCTGACCGTCGCCATACGTTCGGATTGGAACCGCGAAGGCGACCGAAAACGTCAGGTTATCGTCGTTTGGACCGATGCCTCGGCCCATGCGCTCGAAGAGACCCGTCAAAACCCGCCCCCGGGTTACCCCGACGATTTTCCCGCCGACTTCAACGCCATGACCGACTTTTGGGAAGGACAAACCATGAGCGCGGTCGCCAAACGATTGATTCTTTTTGCCCCCGACGTCTATCCATGGAAAGAGATTTCCGATTATTGGAACAACGTCATTCATTATCCGTCGAAGGCGGGTGCGGGGCTGAGCGACGTCGATTACCGCGCGATATTGGACGTAATCGCCAACAGCGTTTAGATTTTTTCGTAACCCAAAGGATGTTTGGCGGTCAATTCGCGAACTTGGGCCTTGACTTCGGCAACGACTTTTTCGTCGTCGGGCCGGGAAAGGACGCGGTCGATGATTTCGGCGAGCAAGGGCATTTCCGATTCGTCGAACCCTCTGGTGGTAATGGCCGGCACGCCGATGCGAATACCGCTTGTTACGAACGGGGTCTGGGCGTCGAAAGGCACCATGTTTTTATTGACGGTGATATCGGCTTTGAGCAGGGCGGCCTCGGCGGCTTTACCCGTAATGCCTTTGTTGGTCAGGTCGATGAGCATGAGGTGATTTTCCGTGCCGCCGGAAACGACGTGGTAACCTCTTTCGATAAAGGCTTGGGCCAAAACCCGGGCGTTGGCCAAGACTTTTTTACCGTATTCGACGAATTCGGGTTGAAGCGCCTCGCCGAAAGCAACGGCCTTGGCGGCAATGACGTGCATCAACGGCCCGCCCTGAGTACCGGGAAAAACCGACGAATCCAAAACGGCGCTCATCGGGCGGATTTCGCCTTTGGGAGTTTTAAGGCCCATGGGGTTGGGGTAGTCTTTGCCCAAAAATATCATTCCCCCGCGCGGGCCGCGCAAGGTTTTATGAGTGGTCGTGGTAACGACGTGGCAATGAGGTACGGGGTCGTTGAGAAGTTTGGCGGCGATGAGTCCGGCGGGATGGGCGATATCGGCCATGAGCAAAGCGCCGACTTCGTCGGCTATCGAACGGAAAGCGGCGTAATCCCAATCGCGGGAATAACTGCTGGCGCCGCAAACGATGAGTTTGGGGTTTTCGCGTAGCGCCAAATCTCGCACTTTATTCATATCCACGCGGCCCGTTTCGCGTTCAACGCCGTAAAAAACAACGCGGTAAAACTTTCCCGAAAAATTGACGGGACTGCCGTGGGTCAAATGGCCGCCGTGGGCCAAATCCAAACCCATGAGGGTGTCGCCGGGTTTAAGGAGGGCGGTCATGACCGCGACGTTGGCTTGGGCGCCGGAATGCGGCTGGACGTTCGCCCAACCCGCCCCGAAAAGTTTTTTGGCCCGTTCGATGGCCAAATTTTCCGCCTCGTCGACAAATTCGCATCCTCCGTAGTAACGTTTTCCGGGCAAACCTTCGGCGTATTTGTTGGTCAAACAACTGCCCATGGCCCGCATGACCGCCGCACTCGTAAAGTTTTCGGAAGCTATCAACTCGATACCCTCCTCCTGCCTCCGCCGCTCTTTTTCTATGATTTCAAATATCGCGTCGCTCATCGCTCAAAATTAACAAGGCTTTTCGAGTTCAACAAAATTTGTAGAAAAGTCGTGCCGACAAACGTCCAACATTCAACCGATTGGCGCACAAGCCGAACGAAATACACCGCATTCCCCAAGCCCGACAAACATTTCAATCTTCGTACATTCACAACCACACATTTTCTTCGTATGCCGGCGGCCAAACCCAACCTACGGATTGCGCTTATTCGGGAGAATTTGCAACGACTACAATTCTACATCGGCAAGATTCGTACGCGATAAAGGGATTGAGCGTCGATTATTTTTTATCGATTGGATTGCATTTACGGCATTGACAAAAAAAACGGAAAAAGGCTTTCCCGCCCGACCGTCGTTGGACGAACGGCAAGGCGGGAAAGCGGCAAATAAAAAGCCTAAAAGTACAGAAACGTACAACTAATCCAACGTTACCTCGAGCGCCAAACCGCGAAGTTCGTGCAAAAGGACGTTGAAAGATTCGGGAATGCCGGGCGTGGGGAGGTTTTCGCCTTTGACGATAGCCTCGTAAGACTTTGCCCGCCCGACGACGTCGTCGGACTTGACGGTAAGCAGTTCGCGCAGGATGTGGGCGGCGCCGAAGGCTTCAAGGGCCCACACTTCCATTTCGCCGAAACGCTGACCCCCAAACTGAGCTTTGCCGCCCAAAGGCTGTTGGGTAATGAGCGAATAGGGACCGATGGAACGGGCGTGCATTTTGTCGTCGACCATGTGGCTGAGCTTGAGCATGTAAATCACGCCGACGGTGGTCGGTTGGTGGAAGGGTTCGCCGGAAAGCCCGTCGTAAAGGCGTGTGCGTCCGTATTCGGGCAAACCCGCCAAACGAATTTGTTCGTTGACCTCTTCGGCCGAAGCGCCGTCGAAAATGGGGGTGGCGAATTTGACGCCCAACTTTTTACCCGCCCAACCGAGTATCGTTTCGTAGATTTGCCCAAGATTCATGCGCGAAGGCACCCCCAACGGATTGAGAACGATATCGACAGGGGTGCCGTCGGCCAAAAAGGGCATGTCCTCCACGCGCACAATCCGCGAGACAATGCCTTTGTTGCCGTGGCGGCCGGCCATTTTGTCTCCGACTTTGAGCTTGCGCTTGTTGGCCACATAGACCTTCGCCAATTTCAAGATGCCGGTTTGCAGTTCGTCGCCGACCGACGTTTGGTACTTCAAGCGCTTGTAATAACCGTCGATTTGATTGAAGCGGTTTTTGTAATTGACGAAAAGACGATTGACGAGGTCGTTGACGTGAAAATCGTTGGTCCACGCTTCGGTAAGCAAGTCGTTATAGACGAGGTTGGGATAGTCGCCGGAGAACGGCCGGCCTTCGGGAATAACGAGGACACCGTATTTGTTGCGCACTCCGGTCGGCATTTTGTGGCCCGCCAGTATTTTTTCCAACTTTTGGGTCATTTGCCGGTCGAGTTCGCGGATTTTGGCCTTGTGTTCGTCTTCGAGCTCTTGCAAGCGTTTTTTGTCGTTGTTGCGCGAACGGGTGTCCTTGCGCTCTTTACTGAAAAGTTTTTTGTCGATAACGACGCCGTAAAAAGAGGGCGGCGCTTTGAGGGAGGCGTCTTTGACGTCGCCCGCACGGTCTCCAAAAATGGCACGCAACAATTTTTCCTCCGGGGTGGGGTCGGTCTCGCCTTTGGGGGTAATCTTACCGATAAGTATGTCCTGTTCTTTGACTTCGGCGCCGATGCGAATAAGGCCGTTGTCGTCGAGGTTGCGGGTGGCGTCTTCGGAAACGTTGGGAATTTCGTTGGTCAGCTCTTCTTGGCCAAGTTTGGTGTCCCGGACTTGGAGCTCGAACTCTTCGATGTGGATGGAGGTGAAATAATCGTCGGCGACGACACGCTCGGAAATGACGATGGCGTCCTCAAAATTGTATCCTTGCCACGGCATAAATGCAACCAAAAGATTGCGTCCGAGGGCGAGTTCGCCGTTTTGGGTCGAATAACCTTCGACCAAGATGTCGCCTTTTTTGACCTTTTGGCCCTTGCGAACGATGGGTTTGAGGTTGATGCAGGTGCTTTGATTGGTACGACGAAACTTGGGCAATTCGTAGGTTTTCAATGAACCTTCAAAACTCACCCAATCTTCTTCGTCGTCGCGGTAGTATTTGACGGTAATGTGTGCGGCGTCGACGGATGCGATTTCGCCCTCGCCTTCGGCGATGATGAGGGTACGGGAGTCCGCGGCGGCTTTAAGTTCGAGTCCCGTGCCGACGATTGGGGCCTCGGGGCGCAAAAGCGGCACGGCCTGACGCTGCATGTTCGAGCCCATAAGGGCGCGGTTGGCGTCGTCGTGTTCGAGGAAGGGGATGAGCGAGGCGGCCAAAGAAACGATTTGGTTGGGCGCGACGTCCATATAATCGAGTTCGTCGGGCTCGCTGACGGGAAAGTCGCCCAGATTTCGGGCTTTGAGCCGTTCGACGGTAAAGCGTCCGTCGATGTCGTACTTACCCGTGGCTTGGGCGATGGTTTTGCCATCTTCCTCTTCGGCCGTAAGGTAGACCATTTTCGAGGTGTCAAGGCGGCCTTTGAAAACCCGATAATACGGCGTTTCAATGAAGCCCATAGAATTGACTTTGGCGTAAATACAAAGCGAGGAAATCAAACCGATGTTGGGGCCTTCGGGGGTCTCGATGGGACAGAGACGTCCGTAATGAGAATAGTGGACGTCGCGAACCTCAAAGCCCGCGTGTTCACGCGACAAACCGCCGGGGCCCAACGCCGAAATCCGACGCTTATGGGTGATTTCGCTCAACGGGTTGGTCTGGTCCAAAAATTGGCTCAGCTGGCTGGTACCGAAAAACGAATTGATGACGCTGGAAAGCGTACGGGCGTTGATGAGGTCGATGGGTTTGAAATCTTCGTTGTCGCGAATGTTCATACGTTCGCGAATCGTACGCGCCATGCGCGACAAGCCCACGGAAAACTGCGCGGCCAACTGCTCACCCACCGTCCGCACCCTACGGTTGCTTAGGTGGTCGATGTCGTCGACGTTGGCCTTGCTGTTCAAGAGCTCGATTAAGTATTTGACGATGCAAATGATGTCGTGCTTGGTAAGCACCTGACTGCGTTCGTCTTGGTTGTGGTGAAGTTTTTTATTGAGTCGAAAACGCCCCACCTCGCCCAAATCGTAACGTTTGTCGCTAAAAAACAGCTTGTCGATAATGCCTTTGGCGGTTTCTTCGTCGGGCGCGTCGGCGTTGCGAAGTTGGCGGTATATCATATTCACCGCCTCGGATTCGGAGTTGGAGTTGTCCTTTTGGAGGGTGTTGATAATGATGGCGTATTCGGGGACGTGGGGTTTGTCCGCCAAAACGATGATGGACTTTTCACCCGAATCGAGAATGAGGTCGATGTCGGCGGCGCTGATTTCTTTGTCACGCTCAAGAATAACCTCGGTACGGGTAATGCTCATCACCTCGCCCGTTTCCTCGTCGACAAAGTCCTGAATGTGATACTTAATGACGCGTGCGGCGAGCCGCTTTCCGACGGCTTTTTGCAGGTCTTCGCGGGTGTTTTTTATTTCTTCGGAAAGGTCGAAAATTTCGAGAATATCCTTGTCCGAGGAAAAACCGATGGCCCTCAACAACGTGGTGATAGGGAACTTTTTTTTCCCGTCGATGTAAGCGTACATGACGTGGCTGATGTCGGTGGAAAATTCAATCCACGACCCTTTAAACGGAATAATGCGGGCGGAATAAAGCCGGGTGCCGTTGGGGTGAACGCTTTGGCCAAAAAACACGCCGGGCGAGCGATGCAACTGACTGACAATGACCCGCTCGGCGCCATTGACGATGAACGTTCCCGCATCGGTCATATAAGGGATGTTGCCCAAATAGACCTCCTGAGTGGTGGCTTCGAAGTCGTTGTCTTCGTCCTTGCAGGTCAAATGGAGTTTGGCTTTGAGAGCGACGGCGTAGGTAAGCCCTCGCTCTTTGCACTCTTCTATGGTGTATCGCGGCGGCTCGAGCGAATATTCGTTGAATTCAAGCACGAAATTGTCCCTTGCGTCCGAGACGGGGAAGTTTTCAAGAAAGACCTTGTAAAGGCCCTCGTTTTTTCTTTTGTCCGGAGGCGTGTCCAATTGTACAAATTCGCGATAAGAGCTGATTTGCACCTCCAGAAGGTCGGGAATTTCGGTCGTTGCCGAAATTTTCCCGAATGATTTACGGGTGTTGTGATAGATGTTGGCCAAGGTGTTCTATCGTTAGTGAAGTAAACGTAAACGTAGGGGTGGAAAAAAAATTCCGGTCGCGACAAGAGTACTCGTCACGCCCGGTAAAAACGTCCGCGAGCCGGCCATTGGCCGGCCGTGGCCGTGTATTTATTTAACTTCGACTTCCGCACCGACCTCTTCGAGTTGGGCTTTAATGGAAGCGGCTTCTTCTTTGTTAACTTTTTCTTTGACGTTGGTGGGTGCGGCTTCAACCAGGTCCTTGGCTTCTTTCAAACCGAGTCCCGTGATATTGCGTATGACCTTAACCACGTCGAGCTTTTTGGGACCAAAGTTTTTAAGTACGACGTCGAACTCGGTTTTTTCTTCCACCGGCGCGGCCGCAGGACCGGCCGCCGCAGGACCGGCGACCATTACCGGCGCCGCCGCCGCAGGTTCGATGCCGTACTCATCCTTCAGGATTTTCGCTAAGTCGTTTACTTCTTTAACCGTCAAGTTGACCAACTGCTCGGCTATCACCTTTAAATCTGCCATCGCTATAATGTACTAAAAAATTCAAAAAATGGGTTGATGTTTATTCGCGTTCGGAAAGGGTTTTAAGAATGCCGGCGATTTTTTGGCCGGCGCCGGAAAGGGCGCCCAGCACGTTTTGCATTGGGCTTTGCAGCATTCCCACCACTTCGCCGATAACTTCGTTTTTACTTTTGAGGGCAAGAATTTCGTCGACGATGTCCGTTCCCGCAAAAGCGGTGTTTTCGATGTACGCCGCCTTAATGCGCGGAAGTTCGTTGCTTTCACGGAATTCTTTAATAAGTTTTGCGGGGGCCTTGAAATCCTCGTTCAAAAACATCAAGCAAGAGTTTTCTTTCAAGCTTGCGTGGATGGAGGAAAAGTCGCCGTCCAAACGGTCGAGCACCTTGCGTATCAAGGTGTTTTTGACCATTTGTACCTGTACTCCCGCCTCAAAACATTTGCGACGAAAATCGTTGGTTTTCGCGACGTTGAAACCGCCCAAATCAATGATAAAGAAGCGATTGTTTTCGCTTAGCCTTTGGGTCAGGCTCTCCACCAATTCGTATTTTTGTGTCTTCGTCATGGCCAATTAGATTCCGGGGATGGTGGATTTGTCGATTTGAACGCTTGGACTCATCGTCGAGGAGAGATAAATGGACTTGATGTAGGTGTCCTTGGTTACCGGCGGCTTCAAGCGTTGCAGCACCTGAATCAACTCCATGGCATTTTCTTGAATTTGTTGGGAGGTAAACGAAAGCTTTCCTATCCCGGCGTGAATAATGCCGGTTTTGTCCACGCGAAAGTCGATTTTACCCGCTTTTACCTCTTTGACGGCGGTAGCCACGTCGTTGGTTACGGTGCCGCTTTTAGGATTAGGCATCAAGCCGCGGGGACCGAGGATTTTTCCCAAACGCCCGACTTTCGGCATGACGTCCAAAGTACAGATGATAACGTCGACGTCCGTCCAGCCCGCTTGCAATTTTTCGAGATAGTCGTCGAGGCCGACGTGGTCGGCGCCCGCGTCTTTGGCGGCCTTCACGTAGTCCGCGGTGCAGAGCACCAGCACGCGAACCTCTTTGCCGATACCGTGAGGCAAGCTTGCCGTGCCACGCACCATTTGGTTCGCTTGACGGGGGTCGACGCCCAAACGAACGGCGATGTCCACCGAGGGTACGAACTTCGTGTACGATATTTTTTTCAGAACGTCCGCGGCGGACGTCAGGTCGTAAGTTTTATTGGGATCGTAGGCTTTGAGAGCCTCGCGATATTTTTTTGAACGTTTGGGCATAATCACTTACGCTATCAGCGTACATTGAGGGCGCAAAAATCGTAAAAAAAAATTAAACGAGCAAAAAAAATTATTTTTTTTCGGGCGGCGTTCCGCCTTCGACCGTAACGCCCATGCTTCGCGCCGTTCCGGCCACCATGCTCATTGCCGCCTCGACGGTGAAGCAGTTGAGGTCGGGCATTTTGAGCGTGGCAATTTCGCGAATTTTATCCCACGAAATTTTACCCACCTTTTTACGATTCGGTTCCGGAGAACCGGACTTAATGCCGGCTTCTTTGGCTATGAGCACCGCCGCGGGCGGCGTTTTGATGACAAAGTCGAAGCTTTTGTCTTTATAAACGGTAATAAGCACCGGCAACACTTGACCGGGCTTGTCTTGGGTACGGGCGTTGAACTGTTTGCAAAACTCCATGATGTTCACGCCCTTCGAACCCAAGGCAGGGCCAATGGGCGGGGACGGGTTTGCCGCCGCGCCTTTCACCTGCAACTTAATGAATGTCTCAATCTGTTTGGCCATTTGTTTGAAACGGGTTTTGTTTAATCCAACCTTTCCACCTGAATATAGTCGAGTTCGAGCGGGGTGATGCGTCCAAAGATGGTAACCATGACCTTGAGTTTTCTTCGGTCTTCGGAAATCTCCTCAATGGTGCCCGTAAATCCGTCGAAGGGGCCGTCGACGACTTTAACCGTTTCTCCGATTCGGAAGCCGGCGTCGATGGTCGGCTCGTCCGCCATTTGGAGCGACTCCATCTTCGCCAAAATCTTGGCAATCTCGGCTTCGCGCAACGGGGTGGGCTGGTTTCCTTTTTCCCCGCCCAAAAAACCGATGACTCCCGGCACGTCCTTAAACATCTGTATGATTTCGGGGGAAAGGGTTACCTTTTCCCCGTCGCGAGACATATAAGTCGCCGCTTCGACAAAAACGTAGCCGGGCAGAAAACTCCGTTCAACCAACTTCTTTTTTCCACCTCGCACCTCGTATACTTTTTCCAAAGGTATATGCACCTTTGTAATCAAATTTTCGAGCCTCATGCGCTTGATTTCATGCTCAAGGTATTCGACCACCTTTCGCTCCTGTCCCGCAATGATGCGCAAGGCAAACCAATGAGTTTTCGCCGCTACTTCCACCCCTCCTCCAAATTATGCGAACAGTCCGTAGAAGTACGAAAGCGCCTTGCTGAAAGCAAAGTCCACGCCGAAAATAATCACGGCAATCAAGAGCGAAGCGACCAATACGATGACCGTATTCCCTTGAAGCTCCTCGTATTTAGGCCAAGTAACTTTGAACCGAAGTTCTTGATAATACTCTTTGATTAGGTCTTGAATTTTGGCCCACATAAACTTACGCTCGGCTTTGACCGAAAAATGAGATGAAAAAGGGTATGGCACGGGCTGTAGGAATCGAACCCACAACCTTCGGTTTTGGAGACCGACGCTCTACCAATTGAGCTAAGCCCGTCCGGAAAATCCGTATTTTTAGCCAAGCACTTCCGTTACCTGACCGGCGCCAATGGTACGGCCGCCTTCGCGGATGGCGAAGCGAAGCCCTTTGTCCATCGCAACCTCGTAAATCAATTCGACTTCAATCGAAACGTTTTCACCCGGCATAACCATTTCGCGTCCTTCGGGGAGCTTGATGACGCCGGTAACGTCGGTGGTACGGAAGAAAAATTGGGGACGGTAGTTGGAGAAAAACGGCGTGTGGCGACCGCCTTCGTCTTTTTTCAAAACGTAAATTTCCGCTTTGAAGCGCGAGGCAGGCTTTACCGTGCCGGGTTGGCAGATAACCATGCCGCGTTTGATGGCCGACTTCTCAATGCCGCGCAGGAGAAGGCCTGCGTTGTCCCCCGCCTCGCCCCTTTCAAGCGATTTTTTGAACATTTCCACGCCCGTAACGGTGGAGGTCAATTTTTCCGCGCCCAAACCGATGATTTCCACCGGGTCGCCGACTTTGATAACCCCGCGTTCGATACGCCCCGTCGCCACGGTTCCGCGGCCCGTGATGGTCATCGTGTCTTCGACGGGCATGAGGAAGGGCTTGTCGATGTCGCGGACGGGAAGCGGAACGTATTTGTCCACCGCGTCCATGAGTTCGTTGATTTTTTCCACCCATTGAGGCTCGTCGTTAAGCGCGCCAAGAGCCGAACCGCGAATGACCGGAACGTCGTCGCCGGGGAAGTTGTATTTGTTGAGCAGGTCGCGCACCTCGATTTCAACAAGTTCGAGGAGTTCTTCGTCGTCGACCATGTCCACTTTGTTCAAGAACACAACGATGTACGGCACGCCGACCTGACGGGCCAAAAGAATGTGTTCGCGGGTTTGGGGCATGGGGCCGTCGGTGGCGGCAACCACCAAGATGGCGCCGTCCATTTGCGCCGCGCCCGTAACCATGTTTTTGACGTAGTCGGCGTGGCCCGGACAGTCCACGTGCGCGTAATGTCGGGTAGCCGTTTGGTATTCGACGTGGGCGGTGTTAATCGTGATGCCGCGTTCTTTTTCCTCGGGGGCCGCGTCAATCGAGGCAAAGTCTCTCTCCTGCGCCAAACCCGCTTTGGACAACACTTTGGTGATTGCCGCCGTCAAGGTCGTTTTTCCATGGTCTACGTGACCAATCGTACCGATGTTTACGTGGGGTTTGGACCGGTCAAATACTTCTCTTGCCATCTTATTTTTCTAATAGGTAAAATTACGATAATTTTGGGCCAACACAAAAATAGGGGACGCGCCCCCGTTTTTTATTGCCTCTTTCCGAGCCTTTGACCGGGATTGAACCGGTGACCTCTTCCTTACCAAGGAAGTGCTCTACCACTGAGCTACAAAGGCGGTCATTGCGAGCGGGAGACGAGACTCGAACCCGCAACCCTCAGCTTGGAAGGCTGATGCTCTACCATTGAGCTACTCCCGCAATAATCCTAAACAATAATCCTATGGGGTGGGGAGTAGTGGGTTCGAACCACTGTAGGCGTAAGCCAACGGATTTACAGTCCGCCCCGTTTGACCGCTCCGGCAACTCCCCTCAACATTTTCGCGGCGCAAAGTTACGAACTATATTTCATAGCGCAACTTTTTAGCGTTATTTTTTTACTTTTTTTGAGCCCCCAGACGGACTCGAACCGCCGACCTACTGATTACAAATCAGTAGCTCTACCAACTGAGCTATGGAGGCTTTGTTTTGCACAACAAAATTAGCGCTTTTCACCTTTCAAACCCCATCTTTTTTTCGTTTACGCGAAATTTTTCTCGGCCTTATGCAATATATCCATTCCCATTATGAAAATAAACGGTGGTTTGTGGCTAACGCACGGGAGACGCGGGGGAAAAAACGGCGCCCCGCGTCACGGGATTCGTCGTAATTTTGACCGCACAATCCTTGCACGCGATGACCGACGAACGCAGAAAATTACGCGACCCTTTCAAAATCTCCTCCCGGTTCTATCAACTAACCTTTCGGGGAAAAATTCTTTTTTTGATATTGGCGGGTATAACGCTTACCGCCGGCGCCGTCGGCTTCTTTGGCTTCAATGCGGCCGTCGACGAAATGCGAAAATCGGTTTCCAGTCGGCTTTCGTCGGTACATGAGGGCAAAAAACGCGAAATCGAACAGCACTTTGGACGCATTGCCAAACAAGCGGTTGCTTTGGCTCGAGACCCCGCCGTCGTTTCCGCCGCCCAGCAATTCGCCGGCGCCTTCAAATACCTCAATCCTTACCTCCCCAAAGACAAAGCGGCCGCCATAAACGCCGCCGTCAATCAATACTATCACGCATCGCTTCTTACCCGACTGGCCGCACAAATGACCGACACCTCCGGCGTTTTCAACGACTACGCACCCAAAGACAATCGCTCCAAATACCTGCAATACCATTACATCGTCAATGCCCCCGGCGATTGGGACAAAAAGCACGAGGCGGACTCGGCGGCCGATGGCAGTGGTTATTCGTCCATACACGCTTATTACCATCCCCAAATCCGTTCCGCGCTCGAAGGAACGCCGTTTCGCGATCTGCTCCTCATCGACGCCGAAGGCAACGTCGTCTACACCTTCCGCAAACACGTCGAATTTACCTCCAACCTTGAAAAAGGTCCGCTCGCAAAATCGAAGTTGGCCGAGGCTTTCCGTGCGGCCCTTAAAGCGGAAAAACGCGGTTTGGCGTTTTTCGCCGACTTCGAGTTCCACCTGCCGGCGCTCTCGCGACCGATGGCCTTCGTTACCGTACCGATTTTTGTCGGCAACCGCGTCGTCGGCGTCGCCGCCCTGAGAATTTCCAAATCCGAAATCGACGACATCGTTACCTCCGGCAGAAAATGGGACGAACTCGGTCAAACGGGTGAAACCTACATCGTCGGTCCCGATTACCTTTTGCGAACCGAATCCCGTTCGTTTTTGCAAAACCCTCGAAAATTCGCCCAAGAAGTACAACAACACTTCACCGACAGCCTTAGCGTCAAACGTATGCTGGCCATGGGAACGAGCGTGCTTCTCCTGCGTGCCGAAACCGACGCCGTACGCGACGCTTTCGCCGGCCGCGAAGGCGAAAAAAACTTCATGCGCAACTACCGCTCGTTTTTTGTCATCAGCCACTATTCCCCGTTGAATATCGCCGGGGTCAATTGGGTCATTGTTACGGAAATCGATGCAAGCGAGGCTTTGGCGTCCATCGTCGAATTTGGAAAAAGCGCCCTTTTGACCATCGGAATCATTATCTTACTGGTGGGCGTGGGTGCGTTTTTCGTGGCGCGTTCCATTTCCAAACCGATTATCCGCCTCAAAGACGCCGTTCACACCCTTTCCCAAGGCAAGGTGCCCGATGAAATGCTCCGGCCCCGAAGCTCCGACGAAATCGGAAAAATGACCGTCGCCGTCAATCTGTTGATTAATCGCTTTAAAGAAACGAGCGAGTTCGCCCAAGCCGTTGGAGAAGGCCGGCTGGACGCTCCTTTTGAACCCATTGGCGAAGACGACGTGTTGGGCAACGCCCTTTTCACCATGCGGGACAAACTCAAAGCCCGCATGGACGAAGACAAACGACGCGAATGGATTAACAACGGCCTTGCCAAGTTCGGAGCCCTTTTCATTTCCACCGACAAACTCGACGTCATGCTTTCGAAGTTTGTCCATCAAATCACCGAATACCTCGGTGCGGAAATGGCCGCCGTTTACTTGACCGTCGACGACGAACGCAGAGCCACGGTCTTGGAAAACTTCGCCTCCTGCGCCTACGACCGCTCAAAAGTCGCCCCCAAAAAATTGGACCCCGAGTCGGGCGTTCACGGACGCGCATGCTACGAAAAACGCTCCATCGTCGTTCGCAACATCCCCGCCAAAACCCTTGCCGTAACCTCCGCTTTTCTTCAAACCGCCCCCGGCGAACTCATTGTCACCCCGCTCCTGGCCGGCGACCGCGTCGTCGGTACGCTGGAAATTGCGGGTTTTCTTGTCTTCGACGAACTCCAAGTCCATTTCATCGAACAGGTCTGTTCTTCTTTGGCCGCCACCATCGTCGTGATTCAGTCCAACGCCAAAACCAAAAAACTCCTTGAAGAGGCAAGGATTCTCAACGAAGAGCTCCACAGCAGGGAGGAAGAACTGCGTCTAAGCGAAGAGGAAACCCGGGCCATCAACGAGGAACTCCAACGCGTCAACGCCCAAATCCTTAAAGCCCAACAAGAACTCGAAGCCGCCAACGCCCAACTCAAAGAAAACGAAAAAGCCCTCGAACAAAAAGTCGCCGAACGCACCGCCGAACTTGAAATCGCCAGAAAAGAAGCCGAACGCGCCAGCCAAGTTAAAAGCGTCTTCTTGGCCAACATGAGCCACGAACTTCGAACCCCCCTCAACGGCATCCTTGGTTACGCCCAAATCCTCGCCGACGCCAAAGACATCCCCGAAAAACACCGCGACAAAATCCGCGTCATCCACCGTTCCGGCGACCACCTCCTCGGACTCATCAACGAAGTTCTCGACCTGAGCAAAATCGAAGCCGGTAAAATGGAACTCCGCCCCACGGAGTTCAACCTCCGCGCCTTTATGGACGATATCCGCGACATGTTCTTGCTTCGATGCCGTAGCAAGGGCATCGAGCTTCTCTTCGTCTACGACGAAAACATGCCCGCCCTCGTCCGCGCCGACGACGGCAAACTCCGCCAATGCGTCATCAACATTTTAGGCAACGCCGTCAAATTCACCCAAGAAGGCGGCGTAACCGTTTCCGTTCAACGCATTTCGCCCGGAATACTCAAGTTTGCCGTCAAAGACACGGGGCGCGGCATTCCCGCCGACCAAATCGAAGAAATCCTCAAACCTTTCCAACAAGTTGCGGGGCAACCGGGCGTCGAAGGCGGAACGGGACTCGGCTTGGCCATCACCAAAAGTTTTATTGAAATGATGGGCGGACAATTGACCGTCGAAAGCGAATGGGGGCGCGGAAGCACGTTTTCCTTTACTCTTCCCGTCGCCGAACTTCGTCCCGCCGATTCCCCTCAAAGCGTTCAAACCCCGACGCAAAAACCCATCTCCATTCGTTCCAACGCCAAAGTGCTGGTCGTCGACGACGTACCCACCAACGTGGACGTCGCCAAAGAAATTTTGGAAGAAGTCGGCTTCCAAGTCCATACCGCCGAAAACGGAAAGGTCGCCGTCGAAGAATTCCGGCGCCTTCGGCCCGAGCTCATTTTTATGGACATCAAAATGCCCGTCATGGACGGACTCGAAGCCACCCGACGCATTCGCCAATCCGACGGCGGCGACAAAGTTAAAATCATTGCCTTGACCGCCAGCGTATTCGAAGACAGCCGCAAAAAAGTCATCGACGCCGGCTGCGACGATTACGTACCCAAACCTTACAAAAAAGAAGACTTGTTTGTGGCCATCAGCCGACATCTCGACGTCGAACGCATTTACGAAGAAAAAACGGAGCAAACCCCCGAACCCACCTCAAACATGGGTCCCGATTTCGCCGCCGTCGCCAAAAACCTCCCCGCAGACTACCTCGCCGCCCTCGAAAACGCCAACGACTTCGGCGACTACGAAGAAGCCGAAAAAATCCTCAAAGACCTCCAAGCTTACCCGCCTCTCGCCGAATTTGTCCGTTTCGCCCTCGACAAACTCCAAGCCTCGCGCTACGACGAATTCGACAAACTCCTTTCAAAAGTGAAAAGCACTAAATTTGAATAGAACCCTTTTTTTCAAAAAAAATAATTTGTGCGCGAAAGAATAGCGTCTTTACGACATTTTTTCTAACTTTGCAGCATTATATTATTGCCCCGCGAAAAATATGTCCCACTACGACAAAAAATATTTTGATTGGCAAAAAAATATTGGAGAATTCGCAGGCCTGGTTAATCGCTTTTTTTTCATGCCCTTTATGGACGAAAAGAAAAACGTATTGGACTACGGGTGCGGCGGAGGATATTTGCTAAAAAACTTGCCCGGCGCAGAAAAAATCGGCTATGAAATCAACCTATCGGCCCATGAGACAATTAAGGCAAACGGCATAACCCCCAAAAGTTCGTTTGACGAGATCCCCGACCATTGGGCCGACATTGTCATTTCCAACAGCGTTCTTGAACATGTTCATCATCCATTAACGGAATTGAAAAAACTATATGACAAAGTAAAACCCGGTGGTCTTCTGGTTTTTGTCGTTCCTCATGAAATATTTATGGAGTTTCGAGAAGACGATGTCAATCAACATCTATATACATGGAGCGAAATGTGTCTAGGGAATCTTTTCAAACTTGCCGGCTATAAAGTACTTAAAGTCGAAACCATCTATTACCGATGGCCTATCATCATTTATCCCCGCGTTTATAAATGGCTTGGCGAAAAGAGGTTTGTAAAAGTGTCAAAATTTTATGCACGCTACCTCCACTACTGGGTTCTAAAATTCCGTCCCGTCTATCGTCACTACGGTATTGTTCGATACATCCGAATCGTAGCACAAAAAAATGCTTGACGGAATTTGAATTAAAACATATCTTATTGTTATTATCTTTCGGACAACTATTCGAGTAAAACTTTGTTTTCGTAGCGTTTAAGACCACCAATATTTGAAAATGTTGAAATAGTAATCCCAATCGTCATCGACTCTTTGTACACCACATATCTTTGTATGCCATACGCCTTGAAATCGGCGCATTAACGCCTTTACCTGCAAACATACCACAGTCGTTTGAGGATTATCGGGACGGTGTCGGGGTTCCAAAAATAAGATTTTAACCTTTGGCCGTCCGCCTGACGAACGACAAGTTCCAGAGTGTCGAGGCAGTGTTTGGAACCGTGCCATGTTTTGTTCTCCAAAACAATTACGCCCCCGCAGTGCGAAACCACCGCCCATACCGCCGCCGTCCCACCCGTCCGACAAGGCAACGAATCCCAGCCCGCCGAATACGGATGAGCCGCGTCCAAAACCAACGGCGGCTCAAAAACCAACGTGTCCGTATTCTCGTATTCGCGGCAATCGCCTTTTTCAAAGAGATAGGCCCCGGCTCCGGGCCACGTCCGCTTTTCCAATAAGCAGGGATAAAAACGGCGTATCCATTCCGCATATTCGTCCTCGTCGCAACCCGAATAAACCCACGCCGCACGCCCCGCGTTCGACCCCGACACCGAACGCATCCATCGCTCCACCGAATCCCGACAAGCGTTCGCCGTTATCTTTTTTTCCCTGCCGTAATGGTAAACGTATTCCGGATGATTGACGGACGAAAAAAAATCGGCGTCCTTCCATTCGATGCAGGCGGCATGCAATTCACGAAAACGTCCCCACGGCGCCCGGTACCAAGCAAAAATTCCGGTTAGCGCCATCACGGCCACCCAAATCCACGCCGTTCGACGCCCTTTCAAACCACGCCCCAACGTCAAAAACAAAAACGGAGCCGCAAAAAACGGCCCGTAATAGTGCAAAACCGGCGCCGACAAACGCGACTTAAAAAACATTATCGCCGATGGAAGCGCAAACCATACCCAATATTTGCGTACTTCCAAATACCGCAACGTCGAATAAACCAATAAAACCACCGCAAACGCCGTCGCCGCATGAGAATCGTTGAACGTGTGCAATGCCCAATCAATCCAAAAAGAAGCCTCGGGCGGTGCAAGCCATCCCAATCCTCCGACGCACAACTGCGCCATTGTTATCGGCAAATGCGGAAGATACAACAACAAAGCAACAACGCCGTTTGTCAACTCCCGTTTTTTATTGGAAGAAAACGCCGCCGTCCACAAAAACATCGCCGCAACCTGCAATGCCGCGAAATGATGACAATACGCGGCGGCGGCCATCATAGGCGCGGAGACCTTTTTGCGTTCAAGTCGATACGCCGTCCACAACACGAACATCAAACCCGGCGCATACGGTCGCGCCGCTATCAACGGTATCGTCATTGGCACGGACAACAACAACGCGGCGGCCGCCGCCGTACCCCCCATTCGATGCATCAACCGCAACGACGCCAACGAACAGCACACAAACGGCAAGCGCACCCAAAACTCCGTCGCCGGCACGACCTTCAGCCAAAACCACAAAAACGTTTGCACGCCCGCAGGATGTCCGTCGGGTTTAACCCCTTTTTCCCACAATATGTCCAAGCGCTCGTAGCGCAATCGCACCAACGCGCTTAATTCGTCGTTGGTCAAGGAAGTGTGCATGGCCCACCCCCAATACACCGCCGCCGCCCCTATCAACCATGCGTCGGGGCGGCGACGTAAATCATAAAACCTCACCTAACGTTTAACAACGACTTTCCGTCGATACTCGCGTCCGCCCGACGCCATTTTCAACACGTAGACTCCGTCGTCCAGCGTACTTACGTCGATTACGCCGTCCTTTATGAAAAACGGCACGACTTTTCCCGTTAAGTCGTACAAATTGATGTTCCATGAAGAAACGAACGGAAATTCAATATACATTTGCCTTCCTGCGGGGTTCGGATAAACGGAAACGGCATTGTTCCAAAATTCCTCAATGGAAGAAAGAGAAAACACGTACGGTTCGGACTCAAATCGGCAACCGTCCGCGGTAACGACGACGACGGTATAGGTTCCTTCGGGCTGTGTTCCGTCCAAGGGACCTTGGTAAAGGGCGCCGTCGAGTTGCCAGGTGAGCGTCGCTCCCGTCGGTTCGGGAGAAACGGTCAATGCCGCGCCTTGTCGAACGATTTCCACTTCGGGAGCGGCGGCAAAAACGGTAAAAGAAGCCGTCGCCGTACCGACAACGACGGGGTCGGTGGCATTGACGCGCAAACGATAACCCGTACCCGCGGATGTCGTTTTGGGCAAGGCGGCGTTGAAAGCTCCAAGGCCCGCTTGGGTTGCCAACGTCGTCGGAGTGGAAAACTCGCCGTTCTCGTTTGAAAGTTCCAAGCGAAATTGGTTGCCGGCGCCGAAGCTGCCCGACGCCGTAAATTCTACGATTATATCGGAGCCCGCACAAACGTCGCCCCCCGTGTATTGCGTGGATATCGACGGCCCGGCATTCGGGTCGAAAACAAAATCAAACGGTTCGGACGTAGCGGTGCATCCGTTTGCATCTACGATTTGCACGGTATAAATACCGCTTTCGGTGGCCTCAAACGAAACTTGAGTCGCCCCTTGAATGGCCGTGCCGTTGAAATACCATTGATAGCTTTGGGCGGCGGAACTCGTCAGCGTATTTCCCGTCCGGGATATGGAGGGAATTTGGGGTTCGACTTCAACGACGGTTACCGACGCTTCAACGGTGGCGCCGCATTCGTCGGTCAATGAAAGCGAGTATACGCCGGGTTGGTCGGCGGTTAGGACGGGGCCGGTTTCGGGGAGCGATTGACCGTCGCGCACCCAAACGTACTGGGCGCCCGGAAGGTTGGGGGCGGGCAAATTCACCGTGGCGCCCGCGCAAAGATTCAACGTCGGCGGCCAATTAACCACCGGCGGCGGTACCGAACGCAAATTCTGGACTCCGGGTTGGGAAACGGCGGCGGGCGACGAGGCGCGTATACGGATTTTGTAGCCCGTACCGGGAGCGATATTTAACGGAACGGTGGCCCCGATATTGCCGGAAGTCGTGCCGGGTTCCGAGCCAATGACCGTAGGATTGTCGAAAGCGCCGTTGGGCGCCGAAAGTTCGGCGGAAAAAACGTTGTCGGCGCCAAAGCTTCCGCCGGAAACCGTGAATTCTATGGAAACAAATTTCCCGGCACAGAGTTTGTCGTCGTTGAGGGGCAAAACGGCAATTGTCGGCGGGGGGACAAAAGCGGCAAACGTCCGGGAAGCGGTGTATACAAAGTCGCCGACGGTGTTGCCGTTGCCGTTGACGGCATTGACGCAGACGTAAAAAGTAAGGTTTCCGACGTCGGTCGCGGGCGCCTGCCACGGAAAAGTCCACGTCATTTCTCCGGCGACGGGCGAGTTCGTCCCGGAAGAGGTATGACCAACGTATTGGCGTCCATTGGCCGTTTGCACGCCCATGCCCATGCCGGGGTTGGGAAAATTACCGGCGGCGTTGTTGTCCGAGGTTAGGGCCGTCGTCGAAAAGCCGAATCGGGTAAAATTCGGATGGGTGGCGTAGACGGTAACGTTGTGGGTTTGGCCCGGAATATATCCCGAAAGGGGATTGCCTTGCGCATCGGTCAAACCGATTTGCACGCTTCCGCCGCCGCCGTTGAGGGGATTGCCCGCATGACAACCGGTACAGTTGCCTTCGCCGGGGGCGCCGGTCGTTCCGGCAGGGGGGGCGGAACTGTATTGTACGCCGCGTATGGTCAGCAGGGCCGTCAAAGCAAGCCCGCCAAAAAGAAAAAATTTCCGTTTCATTGCTTAAAATTTTTCGTGCAAGTTAAACAATATTCAAAAAATATTTTCCAACCTTAGATGATAAAACCATATTCGACGACGAAACAACATCGACTAAGTCGCCCAAAACATTAATTGAAATAAAAGAATTGTTTTTACCGCCGTTCATAAGAATACAATTAAAACTCGCCACAAAAAACGAAGTTTACAACGCAAAATTGACCGTACAATAAAAATTCTTTTTAGCGGGGGGACGAAGAACCGTCCCCCCGTTGTTTTTCCGGCGGCGGCAAGTTAAAAAATGACTTCCGGTACATCGGGACGATGGTGGCTGATATAAGATTGATAGCCTTCGTCGCCCATAAACTTTTTAAGCGTTGGCGCGGGGATAGCCGCCACTTCGGTTAATATCAACACGTCCAAAGAATTTTGAAAATCCGGGTCGACGTTGAATCCCAAAACCTTGCCGCCCAATTTGAGGTAATGTTTTAACAATATGGGCGCTTTAAGGTCGTCGTTTTCCACGTCGTCGATGATTTCCTGAATTTCGTGAAACTGCGAAAAGCGAAACGAATCGTAATAGCCGTCGTAACGCGACGAGGGCCGAAAAGGATAACGCGGCTTGACGTAGCGGGCAAAATCGGAATGCCAATACTTGGTTTGCAAAAATTTGACCATGAACTGCTTGGATACCTTGTGAAAAGCGCCGCTAATCGAAGCCGGCCCCAACAAATACCGATACTGCGGATGCAAAACCAAAAATCGTCCGATGCCCATCCACAAGGTCATCAACGATTGATAAGCGCGTTGGTATTCTTGGCGGATAAACGAACGTCCCATTTCAAGGGCGGGATTGATTCTGCCGTACAAGTCGGTGCTTATGTCGAAAAGGCCGGTGAGGTAAAGGGGTTTGCGTTGGGCGAGAAGTTGGTCGCAACGGCCGATGCGATAAGCGCCGACGATTTCCCGTTTTTGCTCGTTCCAAATAAAAAGGTGAAGGTAGTCATGGTCGAAAGCGTCGAGGTCGAGGGCTTTACCCGTGCCTTCGCCGACGGCGCGAAACGTAATTTCCCTGAGCCGCCCGATTTCCGTCACCACTCCGGGCGCTTGGGCGTACTCAACGCAATAAACGTTCCAGCCGGGCTGACGGTGGAGCAGCGTTTCGGGGGGAAGGAGGCATATTTCGCCGGCAAGGAGTTCGGGCTCGACGGGCGGAGCAACGGGGTCCATACGACGAATCTTTAAGGGCGTAAGCGGGTTGGGCAAACGCAAAAAACGCTTGGGCGCGGGCGGATTGGCCGCTAAAAGATAGGTCTTTGTACGAAGATATTCGGTTAGTTCTTGGGGATCGGGATATTTTTTGATGGTCTCGGGGGGAATGACGTTGCCGATTTTGAAGGTCAACCGCCGCCCCGAACTTCTCAATAATTCGCGCAACAAAAGAGCGGTACGCAAACGTTCGTTGACCAATCCGGCCAAGTGGAACAAGGGGCTGTTGGCTCCGAAAAAGTAGACCGGCGCCACCGACGCGCCCGTTTTTTGTATCAGCCGGGCGACAATCGGGTTCCATTCCGTTTCAACGATCCGCCCCGCCTTGACGTCCAAAGCCGCGACCTGACCCGACGGAAAAACCCCCAACAATCCGCCGGCCTTTAAATACGCCAACGTTTGCTTCAACGGGGCGACGTTGCGTTGGCGCGACTCCTCGGTGTCGAAGGGGTCGACGAGTACAAGTTTGTCCCGAACCTCCTCGATGCGCTCGAGCAGATGGTTGGCCATGATTTTGTAATCGGGCCGAATTTTGTCGAGCAAAAGCACAAGCATCAGGGCCTCGAGTCCGCCAAAGGGGTGATTGGCCACGACGACCAACGGGCCTTCGACTTTTTTGAGCTTGTCGAGGTCGGGAATTTCGTAACGCACCCCCAATTCGGCCAACACCGCCTCGGCAAAGGCGCCCGGCGTATTCGCCGCCTCCGACGCCGCCGCATACACGGCGTTAAGTTTGTCGACCCCTAAGGCACGCTCCGCCCCCGGCTTCAAAAACAAACCGTACAACGCCCGCTTGAGCGGCGTTTGAAAATACGTCGAAGTGTCCACCAGCTTTTTGCGCTTCGGACGGCTTTTAAAGAGCGGCATGACTTTTCGCGTTTAGCCGCCAAGATACGAAAATAAACGATTCGTCCGTATTCCATCCCCAAAGACGCCGAAAAATCCTATTTTCGAATTCCTTCTTGAACGAATAACACATACAAAAACTAAAACTTGCTTATTCTTACCGAAAGAATCGTAAACAAAACCGGTAATAGTTTACCCCCCCAAAAAAGAAGGGGGACGTTACCGAAACAACGCCCCCCTAGAAATCGTTATGCCGAAAAAACGTTTAGCGACCTTCGGTATTGCCTACCCGATACACGGGTAGAGAATCGCCGTATTTTCCGTTGCCCAACTTGAACTTTCCGGCATTCGGTCCTGCAGGAACGATATCGCCCACTTCAACGAAATCTTCGGGATTGTATTTGTAAACGAT
>CALAJH010000020.1 GCA_937922655.1 uncultured Bacteroidia bacterium
ACCGTCACCGTCACGATTCCCGAAAGCCCCGTACATCCGTTCCCGTCCACCACTTCCACCGTGTAGTCACCCGAAACCGTTGCCAAATACGTCTGGTTCGTTTCGCCCGTCAAAAGCGTCGCGTCACGATACCACTGATAACTCGAATAGCCCGCCCCCGCGTCCAAAACCACCGAACCCCCGTCGCAGAACGTCGTCGGACCCCCGGGCGTTATCGTCGGATTCGGCAAAGCATTGACCGTCACCGTCACCGTTTGAGGATAGGCGACACAACCACCGGCGCCGATGCCATAAACCGAATAGGTAACGGTCACGGGAGGAGAAACGGTTATGGAGGAAGTAGTTTGATCGCTAGGACACCAAACGTAAGCCGAGGCTCCGGACGCTGTCAGCATCGTGCTTTCGCCAATGCATATTGCTACGTCGCCGGAGGTCGTTACCGTCGGCATACCCGTATCCACAACTTTTTCGCCGGCATACACCCGACATCCGTCGGCGATTATCGACGGAACGGGAGACGTAAAACCGGGGTCGAGGGAGGTCAAACCAAGCGTGGATAAATCGTATCGGGCGAAATAGGAACGCGGCTGGCCCGAAGTTTCGGTAAACGCTCCGGAAACATACAAATAATCGCCGTCGTGAGCCAAATCATAAACCTCGCCGTCGGGATTGGGCGACCATGCAATAGGAATGCCGTTTATCGAAGAGGCGTCGAAACCCGCCAACATCCAGTCGCCCGTCCAATCGAGCATAAAAATCCCCCCCAAAAACACTCGCCCCGAAGCAACGGAGTTGCCCACTACTTCAACGCAATTCACTCCCGGAGATGCGACCAAGCCCGCGTCGTCGGAAAACAAAGAGGCGTCATGAACGCTGACGGCGGCAAAATTGTTTCTCGGCATGGCCCCGACTTCGCCGAAATTGCCAACAATATAAAGCCTGTCTTCGAGCTTGGCCATATCCCTGACTTCCACACCCGAAACCAAGGGGTCGATATCGGGGTCCCAAGCCAAAACACTTTCGGTGGGTAAATGTATGGCGGCAATGGCTTTACGGTTTTCGCCATCAACCTGCTCGAATTGTCCGCCGACAAACAGGGTATCGCCGGCGATAAGCAATGCTTGAACCGAACCGTCCACGGGCATATCGAACGGTAAGAGCGTACCGTCGACGGCGTCCACTGCGGCCAAACGACTCCTCGGCGTACCGTTGATTTCGGTAAACGAACCGCCGATGTAAACAACGCCGTCGCGATAAGCCAAAGCTTCAACAGCCAAATCGCTGGAAAAGCCCCAAGCCTCGAACAACCCCGTATACCTGTTCTGAGACGTTCCGCCAAAAGCTCCCACTCGGTAAACGGTGTTGCCTACGATGGTTTGAGCATAGACATTGCCGATGGCGGTAAAGTTGGAGGCATCGTGGTGGGCAACGTCCGCAACCCTTGAAAACTCCATTTCTTCGGAAATCGTACAGAAACCGTTGTCCACTTCCAAGCGATACACCCCCGGAAAAAAAGCGAAAATGTACGGATTGGTTTCGCCGGGCAAAGGCGTACCGTTGAGATACCATTGAAAGTCGTGAAAAGGATAGAAGTCCGTCGCATCAATTCGCTCGCCCACACAATTCGTGCGATTGTCAACGCAAAAAAGTTGAGGCTCCGCTGGAGGCAATTCTACGGTTACCGTTCGGTAGTCGTATCCGCATTCGGCGGGGAAGGTGATATCCCAATAATACAAGGTTCCGACGTCGCCGTCGTAAACGTCGAAAAGATGCAAAGTCCACGTTCCGTTCGGGTCCAAGCCGCCGATAAGTTCTTCAAAGGAACTTACGATGGCCGTTCCACATTCGGGTATCAGCGCACCCGAGGGAATATACGCACCGTTAAAAGGCCCCTCGCCGTCGTCGAACAGTGTTTGGGCGGTGTCGGAAACGATGGTAAAATTAAAACCTTGCGCAAAACGTCTGGCGAAAGGATTGCTGTTAGCGGTCCCTTCACCGTTGTAAAGCGTGAGAACATCGCCATTGGGGGCTTCAAGCAAAACCACCATGTCGGTAACGTACGAATGGGACAGGGCAAGGGTAACGCTCATGTGCCGCGCCATACCCGGCGAAAGTACAAACGGCATGCCCGAAATGTTAATGGACGTGCTTACTCCCCCGCAAGTACCGTCGGGAATGGGCAAACTCAAATAATCGTCGAATGTTTGTCCGGATACGGGACTAAAATACTCGATGAGATGCGTACCCAAACCGGCGGAAGAGGGGACAAATTCGTCCCCAAAAACGCCGGGGCCAAAAAATACCCCGCCGGGTTGGTCGCTCGTCAAATGGACCGCCGGCCCCGAAATACAAAAGCCCGACCCACTCGTGATGACGGGCGCCGTTGCCACGGTTACGGTAACCTCGTCGGTGTGCGTACAAGCGTTGGCGTCCGTAACGACTACGGTATACGTGGTGGTTGCGGCGGGATTGGCAACGGGATTGGGAATAAAACGGTTGCTCAGCGAGCCGTCGTCGGGCAACCACTCATAACTTATGCCCGTACCCGTACTTAGCGAAGCGTTGAGTTGGGCGCCGCCGGAGCAGTTTATTTTATCCTTGCCGGCATCGGCGAGCAAATCGCCGCCAATGACGGTCAAATCCAAGGTTGCAAATTCACATCCGCCACCGCCAAAACTCAGCGTCCAGTTGTTTAACAACCCCACGTCCCCCCCGTAAGCATCGAAGAGAAGCAAACGCCAATTGCCGTTGGGGCCAAGGCCGGCAAAATCGGCAAAAGAAGAAACGTCGGCGAGCGGCCCGCAGAACGGGAAAAGATTTCCGTTCGGCGCGAAAACTCCTGTAAACGGCGCCGAAGCTAAGTTTAAGTCCGCCCCTCCGTCTTTAAAACGGGTACGGACCAAATTGTCGCCGCTGCCGCCGTGTCCCGAAAACAAAGTGAGAATCGTGCCGTTGGGTGCCTCGAGAAATATCGTCATATCCGAAACCCATGTATGGTTTAGATTGACGGTTACGGACATTTTTTGGGCTACGGACGCGGAAAGCACGGGGGGCAACCCCGAAACGTTGATGGTATTGGACGTACCGGTAACACAGTCGTTGTCGGGAACGGTGAGAACGGGTTCGGAAACGAAGGTATTGAGCATATAGGTAACGGTATGCGTGCCGGCGCCCGCGCTCTCGGGATGAAACACGCCGCCCGACACTCCGGGGCCGAAAAACACGCCGCCGGGCGTATCGGTGTTCAGCGATACGGGTGCGTCATAGAGGCAAAAGGTCGTCGGCCCGCCCGCGTCAATTACGGGCGCCGTTCCCGATTCGACTTCAATGTCTTTTATCGCTTGCGTCGCCGAACACCCTAATGAAGTTTCGACGGACAAAGAAACGTGTTTCGTTCCGCCTGAAGACCAAGTTACGACGTGCGGCCCTTGCCCGGAAAGCGTGCCTTGGTCGCACCCGTCGCAATCCCAGTTGTATGTCAAGGTCGGTTTGCCGCCGCCCGTGTAGGTCAGCGTCACGTTCGTACCCGTGCAAACGTCGTCGAAGTCGGCGGAAAAATCGGAAGTGAAGCCCGATATGCCCAACAAACGGGGCGCGTCGTCCAAACCGCCGTCTCTCGTGCTAAACGCCCCGCCCATAAACACTTGCTCGCCAACGACCCGCATACGACGAACCACGCCGTCCAAGTTGGGATTGACGCTTAAAAGCCGGGCGGTCGTCGCGTCGACGGCGGCAAAATAATTGCGGGTTTGCCCGTTGACGGACGAAAAATTGCCGCCAATATAAACCACCGTACCGTCGTCGGAGGCGGCAATGGAACGCGAATAGTCGTTGGGCTGGGGGTTCCACGATAGAAGTTGGCCCGTCGCGCCGTTGAACGCCGCTACGCCGTTTCGTCCCGAAGACTGTACACTGGAAAAATAACCGCAGGCGTAAAGATTGCCCGAGGCATAAGTTACGTCGTATACAAAGAAATCTATCGCGCCGGCGTTCCAGGGCGTAACCAATCCTGTGGACAAATCCAATTTGGCCAAAAATTCCCGGCTTCCACCACCTATACTCGAAAATTCGCCCGAAACGAACGCGTCCGAGCCGACGATTTCAATGTCGTGAACATAGCCGTCGGCGTCGGGGTCCCACGAGGTGGCCAAACCCGTAACCGGGTCGAGTTCGGCGATGTACATCCGCGACTGGCCTCCCGTATAATCAAATTCGCCGCCGACGTAAACTGAGGTTGGCGTCGCCTTAATGCACAATACGGGTTCGGACGTGCCGGAAGGATGCCAAGTCGTCAGTTCGCCCGTAACCAAATCCATCGCGGCCAAACGGGCCCGAAACTGGCCGTCCACGTTCGTAAACGCCCCGCCCAAATACAATACGTCCCCTTCGACGTCCAAAGCGAACACGTAGTTGTTGGGTTGGGGATTGAAATTGGCCAAAAGCTTGCCCGTTTTGGCGTTTATCCCCGCCAAATACTGACGATTCAACGCGCCCGCACTCGCAAACGTACCGCCGGCGTAGATTTCGTCGCCGGAAAGGGTAATGTGATATACCACGTTTGAAGCGTTCGGATTCCAAGCGGTTTCCATGCCCGTGACCGCGTCTATCGAAGCCAGTCGATTCCTTGCGCTTGTGTTTATTTGCGTAAAGCTGCCCGCGACATATACGGTATTGTCGTCGGGAGAAATCTGAATATCCCACACTTCCCCGTCTTGCAACGGTTCCCATGAGGTGGGCAATCCGGAGCCGTCGACGGCCGCCAAACCGACGCGGGAAAAACCGCCGATGTCGCTAAACGCCCCCCCCGCATAAATAACGCTTCCATCCGAGGAAACGGCCACGGCGTTCACTACCGCCCCTGTGTTGAAATCGGGGTTCCAAGAACCCAACGAACCGGTCAAGGCGTCCAACAAGGCCGCCCCTTTTCTAACAATGGCCGATACTTCGTTAAACGCTCCACCGATAACCAGCCCGCCGCCCGGATAAAAAGCCATATCCAAAACGACGTCGTTGCAATCGGGGTCCCATCCGGCGACCGCGGAACCGGTTGATGTTTCAACGGCGGCGATATTGTTTCTCAAATCCGGACCGACGGCGGAAAAATTTCCGCCGGCCAACAACCGCGTGTCGCCGGAATAAAGTAGAATTTTATTCACTCCCGAACCCGTTACATCGGGGTTCCAAGGCAACAAAGAACCGTCGGAAGTGGCGACGGCCGCAAGATGGTTGCGCGGCGTGGAATTGACCGCGCTAAATCCTCCTCCAACGTAAAGGGTCGTCCCGTCGGAAGTAAGGGCAAGGGTTTTTACCAAGCCCGTCACCGTAGGTGCAAAATTCATATCGACGGAGCCGTTGGGCAATAAATGCGCCAGCCCCGCACGCGGCAGCCCGCCAACCACGGTAAAGCTTCCGCCGATATACCATCCCCCCTCGCCGTCGGGCATCGATGTTTCCACGGGTCCGTTTGCCACGGGAAAGGGAACGACCAAATCTCCCGTCTTCGAGCCCAAAACCACCCCGTATCCGCTCGAACCCGTGTAGTTGAAATCAAAATCCCCCCCGAAATAGACATTATCGCCTTTGTGAGCAATGGCGCGAACCTCACCGGTAAGGCTAAGAGTGGACGGCAAGGCGATATCGCACGACGAACCCCCGCACACATTGACCGTTACCGTTTCCCCTGTGGAAACGCCCATACAGCCGTTCGCGTCCACCACTTCCACCGTGTAGTCGCCCGAAACCGTTGCCAAATACGTCTGGTTCGTTTCGCCCGTCAAAAGCGCCGCGTCCCGATACCACTGATAGCTCGAATAACCCGCATCGGCGTCGAGGGTCACGAAGTCGCCGTCACAAAACATTGTCGGGCCTAGAGGCGTTATCGTCGGCGTCGGATTCGCGTTCACCGTTATATCGGCGCCGTTGTCCGTGCCTGTAATAGCGGGGTCGTTGGAAACGACGCGAATGCGATAGCCCGTACCGGCGGGCGTGGCAGGCGGTATCGTCGCCGAAATCGTGCCGTCGGTGGTAGACGTCAGCGTGCCGATGTTT
>CALAJH010000021.1 GCA_937922655.1 uncultured Bacteroidia bacterium
GGCGAATTGGGTAAAAGCTTGAAATTGGCGGCCAAACTTTTGGAGCGCGGCATGAGCGTCGAAGAGGTGGCCGACCTTACGGAACTCGACGTTGCGAAGGTGGCCGCCATCGCTTCGGACAAAAACCCGACCGATTAAACGGAAGACGGTATAAGACAAGGGACGAACATAAAGGCGGGCGGCTCCGCATACCCCGAAAAAGGTAGTGCGGAACACGGCAGCGTACAACGATAGCGATAAAAAATCGCCGTCGAGTGGAAAAATTATTTATGCTTATGAATAATTAAAAGTCTCGAAGCAAAATCCATCGCCGTCGTTTAACAAAGCCGTTATTTGGTGCGAAGCCGTCGCAAAGCCCCATCTCATGCTTGTGAACCCAAAGAGCCCTTTCCCTCGGACGACGAACGACAAAGTTTGTTCGTCCGTCGAAGGCGTGGATGTGGGCTACTTTACCCGCACCCGCACTCCTTGCGAGTGCGTCGTAAACTCGGGGGCGTACATGCATTGGACGGTGGTGATTCCGTTGGAAAAATCACCCCTGTGAAACGCCCGAAGCGAATACTCAAAAACGTAAGTCCCCTTGGGCAAATAATCGATAAAAAAATTCGTGGCCGCGTCGCGCGTCGATTCGTAATAGTACAAACCGTCTTGGTATCGGGTTTGCGAAAGCACGTTCACAGGTTCGAAACCCGAAGCCCGCATATCCTTTAAGTGTACATACTCCATGTCCCGGTCGGCGCGAATTTCAATGCGCACCTTGACCCTATCCCCCGGCGAAAGCTCGACGTTTTCCCCCAAAGGCTCGATGACCGGACCTTGGTCGGTATTCTTTTGACGGAAAAGTTGTTTGACGATTTTGAGTCCCGTTTCGGAATGGCTTGTGATTTTGTCGAGGTTTTCAAAGTATTGCCAATAGACCGCGCCCCAAGAAACGAGTTCGTTCGTCGATTGAACGGCAATGTCTCCCATATCGTTTTTGATTTCGGCGCCGTCGTATCGGACTTTGAAATAACCCGTTCCGGCTTCTGTTGTCGCGGCTTCTACGGCTTTGCCGCCGAGGCTGATTTTGGCGGGTTCGTTGTTGGACAAGAGCGAGCAGCCGCGCATCAAAAGCGCGTAACACGCCTCGACCGTCGCCTTCGTTGTTTCCCAGCGGTTGGTTTGTTTGTTTTTGAGGAGCCAAACCTTCATGCCGTCGGTCATGGTTTTGTCTTGCGCCGCCTCGTCGAAAGCTTCTATCAACAGCGCCATCGTTTCTATCGGCGCCTGCCACCAATATTGACCCGAGGTCAGGTCTTTCCAGTACGTCCCCAATTCTTCGGAATATATCGCGTTTTCTTTTAAGGCCTTGAAAATCAACGCGGGAACGGGTTCGTTCTTTTTTGTTTGCAACGCGCGTCTGTAAAGTACGAGCGCCGTCATGGCTTGTCCGTATTTGTTTTGCGTCGTCCAATATTTGCGGCATTGGCCGAGCCAAAATTCGTACATTTCCTTGTCCTCGGCTTCGGGGGAAATGCCGAAAAAGTTGGAGAAACTACGCATATACAAATAATGTATCGCGTGATGGTTTAAAAAAGACTCTTCGGGAATTTTCGAGTTGTATTGTCGTTTGAGTTCGCGGTATTCGTTGCTCATGGACTCGTCGCAAAAACGGACGGCGTTTTTGACCATGTCGTCGACGATGCGTTCGTCGGTTTTGACGCCCAAGGCGCGAAGTTTCATGAGTCCGCAGGCGATGTGTCGGGTCATGTAGGCGTCTTCTCGAAAACCGGGAAACCAAACAAACCCTCCCGACGAGGTTTGCGCCTCTTGCAGTTTTTTCAAGGCGCGTTCTTTTTCCATCGTCATTCGATTGAGGTCGAAGAGCAGGGCGATGCGTCGTTTTTGTTCGCTTTCGTCTTTGGCGTCGCGGACCCACGGGGTTTCTTCGAGCAACAAGGCTTTGAGTTCCTGATTTTTTTCGAGCTTGGAAAGCAGGGCGTCGGGTTGATAATTTTTCCAAACGTCAAAAATTTGCTTGATTTTCGGGTCGGAATTGACGACGTGTTCGGCGATGGCGTTGGCGTAATAACGGCTGAAAGTTTGTTCGGAACATTCGTAGGGGTATTCCATCAAATAGGGCAGGGCTTGCACGGCGTACCACGCCGGGTTGGACGTGAATTCGACCGTCAGCGCGTGATGTTTGAGGGTTGCGGAGGCGTTTTCTTTGAGTTTTTTGAACATAAAATGTTGGGTTTTTTTGCCGCGAACGGAAAGGGAAATCGATTCGGTAACGAGGGTTCGGTTGGCAACCACGGGCAAACTTGCCTCTTCTCCGTCGGAAAACGCGCCCGCTTTCGCCGTGATTCTCCATGTAACGGCCTGTATTCCCGACGGAATTTCCAATTGCCGGTAAGCGCCGGCGCTTTGTCCGGCGGCTATTTGCAGGGTTTGAAGGGGGGCGTCGTTTTTCAATTTATCGTCAATCGGTTTCATTGTTAGTGCGTCGAAAAGCCGAAGTTCGACGGTAACGGAAAGCGGGGAGTCGTGCAGATTGACGACCTTTGCGGCAACGACGATTTTGTCGCCTTCGCGCAAAAAACGCGGCATGTTGGGCATAACCATGAGCGTTTTTTGGGTAACGGCGGTATCCGACAAGGCGCCGAAGGCCAAGTTTTTGTCGTGCGCGAAACCCATGAATTTCCAGCGGGTCAGGGCTTCGGGCGTGGTGAAGGAAAACGAAAGTTCGCCTTTTTCGTTGGTGCGCAATTGGGGGTAAAAAAAGGCGGTTTCGCGCATGTCGGTACGAATTTTGACGGCGCCGCCGTTGGCGCTTGCGCTTTTTTCTTGCAGGGACAGTTCCTTGCCTTTTTGGGGCGCTTCCGCCGTCGGAGCCGCGCCCATATCCTCGTTTTCCATGTCCGCGAAACCGTCCGCGGCGTCGTCGCTTTCCTCGACCTCTTGGGGCATGGCCAAAGTTTCCATGCGTCTTGAACGTTCGCCTTTTTTGAACTTGGACTCGGCAACGAACTCGACCTCCGCGGTTTCCATGCGTCTTGAACGTTCGCCTTTTTTGAACACCCGATAACGATAATACGCAAACAACTCCGTAACGCCGAAATCCGACAAAGACTCGAATTCGGGCGTGGCGTAACCCGGATAGTCGTCGGCCCATTTTTTGCTCCACAGCATTGCGCCGAGATAACCGTAACCGGCCGCGAAACGGTTGGGCGACGAATAAATATTGTATTTGAGCGGCAAGCCGGGCCAAACATGCCCCTTGAACGCATCCAACGAAGCGTCGTACATCGAGGCCAAAACCTCGGCCGCCGCCGCCTCGCCCTTCGGACCTTTGACGGTTATCGTCCACGTTTCCTCGGCCCCGGGAGAAAGTTTGTCCCGAAAAGTCGAAAATTCAAGCGTTAGTTTTTTGTTCGTCCACGGTACGGAAACGATTTGTTCGCCCATCTCGATTCGGTTCCAACCCAAAAGCGTGTAACGTACCACAAAATTGCCGCGCCACTCTTCCCGTATGGGAATTTCAACGGTTTTCGTTTCACGGTTGAGGGCAAAATATTGCCGTTCGATGCTTTTTCCCTCATGTTCGACGACGTAAAAGAAATGGGCGCTTTCCCCCGCGCCGACGCTCAATATTGCTTTTTCCCCCGGTTCCCCGCTCGCTTTCACCCATTCGATTTTCAGCAACGCATCGGGGGGGGCGCTGCCGTTTGTCGCGCGAAGGGTAAAGCGTTTTTCCACCCGGACTTCTTTACCGAAAGCGTCGGTCGTTTCCAGCGTCAGTACGTACTCCCCCGGTTTCCACGTTTTGATTTTGTCGGCAAAGTCGAACTTGCATTCGGTTCCGGAAAATTTTTGGGTGTGCAATATCGCTTCGAGCCGACGGTTTTGGGGCAGATGTTCCTCGGCGTAGGGCAGATAAGCAAAGCGTCGGACGAACTCGTCTTTGGAAAAAAGAAACAAATCGGGCGCGGGAAAATATCTGTTTCTGACCCATCTTTCGGGGTCGGAAACGCGGCGTATGTGCAAGGCGCCCGAAGCGGTTTGCTTTTGACCCGCAAGGTTGGAAAACGTCGCCTTCATTTCGGGGATTTTCGTCGTTTCGATGCGTTCGGGCAGGAAAAAATTCACTTGCAAAGCGACGTATCCGACGGAAACGTTCGTGGTTCCGGTGCGGGTTTCGCCCGAGGCGTCGGTAACGTCGGCGGTGATTTGGTAATCGAACAGGGGTTGGGTTTCGGGGGCGACGCTTTCGTCGGCCACGGCCTTGAAACGAATCGAAAACCTGCCCTCGGCGTCGGTGGCGGTTTCTCCGTGGGCGATTTCCATCGGTTCGGACGTCGGCCACGGCATCCACCACCACCGCCAATACGGATAGCGCGCCTTGCGCGTTACGCGATAAACGACTTTGGCGCCGTCGACGTTCGCGCCGGCGTAAGCGACGGCCTTGCCCGTCAGTTTCACCTCTTCGCCCAAAGAAAAGCTTTCGGTTATCGGCTCGAAGCTCGTCTCGAATTTGGGACGTTTGTATTCCTCGACGGAAACGTACGCCGTGCCATGTCCGGAATATATCGAAAAACCGCCGGTAATCGTCCCCGTCGGCGGTGCGGTGAACGTGCCTTGCACCGAACCGAATTCGTTGGTTTGCACCGTGGTTTGCCCGACGTTGTTGCCGTTGGGGTCGCGCAAATAGAACGTATAACTTTTTCCCGCGCCGTCCAAAACGTACTTGTTTCCGTCCCAATACACGCCGACGGCCTTGAAATATATCGTTTGTCCGGGGCGGTAAATCGAGCGGTCGGTAAAGAAAACGTGGTTTAAATGGGGCGAGGGCCGAGTCGGTTTGTCATAACCGTAGGGGTAGTACGCCTCGCCGGTCAAAAACAACAAATCGTTGTCGGTTTTGAGGCGAAAAAGCCGGGTTTCGTATCGGTAACGGTCGAACTTTTTGTTAAATTCGACGATTCCTTCGGCGTTGGAGCTTTGGGTCTCGATTTCTTTGAGTTCGTAGTCGTCGTTTTCCCACGTATTGACGAAAAGGGTAACGTCGACGTTTTCGAGGGGACGGCCCGTTTTTCTGTCGGCGATGCGCAGTCTTGGATGGGGGGTGGGGGCCTCGTCGATGTGCCAGCTCAGTGTCGAAACCCAAGTTAGAAGGGCGCAAACCGCGTGGCCGTTCTCGTCAAATTTTGGGGAGGTCGAAACCAATATCGCGTACAAACCTTTTTTGAGGGCGGGAACGGGGATTTCAATTCTGTGGGTTAAATGGTCGTCGGGAAGGGGAATGCTTATCGTTTCGTCGGCAACGGCGGGGGTAAGCGAACGGTAATTGTCGAGGCGCTCTTCGGCGCTTTGGCTTTGCGGCAAATCGGCGTCGGGGATTTTAACGACGCGAAGATAAATTTTTTGGACGTTTCGGATTGAAAGACTTGCGACGAAGGCCTCGTTCGGCAAAACGACTTTTTCCGCTTCGAGCGCCAAAGCGGGCCGAAGGATGTCGGCTTTGAGGGCCTTGCAGTTGCGTGCGCCGTAGGAATCGGGAAATTTTTCGAGGGCAAGCTCGCAAAGTTCGAGGGCTTTTTTGCGTTCGTTTTTGTATTTTTCGGTCGTGGGGTTTTGGGGGGTGTATTCGTCGGCCAAAGCATTGCGCAAGGCCGCCTCTTGATAAACGGCGTCCATTCCCGCGGGCCACGATTCGTATTTTGTGCGCAAACTTTCGAGAGCCGCAAGGTATTGTTGTTTTTTGTTTTCGACGCGCACGGCGTTGTCGTAAACGAACTTTAGACGCAAAAGCTCGTAATGCACGAGGGCGTCGGGCAACGGTTCGTCGAGGTGGGCGGCGACAAGGGCTTGAATCGTTCGTACGGCCCGCCATTTGAACGAGGCGCTGTCGCGGGTGGAAAAGTTTATCGTTGCGAACGTTTGCGCGGGTCCGAAAAGGGCGTGGCCGCCGACGTCGTCCGCCAATACAAAAGCGTAAACCGGTTGTGCCAAACCCGATTCCTCGTTCGCAAAAAAATCGAACGCCCGACGATACAGCAAATCGAAGCACGTCGGTTGCACCTTGCGGCTGTGGGTTTCGTTGAGAACGTCGGAGAGGATGTGCGCGTCGTAATCGGCGACGTTGGCGGCTTTGAGTTCGGCGACGTTTTCGAGAGAAGCGTCGTAGAGCCGGCAAACCTTTTCGGCCAAACGGCGCAGGTCCCACGTTTCGACGTTTTGCGGCTCGAAGCTTTCGGTCGCGCTTCGGTTGAGGAATTTCCAACGGTTTTGTTCGTAATACGCCCAATACAACGACGCCAAAACGCTCTGCAACATGTTTTTGACGGGCGGCTTGTGTTTGGGAATTTCGGCCTCGAAACGCGTGAAAAGTTCTTGGACGGCCGTCGTGTCGTTGATAAGATAGCGGGCCTTGGCCGCGACGCAAAGCGATTTATAAATTTGCGGCGCGTTGTTTTCTTTTTGCGCCCGGGCGTAAATCGCCTCCGCTTTCTCCAACGCCGAACGCGTTTGTTGTATTTTCAAAAGCGAGTCCACCTCCCGCCATTGCTTCAAATAAAGGTCGTAACGTTGGCCCATTGCCGTTTGAAAAACAAAAAATAAAATCCAAAATACGGCAAAAATTCCGCCCAAGCCCGGCCGAATCTTATATGTAAAGCAGGAAAAGCCGTTGAAAAAATTTAATATGAAAAAAAAAGGATGCATGGCCTCAAAAAAATTTTTTCAAAGTTAAACAAAAAACCTGCTAAATCGTCTATGGAAAACGCTTCGACGCCGTTGCGATTCTCGAAAACCCCGTTGGCTTGCAACGCCGATGGGCGCGGGCTTGGGATTTTCCCGACGGCAAAAGTTCGACGGCGATTTTCGCCGGTTTTATTTTATTGTTGCGTGCGTCCAAGATTTTGAAACTTATCGCGCGGCGCTTAACTTTGTGTTATGGACGTGGGACTACGCATTTTCAACCTAAACCGTCCCGCCTCGTATTTTTATGTCGAAACACAAGTCTCAATGGACGAACGAAGAGGCGTTTCGGGACACCATCGGCACGCTTGACGAGTCCGGCAAACGCAAATGGATTTATCCTTGGTCGGTAAACGGCCGTTTTGCCCGCGCCCGAACGGTTTTGGCCGTCGTTTTGTTGGCCATACTTTTCGCCGGGCCGTGGGTGCGCATCAACGGTTATCCGCTGCTCATGCTCAACGTGCTTGAACGGCGCTTTGTCATTTTCGGACAACCTTTTTGGCCGCAGGATTTTCATCTTTTCGTCCTCGGTTTTTTGCTTACCGTCGTTTTCATCGCCTTGCTGACGATGGTTTTCGGACGTTTGTTTTGCGGTTGGGTTTGCCCGCAAACCATATTCATGGAACACGTTTTCCGGCGCATCGAACGGTGGATAGAAGGCGACGCCGCCCGGCAACGCACCCTCGACAAAGGGCCGTGGACGTTTGAAAAAATTTGGAAAAAAACGCTCAAACACGCCGTGTTTTTCGGCCTTGCCTTCGTGATAGGCAATTGGTTTTTGATGTACGTTATCGGTACGGAGGCATGGACGACGCTCGTTACCGACCCGCCCGGAAAGCATCTCGGCGGGCTTATCGCCATGCTTGCTTTTAGCGGCGCGTTTTATTTTGTTTTTGCTTTTTTGCGCGAACAGGTGTGCATCGTTGCCTGTCCGTACGGACGTCTGCAAGGCGTGCTTTTGGACCCCAACTCGGTGGTCATCACCTACGACTACGTCCGGGGCGAACCGCGCGGAAAACTTGGAAAAGCCCAAGGCGATTGCATCGACTGCGGCTTGTGCGTCCGGGTTTGTCCCACGGGCATCGATATCCGCAACGGCACCCAACTCGAATGCATCAACTGCACGGCCTGCATCGACGCCTGCGATTCGGTCATGGACAAAATCCAACGTCCGCGCGGGCTTATCCGTTATTCGTCGCTCAACAACATTGCCCACGGCCTCAAACTTCGTTTCACGGGCCGCATGAAGTTTTATTCCGCCGCCCTGACGGCTTTGGCCGCAATATTGATAGGCCTGCTCGTTACGCGTTCGGAAATCGAAACCACTTTCCTGCGCGCGCCGGGCATGACTTACAACACCCTCGCCGACGGCAAAATCCTCAACGTCTACAAATACGACCTCGTCAACAAAACCAATCGGCGCCTTCACCTGCAACTCAAACTTTTGAACCTCAACGGCGAATTGACGCTCAACAACAGCCAAGACACCATCGGCGTACCGCCGGGGCAAGTGGTGCAAGGTACGGCCGTCGTTGCCTTGCCGCCCGAACTCGTTACGGCGCGAAACACCAAAATCCAGGTCGGCGTTTTCGACGGGGCCGAAATGGTCGACAAAGTCAAAACCAACTTTAACGCTCCGGTACGATGAGGTTCGATTGGGGCCACGGTTTGGCGTTGGCGTTGGCGGCGTTCGTGGTGTTTATGCTGTATTTTTTGTTGCTGGCCACGGGCGAGGAAACCGTCCAAGACAAGCCTTACGAACGGGGCTTGAAATATCAAGAGCGCTTGGATGCGGCGCAAAACGTCGTTCGCTTCGCTCCGTGTACCGTTTTCGTCCAAGACGCAAGGGTGTATTTGCGCGTTCGCGGGGAAAAACCCGAGGGCAAATGGACGTTTCGTTACGCCGCAAGCGCCCGACACGATTTTTCACGACCGATTTCTCCGGTGTTTAAGGGCCGTTATTGGCAGGATTCGACGCCAACGCCTTTACCCGCGCCGGGGTTGTGGACGGTCGAAGCCGAATGGACGGACGGAAAGCGGCCTTATTTTCATCAACAAAAAATTCACATGCCATGACGGGTTATTTTTTGACGGCCGTGCTTTTGGGCGGCGGGGGAGGGTTGCATTGTTTGGGCATGTGCGGGCCGTTGGCGACGGCCGTCGCGGGATTTACGCCCAAAGCCCAATTTTGGTGGTTGCAAGGCGTTTATCACGCCGGAAGAATTTTGGCTTACATGTTTATGGGCGCGGCGGCGGCGGCGGTGGGGGGGATTCTTTTCGCCGACGACGCTTTGCGTTGGTTGTCCATTGCGGCGGGCGTGCTCATGCTTTCGACCTTGTTTTTTAAGTTCGGGGCCTCGTCGGGTTGGTTGAGCCGGGCGGTGGCACATGCGGCGCGACGTACGGGGCCGGGGGCGTTTTTACTTATGGGCGTGGCCAACGGCTTTTTGCCTTGCGGATTGTCGTTTACGGCGGCGGCGGGTGCGGCCGCCGCCGGCAGCGCCGTCGACGGCGGGCTTTACATGTTGATTTTCGGCGTTTGTACGATTCCCGTCTTGGCCGTCGCCGTCGCCCTGCGTCGTCGTTTGGCCCTGCGGCCGTGGATGACCCGCGCCGTTGTCGCCGTCGCCGCCTGTTTTCTTATTTTGCGCGGCATGAACCTCGGTATTCCGGGGGTCAGTCCTGAAATGCGCGCGGGAAAAGTGAACTGTTGCGAAAAAAAAGCGCATTGACCCCGTAGCCGTTACGCGGGAACGAGGCGAAAAAACGTCGTCGAAAGCGTGTTTTGCGCCGCCGCGCCGACGAATTGAAGCGCGGGCTTAGAGCGGGGTGTGAATCGGCCGAAGGGCTTGGCCGAAAAAGTGTTGTGTGGCGTGGACGAAGGCCTCGGTGACGTCAGAAAGCCGATATTCGTCGGGGCCTTCGGGAAGGGGGGCGCTCAGGCCGGTTGCGCGGAGTTTTTCCGCAACCACGTGCGCAACGGCCGTGTCCGAGCCGACGACTTTTGGCGGGCGCGGATGATTTTTGGCGAAATAATCCTCTATCGCGCCTTTGACCAGCGGATAATGCGTGCACCCCAAAACCAGCGTTTCGATGTGCCGAAAACCCGTGTCGGAAAGATAGGCTTCGACGACAAGGTCGCACAACGGCTTTTGCCACCACCCCTCCTCGATGAGGGAAACAAGCAAGGGCGCGGCCTTTTCGACGACGGTGGCGTCGGGCCGGCGTTCAAGGATTTCTTTGAGGTAGACGTGCGAGGCGACGGTCGTTTTTGTGGCCAGAACGCCGATATGTCCGCCCGGCGACAACTTCAACGCCGCTTCGACGGCGGGGGTAACGACCTCGAAAACGGGCACGTCGCCGCATTGGGCGACGGTCCGGTCTTTGGCGACGGCCGTTGCGGTGTTGCACGCGATGACCACCGCCTTGACTTTGCGCGACAAGAGATAGTCCACCACCCGGGCCACGTAACCGCGCAACGTTTCGGGGGATTTGTCGCCGTAAGGCAGACGGGCCGTATCGCCGAAATAAAGATATCGTTCGTTGGGCAAAACGGTTTTCAACGCCCGCAGCACCGTCAATCCCCCAAGTCCCGAATCAAAAACGCCAATCAATCGATTATTGTTTTTGCAAGGCGTCGAGAAGTTCCTTCGGCGCCTCGACGCCCAATTTTTTGAGAATGTCGAGCGTAACGTTGTCTTCTTTGGGGCCGTGAAGGATGATGCCGTTGCCGCCCAGACTGCCGTTGAAAACGTACACCAAGCCTTTTTCTTTGGCCACGTCGTCGATGGCTTTTTGGAGTTTGTCGAGAATCGGGGCGACCATCTCCTCTTTTTTCTTGTTGTAGTTGGCTTCGGCGTCTTCGGCGTAGGCTTGGATTTCCTCTTCGAGTTTGCGGATGTCGGTTTCCATTTTGGTTTTGGCGTCGCCGACGAGTTTTCCGCTTTCCATCATTTCCTGATATTCCTTGACCTTCGATTCATAGTACGTCTTTTTGACGTTCATGTTTTGAATCAACTTTTGCTCGTGGGTTTTGAGGGCCGATTCCATGGCCTTGAACTCGGGCATGAGGCTCAAAACGACTTCGGCGTTGGTATATCCGATTTTAAGGGATTGGGCGGACGCAAAGCTTGCGCAAAAGACAAGCGCCGCCGTAACGATGTATTGGGTCATAAATAGACGATAACGACGCGAAATTACGAATAAATCCGTCCGCGCCGTAAAAACGGGGCAAAAATCGGGCCACTCGCTCTTTGAACGCTCACAAACTTCCGCCGTACCCCCACACCCCCAAAAACACCACGGCCGCCGCCAGTACCGCGACAAGGATTGGGTAGTCGAGGGGGAGGGCTCGAACTTCGGCGGACTTTTCCGTCGAATGAAAATAAATATGGTACGGGGCCTTGAAGTAAACGAAGAGGCCGACGACGGCGTTGGCGAGGGCGAAAAGCGTCCATGCCCATCCAAGACTTTTCCACAAGGCGAGGAGGGCGACGACTTTGGCGGCAAAGCCGGCGGTGGGAGGCAAACCGGAAAGCGCCGCCGCCGAAACACCCCATGCCGCCGCGCCCGTTGTGCCGGCGCCGCTTCCCTTCCATGCGTTGAGGTCGTTGGAGCCGGTACGGGCCTGCTGAAAACTTGCCGTCGCCAACGCCAAAAGATTTATCGTCCCGTAAAGCGAGAGGTAATAAACGACGGCGCGTTGTCCGCCGCCGCCCGCAAAGACCAGAAGCATCAGTCCCGTGTGCGCCACGTTTGAATAACCCAAAAGTCGTCGAAAATCCGTTTGGCGCAAAGCCGCAAGATTGCCCAACAACAGCGACGCCGCGCCCGCCGCCACCGCCGTCGCCGTCGTTTCGGCAGAAGGCTGGGGAAATATGCGCATGGCCAGAACAAAGCCCGCCAATTTCGACGGGCCGGCCAATACGGCCGCCACCGGCGACGGCCCCGCTTGAAAAACGTCCGGCGCCCAAAAATGCATCGGCGCCCCCCCGATTTTCATCAACAAACCCACGGCCAACAACCCCGCCGCCAACGTTCCGGGATTTTGGTTCGTCAAAGCCAAACTTCCCGTGGCCCCAAAATACCACGACCAACCGTACAAAAACACCGCCGACGTCGCCGCTCCGAATATCAAAAACTTCATTCCCGCCTCGGCCGACCATTCGGGTCGTCGGCCGTCGCCCAAGGCCGTCAAAACGTAGGCCGACAACGCCGTCAGTTCCATGCCCGCAAACGCCGCCAAACCGTGGTTCGCCTTGGCCGTCAGGTGTACGCCCAAGTTCATGGCCGCCATCAAGGCGAAATGTTCGGGAAGGTAACGGGCGCCGTTGCGCTTTTCCACCCACATGAGCGCCACGCCGCCGATAAACAACAAATCCGAAACCAAGCACGCCTGACGCGACATAAAATCCGATACGAACAAAAATCCGTACGTGCCGGGCGACGAAAAATATTCGGTCGCGAACGCCCCCGAAAGTCCAAGCATCACCGCCCACGCCGTATTAAAGCGTTTAAACAACATGCCGAGCGTTGTCAGCGTCAGCGTCAGGCTCAATACGCCTTCGGACGCCAGCAAAGGCAGTCCCGTTTTCCACAATTCCGGCGCCCGCCGTACCCATTCGTCCATTGCGTCCCAAAGTTCGCAAACATTGCCGACTTTTCCATTTCGATTTTGGTTGTCGGATTTTTCGCAAATTTGCGGGCATGAGAATGCCTACGCGGGCCTTGTGTGTTTTGGCGTTGATGACGGCGTGTCAAAATCGGGCGGGCGAAAAAAACGCATTGTTTTCGCCTCCCGCGCCCGAAAAATCGAAGGTCGTGTACAAGAAATTAAGCGCCGGCACGCTCGATATCGGCGGCGTCGCCGTCGAGGTCGTGCTTCCCGTCGGCGGCGTCGAAGCAGACATTCTTTTGTTGCCGGGCTGGGGTTTTTCGCGAACGGATTGGTGCGAAAAGACCGATTTTTGTTCGCGGGCGACGGCGGCGGGTTACCGCATTTTTGCGCCCGAAATGGGAAAAAGTATTTACGCCTACGAAATTTATCCCGAAACCCGGGCCGATTGGCGCGGCTTTCCCACCCGAAAGTGGGTGACGGACACGCTCCTGAGCGAATTGCAAAAGTACGGTGCGTTTTTGCCGGGACAAAAAAACGCGGCCGTCGGTCTGAGTACGGGGGCAAGGGGCGCGGTCTTGATTGCCCAAGATTTACCCGAGGTTTTTTCCCACGTCGTGGCCCTCTCCGGCGACTACGACCCCGCCGCCGTGCCCAACGACAATCTCATGCTCGGTTTTTACGGCCCCGTCGAACGCTTCGCCGAACGTCGCCGCGGACGCGACAACCCCTCCGACCGTCCGCTCAAAGCCCGATGTTTTTTGGGCCACGGCGAACTCGACCGCGTCGTCCCCCCCGCCGAAACCCGTAATTTTTACCAAAAAATCAAAGGCCCCCGCGTCGAAATGCATATCGACGCCAACGGCGGCCACACCTACGAATACTGGGGCGGCCAAACCGGCGCCGTTTTGAACTTTTTGGGCAAAATGTGAGGCGCGTTGTCCGCAAAAAAACCACGAACAACGCATTGCCGTGAATTATCGCAAAAGTTTGCGGTAAATGGGTTTGCGGTAAGCCATCATCGCCCACAAAAACGGATAAATCAATACGTCCAAAACGCCCCTGCCCGTCGAAAACTCGATTTCGTCGCGAAGCACGGAGCCTTGGCCTCGGGCGACAAGCCGGTGCGTATGCCGCCAAAATTTGAGCGGCGGCGGCAAACGCACCCCTTCGTCCACAAAATACGCTTGTTGGTCGTCGACGTGCGTCGGATAGACCCGGGACTCCCAAACGGTTTTAAAGACAAAAAAATTCATGGCGATTTCCACCGTGTTTTCGTCAAAACGGACGAGGCGGATTTTGGGAAACGGCGGCGCCAAAGCGGTAAACAAGGCGGCGTCAAACTTTTCGACGGCCCTTTTCGGGTCGAGGGCGATAGGGGTGGAAACGACAAACTTCATAGCAAACGTATCGCGCGGCTTTCGTTGGATAAACGCTTTCCGTCGTCGGAAACGTTCGTTATGCCGACCAAACCGGGCATGGCGCCGGCGTGGAGCGTGCCGTAGCGGCGTTCGAGTCCCAAAAATGCGGCGCCGTTGCGCGTCGCGCAATACAACAGGCTTTCGAGCGTCAAATGCGGCGCCGCTTGTTGTATCAATTTCAATTCTTCAATCATGGAAAGGTCGTCGTTGGAGGCTAGACTGTCGGTGCCGATGCACACGCGTCCGGAATCGAAATCGAAAAGCGAAAAATCGGGAAGCGTATTGTGAATATAAACGTTGGAACGCGGACACAAACAAAAATACGGTTGGGAAAAAGTTTGAAGCAAAAATTCGATTTCGTTTTTGCGTGCTTGGGTAAGATGAACGAAAAGCGTCGGTTCGGAAACGTCGAGTTGGGCGAGGCGTTCGTCGAGTCGGGCGGCGCCGGGGGGGATGGTTTCAAGCCCCAATGAAAGAAAAAAATCGTTGAGCGCGGCGCCGCCGTCGAAAAAATCTCTTTCCTCGGGCGATTCGAGAAGATGAAGGCTGACGCGCCCGGGAGGCTTTTTTTGCCGCCAAAGGTTCCAAAGTTCGTCGGAAAGCGAATAAAGGGCGTGTGCGGTGAGATGGTCGCGAATTTCGTCCGTTGCCCGGTCGTAAATTTCTTGCGCCGCCAAAGGATTCAATCCCAACAATTCGCGAAAACCGACGACCTTTACACCCGTGTTTTCGTCGTAAAGCGAATAGGCGCCGTCGGTGTTGGCGACGTCGGCGATGAGCGCCGTTCCCGTTTCGGCGGCCGATTTGAGGGCGTGGGCTGCGGCAAAGCGTTCGTGTTCGGGGGAAAAACCCTCGCGGCGCGAAAGCATCATGCGAATAAATTCTTTCATGCCCCCGCCGCGCGAAAACATTCCGGCCATCGCCGACAACTCCAAATGACAATGGGCGTTCACAAAGCCCGGGCATATCACGCCGTCGAAGAAAACGGTGTCTTTGGGCCATTCCCCCGCCCAGTACTCGACCTTGACGATTTTTCCATTTTCTTCGACGCTCAACAACGCGTCGGGCAAGAGGCCCCACTCCGTCAGCACGTATTTTGCGGTATAATGACGCATTTGTTTCACGATTAAAATTTAGACAAGCCTTCCGCCCCTAAAACGGCCGATGTTCCATATCCGAAAAACGCATTTTTACGGACCGTTAGCCGAATCGAAAATAAATTCTTATATTTATTAGGGCAACCAAATGCAAATATAACAAAAAAATCGTAAAGAGCCTATGGACGCCGACTTTATGCGAAAAGCATTTTTGCGGCTTGGAGCCGGTCGTCGTTGAATCCCACGAGTTGGGGGGAGGTAACGATGGGGACGTCGCCCGGAACGGTAAACTTGCGTTGGCCCATCGCTTCGACGAACCGGTCCATTTCGGGGCTTTGGGCGTTGACGACGGCGTTCAAACCGAACATGTCGCCGGCGCGGATTTTGGTTCCGAGCAAAGCGGCGCTTTGGCCGTCGAGGGTCAAAAGGTAGGACTCCGAACGTCGATGCACGCTTTTGAGGGCCATGGCTTCCAAATCCGCTTGTTTGTAGCGTTCTCGCAAGGAGGTTTTGGCGCTCACGCACACGGGGCCGGTGGTTTTGTCGTAAAAAATAAAGTCGTAGACGATGTCGGGAACGAAGGCCACTTTGGCGCTCAAAAAGAACGGCGTTAGTTTGCGGTTGTAAAACAGTGTGGCCAAGACGGTTTCAAAGTATTTGCCGTTGAGGCCGCGTTCTTGTCCGCCGCTTAGTTCGTTGCCCGTGCGTTTGAAGGCCTCGTAGCGTTCGAAGCAGTAACGTACGTACTCGGCGGGCGGCGTTTCGGCCATGTGCCGAAAGTCGGGAACGAGGGTTAAAAATACGCGTTCGACCTGCGTATCCGTTCCTCGGACGATGTTCAAATCACGCAAGAGGTTCAACATAACCGAGGGCGGAAAGAATTTTTCGGGCGACGGCGCGGACGGCGGGAACGGCGACGGAATTGCCGAACTGTTTGTAGGCGTGAACGTCGGCCACGGGGATGATAAAGTCGTCGGGAAAGCCTTGCAGTCGCGCCCATTCGCGGGGGGTCATGCGGCGGATGTTTTCGTCGTTGATTTCGTCGCGGTATGCGGGGTTGTCGGGGGGGGCGGGGTCGCGTACGAGGTTGCGTTCGCGCCCCATGCCGCCGACGACGATGGCGTTGGCCACGCCGTCGTCGGCAATGATTTCGTAACCAAAGCCGTTGCCTTTGCTTTCGTGGCGGGCGCGATGCGCTTTAAGCGACTCCCAATAACGCTTGGAAACGTAATATTTTGTGCAAACGGGGCCGCGTTCCTTGACTTGGGCAAAAGTTGGAACGTCGGACGAGGGTTCGGGCCAAAAAAAGCGTTCGGCGTCGGCTTTGTCCGCAAAACCGACGATGAAAATGCGTTCACGGTTTTGGGGCACGCCGAAATGCTTGGCGTTGATAATGCGGGGTTCGGGAACGTGGTAGCCCAAATCGCGGCGAAGCACGTGGAGAATGGTTTCGAGGGTTTTGCCGCCGGCGTGGTTTTTCAAGCCTTTGACGTTCTCCAAAAAAACGGCCTGCGGCCGGCGAACGCGTATAAGCCGTGCCAAGTCGAAAAACAGGGTGCCGCGCGTGTCTTCGAAGCCCCCGCGACGGCCCGCTATCGAAAACGCCTGACACGGAAAACCACCCGCAAGCACGTCGTGCGGCGGCAAATCCCGCGCCTCGACCCGACGAACGTCGTCGAAAGGCGTTTCGCCGAAGTTGGCCTCGTAGGTGCGTTGCGCGTTGGCGTCGATTTCGCAGGAAAAGACGCATTGCCCGCCCAAATCCTGTAACGCCAAGCGAAAGCCCCCCACTCCCGCAAAAAAGTCCGCAAACCGAAAAATCGGTTGCGCCGGCCCCGGAAACGGAACCGCGCGCTCCAACGCTTTTGCCAACACGCCACAAATTTATTTTTTTTATCCATGCGGATATGTGGGTAAATGCGTCTAAAAATCAACGGCTTTTTTTGTTGAAAAACGTTGATTGAGCCTTTTCACGGGGCGGGCTTCAGGGGCGTTAAAAGCGCGTTGCGCACAAAAATTTGCGGAGGGTATCCCAAAACGTCGCAAGCCCCCGTATATTTGCAAGGTGAAAAAACACGAGCGCCCTTCGCCTTACGACACCGTCGTCATTCTCTTTCTTCTCGAACACGCGAGGTGGTTGTTGGCGCGTTTGGGAATCAAGGCCAAAGTGCGCGGCGACCGAAGCAACCAACTTTTCGGCTCCGACGGACGGCGACGCTTTTGCGACCTGATATTCGACGTTCGGCTCGGGACGGGAAAAAAGGCCCTGTTTCACGTCGAGGCGCAGTCGCGCTATTTCCCCGGCCTCATTGTGCGTATGCTCGAATACAAGACGCGAATTTTACAGAAGTTCGGGCGGGTGTTTCTGATTCAGGCCGTGGTGTTTTTACGTCGTCCACCCCAAAAAATTTTGAGTCGGCTTGCGGGCCTGCCAACGGATTTCGGTTATTACCCCGCCGACCTTACCGACGTTTCTGTACACGAGTATTTGCAACTTGGGAGTCGAATCGCCACGGTGATGGCTGTCGTTTCCCGCATCGAAGAATGCAACTTTGTCGCCGAAGTCGTCGTACAAAACTTATGCAAAATTCCGGACCCCGAAGCACGCGGCCGCTACCTAAACCTTGCGGCGATGTTTGCGGGATTGCGCCCTGATAAAGAACAGTTTTTGGAAGCCATGGATGCGACGTTGAAAAAAATGCGCGAGCTCACCCCCGAACAAGAATTCGACAAAGCTTTGCGCTACGCTTACAGCGGAGTTTACAAAAAAGGAAAAGCCGAAGGCATCAAAGAAGGAAAAGCCGAATTGATTGCGGGCATGTTGGCTTTGGGCGTCGACCCGAAGACCGTCGCCCAAGCCGCGGGCATGAGCGTCGAGGAGGTTCTCGAACTGAAAAAAATTCATAGTTAATACGGCCAAGAATAGAGATTTTGACTTTTGCCAACAAACGCGTTCCAAAGCCTCCGTTTTTCATGCCGACTCCAAAATTTGACGGCCGTACCGACGGTACGGTTCTCGAAATCTACAACGCCTCCGCAGGTTCGGGTAAAACGTATACTTTGGTCAAAGCTTATTTGCGCATTGCTTTGGCGTTTCCATCGGAATGGACGGCGATATTGGTCATCACCTTTACGCGCAAGGCGGCGGCCGAACTCAAAGACCGCATCGTCGCCAAACTCGTCGAACTCGTTGAATACGCCGACCCCGCCGCTTGCGACGCCTACGTCCAAACTTTGGCCGAAGAGCTCGGGACGCTCGGCATAAAAACAAGCGCAAAAGAACTTTTGGCCAACGCGCCGCGCGTTCTGCGGGGGGTAATTTTCGGTTACGACCGGTTTTGGGTTTCGACCATCGACGGGTTCGTGCAACGGGTGGTGCGGTCTTTCGCCCACGAAGCGGGCCTAAAAGCGGGGCTCAGCGTCGAACTCGACGTTCAACGCGCCACCGAAGAAGCCACCGCCCTTTTGCTCGACCGTCTGCACGCCGACGACCCCGACCTCACCGCTTGGCTCACCCACTTTGCCCTCCAAAACTTGGCCGAAGGCCGGCGTTGGGACGTGCGCCCCTTCCTTAAACAAATGGCCGCCCAGTGGCTCGGCTTCGAACTGCGTCTATTCGACGCGCACACCTTGCCCTCGCGCAACGAACTGCGAAACATACAAACCCGCATCGAGACCGGCGAAGCCCAAGTGAGAACCCAAGCCGGTACGATGGCCGCCGCCGTTTTCGACCTACTTAAAAACCACAACCTTACCCTCGACGATTTGGCCTACAAATCCTCCGGAGCATTGGCTTATTTCAAAAAACTTGAAGCGTTTTCCGAAGCCCAACTGCCGTTTATTCCCGAAGCCGGCAAACGTCTGGACGACGTCGTCAGGTTCGGTCCCGAAGCCCTCTGCGCAAAAAAAACACCCGCCGAAATCGTCGAGCGCGTATTCGACGCATGGAACGCCGGATTGGACGAATGGGTACAAACCGCCAACGTTTTTCTCCAAACCCACGCCCGAAAATTTGCCACCGTTCTGGCCCTAAAAAACAATTTTCACGCCCTCGGCGCCGCCTCCGACCTTCGCCTATGTCTCGAAGAGTACCGACAAAAAAGCGACGTTATGATGATTTCCGACGCGTCGGCGCTCATGAACCAAATTCACCGCAACGCCGGCGCCCCCTTGCTTTACGAAAAAATCGGCGTTTATCTTCGCCACGTTTTCATTGACGAATTTCAAGACACGTCCCTCGAACAGTGGGAAAATTTGCGTCCGCTCATGGAGAACGGCGCCGCCTTCGGCGGTTTCAACTTCGTCGTCGGCGACGTCAAACAAAGTATTTACCGTTGGCGCGGCGGCGATATGCACTTGATTTTGCGTGGCGCCGAAGAGGATTTTCGCCCTTTGGGCAAGGTCGAAAAACGTTCGCTTTCGGTCAATTACCGCAGTCGCGCCGCCGTCGTCGAATTTAACAACCGTCTTTTCGAGACGTTGTCGCGCGAAAACCCCGAACTTTCCAAGGACGAAAATGCATTTTTGGCCGCCGCCTACGGCGACGTTCGCCAAACGTACGTTGCACCGGGGGGAAAGGTCGTTTTATGGTTGTACAACGCGCCGGAGGCAAAAAACGCCCTCGTCCCAAGCGAGGAAGAAGAGGAGGCCGAAGCGTCAAAGAACGCCTTGGAACGCATGGGTAAGGAAATTCTTGCATCCCCGCGTCCCAAACGCGACTTTGCCGTACTGGTGCGCACCCGCAACGAAGGCCGCAGGGTCGTGGATTATCTCGATTCGATAGGCGTGCCGTCGGTTTCGGACGAGGCCTCGGAAATCGGCGCCTCGGCAAAGGTACGGTTTTGTGTTTCGGCGCTGCGGCGTTTGTACGGCGACGCCGGCGAACTCAACGACGCAAACCTCGCTTTTCACGCCGCGCGTTTGCACGACGCCGAACTTGACCTTCGAGACGTACTCGGTTCCAAAAACGAAATTTGCCGAAAAATAGACGCATTGGCGCCGCGTTTGCGCTCCAAAGGAATTTATGCCGCTTTGCACGCCGTTGCGCAGGCATTGGATTTCGATGCAAGCGACGCTTACGTTCAACGCCTTTTGGACGCGGCGGCCACGTTCGAAACCGAACACGGCGCCGACATGCCCATGTTTTTGGAATGGTTCGCGGAAAAAGGACGGTTTACGGGCGTGGTCGGCGCCGTCGAATCCGACGCCGTGCGCGTCATGACCATTCACAAATCCAAAGGCTTGGAGTTTGGGGTGGTGTTCGTGCCGTTCGCGCACTGGGACTATCGTTGGAAAGCTTCGATGGCGCCAACGGTTTGGGAGCCGGCCCAATCCGCCCTTCGCGAATTGGGAATCGACGCCCCCGCCAATTGGATTTGGCCCGTCAAACTGACCCAAAACATCGAGCGCACGGCGTTCGCCGAACGCTACGAACGCGAACGCTTCGGTTATTTTACCGAGGCCATGAACCTTTTGTACGTCGCGCTGACCCGCGCCCGCGACGAATTGCACGTTTACGCCAACGCCAAATTGGGGGTGGGAAAATGGTTGTACGCGGCGCAAAAAAACTTGGATATGTCCCCTGCCGACGACGGCGCCTACGTTTACGAAAAAGCCGGCGCCCTTTTGCCGACCAAGCCCGAAGCCGCTCCCGCGGCCAAAGTTCGCCTACCCTATCCTTTGCGTTCGCCCGCCGTCGTCTTGCGCCCGTCGGTTAGTACGGCGTTAATGACGCAAAGCTCCGAAATCGGCCCCGACAAAGCCCTCGAAAACCTCCGCCGTGCCGACCTGCTCAAAAATTACATCGCTTACGTGCTCAACCAACGTAACGACGTCGGCTTGCACGAGCGCGTTCGCGCCGCAATCGACGCCGACCGTACCAAAGCCCGTATTACCGCCGAAGAAGCCGACGATCTCGAAGTCGAGGTTTACGCCCTGTTCAACACCCCGCCCTTCGACCAACACACCTATTGGAAACGCAAATCCGTACCCTTCGTTTTGGGACGAAAAGGCTATTACCCCACGGCGACGTTGGCCGACGACAGAAAACCCGACAATTTCCGCGTTCTCGTCGAAATAGCAACGACGGCCGGCATCGCCGGCCCGCTTGAAGAGTTCGTCAACGGCTTGACCGACCTCGAAGTATACGCTTTTGTCTACGACGTTTCCGTCCGAAAAGTATATCGAGAAATTTCCAAACCTTGACGGCGTCCCGTTTTCGGCAAATACGTCCGACAATCCATGACCCACGAATACCCTCGAAGCGTCATCGTTTCCCGCACCGATTCAATAGGCGACGTCGTGCTGACCCTGCCCGTTTGCGCGGCGATAAAACGTTTAAGTCCGCAAGCGCGGGTGATGTTTTTATGTTCGTCGTATACGGCGCCGGTGGTTGAGTCGTGTCGTTGGGTGGACGAAACATTGATTTGGCCGGGCCCCTTGCCCGCCGCAGACGCAATATTGCACGTTTTTCCGCGCAAGCAAGTCGCTCGCGCGGCAAGGCACATTCCGATTCGTATCGGTACGTATTCGCGTCTTTTTCATTGGACGACGTGCAACCGACTTGTGCGCCTGCACCGGAAAAACTCCCCGCTTCACGAACTCGAACTCAACCTCAAACTTTTGGCGCCGATATTTCCCGTAGTTTCGGACGTGCTTTTGCCGCAAGACTACGGATTGGAGGCACGGGGAGGGTTGCCCGACGATTTTCGTCAAGAGCTTGAGCGCTATGCCGCCGGACGGCCCGTGGTCTTGTTGCATCCCAAGTCCAAGGGAAGCGCCCGCGAATGGCCGGCGGCGCATTGGCGGGAACTCAATCGGATTTTGACCGACGCGGGTTATGCGCCCGTGATTACGGGCACGGCGGCGGACAAGACGGCGTTCACGGCCGAGGCGGGCGAGGACTATTTCTTTGCCGCCGGTCGTTTGGACTTGTACGGCCTTATGCGCTTAATCGCCGCATCGCAAGGGGTGATAGCGGCGAGTACGGGGCCGTTGCATTTGTCGGCGGCGTTGGGACGCAAGGCGTTGGGCCTATACCCGCCGATACGTCCGATGCACCCGGGACGTTGGGCGCCGCGCGGCCCCCGCGCCCGCGCCTTAGCCTTGAACGTCGAGTGCAACCGGTGCCGAAAAAACGGGCCTTGTTACTGTATTCAGGCCATCGAAGCGGCGCAAGTCGCCCTCGAATGGAGCCGGCTTTAACGTACGACGAAGGTTTGCCCCCCGCCGCCAAAGGTCAAACGGTATACGCCCGGCGCAAGGTTCAACGACAAAGGCCGTTCGCTTTGACCCGGACCAAAATTCGCCCGTGTTTGGAAAACCAATGCGCCGCGCGAATCGTAAACGTTGAGCCAACCCTCGGTCGCCTTGTCCGAAAACCGTTGCAAAACAAAACTTCCCGAATGCGGATTGGGATAAACGACAAAGTTTTCCCCCGGCACGGCGGACGTTCTCGAAACCGTACACGCTTCGACCGTCGCCGTGCCAAAACGTTTGCATCCGTCCGCTCCGGTGACGGTAACGGTGTAGGTGGTGGTGGTTTCGGGTTTGGCCAAAGCGATTTCGGCAAAAGGGTCGTCGAGACCGTCGAAAGGCCGCCATTCCCACGCCGTTCCGGGATAATCCGGAACCATGACCGCCCCCATAGCGCATCCGTCCCCCGAAACCGCCACGTCTATTTTCGCCTCCAATCCCCCCGGCGCCAAGATTTCTTTATAAACAAGGCATCCGTTGGCGTTGCGGGCGGTGAGGGTGTAAATCGTGGTTTGTTCGGGCGCCACAACGACCGAACGCCCCGCCAAATTTCCCGGATTCCAAACGTATTCCGAACCCGGTTCGGCCGTCAGTTTTATCGATTCGCCCGGCGCCACGGGCAAACAACCTTCCACTTCGACGTTCATCGTTTCCTGATACGTTTCGATGTAAAAGGTTTTGCGTACCGAACAGTTGTTAAGGGAAACGGTCATGGTGTAAGTGGCCGAGGTCTCGGGACGGAAAACGGCGCGGTTGCAACGACGAATATGCGCCCGGGGTTGCCAATCGACGTAAATCAAAGGCGAGGCCGTCCCGCCCGTGGCGCAATCGGGGGAATACAACTGCGCCGGGTAAAGATATTCGTATTCGCCGCCGGCACAGACGCGAACGGTGTCGGGCAATGGGATTTCGTCCAAGTTCCATTCGGGACCGACCTCGACGCGTACGTAGCCCACGCCCGCACAGCCGGCGGCGTCCGTTCCGACGACGGTGTAAATCGTCGTTTGCAAGGGTGCGGCCCAAACATGGTCGCCGGTGGTGGACGTCAGACCGTCGGCGGGAGACCAAACGTAGCTTTGCGCGCCCCGCGCCCGCAATTCCACGCCCGGACCCGCGCCCGGGCAATAGTTCATGTCCCCGTATTCGTTTTCCAGCGCAATGCCGACGTACCCTTCGGCCATGCATCCTTCCAAATACGCCTGATGTGCACGGTTGCGCATTAAATTGCCGGGTTGTACGTCAAAACCGTTGGCGATAAACACGCCGACCTCCGTCAAATGACAATAACTCATGATGGAACCGGAACCGACGGGCGGCATGGGGGGACGCAGACAATCGCCCTCGGGTTCGACGCAACCGTCGATGGCGCCGCCCTCCCAACCGCACCACTGCGTATGCGGCGAACCAAAATTGTGGCCCAATTCGTGCGCGACGACCTCGACCGTCCACGAGGTGAGCGGAAACTCCGAATAATCGCGATTGATGTTCGAAAAAGCGCAACCAAAGGGCGAGCCTTGCCGTTGCGCGCACAGCACGTCCACGTACGCCAAACCGCCTAAGCCGCCGTTCATGCGCGTGGTAACAAAATGCGCCAGCGTGCCGTTGAAAAAAACGCCGCGATAATTCGTGTAAGCATCCAAAATGTCTCCCGAGGAAATCTCGCCTTCGGGCCACGGCCCCGGTTCGCTCCAAACGTAAACTTCGGAAATGAGCAGGTTGAGGTTTTCGTTCAAATAAACCGAGTGTAAGACGTTGTGCATGAGGTGAAGATAGTCTATGGCGCCCTGTTCGCCGCCGTAGTCTTCGTACATAAAACGGTCGAGGTCGTAAACGACGGCGGCGGCGTAACAATCGCCCGTGGTACGTTGTTGTATCGGCGGCGGGTCGAAAACGGGAAAGTCCGTTACGGCGCAACGAAAACCGGGCGTTTGGATTAAATCCACGTCGTTGTAAAAAACACAATACCCTGAATCGCCGAGTTTTCCGAGGACGTAGTCGCCTTGCGGGGTGGGAAAAACGCCGCCGAAGGCCGTGGGCGTCAAGCTGAACGCATAAAGGCCGTCGCCGTAATGGACGCCCGGCCGGTAGGCGACGGGGCGTTGGTTGAGGTAAGTTTGAAATTGAGGGGCAACAAGGTTGCGCTCCAAGCCGTGCACCGTCAATTCCCCGCCCCCGGGCAAACGCAAATCCAAATCCAATCGCGACGGACGGCTCGCCAAAACCCTTTGGTACGCCGCCTCGTCGAATCGGTAGACCGTCGCCCTGCGAACATGACGGTAAACGTCGGGAACGTTTCCTGCGGCAATTTCGCGCCAAAGTTCGGTTTCGGTCAGAGGACGCAAAAATTCCTGCGCTTTTGCACCCGTAGCCATCAGTACGCATCCCACGACCACCGTCGTTATTTTCCGTCTCATTTTGTTTCTCAATCGGTGGGCAAATATACAAAAAAATTTCTCGGCTTCGCCAAATTGCTAATACCAACAATGAAAATTATTCTTTGAAAAAAATTGAATTTTTATTAAACAAAACCGCCATACATGCCGATTTTACCGTTGTTTTTATTGCTAAATTTTATGATTCGGGGGCAAACGTTTCAACATAGGCCGCCGTAGCGAGGCCGGTTGTCGCCGTCAAACTTTGCAATACAATTGTAAGACCAAACATTAACCTTTGTTTTTTTTTAGTTGGTCGAATTTCTCTTAGGGAGAGGTTGAAAGTCGTTATTTTTGCGTTCGGTTGGCGTGACGCGTGGGTCGGAACGGCATGGCTTAAGCGTGCGTCCGTGCCCGGCGCCGGTCTTGGTCACATCGATTCGCTATTCGATTCCATTTACACACATGAGAAATATTACTTTTTTGCACCGGGCTTTATTCAACGCCAAGCGATGGTGCGTCTTCGGTTTTGTGCTTCTCCTTGCATGGAGTGCAAGGGGACAAACTTTAACCGGGTGCGGAACGACGACGGGCGGCGACCCCTTCGACCCTCCCACCGTTTCTCCGCCCGTCATTCCCGGCGCCAACGGCAACGTCCTTTGCATGCTTCGGGACGGCAACCTGCTTTACATCGGCGGCGCCTTTACGCAGGTGGGAAGCGAAGCCCGCAACCGCCTCGCGGCCATCAACCTCATCGACGGAAGCGTTACCTCTTGGAATCCCGACGTTTCCAACGGTCAAGTAAACGCAATGGTTAAGGAGGGCGATTGGATTTACATCGGCGGTACGTTCACCGGTACGGTTGGCGGAAGTTCACGTACCCGATTGGCGGCCGTAAACGCCACGACGGGCGCCGTGATTGCCGGCTGGGCGCCCACCGCCAACAACAACGTCAACGCCCTTGCTTATCACGGCGGAAATATTTACATCGGCGGCACCTTCACCCTCGTCAACGGCAATTCCCGCAATCGTTTGGCGTCGGTCGATGCGACGTCGGGTTCTTCGACCTCTTGGAATCCGGGCGCCGGCTCGGTGGTTTACGCGCTGGCCGTTCGCGGAGACGTGTTGTATGTCGGCGGGGCGTTCAACGGTACGGCGTCGATTGGCGGCGCCGACCGCGACCGCTTAGCCGCTTTTGACCTTTTGACGGGCAACGTGCTTGCGGGTTGGGTCTTCAACGCTTCGAACATCGTGCGTACGCTCAAAGTATGGGACGATTATTTGTTTGTCGGCGGCGACTTTGTCACCCTCAACGCCGTGTCGCGTCTGCGTTTGGCAAAAATCGACCTTGTTTCCAACGCCCTTACGGCTTGGACGGCCGACGTCTCGAGCGGCCAAGTTCATTGCCTTGACGTTCACGCGGGCACGCTTTACCTTGGCGGTACGTTCACGGGAACGGTGGGCGGTTTTGGCCGTACCCGCATCGCGGCGGTAGACGCCGCGACGGGCGTCGTTCTCGGCTGGAACCCCGGCGCGGACGCAACGGTTTCCGCCATCACGGCCCGCAACTGCCGCGTGCTTGCGGGCGGCGCCTTTACCGGTTTTCTCTTCGGCTACGACGGTCCCTTCGTCGCCAATTTGACCGTTACCCAAACCGATTGCGACCTGACCGCCAACCTTTCCGGCGGCGTTTCGTACTGGTGGTGCAACACCGACGAAACCACGCCCACCATCAACATTCCGCCCACCCTCACCGCCGTTTATACCGTTTACGCCATCAACGCCTCCGGATGTATGGATATGAATACGATTTCCGTCACCGGAGTCCCGAACATCGGCATTAGCCAGACCCCGTCGGGATGCGGCGTGGGCGTAACCCTTACCGCCGATGCCGGCTACGATTCTTATCTGTGGAGCACGGGCTCTCCCAATCAAGAAATAACGGTCTACGAAAACGGTTATTACTATGTTACGGCGACGCTCAACGGTTGTGTTTTTTCCGAAAACGTAACGATAACTTCGCTTCCCGCGCAACCGTTCTCCGCGTCGATGCCCGAGGTCAACGGCGCCATCAACGCCGCCGTCGAATACAACGGCATTATTTACATCGGCGGCGCCTTTACGCAAGTGGGAAGCGAAGCCCGCAACTACCTTGCGGCCATCGACGCTTTCAGCGGCCTCGTCTTGCCCTGGAACCCCGACGCCAACAACGTCGTCCATGCTTTGGCGATAGACCCCGTCGAAAACGTCGTTTACGTCGGAGGAACGTTTTCGCAAGTGGCGGGACAAAGCCGCACGCGTTTGGCGGCCATAGACCCGGACGACGGAACTTTGCTCGCATGGGCGCCTACGGCCAGCAACACCGTTTTGGCTTTGGCCGTCGACAACAACTTCGTTTACATCGGCGGAAGTTTTGGTTTCATTAACGGGTTTGTGCGCAGTCGTTTGGCCCGCGTCGATAAATATATTGCTTTTCCCATGACTCCGGGCGGCAATTTGGATACTTGGAACCCCGGCATGAACAGTACCGTTCGCGCCATCGCTATTGGAGTGGATAAAATTTTTGTCGGCGGAAACTTTTCCACGCCCAAAAACCGCGTTGCCGCCTTCAACCTTCTCGATGGTTCTTTGAGCGCGTGGTATCCCCCCGCTTTGGCTACGATGAACGGACAAGTGAACGCCATCGTTACCCAAGGCCTCGACGTTTATTTGGGCGGCACCTTTACCGCGCCGCGCAACCGACTTATCAAAATCGCCGACGCCACCATTGACCCGACCTTCGCCACCGCCAACGGCGCGGTCAATGCATTAATGTTGGCCGACGGTCATCTTTACGTCGGTGGAAACTTTACCAATATCGGCGGCGAATTGCGCAATCGTTTGGCTTCGCTCAATGCGACCTCGGGAGCCGTCGTTTTGGATTTCAACCCCAACGTGACCGGCGGCGCGGTAAACGCCATGGCCAATGAAGGATGTCGCGTGGTTGCGGGCGGTGCGTTCACGACCGTCGGCTCCGTTCCCACCCAACGTTTGGTCGCCGTGGACAAAAACAACGTTGCCGTCGCGGGCGACGCCGTGGTTTGTTCCGGCGAATCGACTACGCTGGTCGGAACGGGGGGCGTTTGTTATCTTTGGCAGGCGCCGCCGAACATCGAATACGTCGGCCCGTCTTACATCGTTACGCCCGCCGCGACAACCACCTACACCCTTCGCGCCGTAACCGCTGCGGGTTGCGCTTATACGAGGGAATTTACCGTCGAGGTCGTTACGGCGCCCTCCACCGCCGTAACCCCCGACGGGCCTACGACTTTTTGTGTCGGCGAAAGCGTTACTCTTTCGGCGGACGACGTTCCGGGCTTTAGTTATCAATGGCGGCGCAACGGCACGAACATTACCGGCGCCAACGCCCCGTCGTTTAGCGCCACGCTTTCCGGCAATTACGACGTCGTCATGAGCAACGGCGGCTGCATACGCACCTCCGTTGTCGTTCCCGTTACGGTCAATGCTTTGCCAAGTCCCCTAACCGTTTCTCCCGCCGGCCCGATAAATTTATGTACCGGTCAAACGACGACGCTCACTCTGTCGCCCGCATCAGGTCCTTATACGTTTTCGTGGTATAAAGACGGCGTGGAAATTATTGGCGAGACCGGAACGACTTACACCGCTTCGGTAACGGGCGTGTATACCGCTCGTCGTCTCAGCACCTCCACCGGTTGTATTTCCAATCCAAGCAACGAAGTTACGGTTACGGTCCATCCTTTGCCGACGGTGGACGCGGGTTCGGACGTTACGATATGCGTGGGTCAATCGACGACTTTGACGGCTTCGGGTGCGGACAGCTATGTTTGGAATCCGGGCGCTTTGCCGGGCGCGTCGGTGAGCGTATCCCCTGTTGTTACGACGACTTATACGGTCACGGGAACGGATGCCAACGGTTGCGTGAATACGGACGAGGTGGTGGTGACGGTCCATGCGCTTCCCGTGGTGGATGCGGGTTCGGACGTTACGATATGCGCGGGTCAATCGACGACTTTGACGGCTTCGGGTGCGGACAGCTATGTTTGGAATCCGGGCGCTTTGCCGGGCGCTTCGGTGAGCGTATCCCCTGTGGTTACGACGACGTACACGGTCACGGGAACGGATGCCAACGGCTGTACGAATACGGACGAGGTCGTGGTGACGGTCCATGCGCTTCCCGTGGTGGACGCGGGTTCCGACGTTACGATATGCGTGGGTCAATCGACGACTTTGACGGCGACGGGTGCGGATAGCTATGTTTGGGAACCGGGCGCTTTGCCGGGCGCATCGGTGAGCGTATCTCCCGTTTCGACGACGACTTATACGGTGACGGGAACGGATGCCAACGGTTGTACGAATACGGACGAGGTCGTGGTCACGGTCAATGCGCTTCCCGTGGTGGACGCGGGTTCGGACGTTACGATATGCGTGGGTCAAAGCACGAATTTGACGGCTTCGGGCGCGGACAGCTATGTTTGGAATCCGGGCAGTTTGCCGGGTGCGTCGGTGAGCGTTTCCCCCGTTTCGACGACGACTTATACGGTCACGGGGACGGACTTGCTGACGGGTTGTACGAATACGGACGAGGTGGTGGTTACGGTCAATCCGCTTCCCGAGCCGGGAATTTGGTTCGGCGGTGGCGGAGTGCTTTGCCCCAGCGCTACTTTGACGCTTTATGCCGATCCCGCCACGTTTGTTTCTTATCAGTGGTATAAATCCGGCGTTCCGATTATTGGCGAAACGGGCACGACGTTGGTTATTTCCAGTGCGGGAAGCTACACGTTGGAAGTTACCGACGCCAACGCTTGTACGGCCATGTCGGCGCCGGCGGTTATTTCGGCGCCGCCTCCGGGCGTAGGCGACCCCTTGGCCACTTTGCCCGCCGTCAACGGCGCGATTAATGCCATGGTTCGCGTGGGCAATATCCTTTACATCGGCGGTTCGTTTACCAATGTTGGCGGCAATCCCCGTAATCGTTTGGCGGCCGTTGACCTGACCGACGGCAGCGTTACCACTTGGAGTCCTAACGCCAACAACAATGTTTTCGCACTTGAATACAAAGACGGTTGGATTTACGTCGGCGGCCAATTTACCACCATTAATAGCACGACGCGTAATCGCGTGGCGGCTATAGCTCCCGACGGTACGTTGGGCGTCTGGAACCCCAACGCCAACGGTAACGTGCGTGCCATCGCGTTCAAAGGCGATACGATTTTCTTGGGCGGTCAATTTACTACCATCGGTGGAAGTTCGGTCAATCGTCGTGTTGCGGCGGTGAACAACACCACCGGCGCCCGTTATACCGGACTCGTTATGGACATTGCCGCCGGCAACGTCCGCGCCCTTTATGCCGACCCCGTATCCAATACCTTGTTTATCGGCGGCAATATCACGGCTATCAACGGTTCGGCACGTAATTACGTGGGTGCGGTAAGTACCTATGACGGTTCCTTGCGTCCTTTCGACCCGAACTTGAACGACCAAGTCTTCGACCTCGAAGTTAAAGGCGACCAATTGTATATCGCCGGCCAATTTACCAGTGTCGGCGGGGACCCGAATTATACCCGTATAGCGGCCGTGGACACGGCTACCGGAGCGGTAAGTGCCGGCTTCGACCCCAACGTCAACAACGGTCGCGTCAATGCCATAGCGTTCAAAGGCAACCTGTTGATGCTCGGAGGTACGTTTACCAACGTCAATGCAAGCACGCGCCAACGCTTTGCCGCGGTGGACGCCACTACCGGCGCGCTCAACGCCTTCATTACCAACGCCAACAACGCCATAAACGACATCGAGTTGAAAGCCTGCGATGTAATCGTCGGCGGTAATTTCACCAACCTCGCGACCCGTTTGTACCAATTTGCAGGACCCGCGACCCCGAACGTTACCGTATCCGGACCTACAAGCGCCTGTGCGGGCGACGTGGTTACCTTTACCGGCGCCGGCACCGACCATTATCTTTGGTGCAACGTCGGTCAAATTAGCAACCCGTTCAGCGTTCAGGTATTCGTCACCGAAACTTTTACGGTTTACGGTTACAACGACGACGGATGTTGGGACATGCAGACGTTTACCGTTACGGTCAATCCGCTTCCCAATCCTGTGATTACTCCCGCCGGGCCCGTGTCGCTTTGCGCCGGAGACAATATCGATTTGGATGCCGGAGCCGGTTATGTTTCGTATCAATGGTATTTGGACGGCAACCCGCTGACAGGCGAAACTTCTCAAACGCTTAACGTAAGCGCGGCGGGCGATTATGCCGTCGAAGTTTCGGATATCAACGGATGCATCAATACCTCTTCCGCCGTCACGGTGGTGGTCAATCCTTTGCCCACGCCGACGATTACGCCCTCGGGCCCGACGACCTTCTGCATCGGCGGTTCGGTGGTTTTGGAAACCGAGGCGTACGACGATTATCAATGGTATTTGGACGGCAATCCTATCGTTGGCGAGACCGCTCAGACCTTGACCGTTACCGCGAGCGGCGACTATACCGTTGAGGTTACGGACGTCAACGGCTGCGTGAACACGTCCGCGATAACGACGGTGGTGGTCAATCCCTTGCCCACTCCGACGATTACGCCCGACGGTCCGACGACCTTCTGCATCGGCGGTTCGGTGGTTTTGGAAACCGAGGCGTATGATTCTTATCAATGGTATTTGAACGGCAACCCCATCGCCGGCGAGACCGATCAGACCTTGACCGTTACCGCAAGCGGCGATTATACCGTTGAGGTTACGGATGTCAACGGCTGCGTGAACACGTCCGCTATAACGACGGTGGTGGTCAATCCATTGCCGACTCCGACGATTACGCCCTCGGGCCCGACGACC
>CALAJH010000022.1 GCA_937922655.1 uncultured Bacteroidia bacterium
GTTGAGTAGTTTCCACGATTCGTAGGAAAAGCCCGTTTTTCGCAAGTGGACTTTAAGCCCGGCGGGGTCGAAAAAGAGGTGGGAAATGTCGGGGCGGGGGTTTGCGTTTTGGTCGCGCACCTGCCCCTTGTTTTCGGTGAAACCAACGGACGGGGGGAGAGGACTGAAGTCGCGGGCGACCAGCGACCACGCCATCGCCGTAAACACGATTATTGTAATAACCTTTTTCATATTTATTATAAAAAAATTTCAATTTGAGTGGTTCGACCAATGTTTTCGCTCTTTTTAGCCGAAAAAACAGGCCTTTTTTTGGGCAATACACCTTTCGGATATGCAAATTTACGCCTTTTTATATTTTTTTCAAGAAAATTCGACGAAAGTAAATATTTTTTTGATGTTTTTTGGGCGAAAAAAACGAGTTTGTCGCGCGATTAAGTAAATTTGCCCACTTTTTAACGAAATATTATATAAATATATGAATACAAAGCCGTTAAGGCGACATCGATTGACGAAATGGATGTTGGTTTTGGCACAAGCGTTTATTGTAGGCGGCGAATTACGGGCGCAAACCCCTACCGATCTTAAAGGCGAATCGACGCGGCTCGGCTTGGAAAATCTCGCTTTGTACATCGACCCGACGCGTACGGAAAGTTTTGAATCGGTGCGGGACAAGGCGTTTTCCACGCCCAAAACACCGAATCCGAATGTACGTTCGGAGGCGTTGTGGTTGCGGGCGGCGTTCGCCGTTCCGCCGCCGAAAGACGCGGTCTTGGAACTTCAAGACATTTTTGCGGGAGAAATCGACGTTTACGTTCGCGACACGACGGGCCAATGGCAAACTTACCGCGGCGGGATGATGCGGCCGTTTTCCGAACGCCCGATACCCCGCCGTCTGCCGGTCTTTCCCGTGGGCGGGGCGGATACGGTGTATTTTCGAATTCAAACGGTATCGCCGCCGGCGCTGAAACTAACGCTATACACGCGCTTGGGATTTGAACAAAAAGAGGCGAGGGAACAAACATTTCACGCGTTGGTGTACGGCGCAATGGCGATGATTTTCTTTTACAACCTGTTCTTGGGCATAACGATGAAGGAGCGGTTGTATTTTGTGTATTCGGCGATGATTGTACTCATGGCCCACACCTTCGGCAATATGTGGGGGTATACCACGGCGTACTTATGGCCGGGGTTGGGAACGTGGGCCGCGCCGTGGACCATGGGCCTTGTTTTTCTTTCGATGCTGACGGTCGTAGAATTTAGTCTTCGGTATTTGTCGGTCAAAACATACTCGATACGTAGTTACAAACTGTTGCGCGGGGTACAGACGGTGATGCTTTTCGGGGCGCTGTGGGGTTGGACGCTTCCGCTAAGCCCGTTGGAAGTCCGGCCGTTCTGGACGCGGTTCATGACGACCACGACCATGCTCGTACCGCCGACGATGATTGTACTGGCCGTTCGGCTTTACCGCAAAGGCAACGCCGCCGCGCCGTCGTACATTGCAGCGTTTGGGACGTTGGTGGGAGGGACGCTGTTGTTGTCGCTGAAAAACTTTGGCGTACTGCCAAGCAACCTGCTCACCGAAAACGGCGTGATTGTCGGCTCGGTGGTGGAAGGCGCGATATTGGCCGTCGGTTTGGGACAAAAAATCAACAGGCTTAACAAAGAACGCGAAACGGCACAGGCCCGCACCATCGCCGCCCTCCAAGAAAACGAACGGCTCGTCGTCGAACAAAACCGCACCCTGGAACAAAAGGTCAACGAACGAACCGAGGAACTTAAACTCGCCAATGAAGAGCTCAATTCGACGAACGAGGAACTCAGCGCCACGCTCGAACAGGTTAGCCGGCAAAATCAGGTCATCGAAAAGAAAAACGAAGACATCCTCGAATCCATCCGCTACGCCCTTCGCATCCAAACGGCCATTTTGCCCGAAGAAGGCTACATTCGGCAAACATTCAAGGACTTTTTTGTCTTTTACCGGCCGCGCGACATGGTCAGCGGCGACTTTTATTGGTATGGATATTTGGAGCGCGAAGACGTGGCGGCGATAGCGGCGGTGGACTGTACGGGCCACGGCGTGCCGGGGGCGTTCATGTCGGTCGTCGGCTACAATCAACTCAACCGGGCGATATTGGAAATACGTCTGACCGACCCCGCGGAAATACTAAACGAACTCGATTTGCGCATCCGCCAAACGCTCAAACAGGACGAGGGCTCGGGGCGCTACGACGGCATGGATTTGGCTTTGTGCGTGTGGTTTCGCAAAGAAAACCGGATGCTTTTCGCCGGGGCGCAACGCCCGTTGTATTATTTCGACGCCGACGGACAATTCCGTTCCATTGCGGGGGACAAGTTTCCGGTCGGAGGGGCACAGGCCCGTCAAAAAAACTTTATCACCCACGAAATCCCACTGACGGGCACGGAACGATTTTACCTTTTCACCGACGGCTACACCGACCAGTTCGGCGGGCCGAACAAACGAAAGTTCACGCCCAAACGCCTTCAAGAACTTTTAAGCCGAATCCACACCCTGCCTTTCGACGAACAATATTCGCAAGTAATGCAAGCGTTCGACGCATGGAAAGGAGACGTTGAACAACTCGACGACGTAAGCGTATTGGGATTTCGACCGGCAATAACTTAAGTTTTTTCCGGTCTTTATTAAACGGTCGGGGCAATGGATTGACGCCAAACGTTCGGTTTGATGCCCGGCGTCGGGCAAAAATTTCGTCGCCCGATATAAAGTTCGTCCCAACTTTGAATAACGGAATACGGGCGTCGGAAACGAAACAATCACCGATTCGTTCCTCGACAAATTCAAATTATCGTTTACCGTTGAAGATAATGATTCGCGTCATGCACGTCGATTTTTTATCGTTAGCGCGGCGTAGCGCACGGCGCCTTTCCCTGTAAGCCGGACGAGGCTTGCCCCGCACACAAGGCAAATCCTGCCGCAAAAAAAGCGCGATGCCGCACTTTTGTATACGTTATATTTTGCGAGAGTTTGCCGCAACTAAAACACTTGGCGAAGGAGGAAGTAAAGCGGTATAGCCGCAAAACCGGCGGGAACGACGATACCGAATCCGTAGCCGACGCTTTTGATGAACTTGCCGGTTTTGCTGTTGATTTGCACGCCCAAGGTTTGAAAAGCGCTTTGGAAGCCGTGGCAAAGGTGCCACGCCAAAAACACTTGCGCCAAAATATATACGCCGGAATAAAAGGGATTGGAAAGCACCGCCACGACCTCGTCGTACATCGTCAAAGGAGAGCCGACAATGCGGTGTTGAAAAAAGAAGTGCCAGAGATGCAAAAGAATGAAAAACAGTAAAAGCGTTCCGCCCCAAACCATAAACCGGGAATAAAACGTGGAATTTTCAGCGGGCCTGTTCATGACGTAACCCACGGGGCGGGCGGCGCGGTTGCGGGCTTGCAAGCGGTAGGCGTAAATCACGTGGACGGGAATGGCCAAAAACAAAACAATTTCAACAATACGAATCAAGGGATTGGTACGCATAAACTCGGCGTAGGCGTTGAAAGTTTCGCCGCCGTCGTTAATCAGCAGCAAAAGATTGCCCGAAAGATGCGACACCAAAAACGTGCATAGAAACAGGCCCGTCAAGGCCATGACCACTTTTTGCCCAATCGTCATCCCAAAGGGACGGGAATTTGCCGTCGTCGTACTCATGTCGTTTTCTCTTATGTTTTCTATTATTTAGACCGCAATTTACGTAAATAACGCCAAATTGTATCGTTTTGTCTCATAAAAAAGTCGTTGGTGGTTTTTGAATCCACGACGAGGTCTCGTTAAGAAAGGTTTTTTAACATTTTTCGTCCATAAAAAACAAAAATTGTCTTTACACGTGTACGATGTTTCCAAAATCGTTAGCTTTGCTTTCCCAACGAACGTAATATGCAGGAAGCAACCTTGGAACAGGAAATCGTGGCGGTGGTGCGCACCCTTCCCCTCGACCGGCAACGGGAAGTGTTGGATTTTGCCGTCGCCCAACAAAAACTCCTCGGCTTCAATCCCAACCAACTTCACTTGTTTGAAGAAAATTCGGACGCTACGGGCGGGCTTTTACAGTTCGCCAAAACGGAGTTCAAATTCGTTATTCGGCTCATCAGCGCCCATTACCCGCTTCCGCTCAAACTTATCGCCCAAAAGCCCGGCGTTTGGGATTGGGCCGAAATCAGCGGCAATCCCGAAATCGAACTCACCGTCGAAGCCGTCGAAAAATACAGCAGCCGCTGGGACTGGCGCAAACTCTGCGCCAATCCCCGTTTGCCGTGGACGGTCGAGGTCATGCAAAAATTTGCGTCCAAGTGGGACTGGGTGGGTTTTAGCAGGAATACGGGCTTGGAATGGAGCGCCAAGTTCATTCAAAAATACGCCGACCGCTGGGACTGGATGAGCCTTAGCGCCAACCCCTCCCTACCGTGGTCGCCCGAACTCATCGCCCAATTCGAGCACAAACTGGACTTCGTCGAACTGACCGAAAATCCGGCCTTACCGTGGAGCAGCGAATTCATCGAAAAATATTCCGAACGCTGGAACTGGAACCGGCTTTCCAACAACCCCAAACTCCAATGGACGGCCGACTTTATCGACAAACACTCCTCCAAATGGAATTGGCAAAATCTGAGCCGCAACACAGGCCTGCCTTGGAACGAAGAATTTATCGAAAATCACAAAGACCTTTTGCATTGGGGCCGACTGAGCGCCAACCCCGCCCTGCCGTGGTCGGAGCCCCTCATCGAACGCTACGCCGATCGTTGGAATTGGGGTTCGTTTGGCTTGTCGCGCAACCGCGCTTTACCGTGGTCGGAGGCCTTCGTCAAAAAATACGCCGAAAAATGGGATTGGAAAGACCTAAGCATGAACCCCGGTCTGCCGTGGTCGGTCGATTTCATTCAACACTACGCGGCCAAATGGACGTGGGATTACATGGGCCTAAGCACCAACACGGGCCTGCCGTGGAGCGCCGACCTTATTCGGATGTTTTTGCCCAAATGGCATTGGGGCGAATACGGACTCAGCAGTAATCCCGCCCTGCCGTGGAGCGCCGAACTCCTCCAACGCTACCACGGCAAATGGCATTGGATTGCGTTGCAAAACAACATTGCCGTCTGGGAAAAAGCCTTTGCCCCACGGCTGTTCGACGAAATGGTACAAATCATCATCGAATAAACCGTCGGCGATTTTTACGTATTTTTGTCGTCGATGGATTTTCAAGCGATATTCAAAGGACGGACGTTGCCGGCCGCATTCGTCAATCTGGACGCCTTCGACGCCAACATCGAAACCGTCCTTCGACGCGCCCGGAACAAACTCGTACGCACGGCTTCAAAAAGCGTACGTTGCGTAGCCTTGTTGCGACGACTCGAACAAAAAATCGGGGAGCGTTATTGCGGAATCATGACTTATTCCGGAGAAGAAACGCTTCATTTGGCCCATGCCGGTTTCGACCGCCTGCTTATCGGCTACCCCGTTACGAGCGAAAACGTTCTTTTTGAATTGGCCAAAGCCGTCGCCGACGGCAAACAAATCACGTTCATGGTCGATTTGGCCGAACACGTCCTGCGTTTGGAGGCGGCGGCCCAAAAAGCCCACGCCACCCTCGACGTCTGTTTGGATATCGACATGTCGTCCCGATTTCCGTTTTTATATTTTGGCGTTCGACGTTCGTCTCTTACGAGCGTTGAAGACGTTGAAAAAATATTGGCCGTAATTGGAACTTGCAAACGTTTGCGCTTGGTCGGCGTCATGGGCTACGAGGCACAAATCGCCGGTTTACAGGACAATTTGCCCGGTCAGGCGGTCAAAAACGCTGTTGTTCGCGCCCTCAAAGCCCGCTCCATCGACGAAGTCGCCCGGCGGCGAAAAGCCGTCGTCAATTTTCTAAAAAACAAAGGTTGCGAACTGCGTTTTGTCAATGGCGGCGGAACGGGCTGTTTGGAATCCACGTCGCAAGAGAACGTCGTTACGGAGGTAACGGCGGGTTCTTCGTTTTATAGTTCGGGCCTTTTCGACGGCTACAAAGACTTTCAACATTTGCCGTCGGCGGGTTTTGCCGTTGAAGTTACGCGCAAGCCGGCGAAAAATATTTATACGTGTTCGGGGGGCGGATATATCGCGTCGGGCGCGGCGGGGCCCGACAAATTACCGAAAGTGTGGTATCCCAAGGGGGGAAAACTGCTTGCGCACGAAGGCGCGGGCGAAGTGCAGACCCCCGTCGAATTCGACGGCCCCGTCCAACTCGACATTGGCGACGCCGTCGTCATGCGCCACGCCAAATCGGGCGAACTTTGCGAACGCTTCAACAGCCTTTTGCTTGTTTCGGACGGCAAAGTCGTGGACGAAGTTCCGACGTATCGCGGTGAAGGGAAATGTTTTCTTTAGTATCTTTGCGGGGTTATGGGCGAAGAGTTGTTGCCATATTTTCGATTGGCGTTTCGGGAGTTGGAGAGTTTTGCCTTGCCCGGAGTAGGGAGCTTTGTTTTGCGTCGGATTCCGGCACGGTTTTCCGCCGACGGTTCGACCCTCGAGCCGCCAAAAGAATACTATGAATACCAACCCCACGCCGACCCCGACCTCGTCCGCCAAACCGAAAAACTTTTTGCCGCCCGTTATTCGCTCGAGCCCGCAAGGGCGGCCGACCTAACGGAAAAAACGGGACGCGCCGTGGCCGAAGTGCTGGCCTCCGGAAAAATCATTTCCCTACCGTCGGTCGGCACGTTAAAAAACGTCGAAGGAACCGTAACTTTGGACGTCGCAAGCGTAGACCCCGTTTTCGACGACCTCAAACTGGCGCCCGGAAGCCCCAAACCGCCGCCAACTTTCACGGCTCCCCTACCACCCCAAAGCCCTCACGGCGGCCCCGGCATCGCCGAAGCCATCCTTGCGGATTCCTATGTCTTCGGCCCGCCGCAACCCAAATCCAACGTCCTTGTTTACGTTTTCGGTGTGCTGTTGATTCTTGGAGCCATAGGGATTATGACCGGCCTCTTTTATTACAACAAGCACCGCAAGCAAACGGCAAAAAAAGAAACGGACGAAGAAACGGTGGCCGTCGCCGTTCAAGACACGCCGAAGGTCGTCGGCGTCGAAAGCGATAGCTCCACCAAAACCCGCCCCCTTCAAAACACTTCTCCGGCTACGCCCCCTCCCGCGCCCCCGCCAACCCCTCCTAGCGCGCGCCCGCCCTCCGTCCCCGTCGAAAAAAACGTCTCCGTCGACGACGAGGGTGGCGCTTTTCACATCATCGTCGGGAGTGCGGGCGAATGGAGCGAGGCGTCGGCACGCGAACTTATTTGGCAAAAAAAAGGCTTTAAGGTCGAGCTTTTGCCCGGAAAAGAAACCGGCAGTTACCGCATCAGCGTCGGCTCCGCGCCTACGCGCGAAGCCGCAGAAAAAAAACTCGCCACCCTCAAAACACAAGGACGCATCCCACAGGACGCATGGATTTTTAAAGCGTATTAGTTTTTTACAAACGAACGTAAGATATGTCAAGCTTTCAACCGGAATTATGGCCCCGAAAAGAAATCATTGACTCTCTCGACGAATTTCTTGAAATATACGGCCGTCGTCCCATTCAAGAAAATCGAGGAGGAATGGCCTCGCCGCATTCTTTCGCCGCATGGTTTATTTGTCGAAAAATCAATCCTACGCACATCGTAGAAAGCGGAGTGTGATACGGCCACGGCACATGGGTACTTGAACAGGCCGCTCCCCACGCGGAGTTTCACTGCATCGACCCCCTTGCGGATTACGTCAAATACAAACCGAAAAACGCGGTCTATTACAAAGAAGATTTTACAAACATTTCTTGGGACAAGCTTCCACGGGAAAGTACGTTTTTGTTTTTTGACGACCACCAAAACGCCGTCGACCGACTAAAACATTGCCACAAGCTCGGTTTCAAGCACATTGTCTTTGAAGACAACTATCCACCGCCTACCGGAGACTGTTATTCGTTAAAAAAAGCGTTGCAAGGCGCAGGTTTTGTTCCTCATCAATTTCCCGTTTTTAATTTTAAAGATAAAATAAAATGGTTGTTGGGGAAAACACCGGATTTTTATCGAGGATTAATTCGCCCCAATGGTGAAGACGCTTTGTGGATTCAAACCCACGCGAACGATTATTACGAATTTCCGCCGATTTATAAATCCGAAGTAACGCGTTGGGCTTGGCCGTGGAACGAACCCATGTTTCTTACACCGCCCCCGCTTCTAACGGACTTCGAAGAACGATACCGTATCTTTCACGACGAAGCGCAAACGTATACATGGCTCTGTTACGTACGGCTCTAAAAGCGTCGGCTTGCAAGTTTTTAAAAAAAGTCGTCTTGTATTGAACGGCGGTCAAAGCGTTCGTAATTTTGCAAAAAATTTTTCAATAACGCATTGACAGCCACCCTTCCCCATCCCGCCGTGTACGCCGGCGCCGACGCGCCCGTTTCAGGACGTTTGTCGGCGTTGGCCGATACGCTCATCGGCAGCGAAGTGCTAAAAATCGCCGGCCAAGTCAACGCCCTTATCGCCCAAGGCGAAGCCGTGGCCAACTTCACCGTCGGCGACTTTGCGGGCGACTTTGGCCTTCCCCAAACCTTGACCGACGGCATCGTACGCCACTACCGTGCCGGAGCCACCAATTATCCCCCGTCCTCGGGCATGCCGGCGTTGCGCAGGGCCGTGGCCGATTTTTTTCAACGCGAACTCGGCCTCGATTACCGTCCGGAAGAAATACTCGTCGCGGGCGGCGCCCGCCCCTTGATTTACGGCTTTTACCGTGCCGTGGCCAACGCCGGCGACGGCGTGCTTTACCCCGTACCCTCGTGGAACAACAACCACTACGTCCATATGGTCGGCGGCACACACTACCCCCTGCCCACCGGCCCCGAAACCAATTATATGCCCACGGCCGAAACCCTTGCCCCCTATTTGCCTTACGTCTCCATCGTTTTTATCAATTCCCCCCTCAACCCCACGGGAACGATGATTTCCGCCGAAGCGCTGGAAAGAATATGTAAAGCCGTCGTCGAAGAAAATCGTCGCCGCGCCGGAACGAAAAAACCCGTTTGGCTTTTTTACGACCAAATCTATTGGATGCTCACCTTCGGCAAAACGCACGTTCATCCCGTGGCGCTGGTTCCGGAGATACGCCCGTGGTGCGTGTACATCGACGGCGCATCGAAGGCATTGGCGGCAACGGGAATCAGGGTAGGTTGGGCCGCCGCCCCCGCGGACGCCACCTTGGCCGCGTCCAATATTCTGGGACACGTCGGCGCGTGGGCGCCCAAACCCGAACAACTCGCCGTCGCCGAATTTCTCGACAAGCCCAACGAACTTCACGGCTTTTTATGCGACTTTAAAACAAAAATCGAAGCCCGACTCCAAAAAATTTACGCCGCCTTCCAAAACATGAAAAATGCGGGACTGCGCGTGGACTGCATCGAGCCCCAAGGCGGCATTTATCTTTCGGTGCGTTTCAAGCTTCGCGGCATGACCACGCCCGACGGCCGCGTCCTTGCCGACGACGAGGACGTACGCAATTACCTGCTCGTCGAAGGCAAATGCGCTTTCGTACCGTTTTCCGCCTTCGGGGTCAAAAACGGCGACGGTTGGTTTCGTTTGTCGGTCGGCGGCGTGAGCGAAACCCAATTGGACGAAGCTTTGCCCCGTTTGCAAAACGTTGTCCAAAAATTGGCTTGACGATGGTAAAATACGTGTGCATCGTCGGCCCAACGGCCGGCGGTAAAACCCAAGCCGCCGCCGCCGTCGCACAACGTTTTTCCGTTCCCGTCGTCGTCGCCGACGCCCGAAAAGTTTATCGCGAAATGAACGTCGGGGTCAATAAACCACCCCAAAACAGCGGCGTTCTTTATTACGGCATTGATTTGGTTTCGGTAAACGAACGCTTTTCCGCAGGCAAATTCGCCGATTACGTCCAAGGTTTGGAAGCCCAATGGTCGCAATATCCATTCGTTGTTTTGGCGGGGGGAACGGGTATGTACGTCAAGGCGGTAACGGAGGGTTTGGACGATTTGCCCGACGTTCCCGAAGAAATCCGCCGGGGGGTCCGTCAAGCGGCCCGGGAAGGGGGCTGGGCATCGCTTTTGCCCGAAATCGAACGGTTGGACCCCGAATGGTACGCCAAGTTGGAAAAACGCAACCCCGCCCGGGTGATACGGGCGGCGGAGCTGGTGCGAACGTTGAACGGCCCGGTTTCGGCGAGATGGGGCGGCGACCGACGACGGCCCCCCGTACTCACCCTCGGCTTGTTTCCACCCCGCCACGAATTGCACCGACTCATCGAAACACGCACGAAAAAAATGTTCTCCGAAGGCCTTTGGGACGAAGCCGCCACCCTCTACCCGCTGCGCAACCCCGAACTTCCCGCGTTCCGAACCATCGGTTACGCGGAATGTTTCGATTTTTGGGACGGCAAACATCCCGACCGTGCATCCGCCGAAAACGCCGTCGTCGTCCACACCCGTCAATACGCCAAACGGCAATGCACATGGTGGAACAAAGGGGAATTCCACCGCTTTGAAACCTTCGACGAAACGGCGGCGTCACAACTCATCGAAAAATTTATCGAATGCGCATAGGGGTCAATGCACGTTTTCTTTTGCCGGGCCGTTTGGAGGGCATCGGACGCTTCAGCGACGAGGTCTTAAAACGCTGGACACGGTCGTCGCCCCAAAACGAGTTCGTCTTTTTTTTCGACCGCCCCTACGACCCGCGCTACCTTTACGGCCCCAATGTCAAGCCCGTCGTGCTTTTTCCCCCGGCCCGGCACCCGTTGTTGTATTTGGCGTGGTTCGAAGGACGGTTGCCGGCGGCGTTAAAAGGTTGCGACGCTTTTTTTTCCCCCGACGGCTATCTTTCGCTTCGCGCCGACGCCCGTATCCCCCAATATCCCGTTTTTCACGACTTGGCCTTCGAACGTTTCCCGCAAGACGTCGACCTTTTTCACCGCTTGCATTATCGAACGATGTTTCCCCGTTACGCCAAACGGGCAAAAAAAATTTTCGTCGTCTCGGAATTTACCAAGTCCGACGTAAAACGTTTTTACGGCATGGACGAAACGACGGTGGTCGGCGGCGGGGCGGCAAGCCATTTTTTTCCGACCGACGGCCAAAAGGCACGGGAAAAAATCGGCGGCCCGTACTTTCTCTACGCCGGCGCCATCCAACCGCGCAAAAACATCGTCGGTCTGCTCAATGCCTTCGATTTGCATAAAAAAAACACGGGCAGCGCGATGAAATTGGTTTTGGCGGGCCGAAAAGCATGGAAGTTCGCCGAAGCCGAGGCCGCTTACCACGCCATGACCCATAAAAACGACGTGGTTTTCACGGGCTACGTGAGCGACGCCGAACTCAACGAGCTTTATGGCGGAGCGACGGCGCTGGTCTACGTTTCGTTTTTCGAGGGTTTTGGTTTGCCGATATTGGAGGCCTTCCACGCGGAAACGGCCGTTATATGCTCGAATGTTTCCTCGATGCCCGAGGTGGCGGGCGAGGCCGCGCTCTTGGTCGAACCCCGTCAAACCCAATCCATCGCCGACGCCATGCGCCTGCTCGACGAAACCCTCGACGACCGCGCCCGCGCCCTTCGCAACGAACTCGTCGCCAAAGGACGTGTGCAACGCGAAAAATTCGGCTGGGACAAGGCCGCGAAAATCATCGCACAAACCGTTGAATTTGCGCCGGCGCCGCCAAAAACTTAATTTTGAACCATGAAAAAAGCGTTCGTTACGGGAATAACGGGACAGGACGGCTCGTTTTTGGCCGAACTGTTATTGGAAAAAGGTTACGAGGTTCACGGCCTACTGCGGCGCGTGAGCGTTTTCAACACCGAACGCATCGACCACATCTTCGACCGACTCATCCTTCATCACGGCGACGTTACCGACAGCGCCTGCCTCAACAAACTGCTTTCCGAAATCCGACCCGACGAAATCTACAATTTGGCGGCACAAAGCCACGTACAGGTGTCGTTCGAGGTACCGGAATACACGGCGCAAGTGGACGCCGTCGGCACGCTTCGGGTCATGGACGCGGTACTGAATCACTGCCCGAACGCCAAGTTCTATCAAGCGTCCACGTCCGAACTTTACGGCAAAGTGCAGCAAATCCCACAAACGGAAACCACGCCGTTCTATCCGCGCAGTCCCTACGCTGCGGCCAAAATCTACGGTTTTTGGATAGTGAAAAACTACCGCGAGGCCTACAAGCTTTTCGCGTGCAACGGAATCCTTTTTAACCACGAATCCGAACGACGCGGAAAAACTTTTGTAACGCGAAAAATCACGTGGGGCTTGGCGGAAATTCTTGCCGGCAAACGCGAAAAAATCAAACTTGGCAACCTCAACGCGCAACGCGACTGGGGCTACGCCAAAGACTACGTCGAGGCCATGTGGCGCATGCTTCAACTCGACGAGGCGGACGACTTCGTCATCGCCACGGGCAGGACGACCTCGGTCAGGGAATTTGCGGAAAAAGCCGCCGCCCACGCGGGATTCGACGTCGTATGGGACGGCGAAAACGAACACGAAAAAGGCCGGGACAAAAAAACGGGGAAAATCATCTTCGAGGTGGACCCGCGCTATTTTCGACCGACGGAAGTGGATTTGCTCGTCGGAAACGCGGAAAAAGCCCGAAGGGTCATGGGTTGGGAACCGAAGGTGTCGTTGGAGGAGATGATAGAAATAATGATGCGGCACGATTTGGCCGCCGTCCGGGCATGAAAACCAAACGGGCCGAGACCCACGCCCCGGCCCGCTCAAAAATTAAAGTTTGGCGCGAATAGCCTCGGCGTCTTGAGCCAATTCCGCCGCCGACGGGGGCGTACGGGGCTTGTCAAAGCGCATATCGTCCACGCTGTCGAGCGGAATCAGATGGACGTGAGCGTGCGGCACCTCCAAACCGACGACCGCCACCCCGACGCGGGCGCAAGCAAACGCGCTTTTCAGCCCTAGGGCCACCTGCTTGGCAAACAACATCAAACCGATGTAAACGTCGTCGTCGAGGTCGAAAACGTAGTCCACCTCGGTTTTGGGAATGCAAAGCGTATGGCCGCGCTTGACGGGATTAATATCCAAAAACGCCAAATATTTTTCGGTTTCCGCGACTTTATGTGCCGGAATTTCGCCGGCGACGATGCGGGAAAAAATCGAGGGCATGGCTTAACGCGTAATTTCCAAAACCTCAAACTCCATCACGCCGGCGGGAACGTTGACCTTTATCACGTCGCCGACCGATTTGCCCAGCAGATTCTTTCCTATCGGCGATTCAACGGAAATTTTACCTTCTTTGAGGTTGGCTTCCTTGGGCGAAACAAGGGTATACGCGACGTCGGCCCCCGTCTTTTTATTTTTTAGTTTAACGGTGGAAAGCACGTAAGCCTTCGAGGTGTCGATGTTGGAGTCGTCGATGATTCGGGAATTGTTAATCAACGCTTCAAGTTGGGAAATACGCAATTCCAAATGCGATTGCGCTTCTTTGGCGGCGTCGTATTCGGCGTTTTCGCTAAGGTCGCCCTTTTCCCGCGCCTCGGAAATGGCGGCGGCGACTTCGGCCCGCTGACGCGTTTTCATGTCGTGAAGCTCGGCTTTCAACTTTTCAAAGCCTTCTTTGGTAAAATACGATAATTCCATAATTTTTTTAATAAATAATGTGAAAATACGTAAGCCCCGACAATGCGGGGAAATAAATAAATTGAACCGCCGCCCGCAAATACGGACCGCGAGCGACGGTTGAAAGGTAGACGCTATAAACTAAACCGTACGCCGAAGCTATGCGTACCGTTGAAGAAAAAAGTATGCCGGTAACTGTAATCCACCGCAAGGGTGGTCAAAAGCTTGTTGCGCTCGCCGGCCTTTGGGTTTTTCATTGAAAATGGAAACTCAAAACTGGCGCCGACGGCAATACCCGAATAAACGTTCCGGCGTTCGGCGGTGTTGAGGATTTTGTCCTCGTAAAGGTAGGCCGCCCGAAGCATAAACATTTCCATGTAACGATATTCGAGCCCTAAACCCAGCTGGTCGCGGGTAAAGGTATTGGAGACGAAGGTGAACATCGGAATGATTTTATGTTCCCAGACCGTTAACGAATCGAGTTTGAGATAGGTGGTATCGCCGCGCAGGGTTTGTTTTTTCATTTTGTAGCGCCGGGTTTCACGACCGGCGCGAATTTCGTAAGCGGCGCCGACGTAAAGCGCGGAAGGCATTTCAAAAGTGGCGGCTTTTGAACTCATGGCACGGTCGCTGGAAGCGCCGTTGTTGTAAATCGGCAGGCGGGTGGTCAAACCGTCGCCGCTGAACTGCATCGTCGGCCCGATGTTGCGCAAGGCCACACCCAAACGAAACTTGCCGTCACCGGTACGGTACTGAACGCCCGCGTCGAAGGCCACGCCGTTGGCCGCAACGTCGGGAATGGATTCGTGAATCAATTTGACGGTAAAACCGACGTATATGCGGTCTTCGACCATCATGCGTCCGTAAGAAACGCCCAAGTTCAAAAACGTGGGACTATACGTACCCAGTCCACCGTCGGGATTGTCGATGGTGGTAATGGGAATTTGCCCAAAGCCAAAGGCCATGGCGGTAATGCCGAGGGTGCCGCCGTTCGGCCCCAGCGCTTGGGAAACGCCGAGACAATTGACGGAAATCCCCGAACCCATCAACCACTGCGTATTGGCAATGACGACCTCGGTCGAACGACCGAACGCCAAGCCCGCAGGGTTGTTGAGCATGCCCTCGACGCCCGCGACGGTCGCCACGTTCATTCCGAACAGTCCCGAAGAACGGGCGTACGGATTGATAAGCAATTGGGTGGCGCCCGCTTGACCGGAGCGCTCCGGGTTGCCGGCAAAGACCGTACCGGCATGCAAACACAGGCAAAACAAGCCCGTCAAGAGTATAAGGTAACGCTTCATTGGCGTTTTGAAGGTAAATTAAAGCGCCGGCCGCCCAAAACCGAACGGCCGGCAAGGTTGGTTAATAGGCGTTCAAATCGGCTTCGGGCATGATGCACAAAAATTTCAATACTTTTTGGCCCAGTTCGCCCGCGTCCACGTGGATAATATACATTCCTCCGCCAATCGGCGTTCCGTAATCGTTTTTCAAGTCCCAATCCTGCTCGGGCAGGTTGTTGTCTTTGTTGTAAGTGCGCACCAATCCGCCCATAAGCGTAAAGATACGTATGGTACATTTTTGGGGTAAATTGGTAATTTTGACGCGCTGGTCAAGCTGGGAGCGCTCGTAACGACCGCGCGTAAAGCCCGAGGTTGCATAATAAGGATTGGGAACGATGTTAATCAGCCCCAAAGCATCGACGGCCACCTCGCGAAGGTTGGTCAAAGCCTCCTTGCCCGCAAACGTAAATTCATACGTCGGTTGGTTTCCCGTCGCGGCGTTGGCGAATTCCCTATCGACGCGGAGCGACACCTTAACCTCCGACCGGATTTGCGAATACGTTTTGAAAGTATATTGATTGACGACCAGCGGTATCGCCGCCCATGCCGCCGTTTGGTAGCCCGCGGCGATGTTGATGGTATCCTTGACGGTCGTGTCCGGGTGCGCGAACCGAATCGGGAATTTTTCCGAAGCGACGGGTAGATAATTGGGCGGCACGCGCAAAGCTTTGGCGATGCGTTCGCAACCGTCGTACTTTTCGTTGGTTACGTAGATATAATGCCGACCGCCGACGACCTTCCAGTCGGTGCCTTTGCGAAACTCGCTCGTCGGATTGAAAAGCATGTCGTCGCCGTTTTCGGAACGATACCACGTCGCTTCGCCGAAAAAGACGTTCACCCGTTCGCCGTTGTCGAGGTTGACGGCGTAACCGGGGAAATAACTCATACCCCAATCGTTGTCGCCCGCATCGGGAACTTCCATTTTAAAGTTCGCGTTTTGCGCGTCGCCGACGGTTTTTCGACTTTTGCGATATTTGGCGGTCAAAATGTGCGAACCCGAACCAATGCCTTTGCTCGGCGAGGTTTCGACGACCACGCATTTCGACCAAAGCGCGGGGTCGGAGGTAAAGACGACGTCGATGTTCGGAAGTTTGTCGAGCGTGACGATGTTGGCGGGGTCGGTTTGATACAATAAAACGTTGCCTTGCGTGCCGCCCAAATACCTGCCGGCAATCGGTAGGGATAAGCCGATGACGTCGCGTTGAACGTCGTAGGTGGCGGTCATACAATACGGCGCCCACGTACCGCCCAGCACGTCTTCGTATTTTTGGTCGGGGTCGTACATTTTAAGCTGACGGTGCAAAACGTCGGGAATGAGCTGTCCTTTATCGGCGGTTTCGGTGGTGAGATTTTTGCACTGGTCGGAGCCTTCGCGACACATCGGCCCCGAACGAATCCAGTCGTAGAAGTCGAAGTTGCCGGTGGCGTCGACGTCGGGCAGGCCTTGAAGCCATGGCTTGGTGGGGTCTCCGTAGACAATCGTTCCGGCAACAAATCCATTGTTGGGCTGTTCGATATTGCCGGGGTTGGTTACGCCTTTGACGGAAATCGAAAATCCATGCTCTTCGAGCGTCGGCATGCCTTGGCGAATGTATCGTTCGCCGCCCGACATCGGAACGGGCGTTCGGGTCGTGGTATCGGGTCCTTGTTTGGCACGAACGAACTCGCTACGATAAATTTGCACCCAACGATTGCCTTCTTCGCGAAGCAATTCCCAATCCATATAAAGGTAATGCTCTTCACCGTCGAGAAAAAGCGAATCGAGAAGTTGTTCGCGGTGAACGACGACGCGATACTTTCCGGGCTTGACCTTTTTGGCGTTGACGACCTTGACGCTCACGGGGGCGTTGCCGCCGCGATAGACGATGTCGCAATTGGTTCCGTTAACCACGCACTCGAACGTTTCGTCGGTAAATTCCAAGGCCGCGCCGCCCGAACCCGAACCCGCCACCAACTTCACGTCCGCAAACGCACCGTAGGCCGATTGGAGCGTCATGCCCATTTTCTCAAACTGGGTTTTGTGGGGCATGGCGGGGATAATGGTGATTTGGCGGCTGGGCAAAAATTTCTTGCCGTCGGAGCTGGTGTCGTTGTGGGCGTAGGCAATAATGGTGTAATAATAGGTGCGGTAATTGACTAACCGGCGGTCGGAACCTTCGGCAAACAAATCCTCGCGCAAACGCACGGAATTGAACAGCCCCTGATTGGCGCCCGAAACCATGACCCGGTCGACAATCAACGGCTCCTCCAATCCCTCGACGGGTTGCTCCTCGCGATTGACGATGACCGAAACGTCGTCTTTGAGGTCGCATTGGGCGACGAGGCGGGCTTTGGTGATGTCGTTGAGCTCGTCGGCGCCGACCCCGTCCTCGCGAAGTTGATACACCAAATATCCCTGGAAACGAAAATCGGCGTCGACGCCCGCTTGTTTGGACAAAATCGGGTCGAATTCGACGTAATTTTCGTAACGGTTGTTGGAGGCGGGATTGTCGTTTTCCCAATAAAGAATAATTTCTTGGTCGAACTCTTCGACGTAAAGCGAAGGGGCGTTGGGGCCGTCGAGAAGGTCGAAGCCCGAGTCGTAAAGAGCTTGGGCAATGTCGTCGGCTTGCAAAAGAGCGCAGACCGAACCGAACTGTTTGGAATCGAGAACGTTGTTTTCGTCCCGGGCCCAAACCACGCCGATAACGATTTCGTTTTCGGCGCCCGGACGCAGGACGAACGGCCCGGCGGATTGAATCATACGCCGGTCGTAAGGAGGATTTCCCGCACCGGCCTCGTCCCAACGCGGCGTGCCCCACGGGCTGGCATACGGGCAACTCGCCGTGCCCGGATAGTCCGGAAACATGAAATTGGTCAAGGTATAGGTTTCACCTACGTCGGGATAACCGTTGCCGTTGCCCGTACGGTCGTCGACGACGGGGTTGCCGTCCTTCCAAAAGCCCGTCAAATAACCGTAAAAGTGAGTGGCCTGTTCGGGATTGCCGCGCACGCTGAAGTCGTTGTTGTAGTAAATGAACTTTTCCATTTGGATGCGTTCCAAACGACACTTTCCTTCGGCGTTGAGTTGGGCTTTGTTTTTTAAGGAGTCGCCGGGCAAAACGTTGCAGATAGTGTCGATGACGCCGTTTCCGTTGGCGTCGCCGATGGGGCCTTGGAAAAAGTCCACGCCAACGGCGGGGGGATTTTTACCGTAACCTTGCGCGGTTTCGTCGAAGTCGTCGCCGTTGTAGCAAATGCCCAATCCGCGAACGGTATCGCAACCGACGTAGTCGTCGGCAAAGTAGCCCAAATCCGCGTCCACCCATTGCCCCATGTAGGTTTTTTCCATTTCGAAAGTGGAACGGTTGATGACGCGGTATTTGTAAAAACTCATGTTGTTTACGGCGTTGGAAGTGGCGAAGGCAAAGGCCATGACCTGAATTTCAACGCCGATTTGTTCGCCGTTGGTTTCGGAGTGGATGTTGCCCTTGTCGTTGATGACCCACCAGATGGCTTGGTCGCCGAGAATGTCGGGATAATCGCCGTCGTTGGGGTTGTAGACTTGGTCGCCGTTGACGTCGACGTAAGGGGCAAGCTGGCGGTCGAAACCGGCGTCGTTGTTGTTGGCGGGCCATCCGAAAACGTTGGGATAACGGCTGGGGACGAGTGCGGCGCCGGAATTAAAATCGGCGCGAAAACGGTCGATTTCCGCGCGGTCGATTTTAAAATGTCGGTCCCATTTTTTGCAAACGTCTTGGTCGGTGTTTCCACCGCCGGAACGACGAAGGGGACCGGGGAAAAAGTCGTTGCCCGATTGCCGGTAGGTTTGGGCGGCGATGCGCAACTGCTGGGTGCCCACTTCCACGCCGCCAATCCACAACGAACCGGCAAAAAGCGAGTGCCGCGCCTTGGCGGGGTCGGAAACCTTCGGAATTTCATAGCGCGGATTGCTCGACAAATCCCACCACATGTCGCCGCCGTTTTGCAACAACGCACGAAGGTTGTTGATGTCCAGCGTGGCGGTGGAGGTCGAGGGCGTACAATCGGAAGCGGTTTTCAACGCCCGCGTCGCCCGCGCACGCGGATTGACGTCGGGGCGCGCCCAAAGCACACACCATGAAAAAAAACACAGGAAGGCAAGTGATGCAATGGTTCTTGTCTTCATATTTGAATAAAGTGAAAGTGTAGCCCTTAGAAATTTATCATCACACCCAAACGAATACGACGCGGCAAACCCCAAAAGCCCGGATTGATTTCTTGTTTTGCCTGATACTGTTGGACGTAAGCGTCCTTGAAAAACTCGGCTTCGATAGCCTGTTGGCCCACGGGCGAATTCAAGAAACCCGAATCGTCGGGCTGACCCGAAAACGCATACACGCCAAAAATGTTGCGCACGTTGAAAAGGTTGGGAACGAGGAGGAAGACCGCCACGTCAAGATTGCGTTTGCGCCAGAACGGCTTGACTTCTTCGCCGTCTTTGGCGTTGCCCAAGGGAATGCGGAAGGTTTTGTCGACGCGAAGGTCGACACGGTAGTTGAACGGCAAGCGAACGCTGAGCGGTTGGCCTTGCGTTTGTATCGTTGGATTAACCCCGAACTCGACGTCGGCACGGTTGGGAAGAGCGTTGCGGGTGTAGGGCGTTCCCGAACCAAGACCGAACGTCAAACTGACGACCAAATTTTGGAACGGGTAGACCTTGCCGATTTTCGGCCCGCGACGGTATTTGTCGTCCAAGACAAAGTTGAGGTTGCCGGAAAGAGTATGGCGTTGGTCGAACTCCAAAGGCAAAAGGTTGCGTACGACGCTGAAGCCGTCGATACCCGTCAAGGCGTTGCGCGAGGAGGTGGCGCTCGAACCCGTACCGCTTGCGAATTGAAGCGTATACGCCAAACGCGTGGCAAACGGCCCCAAGCGACGAGTAACAAACTCGAACGTAAAGCCTTTGACGGTCGCAAAGTCGAGGTTGGTGAACGTCGTGTAAGACAAGGGATAGGCGTTTTCCAAACGCGTGATTTGCACCATATCCCGCATTTCGCGATAATACGCCGAAATAATCATGGCCAAATTGCCGGCTTCGTCCAAATTTTGTTGAAAGCCGACTTCGTAATCTATCGTTCGCTGCGGACGCAGGTTGGGGTTGTTGATGTTGTCGGTGGGATTAACCTCCATGTATAGGAAGTCGCGCATGTAGCCGATTTCTTGGTTTCCGCCGTCGTTGGGACGCATGGTGAGTACGTCGTAGTGAGCGAAAAAGTTGGCTTGGTCGGTAATGGGAAAGGAAAACGAAACGCGGGGCATGACGTTCACCTGCGGTTTGTAGTCTTCGAAGGATTCCATCGAAAGTTTTTCTTGCGGGGAATTGGGCGGCGTTTTGAGAAACGGGATGACCGTACCGCCGGCGATGTTGCGCAAGAGCGACGACGATATGGGTTTACCCGTGGTGTCGTACCAGATGTCGCCGTTGCGATAGCCGATGATGCGGTCGGGAACGGCGAACGTGCCGCTTTGGCCTTGAATCGAATCGATACGGTAACTGGCGTAGGCCACCCAATTGTCGTCGATGTTTTCGGGTTTTTTCACACCCAAGATTTGCGCCGCCTCCCGGGCGTTGTACGTCGGGTAAAGCGAGTATTTGTCTTTGGGAACGGGTTGGTTCAAGTCCAATCTATCGACGCGAACGCCCAAAGACAAATAGAGTTTGTCGAGTTCGAATTTGTCTTGGATGTAACCCGAAACGTAGGTGGGGGCGAAAGCGTTTTGGGGACGATTTTTTTCGTCGGTAAAAAACTTTTCGGCCGGCGAGCGTTTGACGATGTTTCCGAGATGGTCGTAACCCAAATAAGAGACGTTGTAGTTGCCGTTGTTCAACAGCTCGTTGGCGCTGAACATGTCGAGCGAATAAAACGAGGGGTCGAGAGCGTCGGTGTTGATGAAGCGGGTGTCGGAGATGTCGTAGCCCAATTTGCGGCGAAGGTTTTTGTCGAATTCGGATTGGGACTGCGCGTCGTACAAGGGGCTGTAACGGACGGTGTCTTGAAAAAAGCCGTCGCGAAAAACGGGGGAGGCGGTGGAGGAGTCGATGTTGGTTAGGTGTTTGTTGGCTTGCAGGCGCATGAGTTGCCACAAATTGACGGCGGCGAGGCCGTATTGACGCTCGAAGCGTTGGTCGAACTCAAAGCCGAAACGAATCGAGTGCAAGCCGCCGCGTTTTTTGGCCTCGATGCCGGCCACGCCTTTTTTGCCCAACTCCATCGTGGCTTGGGCCGTAAAGCGAATCATGTCGCTTTGGTTTTTCGAGTAGCCGGCGTAAGGCGTGCCTTGGGCCGTCCACAAACTATATATGCCTCGGGGACGAAAACCGTTGGGCAAACCGTTGAGCAAAAACAAATCCAAAAAGTTAAAAACGCCCGTACGCAAAAAGTCGTTGAAGTCTTGCGCCGAACCCGCCACCGAGGGATTGAAGCGCACGGTACTGTTCATCACCCGATAAATCGAATTGTTGTAGGCGGCGAGCGACGGGTTGCTGGACGTCGAGGGGTCGAAATAATAGGCGGTGTCGGTGGGTTGGGCGGAGGCGGTGACGTAATAGGGGTTGGCGGAAAGCCGGGGGTCGTGGCCCGGTTCGCCCGGCGTTACCAAACGGAACGATTCGGCCGTCGCGGTGGTAAAGCGTCCGACGTGGCCGTAACGGAAAACGTCGTCGACATGGTCGCGGTTGTACGCACGTCCCTGCACCAAAGAATAATCCGCTTGAACAAAATAGTATAAACTTTTCAAGACGGAATTGTCGACCGAATCGGGGGTAAAAATTTGGTTGAAGCGCACGAATCCGCGAAAGTTGTTGGTTTCGGTAAAGGAATTGTTTTGCGGGGAAAGAAAGTTGTTGGTTACGCTCGAGCCGTTGCCCCGAAAGTTTCTAAACGAGGCGCCGGCGCGAACGGTGGCGTTGTCGTTGAGGTTGTATTGAAGTTTTCCGAAGAGGGTCCATTGCCGTTGGGCGGCGTTGTCTCGGAATTTGCTTTTTTCCCACGATTCGCGCGTCAAGAGCGTGGCGCGGTTGATGAACGCGTTGCCTTGCGGGTTGAGGGTCAAAGGGTCTGCTTCCAAATCCTTTAATACGTCCTTTTTGACCCGATAAATCCCCAAATACGACGGCGACGGGTCTTTGAAAAACTCGCCTTCGACGGCCGCAAAATACCCCAGCTTCGTTTTTTTGTATCCCGAAACCGAGTCGCGTTTGGAAAAAATCGGCCCGCCCACACCGCCGGCCACAAGGTTGTAACCGTAAGGGTCCAAAAACTGCGACGTTTGCGCCTCAAAATTGAATTTGTGTTCGACCGTCGGGTCGGCGGTCGAAATGTCGATAATCCCCGAGAGAAAGTCGCCGTACCACGGCGGCACCGCGCCCGTAATAACCGCCACGTTGTCGTAGGCAATTTGGGGCATGGTCGAGTTGCCGATGATGCGAATACCGTCGATGAAGGTTTGGGATTGGTCGCTGCGACCGCCGCGAAAGTTGGCGCTCCGGCCCGCGTCCGGAATATATACGCCCGCGCCCAGCGCCGCCACGCCGCTGATGCTCCGGTCGGCCACCTTTAATATGCTCGAACGGTCGTAGTCCACTTTGCGCGTCGTGTTGTCGGCTTTGACTATCGCCTCCTCGATGCGTATTTCCTCGAATTGAACGTCCTCGCTCAAATTAATCACCGGCACGGGAGTCTCCAAACCCGAGCTGACCTTCAAGCCCCGAACCTCCTTTTTTTCCCCTTGATAGAACACCTCGACGTCGTAGGCGCCGGGGGGGAGATTGACAAATTCGTAACTTCCCGTAGGGTCGGTGTACGTGCCGCGGATAAAGCCCCCGTCCTTTAACAGCTGGACGGTGGCAAATTCGGCCGGTTCGCCGCCGTAAGTAACCTTTCCGCGCAAAGTACCGCCGACTTGGGCATGGCCCGTCGGCGACAGATACAGGAGCAAGCCAATCAACGCAAGCAGACGCAAAATCATATCGCTTATGGCTGAAACCTCAAAAATATATTGTTTCCGAGGCTTGTCGTAAAAAGTGTGGAATAATATAACCTTTAATGTTGTTGGCAACGCCTTGTTTTTAGGGCTTGTGCCGCCGGCATGGTTCGTGCCGGCCCGCAAAGTTACGAAAATTCTTAACCAAACGCTTATCCTACAACAATTTTCCTTAAAAACACGACATTTTTTTTTCGACCAACCCGCCCCCAAAAACCGCAAAACGTCAAAATTCGTCGCCCAACGTTCCCGCCTCCCCCCAAAAAGACCGCTCGTCGCCGCCTTCAATCGCTTTCCCGCCGAAATAAGCTTGCCCCGCATTCGCCGACGCTTTAAGGCAAGCCGCTTTTCCCATGCTTGTTGCAAAGAAAAGCGTCCGCAAACGTCGTGCCCACCCCTCTCAACGCCGAGAAGGCAACGACACGAACGGTTTGGCTGTCGTTGAATCGCACCCGATACCGTTTTTTTTATCTTTTCGTTTTTTTTTTCGAAATTTGGCGTTCCAAAGACGGCCGCAACCGACGGTCCGCGTCGTGATTTGTGTTTGGGGTTCCGGCGAGGTCTTTTCGTCGCGACGCGCTTAACGCCGCCTTTTTTTGAAACTTCAATTAATTTTTATAGATGAAAAATTGGCATTTTGGGGGCCGCGCTTTGTTTGCCTTTGCCGTCGTTTGCACGGCGTTTGCGCCCGTTTTCGGACAAACCGACAAAATCGATTCGCTCGAAAAAATCGTCGCCCAAGCCGGCGACGACACCGTCAAGGCAAGAAGCCTCTGCCGCTTGTGCTCGGAATTGAAGAAAAAAGGCCGTTTAGAGGAGGCCTTAAAACACGGGAACGAGGGCTTGGCCCTGGCACAAAAACGCAAAGACGACAAGGGCGTCGCCGACTGCCTCAACAACTTGGGCAGCGTCTATTACAGGCAAGGGGATTACGGCAAGGCCGCAGAACTTTTCCTCAAAGCCTTGAAAATCGGAGAAGAAATCGGCGACAAAAACG
>CALAJH010000023.1 GCA_937922655.1 uncultured Bacteroidia bacterium
CCTCGGGGCAGCGGCAGTGGGCCACCTACTACGGCGGCGACGGCCTGGATGAGGGATTGGGGGTGGCCGTGGCTTCGGACGGCTCGGTGTATCTGGCCGGAGATACGACTTCCAGGTCCGCGATTGCGGCGGGCGGCCATCAAAACACTTTCGGCGGCGGCGAAGTGGACGCGTTTTTGGTCAAATTCAATGCCTCGGGAGCATGGCAGTGGTCGACCTACTACGGCGGCGCCGGCCGGGATAAGGGATTTTCGGTGGCCGTGGCGCCAGACGGCTCGGTGTATTTGGCCGGATTGACAAGCTCCGACTCGGGAATTGCGGCGGGCGGCCATCAAAACACTTTCGGCGGCGAATCGGACGGGTTTTTGGTCAAATTCAACGCCTCGGGCGAACGAATTTGGGCCACCTACTATGGGGGCGCCGGCGACGATTACGCATCGGGGGTGGCCGTGGCTTCGGACGGCTCGGTGTATCTGTCCGGCGGTACGACTTCCTCGTCGGAAATTGCGTCGGGCGGGTATCAAAACACCCTCGGCGGCGAATCGGACGCTTTTTTAGTCAAATTCAATGTGTCCGGGATACGTCAATGGGCCACGTATTACGGCGGCACGGGAGACGACGGCATGGGCATGGATACGGATACCAAAATCAACGTGGCTTTGTCGTCCGACGGTTCGATATATCTTTCGGGGGATACGGATTCCCCATTGGGGATGGCTTCCGGTGGGCATCAAAGCGGTTTGGGCGGCCAATTCGACGCGTACTTGGTAAAATTTGTGGAGGACGGGACGACGGGCATTGTCGAGACGCGTGGGTCGGTTCGTTCGGCGTACGTCGAGGCGTTGTACCCGAATCCGAACCGGGGTTCGTTCACGGTGCGGGTGGCGTCGGAAAAAGCGCAAACGGCGCTCTTGCGCTTGACGGACGTTTTGGGCGCCGTAGTGTGGCAAAGCAACGTTTCACTGGTTCCGGGCACGAACGAGACGGAGGTTTCGGCCAAAGTTGCGTCGGGCGTTTACGCCCTGACGCTGAACGTGAACGGCAAAGTTCACACGGCGAAAGTCGTCGTCGAATAAACGTTTTTTTCTTGGTTTTGCAGCCGCCGCCCCCGAAAAGGGCGGCGGGTGTGTTTTATCGGGTTGGCGGACGAAGGAGGGGCGCCGAAGGCATGGGTCGAATTTTGGGTCTTGGACGCGGCGGGAAAAATGCATGCGTTTTTTATGCCAAGCCCAAGTTTTTCAACGCTTCGACGACGCGGTTTTCAAGGTCTTGAAGGGTTTCGTTTTCGGGACGGGGGACAAATTCGCGTCCCGTAAGCGTTCGATAGACTTCGATGTACCGGTCGGAAACTTCGCGTATCGTTTCTTGGGGCATGCGGGGCGGTTGTTGTCCTTCCAAACCTTGAAAGCCGTTTTCCATGAGCCATTGTCTGACGAACTCTTTGGAAAGTTGTTTTTGGGGCAAGTTCTGCGCCTGCCGTTCCTCAAAACCGTCGGCGTAAAAATACCGCGACGAATCGGGGGTATGGATTTCGTCGATGAGGTAGAGGTCGAAATCTTTGGAGCCGAATTCGTATTTGGTGTCGGCAAGGATGAGTCCGCGTTCTCGGGCGTGTTGTTGGCCGTCGGCGAAAAGTTGTAGGGCGCGAAAACGGATTTCGGCCCATTGGTCGGGGGAAACGAGTCCGGCTTTGACGATTTCGGCTTCGGAGACGTCGATGTCGTGTCCGATTTTGGATTTGGTTGAGGGGGTGATTAAGGGTTCGGGGAAGGGGTCGTTTTCTTTGAGGCCGTCGGGCATTTTGACGCCGCAAAGCATGCGTTCGCCCGTACGGTAGACGCGCCACGCATGGCCGCACAAATGGCCTCGGACGACGACCTCGACGGGATAGGCCTCGCACTTGACGCCTATGGTAACGTTGGGGTCGGGAAAGGCGAGGGCGTGGTTGCGGCATATCGAACGGGTGCGCTCCAAAAAATACGCCGCCGTTTGGTTCAAGACCGCGCCCTTGTGGGGGATGGGGTCGGCAAGGATATGGTCGAAGGCCGAAATTCTGTCCGTGGCCACGAAAACCATCGCCTGCTCTTCGACGACGTAAACGTCGCGCACCTTGCCCCGATAGACGCTCGTAACGCCGGGTAAGCGAAGTTCGGTTTTTTCGATAATCATGACCAATAACGGGGGTCGAATTTGGACGCGGCCGAGGAAAAATACAACATCAGCACCCGGGAATAACGGTTCATTTTCGGCCACAACAAAAATATCGTCAGCAGGTAGGCCCCGCCAATGAGTGCATAACCTTCGACGCTTCGGGGTTTGAAAATAAAATAGACGATAATATAAGCGACCAAAAACGCGCTGGTGAAGATGTAATTGACGTACATGGCCCCCCAATAAAACCCGGTTTCGGGTTCGAAGTCAAAGCCGCAGTGCGGACAGGTTTTGTGCATTTCCAGATGCTTGGTAATTTTTTCGTAGGCTTTGTATTTGAACATATCGCCTTTTCGGCACCGGGGGCATTTGCACTGAACGATGGCCGAAAGCATGCTTGGCGCTTTGGATTTGGACATGGTTAATCGTCAAGTTTGAGTACGGCCATAAAAGCGGATTGGGGCACCTCGACCGAACCGATTTGGCGCATACGTTTTTTGCCTTTCTTTTGTTTTTCGAGGAGTTTGCGTTTACGGGAAATGTCGCCGCCGTAGCATTTGGCGGTAACGTCTTTTCTTAGGGCGCGTATGGTTTCGCGGGCGATGATGCGCGTTCCGATTCCGGCCTGAATTGCGATTTCAAATTGTTGGCGCGGAATGAGTTCTTTAAGTTTGACGCATATTTTTTTGCCGTAGTCGTAGGCTTTGTCACGGTGAATGATGGCCGAAAGCGCGTCGACGGGGTCGCCGTTGAGCATGATGTCGAGTTTGACCAGATGGGACTCTCTAAATCCGATGAGTTCGTAGTCGAGCGAGGCGTAGCCGCGCGAAATGGTTTTGAGCCGGTCGTAAAAATCGAAAACAACCTCGGCCAGCGGCAGGTCGAATATGATTTCGACGCGCTCGGGGGTGAGGTAGTGTTGGTTGCGGAAAACGCCGCGTTTGTCGATGCACAGGCTCATAATCGCGCCGATGTATTCGGACTTGGTAATGATTTGGGCTTTGACAAAGGGCTCTTCGACGTGTTTGGTACGGGCGGGGTCGGGCAGGTCGGAGGGACAATTGACGGGCAGACGCGTGCCGTCGTTGAGTTCGGCGATGTAGGCGACGTTGGGAACGGTGGTGATGACCGTCATGTTGAATTCGCGTTCGAGGCGCTCCTGCACGATTTCCATGTGCAACATGCCCAAAAAACCGACGCGAAACCCAAAACCGAGGGCGGCGCTGGTTTCGGGTTCGTAAACGAGCGAGGCGTCGTTGAGTTGAAGTTTTTCGAGCGAGGCACGCAAATCTTCGAATTCGTCGGTATCGACGGGATAAACGCCGGCGAACACCATCGGTTTGACCTCTTTAAAGCCTTGAATGGGGGCGTCGGCGGGCCGGTCGCGGGAGGTTATCGTATCGCCGACCTTAACCTCTTTGACCTCTTTGATACCCGAAATGAGGTAACCGACGTCGCCGCAGGCGACGGTTTGACGGGGTTCTTTGTCGAGGCGGAGGATGCCGATTTCGTCGGCTTGGTATTCGGCGCCCGTGGCCATGAATTTAAGCCATTCGCCTTTGGACATTTGGCCGTCGAAAATGCGGAAATAGGTAATGGTGCCTCGAAAGGGGTTGTAGACCGAATCGAAGATGAGGGCTTTGAGCGGGGCGTGGGGATTGCCTTGGGGCGGCGGCACGCGTTCGATGACCGCTTCCAATATTTGGGTAACGCCGATGCCTTCTTTGGCGCTGGCGAGAATGACGTCCTCGGGTTCGCATCCCAAAAGATTGACGACTTCGTCGGTAACGACGTCCACGCGGGCGCCGGGCAGGTCGATTTTATTGAGTACGGGGATGACGGTCAGTTCGGCGCCGAGCGCCAGATAAAGGTTGGCAATGGTTTGGGCTTGAATACCCTGCGAGGCGTCGACGACCAAAATCGCGCCTTCGCACGACGAGATGGCCCTTGAAACCTCGTAACTGAAGTCCACGTGGCCGGGGGTGTCGATGAGGTTGAGCGTGTACACCTTGCCCTTGTGGTGGTAGTTCATTTGGATGGCGTGGCTCTTGATGGTGATGCCTTTTTCGCGTTCCAAATCCATGTCGTCCAACACTTGGGCCATCATTCGCCGCTGTTCGACGGTCTGCGTCGCTTCCAAAAGTCGGTCGGCCAAGGTGCTTTTGCCGTGGTCGATGTGGGCGATGATGCAAAAATTGCGCAGGTGTTCCATTGTTTAAAATAGAACGCAAAAATACGGTTTTTTGTCCCGTTTCAACGGGCCCGGTTCAAGGCAATCACGTCTTTGATTTGGAAGAGGTGTCGTTCGGTGTGGGCAAGACCGAAATACAGCCATTCGAGCTTGGTCATCGGCCCCAAGAGCGGGTGGGCGAAGGTTCCCGTTTGTTCGTGGACTTTGTTTTCGGCCATGTCGAACAACGTTTGGCGTTGGGCGAAAAATTTTTCCGTCGCTTCTTGCCACGTCGAAAAGCGTCCGTTGGGAAGGATGAAGTCGGGCGCGGGGATGCGCGCATGCCGGTTGGCCAACGCCGATTGTATCCGCATCACGCCCGGGGTTTCGGGCGAATCCTCGTCCAACTCCATTTTCAGCACGTTAATGACGCTTTTTTCGACGACGACGATATGCTCCAAACAATCGAGCGCCGACCATGTTGCGTCGTCGGGCCGGATGCGGCACTCGTTTTCGTTTACGGTTGCGAACACTTGTCGTGCTTTTTCGTTCGATTCCAGAATATCGTTTTGGAGCATGGTACGTTGGTCGTTTGCGAAGCAAAGTTAGGCGTTTTGGCGATGGCAAACAATGAACGTTAAACGAAAAGGGGCGCCGCGCGTCGGTCTTGTGTTACGGCGAAGGCGTTGCGCTCTTGGCCTTGGGCATTGGCGACGTGAATGAAAACGAGATGCCGGAATTTGTGATTTAATTCGATATTTGGCGAACAAACGCTATTTTTGCGGCGGTCTCGTTCGGCGGGCAAATTTCGACCACGGACAAGGGTTGTTCACCGCGTGCAAAAAACATTGGATTTGGCAAAAATCGGAAAATTATTGGCGTTGGCCGTAGGGTTGGTCGTCGCGGAAGGGGGCGGTTTGCGGGCCCAGCCGTTTGGAAAACAAGGCGACGCCTACATCGCCTTCGGTTTGCAAAAAGGCGTGTATTTTCGCGGTCCCGTGGCCGTCGGGCCGAAAATCGGTTACGGCAACTTCATTCGCCGACACTTTCTCATGGGCGCGCAAATGGCTTTGGCTTTTTCCGTCGTCCCCAAACAGCCGCTGACGACCGTAACCGTCGGCGGACTTTTACGCCCCTACTTTATACGGCGGAAAAAATGGGATTTTTTTACCGAAATTTCTTTGGATGCGGGAATGCTTCGCGGCGTGCCGATGAACGTCGGACGCACCGACATCGAATGGATACGTCGTCAAGGCGGCGCGGGGATTTTGGCCACGGCGGGCGCCGGCCCCGGCGCGGGCATTCGCGTAAATTCCCAATGGACGCTCGATTTGTGTTTGCGTTATAATTTTTATTCGTCCTTTCGCACCCGGCACATGGAATCGGGAATATTTTTAACCACGGGAGCCGCCTTTTATTTGGAAATGGAATAACGATAATTTTATAAATTGCATACATTAACGAAGTGGCAATGAAGTTATCGACATTGGTTTTTTTGGCGCTCGGCTGTACATGGCTTCGAGCGCAAAACGGAACGTTCGTTCCGGAAAACGCCGATCTTAGTCGTCCGAGGGTCCTGTTCAAACTCGAACGGTTGAGCGAATTGCAAGCCTCGTTCGATGCCCCGCATCGAAAAAACCTGCTTGAGTACCAAACGAACATGGCATTCAATTTTGCCATCTTTGAAGACTCAAGTTATATTTCGCGCCAAAACAACGCACGCGTTGCTTTGGCCTCTTGTTTTCTTCTCGCGCTGGGTTATCGCACGGATTTGTTCTCCAACGAAATCATTCCCCTTTCGGAAGACGACCGTCAAATGCTTTTTGAAAAAACGCTGGCCCACTTGCACGGCATGCTTACCGACGTCGTGTTTTTGACCGTCGACAATCTGACCACGGGCAGTTACCATTGGCAGCACGACGCGACGATTCTCACCCAGTCGTTGGCTTGTTACGATCTGCTTGCGGCTTTGGGTTACGAGGAGGAGATTTTGGCGCCGGCAAGGGCCAAATTGACCGACTATTTGCAAAACATGTATCGTGCCGCCGCCGATACGGTCGTCGGCGTCGGGCCGATTACCTTTTTCGATTATATAAAAAACAACCACGCGCTCAAAATCGCGGGCGCGCTGGGGCTGGGCGGCGTGGTCTTGGGCGAATACGGCGCCCCCGAACCCTTTCGACAACCCCGGCGATGGCTCGAAACCGCCCTTTTCATCATCGACAACTGCCTTTGGCGCGACCCCTACCGCCAATCCGAACCCGACCGCATCAACGGATACGCCGAGGGCCCATTTTATTTCAGCTACGCTTTCGTCAATTGCCTGCCGTTTTTTCGCGCCTTGAAAAACTATTGGCCGCACGACGACAGTTTGCACGCAGAGTTTCGCGGCGTCCAACGACGCGTTAGAAATCCCTATTTCGACCCCGTTTACGACCTTCTTTACGAATGGACTGTTCGCACGGCTTTGCCCGACGGACGGTTGGCGCCCATCGACGACTCTTATTTGGAACGTTCAACGTTGTTTTTGACCGCTTTGGAAAAACCCCGTTACCACATTCCCGTGGATTTTTCGGGCTTCTTTCCCACCCAACCCATTACCTACGGACAAATCCTTTCCGCGCCTTTCGATTTTGGGGTTTTTTATTTGGCCACGAATATTCCGTTTTCGGATTTTTCCGACCGACCGAAAAACGACTTTTTTCCCCACGCGGGCAACGCCGTTTTTCGTTCCGATTTTTCGTCCAAAGCGACGTATTTGCACGTGGTTGCCGAAAACGGACGGGCGCGCACCCAAGGCGCGGGCCACAATCAAGGCGACGTTGGCTCGTTTTTTCTTTGCAAGAACGCCGAAATACTCGCCCTCGACCCGGGATATGTAAGCTGGAATCAGCGCAACCTCGTCGGCAACGCCGACAACCACAACCTCGTTCTTTCCGGCGATTGCGGCCCGCTCATCGGCACCCCGCTCAATCCCAACGACGCCGACGGTTTTCTCAACGACTTTATCGATCTGCCCGGTTTGGCGGCCGTCGAGGCCAAAACCCGCTACTGTTCGACCGACGTGCGGCGCGATTTCGTTTTTGCGGGCGAAAGGGCCGTTTTTGTTTACGACTTCGTGGACAGAGGTTCAACGGCGACGCATTTTCGTTGGCAGTTGCACGGCAACGGACGCGCCGGCGCCGATTTGCAAACCGTCGGCACGTTCGAACCTACGGAACACGGCGGCGTATGGCAACGCCCTTACGCCGGCCTTCGATTGCACATCCAATCCCCGGAAACGTGTACGCTTTCCACCCGACTCTCGCCTCATGAAATCGCCTTCAACCAAACCGAAGAACACACGACGCTCGAAGCCCGGGTAAACAATCAAAGTCGAGCAAGTTTTTTGGCCGCTTTGATTCCTTTCCACACGGGCATGGAAACGCCCGTCGTAACCGCGCCTTCCGTTCCGGGAGCGGCGGCGTGTGCTTACGACGATTTCGTCGCCTTCGCTCAAACGGAAAAACAGCCTCGACAATTTTCCGCCACCGACCAAACCGTTGCCACCGACGCGCTTTTCGTCCTTTACAACGATTCGACGTTCGTCATGCGTGCGGGCGAAGGCGGTGGTTTTTTCGACGCAACATTCAAGGCCGAACGCGCCCAAGCGGGTAAGACGGCGTGGTCGATTTCCGAGAACGGCGTATGGCGCGGGTTTTCCACGCCCGGACAAACGACGGTTTTTACGGGCCGCGCCCCCGAGTATTTTAACGGCGCCGACGCATGGAGCTACAACCCCGAAACGGGGCGGCTGACGTTCTCTCTTGCGGCGGCGGGTTACTTTGAATTTCGCCTCAGCGACGCCGAGGACGTATTGAGCGCCGTTTGGCCCGGCGACGCCAACGACGACGGCCTCTGCGACTCAATTGATTTTTACTTGACGGCGGCGGGCTACGGTAAATTGGGGCCTATACGCCTCGATTCGGGCGCCGAGTGGCGAGCGCACGCCGCAAGTTCGCGATGGAGCGATTTTATCGAATACCGGGACGGGCAACTGCCCGCCCGATTCTTGGACGCCAACGGAGACGGCGCCGTCAATTTGTTCGATTTATCGGTTTGCGTGGCGAACCGGGGATTGAGTCGCTAAAAAACAAAGGCCCCGTCCAAAAGGACGGGGCCGTGTTCGACGATTTTCGTAGCGCTTTACTTGATGGCGATTTGCCGGGTCGTGATTTTTTCACCGTCTTTGGGGGCGTAAATTTTGAGAACGCCGTCTTGATACTCGGCTTCGAGGCTGTCGGGTTTGACGTTGTCGGGCAAAGTGAAGCTTCGGCTGAATTTACCGTAGCTCGTTTCCACTTTGTGCCATTTGCGTCCTTGCGTTTCGCCTTCGGAGCTTTGTTCGAACTTGCGCTCGCCCGAGATGGTCAATACGCCCTTGTTGAATTCGACGGTAAAGTCCTCTTTTTTCATCCCCGGCGCCGCCACGTGGATTTCGTAACGCGCGTCGGTTTCGGCCACATCCACCGAAGGGAAAAAGCTGCGGCCGGCGGCCTCGTTAAAGAATCGGTCCAAGAGGCCTGCGGTTTCCAATGGTCTTAATGCCAACATGGTGATTTGATGATTGATTTGGGTGAATAATTGGTTTAAGGTGAATAATCGAACTTATTTGACGGCGACTTGTACGGCGGGTACGCGTCCAACGACCACCGACAACAAACCGTTTTCGAGTTTGGCGTCGACGGATTGAAGGTCGGCGTCGGAGGGAAGGCTGAACTTGCGGCGAAACTTGCCCGACGGATTTTCCCTGCGAAGGTAGTCGGTACGGGAGATTTTTCGTTCGCCGCTGACCACCAAGCCGCCGGCTTCCAATCCCACCGTAACGGCGTCTTTTTCAACGCCCGGCAACGCGAACTCAAACACGTAGCCCGTTTCCGTTTGATAAACGTCCGCGTAAGGCGTGTAAACGTTTTCAGAATAGCATTTTGCGTAACTCATATCTTTCTTGTTTAATGATTACCTTTACGCCCCTAATTTATCCGGAGGCGTGCCGGAAGCGAATTTAACGACAAATGCAGTCATTTTGGCACAAATTAAAATTATACATGACAAACATTCATCGTTTTCGACCAAACAAAAGACATTTATCGGCCCCCACTACCTGAATACGGCTTGCGTGGAAAATGTCCCGAAAACCAAAACAAAACACGGCACATCCCAAAGTCCCCCCGCCTTAATCTACGCATGGATTGTCTGCGCCCCGTTTAAACTTTGCGCAACGTTTCGTATCTTCGCAACGTATAACGTTCAACCATGTATCCACCCCAAAACATGAAGCGATGAAACGAGCGTTGAGCCTGACTTTGGCCGTCGCAACGGCCTTCTCTTGCGTTTGGGCGCAGAACGAACAGCCCGCGCGAAAAAGCAAATACGACGACCCCCGACTAAACACCCCCGTGCCGTTCACCCTCGGCGACCGCGACCGCATACACACCATCGAACTCAATCTCGAAGAGATGGAAAAGCGAATCGACATAAAGTTCGATGCGATGAACCAACGCATTGACGACGTCAACCGCCGTATCGACGACGTCAACCAACGCATGAACGACCTTCACCGTTCGCTCGAAGCAACCAACGAACGAATGCTTTGGATTTTCGGCATCCTCGTCGCCATCGGCGGAGCTATTTTCGCCTACCAAAACATCAAATTCGACAAACGCTTTGAACAAGTCGACCGAAGATTCGAACAAGTCGACCGACGATTCGAGCAAGTCGACCGACGATTTGAGCAAATGGAGATGCGAATGGATATGCGCTTCGAACAAATGAACAAAAAATTCGACGCCGTCATCGAACGCCTTGGCGCCATCGAAGTCAAGCTGGAAAGGGTCGTCGCAAAAACCGACGAACTCGAAAAACGACAAGACAAAATCGAATCCGAACTCCTCGCCTCCCGATAAAAATCTACGTTTTCATTTGCCAATCGGGGCGAAACGGATAAAGCAAAATTTTAACTTCCGTTTCTTTGCTTTGTTTTTTTGACGGCGGCAAAGAAAATCAAAGCAAAGACCGTCATGACCGCCCATCGCCCGGGCCAATCGCCGAAACGCATAAAAAACGTCGTGTGGTCGTAAAGATTGAGTTTTCTATCGAGGGTTCCCTGCGTCCACCAACCAAGCCGTTCGGGAAAATAAGCGCCGTTGCGGTCGCCAAAAAGTGAAATGCCGGTGTTGGCGCTGCGGGCGAGGTCGCGCCGGGTTTCGATGCATCGCAAGCTCGCCAAATGCGCATGCTGGATATGCCCCGACGATTCGCCGAACCATCCGTCGTTGGTAATGACACACAAAACATGCGCACCCTTTTTAACGACCTCGGCCGTCAATTCGCCAAATTCGGACTCGTAACAAATCAAGGGCGCAACGCCCACGCCCGAACGGGTACGCAAAATCATGAGGCTGTCCGGCTTTCCAAAACCACCGAAATGGCCGCCCATCGTGAAATTAAACGCCTCCAAAAACCGCAAATACTCCAAAAACGGCGTTCGCTCGGTAAACGGCACCAACTTCGATTTGACGTAATATCGGTCGTCGGATTCGGGCATAATCGCCGCGTTGTACGATTCGTAACGAACGGTGTCCACGCCGTCAAAAAGTACTTTTGTCGAGGCCGACGTTTTTTCCCCCTCTTTGTACAAACGATAGACGATGGCTCCGGTAAGAACGTTTAAGCGCGGATATTGACGGACAAGTTCGCGAATTTCTCCCAGATAAACGGTGTTTTTGAGGTCGTGCGCCATAAGCCCTACCGGAATCGCCGTTTCGGGCAAAACGACCAAGTCGATGGTGTCCACCCCGGGACGACGTACGAGTTCGGCAAATTGACGCATCTGAACGTCGGGCGGCAAAACGGCGAATTTGTTGTAAGGGTCGACGTTCGGTTGTACGACGCGGACGTTGATTTGGCCAACGGGGGAAAAACGCTCGGAACGCGCCAAAATCGGATACAACAACAAGGGAAAAACCGGCCAAAAGACCCAAAAAATCGTCGATTTGGCGGGTAAGGGTTGCCCTTGGGCCGTCGCTTCGACGGCCGCCGCCAACGCCGCCGTGGCCGCCAAAGTGTGTACCGACGTTCCCAACACCCCCGTAAATTCAATGTACTGCAAATAAAACGGGTAGTAAGTGAAAGCGTGGCCAAGCGTTATCCACGACCACGTCAGGTCCCAACGAAAATGCAAAAATTCAAAACCAACCCAAAACGGAACAAAAATCAGGTATTTAAGATAAATTTTAGGGGTGTTGAGGCGCTTACGGACGAAATAATACAAAAGAACGGGCAAGGTCATAAGAACGGCGTTGACCAAAACGGCCATGATTCCGGCAATAAGGGCGGCGGTTCGTTCGTCTTCGCCGACGCTCAAGGCCGTCATCGCTATCCAATAACACGTAAGCGCGTTCCACAGTGCGAAGGGGGGGTAAACAAGGGCGAAAACGCCGAGGTAGGAACGGGCGCCGCGTCGCTCCAAGCGTCGTTCGACGACCCAAAGCAAAGGCGCAAAGCCCAAAAACGCCAAAAACGCCAACGGCGACGGCGGAAACGCCGCCGCCAACAATACGCCGCTAATCGTTGCCGTCGTCCGCGGCCGGGTCGAAGCCCGCGACCACCAAAACGAACTCGCCTTTTGCCACGCCGTTTTCATAAATTTGGGTCAATTCTCCGAGGGTTCCCCTCAGGGTTTGTTCGTAAATTTTGGAAATTTCCCGGCAAACGGCGGCCCGTCGTTGCGCCCCGAACAACGCCGTCAAGTCGTGCAAAGTTTTGGCCACGCGGTGCGGGGATTCGTAAAAAACCATTGTTCGGGGTTCGTTTTTGAGGGATTCGAGTCGTTTTTGCCGGCCTTTTTTGACGGGTAAAAATCCCTCGAAACAAAAACGATGCATGGGCAGTCCGCTGTTGACGAGGGCGGGGACAAAAGCCGTCGGTCCGGGAAGGGTTTCGACGTCCCAGCCGCGTTCGATGGCGGCCCGCACGGCCAAAAACCCGGGGTCGCTCACGCCCGGCGTTCCGGCGTCGGTTACCCACGCCAAAACGCCGTCCTCAAAACGGTCGAAAATTTCGGGAAGTTTGCGGTGTTCGTTGTGGGCGTGGACGGCAACCACGGGCGTGGCCACGCCGTAATGCTTGCACAACACGGCCGTTCGGCGCGAATCTTCGGCGGCGACAAGCCGGGCGGTTTTCAGCGTTTCAACGGCTCGAAAAGTCATGTCGCCCAAATTGCCCAAAGGTGTAGGAACCAAAACCAACTTCGGCATTTAATATCGGTCCAAAATACGCAAAAGAGCCTCTTCCATACGCTCTTTTCGGGGTTTGACTTTGATACGCCCGAGTTCCACGCCTTTTGTGTCGAAGAAAATAAAAGTGGGAACGGAATCCACGCGAAAAGTTTTCCAAAGCCCGGCCGCGTCCTTTTTGCTCGTATCCACGCCGACAAGGGTCATGCGGCGAATCGGCAAATCGGCATAAAGATGCATAAAACGGGGGACGTGTTTGCGGCTGTCGGAACACCAAGTTCCGAGAAAAAGCGTGACGTCGACGCTGTCGCGCAAAGCTTTGAGTTTGTCTCGCACCTCGGCTTTGGGCCGGTAACGCGAAGCGATTTTACGCCTCCAAGTACAATGGGCAAGATATTCGTCGCGGTTGAAGGAGCCGACCCACGGCGCGGGTTCGCATCCCCAAAACGTCAGCGCCACTGCGACGATTGTCAATGTCTTAATTTTGTTTGTTTGTCGTGCCTGCATGACGACGGCGCGGCCAATTTTCCGCATCGGTTGGACGGGCAAAAATACGCCAAAAAACAAAACAATACCCTCGAAAAAGAAAGGACGCGGAAACGGCAAGATTTATGTGAATTATGCGGGTCGAATGGCGGCGGCGATTTTTTCGGCCAATCGGGATTCGGCGACGGATTCGGCGCGAAGCAACATATTTTTGTATGCCTCGGGACCCGAACGCCCGTGGCCCACAATCATATAACCATTGACCCCCAAAATCGGCAGTCCGCCTATGGCCTCAAAATTAAAACTTTCGACGGCCACGTCCGACGGCAGACGCGCTTTCAAGAACGGATAGAACGATTCGGCAAATTTTAACAAAATATTGCCCACAAAACCGTCGCAGATGTAAACGTCGGCCACGCCGCGAACCATGTCGTGTCCCTCGGCGTTGCCAATGAAGTTGATTTTGGGGTCTTGGGACATCAACGCGTACGCCTGCTGAACCGCTTGATTGCCTTTGGTCTTTTCTTCGCCGACGTTCAAAAGCGCAACGCGCGGATTTTTGTAGCCGAACATCGTTTCGACGAAAATCGAACCGAGCAGACCGAACTGAGCCAGATGTTCGGGTTTGCAATCGACGTTCGTACCGACATCGCAAAGCAACGAAAAACGGTCTTCAAGCGGGTAAAGGGCGCCGACGGTCGGGCGATGCAGTCCTTCAAAGACCCCCAGCCCAACCACCGAGGCAACGAGCATCGCGCCGGTATTGCCTGCGCTGACAAAAGCGTTGAGGTTGCCGGCCTTGATTTCCCTGACCCCCGCGCCAATAGTCGAATCGGGTTTTTGTAAAAAAGCCCGGGTCGGATGGTCGGACATCGAAATGTAATCCGCGGCATGGACGACGTCGAAGCCGTCCATGCTCGCACCGACCCGTTGAAATTCGCTTTCTATCAAATTTTTGTCCCCGAACAGCACCGGTAGGGTGGCGGGTTTGAGCAGGGGACGAGCGGCAAGGGCGCCCGCGATTTGTGGAGCGGGAAATACATCCCCTCCCATGACGTCCAAGCCTATTCTCAACATGTTATTCTTCGTCGATGTAGGTGGGCCTGCGGTCTTCGTTGCTTTCCATCATTTTTCGGCCGCGATAGTAACCGCTTTCAAGGCAAACGCGATGATAAAGCGTAGCGGCTCCGGATTCGACGTCGATGTAATAAGGTTTGGATTTGAGGGCGTCGTGGGTTCTGCGTTTGTCGCGGCGCGTGGTGGAGTGCCGCCGTTTGGGATGTGCCATTTTAATTTTATTTAAGGCGCAAAAATCCAAAAAAAAAACGCTCCATGCAACCTTTTGACGTGTTTTTCGTTAAATTTGCATGGGCATTCTATTTGCCCCCACAATTATCATGGAAGTATTTTCGGTATTGCTGTGCATCGTGGCGTTTTCGATGTTCGCTTACGGTCAAGCAAGCGTCGCCCGGCATCAAAAATTCCCGTGGCTTTTGCCGACGGTGCTCTTGGTCGCGGCCGCCCCCTTGTTTCGGTGGGTGTTCGGATGGGGTTTCGGGACAATGAGTTTCTGGGAAACTTTGGCGGGAATGTTGCGCGACGTCGCCATCGGCCTTCTGGTCAGCGCCCTTGTTTCCCTGCTCAAAAAAGGAAACGTCAAACTCTTTCTCGTACCGGGCATTCTGCTCATCGTCGCCTACGTTATCGTTACCCTTGCGGGAAAAACGATTGACTTCGTCAAAGAAAAATTCGCGACGCCCAACGACGACGCCCCCACCGAACTCTTGGTCGAACTCGGGCCCGACGACGAGGTTTCCGAAATTGAAGGAATACTTAAACGCCACGGCGCCGTGGCCGTTCGCGCCTTTGCCAACGTCGAGCTAACCGAGGACGAAGATTTGGCGCAATTTTTTGTGGTAAAGGTTTCGCAATCTTCGGCAAAAGCGTTGAAAAAAGAACTTTTGGCCGACGTCGAAAACGTCGATTACATCGAGGCCAACATGCCGATGCGTCTTTTCGAGCCGATTCCGTCGGGGCGAACGTGGAGTTGGACAAGCGAAGCCATCGAACCCAACGACCCTCGCGCCCACGAACAATGGGCGTTGAAAGCTTCGGGGGAAAGCGCGGCTTTTGCCCGTTTGAACGGCGCCAAACCTAAAAAACGCGCCAAGGTCGCGATTTTGGATACGGGCGTTGATGCAACACACGAAGATTTGTCAAGCGTTTTCGGCAACAGCCCCGGCAATACCGACTTGCACGGCCACGGCACGCACTGCGCGGGCATCGCCGGCGCCGCCACCCACAACGGCAAAGGCATCGCCTCCCTGAATTGGGGAGGTAAATTCATTGAAATTCGCGGCTATCGCGCACTCGACGAACGCGGCTCGGGCACCTTGGAATCCATCGCCCAAGCGATTATCGACGCGGCCGAAGACCAAGCGGACGTGATTTCGTTGTCGTTGGGCGGCCCTTCGCCCACGCCGCCGCGCGTTTTGGTCAAAGCCGTCGAATACGCCCGCGGCCTTAACGCCATTGTCGTCGTCGCCGCCGGCAACAGCAACAAAGACGCCGCAAACTATTCGCCGGCCAACGTTCCGGGCGTGATTTGCGTCGCCGCCTCCGACCCCAACGACCAAAAAGCCCCGTTTTCCAACCTTACCCCCACCCTCGACATGGCCGTTACCGCTCCGGGCGTGGACATCCTTTCGCTCAAAACGGGCGGGGACTACGTCTCTTACAGCGGTACTTCGATGGCCACGCCCATGGTCGCGGGGGTACTGGGCGTTATGCGCGCCCTCGAACCCGAACTCGACGCACGCACCGCCTTTAACATTCTCCGTTCCACGGGAAGAACGCCCCAAGGCAGTTCGCTTATCGGCCCCATCGTCCACGCAGACGCCGCCATCGCCGCCGTCGTCAAAAACCGATAATACGCTTCGGGTTTGGAAAGCCGCCGACGGACGTCCCCGTCGGCGGCTTTTTATTGCCCAAAACCAAACGGCATAATACACCGACAGCATCCATATTTTACCAAAACCCTACTTTGGTAAAATATAATTATTTATCTTTACCGAAAGTAAAATATATGCACCGCATCGTGTTGGAAAAGTGGAAGTCGGGGACGTTCGACGAATCAAGGATTTTTCATCCCTCGGAAATCAACGGGGAATGGATATGGACCGAACCCGCACTGACCCAAGCCCTGACCGAAGCGGCCTCCGTCGTCGGCGAACTCAAAGCCGTCTCCCGACTCACACCGAATATCGACCGGTTTATCGGCCTGTACGCCGTCCGCGAAGCCGTGGAATCGGGTCGCATCGAGGGTACGCGCACCAATGTCGAAGAGGCCCTGCAAAAAGAGGACGAAATCCCCGACGAAAAACGCGACGACTGGCGCGAAATCCAAAACTACATTCAAGCATTGCAAGAGTCTATCGCGGCGTTGAACGAGTTGCCGTTTTCCCTGCGCTTGATTCGCATGGCGCACCAAAAATTGTTGCAAGGCGTTCGCGGCGAAAACAAAATGCCCGGAGAATTTCGACGCACACAAAATTGGATAGGCGGGGCAACGTTGGCCGACGCGGTTTTCGTTCCCCCGCCCCATACCGAAGTCATGCGTCTCATGGGCGACCTCGAAAGCTTTTTGCAAAACGACCGAATTTCGACTTCGCCGCTTGTCCGCGCGGGCATTGCCCATTACCAATTTGAGACCATACACCCGTTCTTGGACGGCAACGGGCGCATCGGACGACTTTTGGTCGTGTTGTATCTTCTCGACCAAAAATTGTTATTGCACCCGACGCTCTACCTTTCCGCCTTCTTTGAAAAACACAAGCCCGCCTATTACGACAAGCTCATGCGCGTTCGGGAACGGCACGACATGGCGGGTTGGCTGAAGTTTTTTTTGCATGGCGTTCGTGAAACGGCGGAGGCGGCTTGCAACCTGATTTCCGCCGTCGTCGAACTCAAAAAAACGTGCGAGGAAAAAATCAAAACCGGCGGAAAGCGTACGGCCAACGGTCTCAAGTTGCTCGACGAACTTTTTGCGCGTCCGTCGGTCGGAGTGGCGGACGTGGCGGAAATGCTCAACGTTACGCATAAAACCGCCGGCGACCTCGTCGAAATCTTTGTCGATATCGGCATTTTACACGAAAAAACGGGCTTCAAACGCAACCGCGTCTTTCTTTTCCGTTCCTACGTGGATTTGTTCAACAATTGAACGAACGCTAGCGTGCGACCGCATAATTTGTCGCCGAAAAATGGCGGCTATGCGTCAAAACGCATCTTATTTCGGAGTTGAGAAAACGTATTGTTGATATTTGGCAACAACCACGCGCGTCCGGTTGTTGGCCCGCTCAATATTTTCAATTTAATTTGCGATAACTTTTTTTATTGCAACCAATGAAATTTTGGACGACGGCCGTTTTCGTTTTGGGGATGCTTTGCGAGTTGGGCGCGCAGCCGGCTTACACTCCCCAAGCAAACATTGGCAGAAGAAAAAGGTATCTGAATTTAGGCGGCGACGTCCAAAAAGTTCAAACTTTGGCCAAAGAAAAAAAATCAACGAAGCCATCCGCGAGGCGGAGCTAACCTTCATTTTCAACACCGAGCCCCGATACCGTATCTCTCAGATAACCACTTGGACCGGCGAGAAAAAGTCTTTTCTTGACCTAAGCAACTATAAAATGCACTCGGTGTATTTTCGGGCGATAGGCCGGCATTTGCCGATTTTCAGCGCCCAAACCGACTCCGTCGGAAAAAGCGGATTTAACAACACCGAATTTAGCGCCCAAAGCGTATTTTCGACGGAAAAAAGTTCGGCGCTAACGGCGGGCTGGATTTTTTCCATCAACGAACAGGAATCGGACGGACGCGGCACCCACGCTCTCAACGGTTACAAAGCCCGACAAAAACGTATTTTCGTCGAGTTGAACTACGGGTCTGCCGTACGAACGGACACTCTCGCCGGCACGCGGGCCCGCATTCACATACCCAACCTTACCGTCGGCGGACAATGGCTTTATACCACGGCGGGGAAACTCAACCTACAAGAACGGGACAGGACGTTCATGGAATTCGGGTTAAGCGTTTTTGCAAGAACGGGCTTGATATACAAGGACGGAACGGCGGGCGAGGATTTGGGCGAGGGCGACTATCTGTCCGTTAGCGGCGGCGGGGTACGCCTGCATTTCATGTTCGACATTCCCGCCGCCACGCTGAACCCTGTCGGAATCAAAACCAACGCCACCGTTGGAGCGTATGCCGAAGCCGTCAGCCTTTACGCCGCCGGCTTGGAACAATCGCCGTATTTCGTCAATTCGGGCGGAGAAAGCGTTCGTTTTTATTGGGGTTTTGTGTTCAACGTTCCTTTTTACGGCTCGAGCGTCAAAAATTTCAACCGCCCCAAAGACTTTGAAACGGACTATTCGCCGGGTACGTTGAAGTAATGCGAAACCGCAATGTTTTTGTCGGTGTTTGCGGACAAGCGCCGCGGCAAAGGCCGCGGATTCAACCCGCCATTGAATTGCGCGTTCTTCATCGTTTTGTAAACAACGGGGGCATCGGCGGTAGGCGAACGCCGCGCCGGACGTTGAACAAGTTTTTATTGGGAAACGACCCAACGAAGAAAGGGGACGGATACGGGTTGACGGGAAAATTTGCGCCGCTTACTCAAAAAAAATGGAAAATAGGCGCTAAATTTGCCGGCGATAACCATGCCCTTATCAAAAGCAACGATGCGATGGCTCCGTATACTCTTGGCCGGATGGATGCTTACGGAATGGGGCCGCGCCCAAGAATCCGTCTTTGAATTTATATTCACCACGGACGGCCGGGTTGCGCACGCCGGCGACCCGGCCATGCCCTATCGCATCGACGTCGGCCCGGCGTTTCTCGACGGTTTCGTCTCCGGATTTCGTGCGGGCAAAATCAAGGTTTACGACGACTTTGAGTGCAAGGCCCCCCTTTCCTACAATTCTTTTTGTCAGTTTTCGCACGTCAAGGAATACCTCGAATCCGAAAATCGGGAACGTATATTGACGCACGGCTTCAGCATTTGGCTCCATCAGCGCTGGGAGTACGACAACGGGCGCTGGTTGAACGTGAGCCTTACGGCGGGCCTGCGCTGGGACGACCCCGTCGGCGTATTGACCTCGAAAACGGTGTTTTTTCGTTATACCGACGCACAAGAGTTGTTCGACGTTCTGGAACTCACGCGTCGTTACAACGCCTTCCACGAAGAGACGGCGGGAGCCGTACTGACCCAATTGCGTTATAATTTCGACGTGATTGCCTTTCGTTCGTCGGCCAGCCCCCGATGGACCTTCCACCCCGAATACAATCTCGACTACGGATTTCCGGTACAGGGGGTCAAAAGTAATTTTCGGGACAGCGTCATGGCGTTGGTACCCAATCGTCCGGTGTTCGTGCCGTCGGAGCGTTATCCGATACGGACGTTTTCGCCGTTTACGATAGCGCTTCCCGCGCCGGTGGCGAGCAAAGGCCCCGCGGACAGGCATTTGACGTTTACGCCCGAGGAGGCGCCGTTTTGCGATTGGGCCTTTACCCAAAACTACATTTTTTACGAGAACGTCGTTCGGCAAATCCCCTATCTTTTGGCGGGCAAACAAATCACGGCTTACCATCCGGACTCGCCCGGCGTGGCGCTTTCGCCTTCGCGTTTGTTGGCCTTCGTTTCGTTGTTGGCGGGAAGCAACCACGCGCCGCCGCCGTCCCAATGGACGGACTTTGAGGACAACGACGACGACGGCGAAAGCGAAGCCGACACCGACGACCCCCCCGCCCCGCCGCAAGACTTCGCCGCTTTTCCCCGCCTGCTCCGTGCCGACAACACCTATTGCATGGTGCGCGGCAAAATGAAGCTACACGCCGCGGGCGCCGAATTTACGCCCGATAGATTGATACTCGGCTACAAAGACCCGGCCAACCTTGTTTCCGAAAGGCCGTTGGCCGAATTCGATCTTCAAGATTTGGCGCGGCTTTCGACGGGAAAAATCCTCGACCGCACCCTGCCCGAATTTCTTGCCTCGCTCGATTTCCGTTATCATCCCGTACAAATCAACGACTACCGCCCGTCTTCGCAAGAAGAGGCCCGGGCGTTGGCTTACGCTTTTGAAAGCACGGAGCGCAACGAACTCTTGGAACTCAAAGACCTCACGCAACGCATCACCCCCAACGTCATTCGCGCCCGCAATTTGGAAAAAGGCGCGTGTTCGCCCGCCGATTCCGCTTTTCGCGCCCTGATTCTTTTGGGCGTCGCGAACATGAAAACCGTTTCCAACACCGAAAGCATGACCATTTACCCTTACGTGGTCAGAATGTTTCACGCCCTTACGCCCGACAGCGTTTTCAAATTGAGCGATACGGAAAAAACCAACCTCAAAACAACGACCAAAGATTTGGAGAAAGCATACGGCAAGGTCACGGGTAAAGACCGTCCGCCGTTCGCGTTGGTGGAAATTCGAGTAGAGGGAACGTTCTCCTACAACCCCGACACCCTCGTCTTTGCCCCGACGCTCGTTCGGTTTTTACATTCGGGTAAAGAAGCGGGAATACTTTCGCTGACGACGCAAGCGGGCGAAACCAAAATCAACGGGTTGGCGGCGGCGGAGTACGCCGCAAGGCTCGAATATCCCCACCGGGTGGTAAAGGCGGGAAAGTGGACGGCGCCGAACGCCGAAGCCGCGGAAATTCTTCGTTCGGCCTTCGAAAACCGTCGCACCGAAAAATTACAAAACTTGGGCGTTTACTGGAAACGCGAATTTTGGGCCGCTCCTTAACGGCTCGGAAAGCAAAGCATTGCCGGTAATATTGTCTTTTTTACGCATAAAAGTATGCCTACAATGCTTGTGTAAAAAAAAGTTGCTATTTTTGAGGGTCAAACGCAAGTTTTTGCTAAACGTTTACCCATTTAAAAATAATTTAACCCAAATTTGAAATAAAATACGAAATTAAGTATCAATGGAAGCAACAACAACGAACGTAGAGGCCGGCAAAAAGTCCGGCGGGCTGAAAGGACTTTTCGGACCGATAACGGTATTCGGTTCGATTTTCGTCGGCATACTGATTTACACCTTGATATTAGGAGACTCTCAAAATTTCGACGAGGAGGGTCACCCGGTTAAAGAAGGATTGCGTCACTGGCTGGGCCTGATGTACAAAGGCGGCTTTATGGTGCCGGTGGCTTTGGGCTTGTTTTTCACCGTTATCGTTACGTCCATCGAACGAATGATTACCCTCGGCCGGGCGAGCGGTAAAGGCAACCTCGACGTTTTTGTCAAAAAAATTCAAGATTTACTTCAAGCGCGCGACGTCGAAGGCGCGATGCGCGAATGCGACGAACAACGCGGCTCGGTTGGCAACGTTGTTAAGGAGGTATTGGTCAAATACCGCGAAATGGAGCGCGACACCACCCTCCCCAAAGACCAAAAAATCTTGGCCATACAAAAAGCGCAAGAAGAAGCCGTCGCCCTCGAACTTCCGATGCTGGAAAAAAACTTCGTCATCATTTCGACGATCGTTCCGGTAGCCACGCTCGTCGGGCTTATTGGAACGGTATTGGGGATGATTCGGGCGTTCTCGGCTTTGGCCTCGTCGGGTACGCCGGATACGGCCTCGCTTTCGACGGGTATTTCCGAGGCCTTGATTAACACCGCGCTCGGTATCACGACCTCGACCATTGCGACGGTCGTGTACAACTACTTTACCAGCCGCATCGACGCCATGACCTTCCGTATGGACGAGGCGGGCATGAGCATCGCCGCCACCTTCGCCGAAAAACACGCCTAATTCCTGTAAGCGCTTATGGGAAAAATTGCCGTCAAACGCAAAAGTACTTTCATCGACATGACGCCGATGGTCGACCTTGCGTTTTTGCTTATCACCTTCTTTATGCTGACGATTAAGTTCGTACCGCCCGAATCGGTAGAGGTGAGCATGCCGTCGTCGATTGCGACGACGGCACAGCCGCCCAAAAACCTCATGACCATCATCATCAGCCAAGAAGGACGCGTCTTTTTCGGCGTTTCCAATCCCGACGACCGCGTCAATATCCTTCGACGCATGGGCAAGGAATACGGATACACTTTCACCGCCGAACAAGAAAACCAATTTCGCCTGCTCAACGACGTGGGCGTCGATATCAAAACCCTCGGCCAATTCTTGGACTTGTCGCCCGAAAAACGCAAAGAAGTATTGAAAACGACGACGGGCGTACCGATAGATTCCACCAACAACCAATTGGACAAATGGGTGATTCAATCGCGCTTTGCCACCAACGACGGATTAAGCCTTGTGATAAAAGCCGACCAAAAAACGCCGTACACGGTCATACGAGAAGTCGTCAATACGCTTAAAAAGCAAAAACTCAATCGGTTCAACCTCATCACGATGCAGGAAGCGGACCCGCGTCCGGGCCGCGTCGAAACCAATGAAAAAAAATAAACGTATATAAGACATGGCAGCGGAAGTAGGCGGCGACGGCGGGGGAAAGAAAAAGCAGAAAAAGGGCCGAAAAAAACGGGCCATCCCCCGCATTGACATGACCCCCATGGTGGACCTTGGATTCTTGTTGCTAACGTTTTTCGTCTTGACGGCCCGTTTGAGCGTACCGACGGTCATGCCCGTCGTCGTTCCCGCCGACAAAGACCCCAACGACAAAGAACAAGACAAGGTCTCGGAAGAAAAAATTCTCAATCTTATCCTCACGGGTAAAGACAGAATTTATTGGTACAAAGGCGGCGGAAAAAAAGAGGGCGTCGAAATCAACCGCACCTTTTTCGAGGGTGCGGCGAAGAAATCCGACCCCGCCGCCGAAGAATCGTCGAGCCGCCCGGCCTATTGGGGCGAAGGCGTACGCAAGGTCATTTTTGAAAAAAAGCAAGAGCTCAAAAAACGCCGGCGAGAACTCAATTTCACCGAGGAAGACCCGCTCATCGTACTCATCAAAATGACCGACGACGCCGTCTATCGCAATATGGTCGACATTCTCGACGAAATGAACATTACCGAACAAGGCAAATACATGCTTTTGGACGCCGACCCCGCCGAGATTGAAATCATTAAAGCCTATGAGGAAAACGAGGGCAAAGGCTTTTCGGTAGAAAAAAGTTTGGCCAAAATTGCTTCGGGCGCGGGCAACAAAAAATAGTTTTTGTACGTATATGAAAAAGACAAACCACTCAAACCTTCAACGCTTATGGCAGAAGTAACCGTCATGCCGGCCGATTTGGACGAAATTGTCTTTCGAGGCCGCAACCGCGAATACGGCGCCTACGACCTGCGCCGCGTTTTTCCCCGCAACATGGGCATCGCCTTTGCCATAGGGGCCGGCTTGATTCTGCTCTTGATTTTGGCGACGGTGTTGTCGAAGTTCATCGGCTCGTCAGGTCCGGAGGACGCCGAACTGCAAGAGGTGGTGGCCTCGCTTTCCGAACCGCCGCCCCTCGACGAAAAACAACCCGAAGAAATCAAGGTCGAACCCCCACCCCCGCCGTTGAAAAGCGAAGTCAAGTTCGTGCCTCCGGAAGTCGTCGAACACGAAAAAGCCGACCCCGAAGTCAAAATTATCGAAAAAGACTCGCTCCTCGAATTGAAAGCCGACATCGGCTCCCAGAACGTGCAAGGCGACGACGACGCGCCGCCGAACATCGGCTACGTCGAAGAAAAAGGCACCGGTACCGCGCCCGTTGAAATCGCCCCCGTCGAAAAAGACCCCGAACCCGACGAATTCGTCGCCGTTGAAAAACAACCTGACCCCGTGAATTTGGCCGACATCAAAAAGGCCATCGTCTATCCGCCCATCGCCAAAGACAACGGCATACAAGGCAAAGTCTTTATCCGTATGCTCGTCAATAAAGAGGGCGTTCCCGAAAAACACATCGTCGTCAAGTCCCCGCACGAACTTTTGACCAAAGCCTGCGTGGACCAAATCTACAAACTACGCTTCACCCCCGGCATCCAAGCCGGAAAGCCGATTAAAGTTTGGGTGATGATACCGTTCGACTTCAGCTTGCGCAACTAATTCCATCCCCCCGGCTTCGGGGGGATTTTTTGTCGTTGCAAAACGACGGACTTTTCTCTAAACTTACTAATTTTGCACATTCCCGTTGCAAACAAGACGGGTCATGCTTTATGCAGGCGATAATTTTGGCGGGTTCCTGCCTCAATCAAACCCCCTTGGATTGGAAAGGCAACCTTGAACGAATACTTAAAACCGTCGAAGCGGCCAAGGCGGCAAAAGCCGCCGTGCTTTGTTTGCCCGAACTTTGTTTGTCGGGTTACGGATGCGAGGATGCTTTTTTTTCCGATTCGACGGTCGAGCGCTCGCTGACGGGATTGGAAAAAGTGATAGCGGCAAGCAAGGGTTTGGCCCTATCGGTCGGTTTGCCCTTACAATACGAAAATTGTCTTTACAATTGCGCGGCCATGGTTTTCGACCGAAAACTTTTGGGTTTTTACGCCAAAAACGAACTCGCCGGCGACGGCATACACTACGAACCGCGTTGGTTCAAGCCGTGGCCCGACGGCGAACTCGTCGAATACGACTTCAAAGGCAAAGCCTATCCTTTCGGCGACACGGCTTTTGAAATCGGCGGCGTACGCATCGGCTTTGAAATCTGCGAAGACGCATGGAACGGCGTTCGTCCCGCACAACGCCATTATCTCAACAACGTCGATGTTATCCTCAACCCGTCCGCTTCGCATTTCTCGTTCGGAAAAACGAAATTGCGCCGGGGTTTGGTCGTCGAAGCCTCCCGTTCCTACGCCTGCGCCTACGTTTACAGCAACCTCTTGGGCGTCGAAGCCGGGCGCATTATTTACGACGGTGAAATCATTATCGCCCAAGCCGGCAAACTATTGGCCCAAAACCAACGCTTTTCTTTTCAAGACTTTCAAATCCTGACGGCGACGGTGGATTTGGACGGGCCGCGACGCGCGCGAAAAAAACTATTTGGTTTTCGTCCCAACGTGGTGGCGGAAGTCGAGGTCGCCGAAGGCCGTCTTTCCGAAACCCGTTTCGTCCCTCCCGCGCCCGACGCGATTGCGCCCGACATGGACAAAAACGAGGAAATCTATCGGTCGCTAACGCTGGCGATGTTCGATTACATGCGTAAAAGTTACAGCAGGGGGTTTGTGGTTTCGCTTTCGGGGGGGGCCGACTCGTCGGCGTGTGCGGTTTTGGCCGCGCGGGCCATCGTCGAAGCCGAAAAGGAATTGGGCGCCGAAGAGTTTGCCCGAAAAACCGCCTATTTGCAAGACCGTTCGGTTTCCGCCCTTTTGACGTGCGTTTATCAGGCGACGCAAAACAGCAGCGCCGCCACCGAAGAAAGCGCCCGTGAACTTGCCCGAGAACTTGGCGCCGCTTTTCATCGGTGGAGCATCGACGAACTGCTCGAAGATTACGTCCAAAAAGCCGAGGCCGCCATCGGACGCAAAACTTCGTGGGAATCCGACGATATCGCCCTACAAAACATTCAGGCCCGGGTGCGGGCGCCCGGCGTATGGATGTTGGCCAACGTCTTCGGGGCCCTGCTTATCACTACCGGCAATCGAAGCGAAGCCGCCGTCGGTTACGCAACCATGGACGGCGACACCGCCGGCGGACTCGCACCCCTCGGCGGACTCGACAAAGCCGCCTTACTCGACTGGCTGCGTTGGGCCGAAAAACAACTCGATTTGCCCGGACTGCGTTTCGTCAATAAGCTTCGCCCCTCCGCCGAACTTCGCCCACTCGAACACGACCAAACCGACGAGGACGACCTCATGCCTTATCCCATCCTCGACGCCATCGAACGTTGCGCGATTCACGAGTATAAATCCCCGTTGGACACGTTCCTTACGCTTCGAGGCGTTGTCGAGGACGAACGCCTCAAAGGCTACGTTCGCAAATTTTTCGGCTTATGGGCGAGAAACCAGTGGAAACGCGAACGTTACGCCCCCTCGTTTCACCTCGACGACGCCAACCTCGACCCCCGAACATGGTGCAGGTTCCCCATTCTTTCCGGCGGCTTTGTCGAAGAATTGGCCGAACTCGAACGCTTTGACGTCAAGAGTCGCTAGTTTCCGCATGCCGGTTCCATCTTTCGCCGTCGGCTTGTTTTTTGTGCAAACCAAAGACGTTTTTACCAAAACCAAGGGATTAGGCAATCACATTGCCGCCGAAGTCTAATCCGGCTATTGATACTCTTCGGGACGCAGGCCCGTAACGTCAAAAATAAATTCCGGATGGTTGCCGGCGGCTTGAAGTTTTCGTGCAACCGTTCGCATCTTTTCGGCCGCGAGTTCTTCCACCGCGAGTTTTTCCGCCGCGAGTTTTTCCGCCGCTACCGCCTCGCGGATTTGACGTTGGATGTCCTCCAAAATGAATTCGCTGACAAACGGCGTGTTGTACGCCAAGTCCAACGAAAATTCGCGTCCATAGTCTACGTTTCTTACCATTTCCGCCATAAATGAATGATAAAAATCCTGCTCGAAAATACCTTTTTTGTGTGCCAAAGATACGCCGATGACGAGTTGGTCCCATTGTCTTGCGGTACACAGAGGGGCCACGCGACGATAACTTTCAATGATTTCTACGCGTTCGATGCCCGAAAGGTTGCAAAAAATGCCGATGGCAAAACCTTTGGGCGTATTTAAATCGAAAAGCGGACGCGCGGGAATGTCCATAAATCGAAAAGCACGCACCATGAGCAAAGCCACGACCTCGCCCCGTTCGTTTTTGACGGGCAATCCCGCCGAAAAATCACGTATCCGGCTACCCAAAAAACCAATATACTGTGTGGGGTAACGCTTATAAGCCACTTTTGCCGCCACCAATTGACCGATGAGTTTGTCGGCCAAACCGGGGTCTTCGCCCGTCTCCTCCTCGATTTGCACCAAATCCGTTCTTCCGTCCGCGAACGTTATTTCAAAAGCAAAGTCGAGGTCGCGGTTGAGTACCGTGTGAGTCAAATCGGTTTCCAACGCTTGGGCCGAGACCACCCGTTCCCCCGACACCAACGACAACAACGTCGGTAAAACTTCGGGCAGGTTTTCTTTGAAATAAGCGTCGTAGGCCTGATGCGGTATTTCCATGCAATCGAATCTCGGGAAAAAATCGGCCCCGCAATTTTTATATTCGGTCCCGTGTCCCGAACCGTTTTTTTTCGCTCCGTTTTTGGGTTTGTAAAACCAAAGGCGGTATTGAGAAACGCCGTTTAAGCATCCCAACACCGCCTTAACCATGCAAACCCCGCCGCCGTAATTAACGATTAACCACCAAGGTTTTGGCGACGCGGACGTTTTCGGTCGTCAGCACGACGCGGTAAACCCCCGAAGGCCAACTTTCGGACGGCAATTCGATTTCGTGGGCAAAATTCGATACATAAACGGGACGGCCCAAAGCGTCGTAGACCATCGCCGTGCATAAAACTCCGTTTTTGAGCGAAACGCGAGCCACTCCCGAAGTCGGATTGGGATAAAGCGCAAACTCGAACGAATGGTCGACAATACCGGCGGTAGCGAACTCGAACGTCCGTTCGGCGTCGGGGAAACAACCTTTGGCGACGGCCTTGCCCAATTGCGCCTCGGCGGGCGTTACGCATATTTGCGTTCCGAAGCTTGTTTTAATCGATTGTCCGGCGGCGTTGAATATTTCCCAATCCACGGCTTCGGGCGTGGAAAAACAGTATTGATTGACGCCGTCGCCGGAAACGGAAATCGTCGGCGACGGTCCGGGCGCATTGAACGTGATTGCCACGGGCGCCGAGTTACCCACACAGCCGTCGGCGTTGGTAACGACAACGGCGTAATTGCCCGTTTGGGTCACGACGATGGTTTGCGTCGTTTGCCCGCTTTCCCACGAATAGGCGGCCATGCCCGGCGGTGCGGAAAGCGTAACCGATTCGCCTTCACACAAAACCGTCGAACCGTTGACGGTAACGGTGGCGTCGGGCGCGGGTCTGAGTTCGACGAGGTGGCCGCTCGAAACAAGCGTACAACCGTCGGCGGTTACGGCGCGAACGCTGTACGTGCCGCCTTGCGTGGCCGCCATTTGGGCGCCCGTCTCGCCGGCGATAGGCGAGCCGTTGAGTATCCATTGGTAAGCGACGAAGTCGCCAACGACCGAAAGGGGTATGCCTTGCCCTTCGCAAACGGTGTTCGCACCCGTGATTTGCGGACTTTCGGCCGAGTTCGTCGGCGCCAACCAGCGAATCAACTCCGTGGAATCGTTGGTTCCAACGGCAAATTCCAAAACGTTGAAATCCAAATTTTTGGCCCACCACGCGTAAGTGCGAGTGGTGTCCATACCGGTGGGCGGTACGCCGGGGATGTTGGCCAACTGCCATTGCGGATTTGGATTGACAAACGGTATGGGAGTGGCTTTGGTGTAAATGGTATCGAAATGGTATTCGATGCGCCGTTCGCGGAGTACGTCGGGAAACGAGCCGCAATTTATCGTCAACCGCCCCCAAGCGTCCATTTCGGCGTTGCGTATCGTACGCCGCTTCCACATCACCGAATCGATGCCCAGCAAGGCAAGAGTTGCGTCGACGTCCGAACCTTTGAGGCGAATGCTGAAATGGGAAGTGTCGCGGATAACGTCGCCGTAGGAAGTGGGAAAAACCAAGGCGCGAACGGCCTTGTTGTTTTTGATGTAGTTGGGCGGAAGGTTGCCGACCGTGCCGCTTCCCCCCCACACTTTCAACGCCGCTTCCGATACGTCAAAGTAAAACGTAAAACCCGATATTTCCATCGCCAAATTCGACTCCGGAAACCGGGAGGCAAACTGGGTTTGCGACGGGGATTTAAAAACGGCTTCGGCGTCGCCGTCGTCGGCGAAGGTAAAATTCCACGTTTGGTCGGCTCCGGCGGGTCCCGGAGACATTGTCGCCGTCGTCGTATCAATATTATACGTGCGCGTCGCGCCGACGGCGCCGATATCCGAACGGTCAAGGACGATTTGTGCCCGCAACGTGCCGGCACAAGCAATGATAACGGTAAGTATCCAAATCATGGTTAAACGACTTTATTTCGCAAAAATACGAATTTACGGGAACTTTTTAAGGCAAAAGTTCCAAAATTTCGATTTCGATTTGGCCGGCGGGAATGCGAACGCTTACCCTATCGCCGACTTTTTTCCCTAAAAGGGCTTTGCCGATAGGGGTATCGTAGGCGATTTTCTTTTGCGCCACCTCCGATTCGCCGTGGCCCACGATTTCGTAAACACATTCTTGTACATGCCCGGGCTTGGGGCCGACCTGCTTGACGCGCGTCAAGGCGCCGATTTGCACCGTTTCCGTCGGGCGTTTTTCCACCACGACGACCGTCGCCGATTCGACTTTGGCCAAAAGCTCGGTAAGTTCTTTAATCGCCCGATGCTCCATTTGTTCGAGCTGGTTAAAGCCCGGATTGTCGTGCCAACCGTCGCCGGAGGCGGTGTAGGCGATGGATTTCTCTTCTTGGATGTCGGCAACCTTGGCTTTCATCGCCAAAATTTTTTCTTGATACATGGCCTTGCCGGCCTCGGTGATATAAATTTTTTCCATTGTCGTTTATTTTGAATAAAAAATGGGTACGGGAAATAAAATCTGTTCGATAATTTGTTGCACGCGACCGAAAACGACGTTCGGAGACGCGGCGCCGTCTACGATGTGCCATTGCGTGGAGCGCAGTTTTTTAATCCGGCACGTTTCTCGTATTTCGCGATAAGCGGCCAAATTTTCCTCGATACGCCAAAACGTTTCGTCGTGCTTTCCGTAGCTGCGGGTACGTTGAAACAAGCGTTTTTCAACGTCGCGATATTCAACGTTTAAGTAAACGATATGGTCGGGCGCGGGCATGAAGCCGTGACGCGCCTCGACGCGGGCAATGGTGATTTCGGGGTCGCCCCACTTTTGCCAACGGGTCATGTAACCGGTAACAACGCTGCGGTCGCCAAGCACCAAATCGGCGTCAAAATCGGCGTTTTCGTAAGCGTAACGGGCGCGATGACCGTAAAGCTCTTCGCGCCACAAATCGTCGTCGGGTGAACGCGACAAGTTTTCACGTTCCCACCAAGTAAAGTCGGGCGACTTGCGCGTCGGGCAAAGGGTGGAATAACGTACGTCCGTCGTGTCGAGCCACGCAACCAAGGATTCGAAAACCGTCGATTTTCCACTGCCTTTCACTCCTTCCAAAGCGATGTAAACGGGTTTCATAGCAAGGACAAAAAAAGATTGAGCCGTTCTTGGACAAGGTTGAAATCAAGGCTTTGGCAAACAATCGGATTGGAGTTGTAAGCGTTGCGCGAATAAAGTAGACAATCGGGACGTTGGGCGGGGGCCGTAAGCACCAAGCTGAAAAACGGCTTTTTTTCCTTGAAAGTAAGATTGTGAAGCGTCGCCGGCAACATGACGTAAGAGCTTCCGGCGCAAAGCGTTGCTTCCGTTTCCACCGCCAAGCGAACCTTGCCTAGATATTCTACGCGATATTTGTTGGCGTCCAGACGTAGATAACGATGCTTTTGATAGTATTTTCCCGAATCGGCCTCGACAAAAAGCTGCATGCGGTAACCGCCGGAAAAAATGTACGACGCAAACGCCCAGCGATGGCTATGTACGTGTTCCATGGCCTCGGGGGCCGATACGACGTCCCGACAATGCAGGCGCAGTTTGAATTCGGGCGAATCCCACAACGTGATTTTATAAAAGCCGTTGGCGTGTAAATACGAACGGGCGCACACCGCTTCAAGCGCTTCAGGGTTTTGTTGAAGACCAACGACTGCGTTCTTGAGCCGTTCGCTTTCAAGAACGTAGTCGAGGCATCGACGAAGTTTGTCCGAATCCGCTGCGGTTAATTTTTTTCTCAACTCGGAAAGCACCGCGCCATCCGTACTCCGAATGCGGTTTTTTGTCAGACGTTTCATTTTAATAGTTGTTAAACAATTAGTTTTAATATCAATTATTTTCTAGGCGCAAACATAGTAAAAAGCTTTTTGCCTTCAAAAAAATGTGGATAATTTTTTTTCAAAAATCGGTTTACGACTTGTCTTTGGGGACGGAACAGACGATTATTCGATACGGCCTCCGACCAATACACGGATGAAACGTTGAACTTGCCGCCGAATGTGGCGCAGGCCGGCGCCTACACGTTTCTTCGGACGGTACTTAACGCAAGGCGGCTTCGTCGTCGGCGGGATTAAGGCCCAATTCCAAAGAACGCCCCTCTTTCCCCACGGGAGACATCGCCCCTATCATCATCATCACCGCCGAAACAAATATTACAAAAAGCATTATCGAATCTCCAAATTGACTTATTTTATAATTTTCGGGTATCGAATAATACAATAAAATAGTAATGAGTCCGCGCGGGGAGAGCAGAAGCTCGGGCATGATGCTCGTTTTGAGGAAAAATTTCAAATTGACGAAACGTACCGAATAAAGAATGACGATTATCATTCCCCCAATGGCCACGACCTTGACGTCGGCCAAGGTGGGCAAATCGATGGACATTCCGAAAACGACAAAAAAGAACGTCCGCGCCAAAAACGCCGTTTCGGCCGTTAAGACGTGAAAATCGTGAACGACGGTTTCTATGCCCTGCGTCGGAATGTATTTTTTCAACCCGCCCCACATAAACAAACCGATATTGTTCAAAATCAATCCGAAGGCGAAAACAATAACCAACGACGAAATATGCAGTTTTTTACCTATACCGTAAATCAAAAACAGCAAAGCCAAAATCAAAAACAGCTTGATTTGCGTACGTATTTTGGCCGTCAAATACAAAAGCGAATAACAGGCGACGACGGCGATAAGCAAGGTGAAAATCAAATTGACGAAAACGTAAACGGCGACGGACGTTGTCGGGCCTTCGGCGCCGACAAAAAAGTTAAAGAACATAATGCCTAAAATATCCGAAAACGTGCATTCGTAAATCAAAAATTCGCGTTTGCTTTCGGGCATGCGCGCCACCGACGGAATGACCATCGCACTGCTGACCACCGAAAGGGGAATGGCGTAAGCCATCGCCGACGAAAATTCGGCCTTGAAAAAATACGCGACGGTGAACGCAATCGCAAGCGCGGTAAAAAGCAGTATACTCGCCGCCGCACCCAACGAACGCAGTATCAGCGAGCGTTTGTCGGCCGTGATTTTCAAATCCATTCCGCCCTCCAAAACAATCATCACCAAACCCAACTGTCCCAAAAACGGGAGCAGTTTTTCCAACTGCCCCTGCGCCAAACCAATGGACGAAAGGTCGGCCGTACGCAACACTATCCCCGTCAATATCAAGAGCAGGACCGATGGAATTTTGGAAACCGTCGCGACAACGTTGAACAAATACGAAAATACAACGAGAAGGCTGACTCCGATAAGCAGGGCGTAAGGGTCTATCATGACTGTAAAAGTTCGGTGACGATGCGATTGATTTCTTTGGGGTCGGCCTTTGCACCGAGGTTTTTCATCGCTTGTCCGACGAAAAAGCCAAGCAGACCGGTTTTTCCGTTCCGGTATTGTTGAACCTTTTCGGCGTGAGCGTCAAGCACGGCGCGGACTTGGGCGCGTTCGGCCTCGGGGTCTCGGACCGAAAGCCAATCGTTGGCGACGGCCACGGCTTCGGGGTCGTCGTCGGGACGCTCCAACAAATGAACGAAGAGTTTTTCTTTGGCGGTGTTGAGGTTGATTTTGCCCGACTCGACCATTTCCACGACTTTTCCCAACGTTTGCGGTGCGATGGGAAAAGCGGCGACGTCGGTGGCCGTTTCGTTGAGGTAAGCCCGGACGACGCCCGTCATCCAGTTGGCGACGGCTTTTTTATTTGCCCCCGACAAGGTTGCGGCCTCGAAGTAGTCGGAAAATTCGCGGCGTTCGGTGATGACGGTGGCGTCGAAGTCGGTCAGGCCCCATTCGCCGACATAGCGCCGATAGCGACTTTCGGGCAATTCGGGCGTAGCCGCGCGAATCGACTCAATCTGTTTTTGTGAAATGCGCAAGGGTTGCAAATCGGGTTCGGGAAAATAGCGGTAGTCGGCCGCCGATTCTTTGTCGCGCATGGAAAAAGTTTTTCCCGTCGCCGCATCCCAAGTGCGGGTTTCCTTTTGGACTTTTCCCCCCGATTCGACGATTTGAATTTGACGCTCGATTTCGTAATTGATGGCGCGGGCGACGTTGGAAATCGAGTTCATGTTTTTGACTTCGACACGGGTGCCGAATTCGGTGGCGTCTTTGAGCATAACGGAAATGTTGGCGTCGCAACGCAAACTTCCTTCTTCCATGTTGCCGTCGCAAACGCCGAGGTAACGGACGAGTTTTCGGATTTCGGTCAAATAAGCGGCGGCTTCTTCGGCGCACGCGATGTCGGGTTCGGAAACGATTTCGATAAGGCCGACGCCGGCGCGGTTGAGGTCGACGAGGGTGTCGAAGGGGTCTTGGTCGTGCAAACTTTTTCCCGCGTCCTCTTCAAGGTGGATGCGGGTGATGCCGATGGTTTTGGTTTCGCCGTTTTTAAGCCGGATTTCGAGTTTGCCGCCGAAACAAATGGGGGTTTGGTCTTGGGTGATTTGATAGCCTTTGGGCAAATCGGGATAGAAATAATTTTTTCTGGCGAAATGACAGCTTTCGGCGATTTGGCAATCGGTGGCCAAACCCATTTTTATGGCCAAATCGATGCAGGCGGCGTTAATCGAAGGCAAGGCGCCCGGATATCCCAACGATACGGGCGAAATGCAAGTGTTCGGTTCGGCGCCGTAAACGACGGCCTCGGGACAAAAAAACTTGGCCCGAGTATCGAGTTGGGCATGCACTTCCAAGCCGATGACCGCCCGGTATTTTTCCAAATTCATCACGTTGCAAAGATACAAAGTCCGTCGGTTTTTTGAACGAAACCGGCGGTTTTAGTCGTCGGTCGTTGTAGGCGGCTTTTTGCGTGCGTCTTTTTCGGCGATTTTTTTGATTTTAAGGGCGGCGGCTTCCCATGTTTCGCTTGCCCACTCCAAACGGTCTTCGGCGCCGTCCCACGGCCCGACGGTGACGCACAGGTCGCAAACGCTTTTTCGCGGCAGTAGCTCGTAATTTTCGACGAAATCGGTGGGCACGTCGGAATCGGGGCCGTCGAAGTACACGACGCGAAGTTCGGTTTCGTTGCGCAACACGACTTTTCCTTTGGCGAAAGGCGGGCCGCGGCGTTCGCGCCAAAGCACGAGGGCTCCGGGGCGCCACGTCGATTCGACGCGGCACCCCGGAAAAAAAGCCTCGGCCCACGCTCCCGAGGTCAGCGTCTCCCACACTTTTTCGGGCGGGGCGCAAACTTCCAACCGCAATTCGATGAACGTGCCTTCCATTAAGCGGTGCGCGGGGTTTTGACGGGCGGAGCGGGCAGGTCGAAGGTTACCCGCGCCTCCACGCGCCACACCTCTTTAATCTCGGGCAAGGTGTATTCGTACGGCGGATAAAATTCGTTGTCGGACATGAGAATAATGGTATCGGGACGGGAACGGTCTTTGAGGGCCCGCTTGATAAGCACGTCGTTTTCGAGAACGAAAACGTACAAAGCGCGGTCGCGCACCCAACGCGAATCTTCGAGCGCCGAGCAGACGACGACGTCGTTTTGGACGAGGGTGGGCTCCATCGAGTCGCCGTCGACTTCGAAGGCACGGTATTCGCCCTGTCTTAGACGGGGCAAAGGCAAATGAAACGCCGGCAGTTCGCTCAAATAATCGGCTTGCAGGCGTTCAAGGGCGTAGCCGGCCTGCGCCTTGACGGGAACCAACAAGATGTTGGGCCGGCCGTCGAGGCCGACGGTAACGACCTTCGGCGCCCCGGCGCCAAAGTCCGATTTGTACATCGTTCCTTCGCCCATCATCAACCAATTGCAATTAAGATTGAACTCGCGGGCAATGGACGTCAAAAGTTCGGACGAGGGCTGATTTTTGCCCGAGATCATTTGCGATATCGCGCTCTGCGAAACGCCGATTTTTTGCGCGAGTTCGCTTTGCGTCATGCGGTGCTTGTGCAAGAGGATGCGCATGCGGTCGCCGATGCTCTGAATATGCTCCATAATATCGATATACTTATAATGTTGATAACTTTATGGATAAAATTATCGTCTTTCTTATTAAAAAATTTGGCGATTCGATAAATGCCCCTTATTTTTGCAACAAAATTACGACGCTTTGATAATCAAAGCAAATTTTTGCGAAAGAATTAAAACATAAACCAAATAAAATAATCAAGGATATGAATACATTATTCAGCGCCAACACGACCACGGCCCGTGAACGCATGGCCACATTGGAAAAACTTTTTCCCGCCGGCGGTACGCGTGAACCGCGTCGCGGGTACATCCCCCCGGCGCCCTCTCCAAAACCGGCGCCCGTTCGCCCGACCGAAAGCGAGATTACGGTCGGCTCCATCGTCAAGGTCAATCATTATCGCGGTACGGTACGCAAGGTTATCACGCACGTCGAAAGCCTCGACCGCGAAGCGGGCATAGTTCGCCGACTGCCCTTGGCCAATCCGCTTTACGAAATCGAACTCGACCTTGACACGCGTTACCGTTGGGTGGATTCGGCCTTGCAGGTGTTCGTGCCGCAGGGTTGTAAACGCCTTCGTCTTTTTTCCGACGAATTTCAACCGATGCGCGAAGACGAACAGCCCATCCGCGAACGCGGCGGCGTTAAAGCCTAACCGAAACCGGGCAATGGTCGGACATATAAACGTCGGAATGAATGCGGGCCTCGGAAAAGGGCAAATCCTCCGAAGCGATTATATAGTCGATGCGCCAGCCCAAATTTTTCGCCCGCGCTTGCGAACGGTAACTCCACCACGTGTATTCGACGGCGTGGGGATGGAGCCGGCGAAAACAGTCCACCCGGCCGCAAGCCAAAAACTTTCCGAACCATTCGCGTTCGTGCGGCAAAAATCCCGTGTGTTTGTGGTGGCGTTCGGGGTGATGAATGTCGATTTCTTGGTGGCAAATATTGAAATCGCCGGCGATAAGCGTGGGACGGGGCGGCAAAGCGGCACAATAGTCGAAGAAAAAATCCATAAAGCGCTCTTTAACGGCCTGACGCTCTTGCCCCGCCGACCCCGAAGGCAAATAAACGTTAATGAGGCGAAAACGCTCGAAGTCGGCTTGTATCATTCGTCCTTCACGGTCGTATTCGTCGTTGCCGCAACCGACCACGACGCGGTTCGGTTCGTGTAAGGTCAGTATCGCGACGCCGCTGTACCCTTTTTTTTCCGCGGTCGAAAAATAACAACGGTACTCGGAAAAAACGGCCTCGACTTGGGGCAAAAGGGAGCGGTCGGCTTTAAGTTCTTGAAAACAAAGGACGTCGGGCCGTGTTTGGGCGACCCAATGCGCCAAGCCTTTGTCCAAGGCCGAACGCACCCCGTTGAGATTAAAAGAAACGACAAGCATCTACTTGCGAATAAAAATAACGGAAATAACGAGGCAGACGCTCAAAGAATACACCGTGCCGAAAAGGGCTTTGAGCCAAACGTCTGCGGAAAGAGATAAATTGGCCGCAACGGCGACGGTAAATTCGTAAATCAAGACCGGCGGCGCCATATACACCGGCCACGAACGCAAGGACATCCTTTCCAAGGCGATTTCGCTTACGCCTTTTTCGCCGAGGTTGGGATTGAGTACGGCAAGCCAACGCCGACGAAACCACGCGAGGGCCAAAAGCCCCACCGCGTGTGCGCCAATCGGCTTGGCAAACAGACCGACGGCCATGCCCATGCCGAAAACCGCCAAATATTCCCACGTCGGCGACAAGCGCAAAGGCAAAAACAAGGCCAAAACCAAATAAGCGCTCGGCGAAGCCAAATCCCAAAGCGTCATCCTGTCGAAAACCACGCCCTGTAAAACGAGCATCAACACGTATCCAAAAACGGTTTTTATCGTTTGTTCCACGGCTTAGTTGATGGTGCGTAAAAGCGAATCGATTTCGTGCTTATGAGCGTGTTTGACGACGTAGAGAAAGTCAAGGGCGTGAAAATCGGTGTTGAGTTGCACGTCAAGGTCGTAAAAACCGTCGGACTCGCGCGAATTGATATGGCTGATTTTTCCGATAATCATACCCTCGGGAAAAATCGTGCTGTATTGACTGGTGGTTACCGTATCGCCGACGGCAACCTTGTAATGCAAAGGGATGTAATGCAAAGAACCGTAACGCGGCGAACCGCCCTCCCACTGAAACGAACCCCGCACCTTTTTACCGTGGATTTGAGCGCTAAGTTTGAGGTTTTTGTTTAAAAGACTCATGCCCAAAGAATAATTTTCGCTAACCTGAGTAACAACCCCGGCCACGCCGTCGGCGGAAATAACGCCCATTTGCGGCTCGACCCCGTGCCGCCGGCCGACGTTCAAAACGATATGATTGTAGTTGTGAACGACACTGTTTTCTATTGCCCGGCAGGGAATAAAAACATATCTTGAAAGGGGAAAGGCAGAATCGGGCAAAACGGAAAAATCCGTCGAATACGGCGCCCGATATTTGTAAGTATTGAGTTGGGATTCGAGGGTAATGGCTTTTTGGCGAAGCGCCATGTTTTCGGCTTGAAGCTTGGCGTTTTCCTCGCCGAGACTGAGGTAATTGACGAGGGTCGAATGCTTGGCGTGAAAATATCCGCCCACCGCCAACGACCACCGGGTAAAAAAAAGCGACTGGTCCCGATTAAAACGCACAAGAATTCCCAGCGACAAGGAAAACAGCGCAACGAAGACCACCGTATGGCGATAGGCAAGAAATAAAGCGAACAACCGACTCACGATTGCGGCGGATTAAGACGCAAAGTTACGCGGCTTTTTTGTTTTTTTGCTGTAAATAGGGCCGTGTAAATTAGAATTTCGCCGGCAAGCATTCGACGTGGTTCGCGCCAAAATTAAAATTTTTATTCGTTTGCACGTCGCTTTTGCAAACTTAGCCCTTGCAATCAAGTTTTCATATCGTTTTATTCGACGAACGCGTCAAAAACGACGACAAACTTCGCAACTTACGCCCCGGCCGCAAACCCGGCCATGAATTAATTTCAACAAAATTTGTTTTATTTGTGACGGAATTCACTATGAACACAAACGTATGAACACAAACGGAATGGAAAAGAAAAGCATTACGGTCACCATTTCGGTAGGAGAAGGCAACGAATTTCGGGCGGTTCACCCTTCCCAAACCATCTGGGTGGAGCCGGCCTTAACGCCGCCTACGGAAAAAGCCGTTCCAACACTAATCTTCAAACCGGGAGACGAGCGCTTTGCCCATGCTTTTCGTCAAAGTTTGACGGCCGCCCTGCGCATACGCGAACCCAACCCCGAATGGTCGCACCTGCTCGACGTTCCGCTTGACGCCCTCCGCAACGTCGGCCTGCCCGATTTGCTGTCCGCCGAATCGCAAATCGCGCTTTACGGCCCGGTGGCCCAAGCCGCCGCCGGCAAACCCGTTTTCGACCTGCCCGTCAAATTTCGCACCCGATCGGGCGCGGGCATAGAAACACGCGTGGACTTGGCCGCCGTCGCCCCCAACGGCGAACCCGACGGCTTCGAACTCACCGTCTATTATCGCGGCGAAGCCGCCGACATCGCACACATGCAGGCGCGCATCGCCGCCTTGCAAGCCGAAATTCAACAACTCAAACTTCACCCCGTCGCCTCCGACGAAGTCAAACTCCTTTCGCTCGTCGCCCAAAAAACCGACAACGCCGTCGTCATCACCGACAAATACGGCTTTACCGAATGGGTCAACGACGGTTTCGTCAAAATTACGGGGTATACGCTCGAAGAGGTCAAGGGTAAAAAACCCGGGGCGGTGTTGCAAGGTCCCGGCACCGACCCCCGCGCCGTCCAAGCCATTCGCGACGGCCTCAACCGCCGCCAATCTTTCACCCACCAAGTTCTCAATTACACCAAAGACCTCAGACCTTATTGGCTTGAACTCAGCATTACCCCGGTTTTCGACGAAAACGGCGAACTCGTCCGATTCATCGCCATTGAATCCGACATCACCGAACGCAAAAAAAACGAAGAAAACCTCAAACGACTCTCGCTCGTCGCCGACAAAACCGACAACGCCGTCATCATCACCGACGCCCGAGGAATCATTCAATGGGTCAACGAAGGCTTTACCCGCATCTCGGGTTACGTTTTTGACGAGGCGATAGGCAAAAAACCCGGAGACCTTCTCCAAGGCCCCGACACCGACCCCGAAACCGTTAAACGCATCGGTCAAAAAATTCGCGA
>CALAJH010000024.1 GCA_937922655.1 uncultured Bacteroidia bacterium
ATTCCGCCCTTCGGCCTCATTTGCGGGTGCAAAGTTACAACCAATTCCCAAACAACTCCAAATAATTCTAAATCTTTTTTTTCCACACACCCCCAAAAAAAACCTTTATCCCCCAAAATAAAAGAAAATCAACTCAAAAAAAAATCGGTCGAAAAAAACTTCTATCACAAAACATATTGAACGCGCGACGACATTCAAGCAATTTTTGCTAAATTCGAAACCTGAAACAGACCATTCGATACATGAAACCTCCGCTGTTTTTGGAGAATATCTACGCTTTCAGGATTAGTTTACGGCGCCAAGGGTTAATTTTTGCCGTCGTCGCAACGCTGGCTCCGATTTTGTTCGGTTGCCAAAAGGAAAAAAAAGTTTATCAATACGAATTGGAGGAGGTGCGCGTCGGCGCCCAAACCGCCGTCAAAAACAAACCTAAATCCGACCTTGAAGTCGTTTCGGTCGCCTATACCGACATTTTCGCGCAAACCATCCCCAACGAACTTCTTAACCGACTTTCCAATTTTTACGCCGGCTTTGGAGACAAATCGACCGCAATCGAAATTATCACCCGCAACGGAGTGAACAACGAACGCGCGATTATCCCCGGCGCCGAATCCATGCGCTCCGACCCCGAAAAATTTGTGGAAGAAACGTACAAAAAATTTTACATTCGTCGCCCCGGGGAATATGAAAAACAGTTTTGGGTCGAAAAAATCCGCAACGACTCGACGCTTACTCCCAAAATCGTATATTATACTTTTATGACCTCGAAAGAATACAAGTTTTATTGAAATGAACCGACGTAAATTTATTAAAACATTGGGCTTGGCGGCGGCCGGTGCGGCGGCGGCGCCGTACATTTTGCCGTCCGGAACGATATTCGCACGCACGGGTTCGCGGCGGGTGAACCACGTGGTTTTTTGCCTTTTCGCCGGCGGCATACGCAACATCGAATCCGTTCACCAGCACTACGGCAACCTCATGCCGGGCATGCTCGAAGGGGAAATTTCAACCGCAACGGGAATCCATCCGTTTCCCGCCCCCCCCTATCCCGTTCCTTTGGCCCGCGAAGGCACGCTTTTCAAAGAATTTCGTTACAAAGACGGTCCGACCGGACATTTCAACGGTCATACCGTCGCCATTACGGGCGTTTATACCGACACGGGCCTGAATTTACGTGAAAATCCGACGTTTCCCACGATTTTCGAATACTATCGCAAACACAACAGCCCGTCGTCTACGGCCTTGAACGCATGGTGGATTTCGAATTCGCTCGGTCCCTATCCGTCGTTGAATTTTAGTCGCCACCCCGATTACGGCCCCGATTACGGCGCCAACGTCATCAACCCCTTCAGCGTTTTCAACTGGAACGCCGCCCTCGGCAACGCGCTGCAATTCGACGAAAAAGAACGCCAACTCATCGCCCAACTACGCGGTTTTCTCGACGCAAACTTCAAAAACGAAACGACCTTGTCGAGCTTAGGCATAGTCAATACCGCCGAGGACGCGGAAAGACTGATGGCCTTCGTCCAAAAAACATACAACCAAATGTATGCCGGACAAGGCGGTTTCGACGCCCCCCTCGGCCTCGATTGGAGCCTCATCAACAGCGACCTCTACAACGTCTTTATCGCGGAAAAAGTCATCGAGGAGTTCAAACCGGAACTCTTGGTGTTAAATATGACCGACACCGACATTTGCCACCAAAACTTCACCGAATACCTCAACAATTTACGTAAAGCGGATTGGGGGGTTTCGCACCTTTGGAACTTCATTCAATCGACGCCGGGCATGGCCAACGACACCGTTCTGGTACTCGTTCCCGAACACGGCCGTAACCTCGAACCCAACTCGATAATCGACAACTACGGACGGGCGGCAATCGACCACACGGGCGACGCCACGTCGCGCGAGATATTTTGCATGTTCGTCGGTCCCCAAGGAATCATACCTCACCAACGGGTCGTCGGCGACGCAAGCAGCCCCGTTGGGGAAAGTATCGACGTAGTGCGAACCATTGCGGAAATATTGGGTTTCGGCCCCGAGGTGCCAGGCGGAATGTTGAAAGGCAGGGTATTAAGCGAAGCCCTCGCGTAAATGAAAACGTGGATTTGCGGCGAAAGCGTGGCGCCCCTGCGTGTAGAACCGTCGCATCGGGCAGAGTGCGCGACTCAAATGCTCTTCGGCGAACCGGCGGAAATCTTGGAACACCAAGGCGATTGGGCAAAAATACGGTGTCGATTGGATGGTTGCACGGGGTGGATTTGCGCGGGTGCGTTGTGCGAAGTGGAAACGGACGGTACGTGTAAAACCTATTGGGGCAAAAAACCGTATGAACAGGCTACGATAAACGGACGCAAAGTTTGGGTTTGCGACGGCGCGTGGGTCGTGAACAGCCCTTCCATTTTTTTGCCGGCGCCGGGCCGCGCCCCCTCGCCCAAATCCTTTTTTGAGCGCTTCGACGGCGCACCGTATCTATGGGGGGGGAAAAATTTGGCGGGCATAGACTGTTCGGGGCTGAGCCAACTGTTTTACCGCTTGTGTTTCAACGTATTCATTCCACGCGATGCGTCGTTGCAAGCCCAAACGGGCGCCTACGTCGCCTACGAACATCGCAAGGCTTTTGACGCCGCCTTTTTTGGCGACGAAAAAATCACCCACGTCGGCATTCTCACCCAAGACCGCGAACGGCTTGTTCACGCCGCGGGTTCGGGCCGAGTGCGTACGGACAAACTGACCGCCGACGGTATCTCGGCCGACGGCGGTCGGACTCACAAACTCGTTTTTTTAAGACGTTATTTCCAATAAAAAACAGCGGCGGACGGAAAGCGAAAACAAAATTTTACCGGCAAAATCGAAATTACAAAAGAGCCGCCTTTCGGCGGCTCTTTTAGGTTAAACTTGTTGCGACGCTTCGGCTCGCTTGGTTCCCCGAACGGACTGCAACACCTTGAGTTTTTGCTCGTAACGACGTTTTTCTTCTTTGTTTTCGTTAATCATCGCCTCGATTTCCAAACGCATTTTTTCGGCGGATTTGCTCTTGGAAATGAAAAGAATGTTGTTTTCGTATTGCATGATTTTGTCCTCAATCGAACGGATTTTTTTGCGAAGCGTCTGTTCCTCCTGAATGAGCTTTTGTAGGCCCTGATTTTGATTGAGAATGGAAAGATACTTGCTTTGAATGCCCAGTTTTTCGATTTCGGCGGGGTCTTTGACGACGGCGGCCAAAAGTTCGTTGTAAACTTTTAGAAAACGCACTTGAATGCGGTCTTTGGCTTTGACGGGAACATGGCCGATGGATTCGTAGTCTTGTTTTAGATTGGCTACAAAAGCCTCCGCTTCCTCCTTAGACTTGGATTCGATTTCGGCCAAATACTTTTCGGCTTCTTCGCACAGAGCCTCTTTTTTGGCCAAATTTTCCTCTTCGTCTTTACGGAGATTCTCGTAGTGTTCTTTTTTTCGGTCAAAAAATACGTCGCACGCTTTGCGGAAGCGTTTGTAAAGTTTATTGGCTTCTTTGCCTGTGTCGTCGCCCGAAATGACCCAGTCTCGCTGAAGCTGTTTAAGCCGTTCGGCGGTGCGAATCCAATCGATACTGTCTTTAAGCTCCTCGGCCTCTTCGCAAATGGCGGCTTTCTTTTTGAGCATTTCTTCGCGCTCGGCGTCGATTTCTTTGTAATGCTCTTTACGCTTGTCGTAAAAGGCGTTTAAAGCCTCAAGATAACGATTGTAAATTTGCTGGGAAACGGATTGCGGGACGGGACCGATTTCCTTCCAACGCGCCTGCAAGGCTTTGGCCTCCTCGCCGAGGGCTTTAATCGTTTCCACGTCGTCGGTTTCGACGGCCGTCATTTCCAAGATGCGAGCGATGATTTTTTCCTTGGCTTCAACGTTGGCTTCGCGTTCTTTATCAAGACCGTCGAAAAAGTTGCGCTTGATTTCGAAGAAACGGTCGCCGGCCTCTTTAAATTTTTTCCAAATATCCTCGGAAACCGAACGCGGAACGGGACCGATGGCACGCCAACGTTCGTTGAGTTCTCGGACTTTTTCGGTGGCGGCAATCCAAAAGTCACGCGAACGCGGGGCGTCGTCCTCGGGAATGATTTCCAAAAGTTCAACGAGGAGCTTACGTTTTTCCTCAAGGTTGTTTTTACGCTCAAGGTCGATAAGTTCAAGATGGCGCCCGCGAAGGTCGAAAAACCGGTCGAGGTACATCCGAAACGTCTGGTAAAGATGTTCGTTTTCCTCGGGCAGGGCTTGACCAATGGTTTTCCACCGTTCTTGCAATTCCTTGATGCGTTGAAGGGCATTGACGTCTTCTTTTTCAACGATTTCTTTGGCTTCGTTGATAAGCTCGTTTTTAGCCTTGGAGTTTGCGGCGCGCTCTTCGGCCTCGGCTTTTTCAAACTCCGCCTTACGTTTGTTGAAACGCTTAAAGGCGAGATTAAAACGTTCGGAAAGCTTGTGAACTTCGTCTTTGGCTGCAACGTCGTCGCCCAACTTTTTTATTTCGGCGGCATATTTGGCGTCGAAAGTCTTTTTAACCTTTTGTGCCTTGCGTATAACGTCCTTATTGACGACTTCCAAAGAAAACGCCTCCTCCAACAGCACGAGATCTTTGAGTTCCGCATTGCGAATGAGCTGGTCGAACTCGTCCATTTTTGCCGCCAAGGCCTCGTTGGCAATTTGGCTCATGAGGAGGGATTGGGCTTTTCTGGCCGCATCGATATCCCCAATTTCGGGGACGTCGTCATGGTTCGTATCCGCCTCGTTAGTCGGACTTTCGGACGCTTCGCCCGAAGATTCCGCAGATATGGCTGTAACGGCTGTATCGACATTCGGCGCTTGAAGCGCCGCTTCCATGGTCTCCGAAGTTTCTACGGCAACTTCGGCGGCGGCAACCGGAGATTCCGCCGTAACTTCGGCGGTCGTGGTCATTTCTTCGCTCAATGTAATAGAATTTGTAATGGTACAATGGCCTGCCCCTAAGGGCAACGTCTCAAATAGGGATGGGTATTTTATTTCGGCGACACAAAATTAAGTCATACCAAACGTTTCACCAAATTTTTTCGACAAATCCCTAAACTTTGTCGTTGAAAATCCCGGTAACGCCATTGACCATCCAAATCCATTGGAGGAAAATACAGCCGACGTCGGCAAACATTTCGTAAATTTCGGCACAAAATGAACGCGGACAGGATTTTTTTGTGGGGGCTGCCGGCCTCGGGTAAAACCACGCTTGGAAGACGATGGGCCCGAATCTACAAACGCCCTTTCGCCGACCTCGACGAAATCATCGAAAATCGCCACGGCCCCATAAACGAAATCTTCAACCGCTACGGACATTGGGGATTTCGACTAAGGGAACGGGCCGAATTACGCCGGTTGGTCAACGATTTTCGTTGCGGTATTGTTGCCGTAGGCGGCGGAACCCCCTGTTATTTCGACAACGCCGACTACATGAACGCCGTCGGAACAACGATATGGCTGGACGTACCCCCCGAAACAGCGGCCAATCGAATCGTTAACGACAATCGCCCCCTGTTTCACAATGTCGATACATTGGAAAAAATGCGACGCCTTTTACAAGAACGTTTGCCTTACTACCAAAAATCCCATAAAATATACAAGCCGTGAGCGCAAAATTATTGGACGAAAAAATCAAAAAATTTAACCATTGTTTGTGCGTAGGCATGGACATTGACCCCGACATGATTCCCGACGGGTGGACCATGCGTGATTATTATACCGCCGTAGAGAATTGCCTCGACGACGTTCCCGTGCTCAAATTCAACTTTGCCTTTACCGAACGTTTTTTTGACGCAAACCATATTCCAACCACGACAATAAAAAACCGTATTCGGGATAAAATCGTTATCGCGGACGCCAAACGCTGCGACGTCGGCCACTCGGCGGAACACTACGCCGCACGGATTTTCGACGAACTCGGATTTGACGCCGTTACCGTTTCCCCCTACATGGGTCTGGATTCCTTAACGCCGTTTTTAAGTCGCGAAAACAAACTCACCTTCGCTTTGGCCCTCACCTCCAACCCCGGAGCCAACGACTTTCAATTTCATCCCTATTCGTCTTTGGAAGATGCGCTCGTCGGTTGTCAAACCGCAGGCTTGAACGAACCGCTTTTTGTCAAAGTAATAAGAAAAATTTACGCCCATGCACAAAACCTGCCCGGGGACGTAGGGTTTGTCGTCGGTGCGACGCGCCCCGAAGCCATCGGACTGGTTCGCTCGTTGGCGCCCGACGCTTATATCTTGGTGCCGGGTGTAGGAACGCAGGGCGGAAGCGTGGAAGAAGTTTTAAAACAAACCAACAAACGCATACTCGTCAACGTCGGCCGCGACATCGTTTACGCCTATAAAAACACCGATTCAGGCGTATTGGATGACAATCCCGAACTTTGGGCGGTAAAACGGCAAGTAAACCGGTACATCGAACGAATAAGGCCTTACATGGCGGCCCAATGAATCGTTTCCCCACCCACGGTTTTCGGGTGGGGAAACGGATATTGCTTTCAAAAAAGCCCGGTTATTGCTTGACGAACTTCATGCCGGTGGTCGCGCTATTGGTTACCACGCGAAGCCAATACACTCCGGCAGGCAAGTCGTCGACCGAAGCCTCGAACATCGTCGGATGGTCGGAGGTTTTTTCCCATACCTTTTCGCCCAAAATATTGTACATTTCCACCTTTTTTAGGGTGAATTTGGGGTCGTGCAAAGCGACGACGAAATCACGGGTCGCAGGATTGGGAAACACGGAAAGGGCGGTTTGCAAGGCAAAAGCATCATTACGACTGACCGCCGCCTGAAGCGCCTCCGGCAAATCCAACGCCGCCAACAAACGCGGCAACATAAAGTAAGTAACATCGTTGCGCAAATACGATTGGGCTTTGGCGGTACGGTCGGGATTGGTACGCGCAGGGGCTCCCCAACTCCACCAATTGTAAAACTCAAAACCTTCGCCGGGGAAAAGTTGCAGACCCGGATGAACGGTGAGGTTTAGGGTGTCGTTTACGACAATATCATGAGGAGCGTCGCCCAATTTGTCGCGGAAAACATTTTGATTCCCCAACCGATTCGCAACCCTCACCATGTCCAATCCACCACTCACCTCAATAATGGGTTTTTCTAATGCGGCGGTAATAACGGTGGCGGTATTGTAGGGTGTGGTGGCGTCGTCGATGCCGTGTACGGCGATGATGGGCGGGTCGCCGGGGTCGAGAAAAGTCGTATCTCCCACCGCGCCGCCAAACGACAATATCGCATTGACGCGCGCGGACAAGGCCAAATCCGATGCTTGTAGACTACTTCCGTTGGGCTGAGTTTGCATAATGCCGTTGAGGTCGCCGATTTTCGTCGAGTCCACCAACGGAACCCCTTGGTCGTCCAGAAATTTTGCAACGGCAATAATTTCGTCGAAGCTGTCCAAAACCTGCGAATGAATACCAACGTATGCGCCCGAGGACGAACCACCGACGGCAATACGGTTTACGTCGATTTTGTATTGGGCGGCCACGGAGGGGCGACGCAAGTAACGAATACAGGCACGCATATCCTGTTGGGCGCGAAGCACCGCCTTGAAAACCCCTTCCACGCACGACTTGCCTTGACAGCTAATTGCATCCCAGCCCACACGATGGTCCATCGACGCGACGACAAAACCACGCTTGGCCAAATCGGTCGCCATGTCCACAATCCAATTGTCGGTTTTGCGTCCGGCGGGGCCGGCCCTCAAGCCAAGGGGGCTCTCGACCGTCGTCGTGGATTGGAAACTACCCGCATGAACGAGGATAATCAACGGACGATTTTCGGTTTGCGGGTCTTCGACGTAATATAGGTCGAGCAGCAAATCAACGGGCGCCGCCCCCATTATCGACGTATCGCAACACTCGTAGGGAAACGGACGGTTGCGACCGTATACGATGTTGGAGTCGATTTTAACGGCTTGGTCGTAAAAATTTTTTGACCAATACTTTACCTTCTGGGCCCGAGCGGGGGTGCCCGGCCACGAACCCGCACCCAATATGCCTAATAAAAGTAAAACGAATGTTCTCATTGCGGTTACTTAACGTTAATGCGACAAAAATAAGAAAAAATTGACAAACAAACACGATGCAAACTTTTTTGAGAAGGCTTTTTTCGAAAAATCGCAAAAAAAATCGCCGCCCAAGACGTTCCGGGGCGGCGAAAAATTTGGTTCCAACGAAATTAATGATAATCGTGCAAGAGACTCTCTTTGAGATAAGGGTGTTTTTTGGGGATGAGGTTCGCTTTGGTGAGGAAGTGCCCCGTAGTGAAAAGAAACGCTCCCAAAAACAAGAGAAACGTTCCAATTTCCATGAAACCAACCGAACCCGACGCCTTCATCACCCCGGGCATCACCATGTTGTAAACGTCAAGCCAATGACCGACAAGTATAATTCCCGCAACGAACACCAACGTAGGCGCGTGGCGCATGTTGCCTTTGCTTAAAAGGATGAAGAAGGGTAAAATAAAATTCATGACGAACGCCGCAAAAAAGGTAACGGGATAGTTTTGCAGGCGGGCTACAAAATATATTCCCTCTTCGGGTATGTTCGCATACCAAATCAATAAGAATTGGCAAAACCAAATGTAAGTCCAAAAAATACTGAAAGCAAACATGAATTTGCCCAAATCGTGCAAGTGGGAGGAGTTTACGTTGGCGAAATAACCTTTGCTTTTCAAAAATATAACGGACATGGTCGTGAGCGCGAACATACTTACCCAACAGGTGGCGAATACGTAAACGCCGAACATCGTACTAAACCAGTGCGCGTCGATGGACATAATCCAGTCCCACGCGGCGGAGCTGAAGGTCAATGCGGAAATTAGCGTGAAGGCCGCCGCTATCGTTACCCGCTTGAGGTAAAACTCGTGACCGCCGACTTCATCCTCTTTACGCGATAGGTTGCGCAACATCAAAAACATACCGAACCATATCGCAAAATACAACGTCTCCCGAATCAAGAAAAACGGCATATTCAGATAGCCCGATTTTCCCAATAGAATAGGGTCGTTGGCGACGGCCTCGGTATCCAGCCAGTGATAAACACTATGTCCGCCCGCCAAAAAGGCAATCAACAACACAACAAAGCCCACGGGCATGAAATGTCCCATGGCTTCGGGGAGACGCTGAAACAACACAAACCAACCCGCATTGGCTGAATAGCTAATGGTAATAAACATCACGGCCATCAACGAAATACCCATAAAAAAGAAGCCGTTGATAATAAGGTTGGCCCATAAACGCGAAAGCAAGGGCGAACCGTGAACGTGCTGTAGATGTTCGGGCATTCCTTGAACGGCTTTTTGGGCTTCGTTCGCGGGAGGAACAACCCCCGTGGGAGCTTTGGCGCCATGACCATGACCGTGAGCAGCCCCGTGACCGGCGGATTTTTCACTTTTGGCTTCCGAAGCATGGGTTTGAGCCTTTTCTTGAACTTGCCGCGATTCCCGCTCCGTCGCTTGTTCTTCTTGTTGCTTTTCGTCCTTAGGCCGATCTTCGGCAATCAACCGACTTGCCGCCATGTATTGACCTTGCCGTTTGACGGCTCCGTGGTGACCGCCACCATGGTCGTCATGCTCCCCCCCGCCGCCAAACAACAAACCCAAGACGAAAAACACGGCGCCAACGGCCATAAGAATCATCAACGGCTTGCGTATATCGGACGTAAATTCGAATCGTTCTTTTTCAGGCAAAGTTTCTTTGTGATGTCCCATGGTCGTTATTTCTTTTCTTCCTTGTTTTCGCCTTGTTTTCCGGGCTCAAAACCCATGAGTTTACGCACGTGATGTACCACCTTCCATATCTCGGTAGGACTCAGTTGTGAGCCATGCGGCCCCATGGCGTTCTTACCCCAATAAATGCTGTGAAAAATCTGCCCTTCGGCAAGATATGCACGGGCGGTATAAGCGGGCGGCTGAGCGAATTTCGCAGCGACAAGACCGTCGCCGGCCCCCGCCGCACCGTGGCAGTGCGAGCAATAAAGCCCGTAAAGACGTTCGCCTTCGGCAAGGTTTTCTTGCGTCGGTTCAACGGGATTTTTTATTTCTTTCGCCGCCCTTTCGTAGCCTTCGTTGGTATTGGGCAGCGGATAGTAATAATCCATCTTACCGCGAGCTATCGAACCTTTTGCAGGTTCGCGCATATTTTTTCCGTCGGCGTTGAACTTGTTTGCGGCCAATTGAACATAAGGTTCGTAGGATATCGGATGATACATTTGCGGCGCGTATTCCAAACCGGTACTGCGCTCGTCGCGGCCGCATCCGCTCAACCACATCGCCGCCGCAATCCCTAGATATAAGTATGGCTTCATGTTATTCTTCTTCGGTGTCGGTAAGGATTTGTTCGCGCACGGTTTCCGCGCCGGTATCGTTGTAGGCTTGTTTCACCTTTTGGTTGTAGGCTTCGTCTTTGGCTTTAACAATGACGACGAATTTATCGTCGGTTTGACGGGGGTCGACCACCTCGGGTTGAACACCGGGTCCAATTTTGTTGGCAATCAGATAGGTACCGACCATACCCAATGCCGCAAACAGCACCGTCAATTCAAAAGTTACGGGTATAAACGACGGCAGCGGCAAAGAAGATTTCCCGCCGACGTTCACCTGCCAATCTATGGTGTAAGTGCCGATTTGAATGGCCAAGGCTGTAATCGTTCCCAGCGTCCCGAAAATAAACGCGACGTCGGGCAAACGCGAATCCTTGTAGCCTAAGGCGTGCTCCAAACCGTGAATGGGAAAGGGAGTGAATACGTCCGCAATTTTTATCCCTCTTTGGCGTATAACTTCGACGGCGTGCAAAAGCTTTTCGTCGTCGTCGTATATACCAACCAAATGATTTACTTTTTCTTTCTTTTTCTTGGACATGGCCGTTTATTGTAGGTTGGAATCGGGTGAACGATAGGCCGGAACGCCGGCGGGCGTACCGTGAAAAATCTCAACTTGGGCGTCCTTGCGATAGGTGTCGCTCGACGTTTTCATGATACTTTTCACCTCCGCTATCGCCACCACGGGGAAAAAGCGAGTGAAAAGAAGAAATAACGTGAAAAATAAGCCAAATACGCCTATCATAATCGCCCATTCGGTAATCGAGGGAGTGTACATGCGCCAGCTCGAAACTAAATAATCGCGGTGTAAAGAGGTTACGATAATCACGAAACGTTCAAACCACATTCCGATGTTCACAAAAATCGAAATAACAAACACGAACCAAGGATTGCGACGCAGTTTGCGTATCCAAAAAACCTGCGGACTGAATACGTTGCAACTAAACATTATCCAATAGGCCCACCAGTACGGCCCAAAAGCACGATTGATGAATGCATAACGTTCGTAAATACTGCCCGAATACCAAGCAATAAAAAACTCGGTGGTGTACGCAATGCCGACCATCATCCCCGTGGCAATCAAAACCTTGCACATCGCTTCAATATGACCGATGGTGATGTAATCTTCAAGGTTCAATACTTTTCGGGTTATAATCATGAGCGTAAGCACCATGCCGAATCCCGAAAAAATGGCGCCGGCCACAAAATACGGAGGGAATATCGTCGTGTGCCAACCCGGAATAACGGACGTGGCAAAGTCAAAGCTTACTATCGTATGCACCGATAACACCAGAGGAGTCGAAAGCCCGGCCAAAATCAACGACACCGCCTCGAAACGCTGCCAATTTTTCGCGCTTCCCACCCATCCGAACGACAACGCCGTGTATACCGACTTGGCAAACTTGCCTTTGATACGGTCGCGAACGGTGGCAAAGTCCGGTATCAAGCCCGTGTACCAAAACACCAGCGACACCGTAAAATACGTACTGATGGCGAAAACGTCCCATAGCAAAGGAGAATTAAAGTTTACCCACAACGGGCCGTGGTAGTTGGGAAGGGGAAAAATCCAGTACGCCAACCAAGGACGGCCCATGTGCAAGCCCGGGAAAAGAGCCGCACACAAAACCGCAAAAATCGTCATGGCCTCCGCCGCCCGATTAACCCCCGTACGCCATTTCTGACGAAAAAGCAAAAGAATCGCCGAAATCAACGTGCCGGCGTGACCGATACCAATCCAAAACACGAAATTGGTGATGTCGAAGGCCCAGCCGACCGTCTTGTTCAGGCCCCAAGCGCCGATTCCGTTCACCAACGTGTTCAGAATCCCAATGCCCCCTATACCCAATATCGAAGCCGACAACAAAAAGGCTCCCAGCCATTCCTTGCTCGGCTTCGAATGTATCGGTCTGCAGATATCCTCCGTCACCTGAGCGTAACTCTTGTTGCCGGTAACCAGCAGTTGACGTAATGGTGAATCGTACATGGACGTTATTTTTTATATTTATTTAAGCGGGAATGCTTCCCGTGTCGTGTATTTCTAATCGTTCGCAAGACAAGCCCGACGCCTTGGCCGAACCCGCTTTGGATTTTCGCGCAAATCTAAGCAATCGCCGTGAAATATTTTGCACCCCTACAATGAAATTATCAAAAAATTTACATTGCCGCGAGTACGAGTCCGAAGGTCCGCCATCCGGGCGAAACCATCGTAAAAACCTTATTTTTTTTTGAAAGCGATATTGCGCCCCAAGCCCGCGCCGAAAGCCAGTGCGCCCCATAGCGCCGCGCCTTGTTCGAGCAACCCTTCCTTGTCCAACCCCCCAACGTCGTAGACGTTGAAACCCAACGCCTCGGCCAACGTTTTTACTTTCGCCTTCGCCTCGACGCTGTTGCCGCAAAGCAGCATGTCCGCCCAAACACCGCCATAATTCGGGTCGTCCAAATTTTCCGCGCCTATCCAATTAAAACATTTGACGACGTTGTCGGAACCGCAACCCGCCGCGATAGCCTCGGAAGTTTTCGAGTACGGCTCGGGCTTGCGAAAAACGGCATTCATCGCGTCAATGATAACGACGTTCCGCGTCAAAGGCCCGACGGCTTTGGCCGTTTCGTAAGCCGCCGTAGCGGGAACGGCGAACACCACCACGTCCGCGCCTTCGCACGCCGACTTAAGCGTCGCCGCCCGAACGCCCGTATCGTTTTTTTGCACGTCGCGCAAGCCGACGACCACGTCGTAACCCACCGCCGCCCAGCGTTTGGCCAAACGTCCGCCAATGTTTCCCGCTCCCAAAACCGCGATTTTCATAATGCGAAATTGCCATATCTATTTCAATTTTGCAAACGACGCCGCCTTGGTCAAACACTCCTCATATTCCGCCTCAGGCTCGGAATCCATCGTCAACGCCCCTCCGACGTGAAAAAACATTTTGTCTCCAAAAATAAAAACGGCACGTATCACGACGTTGAAATCAAAATCACCGTTGGCGTCCCTGTAACCCGCCGCGCCGGAATACCATCCCCGGGAAAATTTTTCGTTTTCGTCTATAAGTTCCATCGCTCGAAATTTGGGTGCGCCCGTCATCGAACCCGGAGGAAAAACGGCGCCAAACGCCGACGACCACCTTTGCCCCTCCTCCATCTCCCCAACTATCGTCGAAACCGAATGATAAAGAGACGGAAAAGAGCGCACGTCGCACCATTTTTCCACACGAACGCTCCCCGGCACGCAAACCCGATGCAAGTCGTTGCGAGAAAGGTCTACGATCATCGTATTTTCCGCCCGAAATTTGGCTCCCCTCCTCAGCCAACGACGCATGCGCTTATCAATAACGGGGTCGCGCGTGCGCCGCAACGTACCTTTTATCGGTTCGGTTATCAACCTTCGGCCGCGCTTTTGTAAAAAACGTTCGGGTGAAAAACACAACATCGTTCGTTCGCCGTCATGGTAAATACATGAAAAGGGTACGGGCACGGCGCGACGCTCGTAATAATCAAACGGGTCGAAATAGCTCGGTACGTTCGCCGCGAAGGGAAAAGTATAGTTGATTTCGTAAACGTCGCCCCGACGAATGTGTTCCATCAACCTTCCAACGGATTCTATGTATCCTTGACGCGAAATCAAGGGTTCGAACACCGGAAACTCGGGAACGGGAGACGACGGCCTAATCGGAAGATAACCGCCGGGTTCGAGCGAAAGCTCCGTGGGATAAAAAAAAGAAACCGTCGGATGAGGATAAAGCCCCGCATGAGCGGAAGAAAGCCCGGGTTCAATGTAATTTTTGGCGTCGTAGGCCACGACTCCGAACATCGGCTCGCCGACGGCGTCCGGCGCCTCGGAAAAATCTTTGTACGACGTAATTTGCGGCGCGACATCGCTTATGGCTACCCCTCGACGATACACACCATAACGGTCTTGCGGCCCTGCCGTCTCAAAATAGAACCCGCAAGCCCCGCGACGCAATATTTTCAGCGACTCACGCCGCGTCGCCACCGCTTTTTTCCATACTTTGACGTTGTTTGCGACGAAAACCGTACATAAACGCCGCCACCCCCAACGCCAAACACAACACCACCCACTCGTTGGTTTCGGTCATGTCCTCGTACTTGTATATCCCCACGCCGACCAAACCAATCAACCATGCCAGCCAATAATGTTCGGCACGCAATTTTTTTAGCATTTGCAAAATTAGACAAAAAGAAAACCCCGCCCGAAAGGGCGGGGTAATATCGTCCGTGGAAAAATTTAGTTTTTCACCAACTTTTGGTTAAAAGCCTTGCCGCCCGCAATGATTTGAGACATGTAAGAACCCGACGCCAACGACTTCACGCTATCGCTAAAATCGATGGTATTTTTGCCCGCCGGCAGTTCGTGCGTCCCTTCAAGCACCAGAGCGCCTTTTGCATCGTAGAGACGAACTTGAACTTTGCCCGCCGTCGGCATAATAACGTCCAAAGTCAAGTCGCCGCTCGTCGGATTGGGATAGAAACGCGCTTCGAGTTCGAGGCCGTCGGTCAATATCGCTTGGCGGACTTGCGAATAATACGTGCGTCCGTCGTTGTCCACTACGCGCAAACGATAATAATACAAAGTGTTGAACTGAACTTTCGCATCTTCGAAGTTGTAACGCGTTTCCGAAGAGGTAAAGCCTTTTGCCGGAATACCCGTTTTAATAGGTACGAACGAACGGCCGTCGAGCGAACGTTCCAAATCGAAATAGGCGGTGTTGATTTCTCGACTCGTGCGCCAGTCAAGCATAATGGTGGTTACCAGCGGCGTGGCATTGAATTCCAGTGTCTCGATAGGGAAAGGAGTGCTCGGGGGGGAGGTACCGAAGGCGCTGCCTTTGGAAAAGGAAGTAAGCCCCGTAACGTACACGTTGTGCTTGTTGCCAAAGTCGTAGCACGGGTCGTGGATATCCACTCCGTCGGCGGGAACGTCGTCGTCGAAACGGATAACGTCTGTGGTGAAGTCTAGCGCGCCGACAACGTGGCGAACGGCGGCGCCAATGCCGATATTGTCCAATCCGGCGGCCTCCGTGCTGTAAGGGCGCATACGTAAATTATAAGGGTCCACCGTAATGGTCAGAGGCGTACCCGAAGAAATATTGGCGGGAGTCGTCGCGTTGGTCAGCGCACGCCAGTGATAAATCCCCGTATAATGGGTCAAGGGCTTGTCCAAACATCCGGTGGGAGTGGTCATGGGCTGTTCCGCCTCAAAATACGCTTCCAAGAAAGTGGCGCCGTCGATGGTGAAACGGCCGTTGAGTTCCATATACTGCGCACCCCGAACGGCGGCTTTACTCCCGCTTTTCGTACCCACCGGAAAGGGATAGGTCAAGTTGGTTCCCGAAGCCTGCCACAACACTCTTCCGTTGACGTACTTATTGTTCATCGTGGCGTCGCCACCAACGTTGTGTATACCGTTAAACTGCGACATCGACGCCCCCGACGTGCTCATCACCAAATAATAATCTCCCGTATTGATAATGTTATTGGCGGGTCCCACGGAAAAGTCCATCGTTCCATTGACTTTAAGCCGCAAGTTGGAGTCGAGGTTGAGATCGTCGGTTTGAAGCTCGACGTTGTAAAGCGGATTGGCGTCGGGATCATCGTCAAAATAGGCTTGCGAAGCTCCGGTTCCTCCGTTAAAAACGACTTTGCTGTTCACGGCGGCGGCGAAGGAACCGAAGTTTAAGAAATCTTTTTCGACGTAAAGCACGCCCGTCGAATTAAGGTTCGTCGTAGCGTCGTTGGAGAAAGTTCCACTCGTGGTTCTAACCCACAAGTTGCCACTGTTGTCAAGCGTGCCGCCGCTTGTGTTGAGAACGTCGCCATAGACGTGGACGGCGGCGCCGTTTTGTATGGTTATGAGCGCCCCGTCGTTGTACAACAGCTGCGCCGACGCAGACCACGCGGCTGTTAGGGCGAATCCCAGAGTTAAGTATAATTTTTTCATATTTCAATACAATTTTACTTGGTTAAGGCATAAATCTGAATGAAATTTTTTGAATGGAATATAAATTTCTTTTTCAACGGTAAAATTACAACGCTTTAAGTTATTTTCCAAATTTTTTTCTCGTTTTTTTTGTCGCCCCCCAAAAAAAAACGAGACGTGTGATTTATGGCATTTCCCTCGCCATTGCCTTCGGCGATGCGGGCGTCGCACGGCATGCACGAAAATAATAAATTTCGTGTTTAGCGCAAATTTGCGTAATTTTACGCGGCGAATCAAACAAAACCAATATGCCATACGCCGTTATTACGGGAACGGGCCACTACGTTCCCGAAAAGGTGGTTAAAAACGACGACCTAAAAGCATTTTACGACACGAGCGACGAATGGATTTACGAGCGCTCGGGGATACGCGAGCGGCGTTTTGCCCCCGAAGGCGTTGGCCCGGCGGACTTGGCCATCCCCGCCGTCAAGCAGGCCCTAGAACGCGCCGGCGTGGATAAAACGGCATTGGACATGGTCGTCTTCGCCACGCTCAGCCCCGAGTGTTGGTTCCCCGGTTCGGCGTGCTTTTTGCAAGAAAAAATGGACTTGCCCACCATCCCCGCACTGGACATACGCATGCAATGTTCGGGCTTCGTTTACGGCCTTTCCATCGCCGAACAGTACATAAAAAACGGAATGTACCGGCGGGTGTTGGTTGTGGGTGCGGAAATGCAATCGACGTCGCTCGACCTTTCTCCCGAAGGACGAACGGTAGGGGTGCTTTTCGGCGACGGGGCGGGGGCGGTGGTGGTCGAAGCGTCGCAAACGGGTCCGGGAATCGTTTCCACCCACCTGCACACCCAAGGCAAATACGCCCGGGAATTGTGGATACCCGAGCCTTCGAGCCTCAAACGCCCCAAAGTCTCCCCCGACCTCAAAGGCCTCTATCCTTACATGAACGGCAAGGAAGTGTTCAAACACGCCGTTGTTCGTATGAAAGAGTCCGCCCTTGAAGCTCTCGAATCCGCCGGCTGGGCGCCCGAAGAAGTCGATTGGTACTTTCCCCATCAAGCCAATTACCGCATCGCCGCCGCCATGGCAGACCAAATAGGCCTTTCGATGGACAAATTTTATATGACCATTCACAAATACGGCAACACCACGGCCGCCAGCATTCCCATCTCGCTTTCGGAGGCGGAACGCGACGGTTCGTTGAAAAAAGGACAGAAAATTATTCTAACGGCGTTTGGTTCCGGTTTTACATGGGCCTCCGCCGCCATCGTTTGGTAAAATAAATACAAAAAAAATGCTTAAACCGATAGCCGTCCTTACGGGCTTGATTTTTTTCTTGGCGTGCAGCGGCGGTGAAACGACCCAAGGCGCCGTACCCTACGTCGTCAAAGGAACGCTCAAAGACCTGAGCGCCGATTCCGTTTCGCTTTTCGAATATTACGGAAACGAGGTCAACGTCCTCAAAACCGTCGCGTTAAATCAGGGAAAATTTGAACTGCGAGGAAGCGTCGAACATCCGGGCATTTACGCCGTGGGGGTCAAGCACTTCGGCCAAAACGGCGAAATTCAAGTAAACGGCTTCGACGTGCTTTTGGGCGCGGACGCGGAAATCGTCGTTGAAGCCACCGGACCCTACCTTGCCCAAACCGTCACCGTAATATCGGGAAGGCTCAATACCGGCCTTGCCGAATTTTTGAAAAAAACCCGCGAGTACCAAACCCAAATCCAAGACGCCCGCCAACAATACGGCCAAGCGTTTCAAAGCGCAAACGCCGAAGAACAACAAAAAAAGAAAAAAGCCCTTGACGCCGTTTACAAGGCCCAAGCCGACTATCAAGCGAAAGTCAAAGCCGAAAACGCCGGCAACCTGCTCGGCAAAGTCGCACAGCTTTATCATTACTCCCCTTACGGAGCCGACCCCGCCGTCTCCGCCAAGTATCCCGACGAAAAAGCCTATCTCAAAAGCGAGTTTTTTTCGGGCCTCGACCTCAAAGACCCCGACCTCGGCCGTTACCCCATCTTTTACCAAAAAGTCATGGCCTTTGTCGCCACGTTGGCCGGACAGTTCGGCGAAGACTACTCCCAACTCGTCCCCACGGTGGACGCGCTCTTGAAAAAAACGACGGACAAGTCCCGGACGCGCGAAATGTTCATTCTCGGCGCGATGCACGGCGCCATCGCCTCCAAATCCCCCGACTACGTCGATATTTACCTTTATTATGCCGAAAAATACGTAAACGAATTTCCCGCCACCCCCAACGCCCAACGCTTCAAACAAGACTTGGAAAAATTTGGGGCGGTGCGTTTGGGCAGTCCCGCGCCCGAAATCGTCATGGCCTCCCCGGAGGGCAAAGACCTCAAACTTTCATCGTTAAAAGGAAAAATTGTACTTATCGATTTCTGGGCGAGCTGGTGCGGGCCGTGCCGACGCGAAAACCCCAACGTCGTGCGCGTTTACGAAAAATTCAAAAACAAAGGCTTCGATATTTTCAGCGTCAGCCTCGACCAAACCAAAGAAAAATGGCTGGCCGCCATCGAACAGGACAAACTCGTTTGGCCCAACCACGTCTCCGACCTCAAAGGCTGGCAGTCGGCGGCGGGCAAACTCTACGGCGTCACCTCCATTCCCCAAACCTTTTTGATAGACCGCGAAGGTAAAATCATTGCAAAGAACCTTCGCGGCGAAGCCCTCGAACGCAAACTCGAACAACTTATGCCCTAACGTTACTCATACGGGTTTAAACGTGATGGCGCCAATGATCTTTTTTCCGTCGGGCGAGGCCCAAAAGTTGAGCGCGTGAAGCTCGCCTCTGACCCATGTGGAAATGGAATGGTCGTAAAACCGACTGGCGGGATTTCCCGATTGTCCGCCGGGAAAGACGCCGAAGCCCTTAACGGGCGTGCCAAGCGCGACAACCATGCGCCACGACGGGCCGTGACCCGGCTTCAAAGCATTGACAACGTTGTGTCCGCCGCCGACGTTCAAGTTTTCGACGCCAAAGGATTTAAGGTTGGCGCCCAAAAGATGATAAATGGAAATACGGCGAAAGTTGGCCCACGTCCATTGCGCCGTGTCGGGGTTGAAGCGTTTGAGGGAATCGACGGCTTTACGGAAGGCGGCGCGGGCGATATCGGCCGCGGACTCTTTGGCGTTTTCGGTGCGTACGTCGTCAAACCACGGCGAATGCGGCTTGTTCAATAAAAGTTGAGCCGTTCGCGACGAAGGCGGATATTCGTATTGGGCCGCCGGCAATTGGTCTTCCCACACTCCCTCCTCAAACATCTCCCACCACAAATAAAACAGGGTCGCCCCCGTGGATTGGGCGTGATTTTGATGGTTCCATTTTGCAAAGACGTCCAAAGCCGGCCGATAATCGGCGGGCATGAGCGTGTCGGAACGCAGATACTCCAACGTTCGCGGCAAAACCAGCTCTGCCAAAAGATTGGCGTTGTCGGTTTGGAGAAGACGGAGGCTGTCGGGCGTAACGTTTTGCATAGCGGCAAGCCGACGGTTGATTTGAGCGCCGCGCTCGAAAGTGGCAAAGTTCCAATCCAAATAATAAGGATAATTGGGAGCGGCGGGGGCTTGGTTGGCCGAGGAGACGAAGCCTCGGGGCGGATTTTTGGTTGCCGGCACGTGGTCGCGCGGCACCCACCCCGCCCAATCGTGCGCGGGTTCGGAACCGTCCAGAACGTATTTTCCCTGCCCTTTCCATTTTAAAGGATATTTTCCGTTGGAACGCAGGGCGATGGTTTTGTCGTTGCCGGCATAACAAAAGTTTTGGGCGGGACAATCGAAATATTCGAGCGCGGCAAGATAGTCGTCGTAATTCTTGGCCTTGTTGAGGGCAAGAAAAGTAAGAATTTCGGCCGACGGCGCATGCGCCCCCCACTTCAAGGCGCAACCGGCGGGAAAAGCATCGGAAAACGGCTTTTCGTTCGGACGATAAACAATCGGACCGTGGTGGGTGGAAAAGATGGTGTCCAAGACGGGTTCGGAACGCCCCTTGACCCGAATGGTGTCCACGCGCATCGTTACGGGTTTGTACTCGCCGCCGTGGAGATAGGCGTCCATGTTCGAGTCCTTGAACGTAATTTTGTACCAGTCGATTACGTCGGCGCCGACGTTGGTCACGCCCCATGCAATATTTTCGTTGAAGCCGATGACCACGCCGGGCGCGCCGGGCAAAGATACGCCGTAAACGTTGAAATCCGAGGATTTTAGCTGTATTTCGAACCAAATCGAAGGCAAACGCAATCCAAGATGGGGGTCGTTGGCCAAAATTGGGTAACCGGAAACGGTTTTGGAGCCGTGTACGGCCCAGTTGTTGCTGCCGTTGTTGGGGTCGGGGCCGTCGGGGCGTTGGGCGTCGGGCCAACCCACGCCGGGTTTGGCGGGAAGGGGCGGAAGGGCCTCGGCCTTGAATTCCCACTTGGTGTCTTCGGGGGCAATCGGGTCGGTGTAAGGCAAATAATCGGGATAAAGTTCTTGGGTTGCTTCAAGTCCGTATTTTTCCAGTGCACGCGAAAGCTGTGGGTCGGTATGAGCGCCGGTTAAGTCCCAAGCCATGTATTTAAGCAAAAGCGCGGTACGCAGGGGCGTCCATTCTTCGGGGGCAAAGTCCAAAAGTTTGTATTCGAGGGGATATTCGGCGGGAGTAAGCGAGCGCACGAAGGCATTGACGCCGTCGCAATAGGCTTGGACGATGTTTCGGGCCTCGGGGTCATGGGAAAGACGTTCGACCACGTCTTGGGCGGCCTTGAGCATGCCGATGCGCCTACGACTACGGTCGTATTCGACAAATTTTTCTCCCATGACCTCGGCCAATCTTCCACCCGCCGCCCGGGTTTGCATATCCATTTGAAAAAGTCTGAAACGTGCGGTAACGAACCCTTGCGCCCTATAAGCGTCGAGGGGCTTTTGGGCATAGACGTGCGGTACCAAACGCTCGTCGAAAACGACGCGTACGCCGGCCTCGGAGCCGGGCAAAATCCACTCCTCGTCCTTACCCACGGGAGAATCCGTTGCCTCGGCGTTCTGCCAAAAACCATGAAACGGCGAAAAAAACGGCCCCAAACGCGGGACCGAACCCCATTTGCCACTCAATGCAACGACCAGCCCGGCCGTCGCCCCCAAAGTTGTCAAAAAAATAACGGTGCGCATAGATTGTTGCCTTCCCAACTGCGACCCAAATTTCGTAAAAATTACGGGTTGAGACATTTTTTTGTGCAAAGAAGGACGATGTGCGTAAAATAGCTTAGACCGGGGTATTTTCACGTAAAAAAATTGGACAAAGTGGTTATTTTTGCGATTATTCTTTTTGATAAATATCATGAACGCAATACCCACCTTGGATTTGGCGGACTTTACACAGGGAGACTCGGCGGCACGTAAGCGTTTTACCGACGCCTTGGGTCAAACCTATCAAGACATCGGCTTTGTGGCGATAAAGAACCATTTTTTGTCGCCGGAACTTGAAAATCGGTTGTATGCCGCAAGTCGGGCGTTTTTCGCCCTACCCGACGAGATTAAAATCAAGTATTACCGTCCCGAAATCGGCGGGCAACGCGGTTATACCCCTAAGGGTCAAGAACACGCCAAAGGCCGCAACGTCGGCGACCTCAAAGAATTTTACCATGTCGGCCCCGAACTTTCCCCGGAACGTTTGGCGGAATTAAACTATCCCGCCAACATCTTTCCAAGCGAGACGCCGGACTTTGGCCCGTCGCACGTCGAGGCGTTTTACGCCCTCGAAAACACGGGGCGGCAAATGCTCAAAAGCTTGGCGCTGTATTTGGGTTTGGACGAAAACCATTTCGAGCCGCACGTTCACGAAGGCGTCAGCATCCTGCGCTCGATACACTACTTCCCGATAGAAGACCCCGATTCGGTACCCGAGGACGCGGTTCGCGCCGCCGCCCACGAGGACATCAACCTCATCACCCTGCTCATGGGCGCCAGCGCCGAAGGCTTGGAGGTTTTGAGCCGGAACGGACAATGGGTGCCGATAACGGCGGTGCCCGGATGCGTGGTGGTCAACGTCGGCGACATGCTCCAACGCCTGACCAATCACAAACTCGTTTCGACGACGCACCGCGTAGTCAATCCCCCGCGCGAAAAAATGCATACGCCCCGGTTTTCGATACCGTTTTTTCTTCACCCAAAACCGACGATGTCCTTGGCCTGCCTCGAATCCTGCATCGACGCGCAAAACCCCAAACGCTACCCCGACGCCACGGCGGGCGAATACCTCACCGAACGCCTCATCGAAATCGGACTCGTCCAAAAATAGCCGTGGCCTCGGAAAACGAAAAGGGCTTCATTCCCGCCCGCCATTCGCCATGGCTGGAAAAAATTATCGCTTGGTATGTAAAGCGGATATTGTCGTCGGACTTTGCGGGCGCCTATTGTTTGAACCGGCCGCCCCAACCCGTCGACGGCGCGGCAATGATAGTCACCCCCAACCACGTTTCGTGGTGGGACGGCTTTTGGGCCCTCGAAATCAACCGTCGTTTCTGGAAGCGTAAATTTTACATCATGATGCTCGAGGAACAGCTCCGACAATATCCACTTTTTGCAAAAGCCGGCGCCTTTTCCATCGACCCTTTCAACCCCAAAAATATTTTCCGTTCGCTGAACTATTTGGCGGAAGTAAGCGCGGTTCCCGGCACGTTGGCCGTTTTTTTCCCTCAAGGCAAGATAGTACCGGACGTCGCACCCGTCCAACTAAAACTCGGCCTGACCAAGCTAAAACCCCATATCCCAACGTTTCTTTACCCTTATTACACGTGCGTCCACGGCTTCAACCGCCGCAAGCCAACGATATTCTTCCACTTCGGACGCCCCATTTCGTTTGAAAAACGCTACCTCAAAAACCCCGAAACCCTAGAAAACGAAATTAATATTTTAAGAAAAAAAACCGCGGCCCGCCTAACGTCCGAAGACTTCGGCGAGTTGCTGTTCGGAACGGAACTAAGACCATGACGGAAAAACGTTTTATATTGTGCGTCCAACCCAACGACGCCGCCAAAGTCCAACTCAAACGCCATATCGAAACCTGCTTCGCCGGCGAATTTGAATACCGGTACGAAGACGGGGGCGAAAACGCGCTTCGTTGGTTGGACAAAATCATTCTTGAAGGAAGGGACGTAGCCATGATTTTCGTCGAACAAAACCTGCCCGACGGCAGAGGCGACGCCTTTTTGCAAAAATTCTTTAAAAAACGGCCCAACAGCCTATTAATATTGTTCGCCGAAACGGACGACAACGTGCAGGAAACGGCGCTTGAGGCCGCCAAAGTCTACCGGCTCATTTATCGCCCCGTTACCGACCCCGAACTCAAAAACGCCCTTCAAGAAGCCTTGCGCCACTACCGTCAACGCATCGAGCTGACGGAAAAATCACGCATACTCACCGAACTCAACCGGGCCTCGCTTTCGCTCATCGGCGAAATCAACTTGCAAAAACTTTTGCACAAGCTCATGCGCATCATGATAGACAACGCCAACGCCGCCAACGCTTTCATCATTCTCGAAGGGGAAAACGGCCCGAGCATCGAGGCCGAGGGCCATGGAGGCCGCTACGAAACCAAATTCGAATCCCAAGACATTACCGATTTTTCGCCCGTTTGTCCGGCGATCGTCGAATATTGCCGTACGACCAAAGAAACGGTCGTCCTCGGCGACGCCGCCAACGAAGGCGTCTTTTCGGCCCACCCCTACATTCGCAAAAACGGATGCCGTTCCATTTTATGCGCCCCGCTTGTCTATCAGGGCATTCTTTTCGGACTGCTGTATCTCGACAATCCCGAAAAAACCCATGCGTTCAACGTCCACAACCTCGAACTTTTTCGATTGCTTTCCGCGCCGGCGGCCATCGCCATCCAAAACGCCAAACTTTACGCCGAACTCGAACGTAAAGTCGAAGAGCGCACCCGTGAAGTCAACGAGCAAAAAGCGGAAATCACCCGCCAACGCGACCTCATCAAACAAAAAAACGACGACATTATCGCCAGCATCCAATACGCCCGACGCATTCAAGACGCCTTTCTGCCCAAAAACCACGAAATCAAAAACGCTTTCCCGCAATCGTTCGTCTATTACAAGCCCAAAGACGTGGTTTCGGGCGACTTTTACTGGTTCAGCCAACGGCTAAGCAAGGTTATCATCGCGGCGGCGGACTGCACGGGCCACGGTATTCCGGGAGCGTTCATGACCGTCATGGCCAACACCCTCCTACGACAAATCGTCGAACTCGAAGGCCTGTTTAAACCCGAGGAAATCCTGCTTCAACTGCACATCCGCGTACGCGTCGCTTTACAACAAGAAAATCCACAAGAAGGAGGCAACAAGGACGGGCTCGACATGGCGCTGTGCCAAATCGACATCCACCGAAAAAAAATGCTTTTCGCCGGCGCCAACCGGCCTTTGGTGCTTATTCGCGGCGGCGAGGTCGTCGAATTTAAGCCCGACCGCCACGGCGTGGGCGGCGTTCAATACGAGCAAAGCCGTGAATTTACCTGCCACAGCATCGACCTGCTCGAAGGCGACGTCATTTATCTGTTCTCCGACGGCTACCCCGACCAAATCGGCGAAGAAATCAACAAACGCTTTCTCAGCCGACGCTTCTACACCCTTTTGCAAGAAATCCACCACTACGAACTCGATCGCCAACGCCTCCTGCTCGACGCCGAATTTCGCCGCTGGCGCGGCGACGTCGAACAAACCGACGACATCCTCGTCATCGGTTTAAAAATCGGATAAAAACGCCAATGCGTTGGGGCCTTGCGTCTTTGCACGAAATTCGGCATTTATTCGTTTGCCATAAATTCTTTACGGTAGTTCAAATATAGCGGCTACCATGCGGCGCCAAGCCGGATACTTTCGGCGGTATTGGGACGTTTAAGATGTTCACATATTCACGGGAAAAACCCCGTTGCGCCGATTGTGCGAAAAGATTTGCTTTGTCGTCGGAAACGGAGGGTAAAGTCCATGAAAAAAGAACGTGAGCGAGAAGAGGCAAACATCAAAAAAAGAAGCGCGGCGCTGACGGCGCTGGCCTGTTTGATGCTCGGCATATTGGCGGTGTGGTGGGTGGTCAAACGCGGGGTAACGCCGCCCGAAGAGGAGCCGCAATACGTGGTGCAAGGACGCATCGATTTCGGCAACTTCCAAGAAGGCAGTGCGAAAATCAACAACCAAAAGCCTCCGACCGAAAAGCCCAAAGAAGCCGAACCCGTGCCGGTCAAAACGCCCGTGGTCAAAAAGACCCCGCCCAAAGCGGAAAAGGTCGTTACGCAAAAACAAGAGTCGAAAGTGAAGGCGGCCGAAAAACCCGCCCCCAAAGCCGACCCTAAACCGGCCCCCAAAACCCCCGAGAAAGCCGCGGAAAAATCCGCCGAAGGCGGCGGCGGCGCCAACCACGGCAATGCCAACAACAAAACCGGCGACCGCGGAAGCCCCAAAGCCAACTTCGTCGACCCCCAAGGACTCTTCTCCTTCGGCGTCGGCGAAGGAGAAGGCCTCAACGGACGCGAACTCCTTTCCTACGCACGCCCCAAATACGACGCGCAAGAAGAAGGCAAACTTACCTTCCAAATCACCATCGCGCCCGACGGGCGCGTCGTGGCCGTCAAAGCCGTCAATTACGGCGGACAACGCAACCTCAAAGAGGCCACCGAAGCCGCCCTCAGAAAATGGAAGTTCTCCCCCGTCGAAACCAAACAAAACCAAACCGTAAAAGTAACCTTTACCTTCAAACTCAAATAAACGGCACGGCTTTTGTTTGAATATTTCAAAAGAAAGTCATGAGAACGATAATAGGGATAGGGTTGGGGTTGCTGATGGCGCACGAAGCGTGGGCGTTCTGCGGTTTTTTCGTTGCCCAAGCGGGTGCAAAACTCTTTAACAAAACCTCGCAAGTCATCGTCGTCAGGGATGGAGCGCGAACGGTCGTGACCATGGCCAACGACTATCAAGGCGACGTAAAAAACTTTGCGATGGTCGTTCCCGTCCCGACGGTGCTTAAACGCGAGCAAATTCGGGTGGTGGAATCGGACCTCTTCGACCGTCTCGACGCTTACAGCGGTCCCCGATTGGCCGAATACTACGACCCGCCGCCTTGCCAACGCATGTACGCCCGCTCTTCGGGGATGTACGAGACGAGTTCGGCCGTGGAAAACGCCGCCGCACCCGTCCCCGGAAGCGCCCAAAAACTCGGCGTTACCATCGAAGCCCGGTACACCGTCGGCGAATACGACATTCTCATTCTTTCGGCCAAAGAATCGGACGGCCTCGCCACTTGGCTGACCCAAAACGGCTACCACATCCCCGACCAAGCCCGAGAAGTCCTCGAACCTTACATCAAAAACAAGCTCAAATTTTTTGTCGTCAAGGTCAATCTCAACGAATTGGCCAACAGCAACCACCTCCGTCCCATTCAAATCGAATACGACTACGACCGATTCATGTTGCCGATACGCTTGGGCATGGCCAACTCCGACGGCGTACAGGATATGGTCGTTTACGCACTCTCTAAAACGGGACGCGTAGAAACGGTCAATTACCGCACCGTTCCCATGCCCACAAACATCGACGTTCCCGTTTCGGTGAAATCACGCTTTGGGGAATTTTACAAAGCCGTCTTTGATAAAGCATGGCGGGAAGAAGGGAAAAAAGCCGTTTTTTTGGAGTATTCTTGGGATTTAAGCGGGTCGAACTTCGTCAAATGCGACCCTTGCGCCACCAACCCGCCCACGGGCGAGGACCTCGTCGCCGCCGGAGCCCACTGGCTGACCCTCAAACAACCCGACGATTGGGACGGCTCGAATTACGATGGAAACGTCTACCTTACCCGCTTGCACGTTCGTTACGGCCGCAAAGAGTTTCCCGAAGACCTCAACTTTACCGAAACGCCCAACAAACAAAACTTTCAAAGCCGGTACGTGCTGCACATCCCCGGAGAAGGCCCTTACGACTGCCCGGAAGGCAAACGCTACCTCAAAGAATTGGCCGAAAGGCGGATGAAGGAAGCCGACAACCTCGCCAAACTTACCGACTGGGACGTTACCCCGGAACGCAAGGAAGCAAAAGACACCGAAAAAAACTATATGCCGTGGATATTTTCCCGCGACGTCGACGAACCCGGTCCGCCCCCTACTTTTACCGACTACCTGCTTTACGTTTCGGGAACCGTCGCCGTCGTCCTATTGATTCTAACGCTGATACTCGTTTTGCCCGCCGCGTTCAAAAGATTGAAAGCGACATAACAAAGACCAAGAAACGCGCGCCCTGTTCGCTTGTGTGAATACCGCCTCGACGCGGCTCGTACATTTCGTATATTTTGCCGGAGCACAAAAGCAATGCCCGTTGTTTGGACGCAAGAAGACAAAGGTAAAATTAAAATTTGAAAAAAATTGCAATAATAAATATGGGTTTGCATTTTGGCATCGTGGGACTTGGCGCCGGCGTTAAAGGTTCGTATCTTTGCATGCGATAATCATAGAAAATGGACGAATATTTGTCGGTCAATCCGTCGCAAACGCCTACGGCCCGAATACACGGATTGTTGTTGAGTGCGGTGGCGCCGCGACCGATTGCCTTCGCCTCAACCATCGACTTGGAGGGACGTCCCAATTTGGCTCCGTTCAGCTTTTTCAACGTCTTCAGCGCCAAACCGCCGATTCTCGTTTTTGCCCCCAATCGTTCGGGACGGACGGGACAAGACAAAGACACCGCCCTCAACGTCCGCCAAACTTTCGAGGTCGTCATCAATACGATAAGCCACGACATGGCGGCGTGGGCCAACGTCGCAAGTGCGGAATTTGAGCGCGGGGTCAATGAATTTGAAAAAGCGGGCTTTACCCCTTTGGCATCCGAGGTGGTCAAACCGTTTCGCGTCGCCGAATCGCCGATGCAAATCGAATGCAAAGTAAACGAGGTGATAAGCGTGGGCGCGGGCGGAGGTTCGGGGGACTTGATTGTTTGCGAGGCCGTAAAAATACACGTCAAAAAATCGGTCTTGGACGCCGACGGCGTTCCCGACCCCCAAAAGTTGGACTTGGTCGCACGTTGGAACCGCGACTGGTGGACGCGCGGCGCAACGGGACTCTTTTCCTTGCCCAAACCCGAAGGCACAAACTTGGTGGGTTACGAAAAACTACCGACGATATTGAAAGAAAAACTTTCGCCGTTTGCGGCGGGCAGGATGGCGACCGTCATCGAATCGGTTCTTGCGCATACAGAGCCAAACGATGCGCCGGATTTTGAAACCATCGAAAAGTTGGCGTACGAGGGGCGTTTGAACGAAGCATGGGCCCTGTTTTACGCCGCGGGCTCGCCTTCCAGGTAAACCCCCATCGAACAAAACTTCTCGATTCGTTTTTCAACGAGTTCGTCGGGAGCAAAAGCCCTGAGTTCGCGTGTGGTTTCAAGGATGGTTTTTTTAACCGAATCGTAAACGGCACGCGGATTTTTGTGGGCGCCGCCCAAAGGCTCGGGTATCACCCCGTCGATAATGCCGAGTTCCAAATTGTCTTTGGCCGTCAATTTGAGGGCGAGGGCCGCTTTTTCTTTGTGTTCCCAACTTCTAAACAATATCGACGAGCAGGATTCCGGCGAAATGACGGAATACCAAGTGTTTTCGAGCATAAAAACGCGGTCGCCGACGCCGATGCCCAAGGCCCCTCCGCTCGCCCCTTCGCCGATGACGATGCAAACAATGGGCGTGCGTAAAACCGACATTTCCATCAGATTTCGGGCGATAGCCTCGGCCTGACCGTATTCTTCGGCGTGCATGCCCGGATAAGCGCCCGGAGTGTCGATAAAAGTTACAACGGGTTTGTTAAATTTTTCGGCCAACTTCATCAAGCGCAAAGCTTTTCGATAGCCCTCGGGATTCGCCATGCCGAAGTTGCGATATTGGCGCGTCTTGGTGTCGCGTCCTTTTTGATGGCCAATAACCATAAACACGTCGCCCGAAATACGCGCCCATCCACCGACGATGGCCTTGTCGTCGCCGCCGCATCGGTTGCCCGCCAGCTCGATAAATTCCGAACTCAACGCGTGTATGTAATCAAGCGTATAGGGCCGCAAGGGATGACGCGCCAACTGCACCCGTTGCCAGCCGTTCAAGTTGCTGTAAATGCTGACTTTAAGTTCGTGAATTTTGGCCTCCAAGGCCGTTACCGACGCTTCGACGTTCACGTTGTTTTGGGCGCCCAAACGCTTGATTTCCTCGAGTTTGGACTCGAGTTCGACAATCGGCTTTTCAAAATCGTATTCGACTTCCATCGCTATTTGCCCGTAAAGTTGGGTTTTCTTTTTTGAGTAAAAGCCATAACGCCTTCGACGTAGTCGCCCGAGGCGCCCGCAATTTCTTGACAATACATTTCCATTTCGAGCATCTGTTCAAGAGAACTGTGATGCGAACGGTTAAGCATACGCTTGATGAGGGCCAGCGACTTGGGGGCTTTTTCGGCATAACGCACGGCCCATTCCCGCGTAACCGAATCGAGTTCGGAGAAAGGAACGACGCGCGTAACCAGCCCCAGTTCCAACGCTTGTTGAGCGGAAATTTTTTCGCCCAACGTCGCCAATTCAAACGCTTTTTTTCGTCCGACGATTCGCGGCAAGGTATAAGAACTTCCGCTGTCCAACACCAAACCGATATTCACAAAAGCGAAAAGCAGCGAGGAAGTATCGGCGGCGATGGCAATGTCGGCGGCCAAAACAATACCCGCGCCGGCGCCGGCGGCCACGCCGTTCACTCGTGCGATGACCGGCTTTTCCATATTGACGATGGCGCGGGTCATGGGGTTGTATCTGCGATTTACCGATTCGCCGAGCGAACGTTCCACACCCGCCACGTCTTTAAGGTCCTGACCCGAACAGAACGCTTTATCCCCCGCGCCCGTAACGACGACCACCCGTACCGCCGAATCTTTATCGCATTTTTTCAGCGCGTCTATCAATTCAAAGCTCAACTCGTTGTTGAGCGCGTTGTAGCGTTCGGGACGGTTGAGGGTAACGGTCGCTATCCCCTCCGCCACTTCAAACAATATCGTATTGTACATGGGTTATTCAACGATAGGAATTTTGACGGTAAAAGTGGTTTTGCCCGGAACGGATTCAAAACCAATAGTGCCTTTGTGCCGTTCGACGATTTTGCGGCAAATGTCAAGCCCCAAACCCGAACCCTCGCCTTGACGTTTGGTGGTAAAGAAGGCCTCAAAGATGCGCGGTTGCACTTCCGGCGGAATACCCGGGCCGTTGTCGGTAATGCTGACGAGAACGTGGCCGTTTTCGCGCTTGGTTTCGATGTCGATTTTGCCCTTGCCGTCCATGGCCTGTATCGAATTGTGAATAAGGTTGGTCCAAACTTGGTTGAGCTGGTCGGGGAAACATTTGAACTTTGGAATGGATTCGTCGTAATGTTTGGTAACTTCGACGCCGTACTTGAGCTGATTGTGGTAGATGGTAAGCACCGATTCGATGTTTTCGTGCAAATCCGCCGGTACCGGGTCTTCGGAAACTTGTCGGTGCGAATAACTTTTGAGCGCAAAAACGATTTTTTGCATTTTTTGAACGGCAAGGGCGATGTAGTCGATGTGCATGCGCATCTTACCGATGTTGGAGGCGGCGTCGAGAATACCGGTGGAGTTGGGATGTTCAAAAATGGGCTTAAAAGGTGCAAGATTGTCAAAAACCCCGACCTTTATCAATTCGCGGGCCAAGGCCGAAGCATTGGTCACGCCCAAGGATTCAAGTTCGTCCTGTACTTGCTTACGATACTGGCGTTCTTCGCGGCTGGTGAGCGTTCCCGAAAATCCCAGCGTTCTTTCCACCAACTGAAAAAACAGCTCCTCGATTTCGGGGGTAATGGATTTAAACAGCGGCGGAAGGTCTTTTTGAATCAAAATGGGCATCGCTTTGGCGATTGACCCCGACGAGGCGTTGATGGCGCCGAGCGGCGTATTGATTTCGTGCGCCACCCCCGCAATCAACTGCCCCAAAGCCGCCATTTTTTCCGACTGCACCAACTGGTCTTGGGTGGCTTTGAGTTGTTCGTAAGCCGTTTCGACTTCTTCTTTGGCTTTGCTGACCTCCTCGTTCTTTTTGATGAGGTCTTTTTGCGCGGCTTCGAGGCTTTGGTTCGTGGCTTCGAGGCGTTTGTTGAAACCTTCGAGTTGCTCGTTTTTTTGACGGATTTCCGCCGTACGAGCGGCGACGGTTTCCTCCAATTCCCGGTTGCGCGCCCGCAAACGGGCTTGGTTGGCAAACATAATACCCACCCCCAAACCAATAGCCAACAACAAATAAAGAAAATAGGCTATCGAACTGCGATAAAACGGCGGCGAAACCTTGAACAAAAACCGTGCCGACTCGGATATATTTCCCGTCGCGTCCATCGCACGAAACTCGAATTGATAACCGCCTTCGCTCGCGCCGTTGATGTTCAACGTAGGCTCGCTTTGCCATTCCGACCATGCATCGCCGTCGCGCAAACGATACTGATACATCAAACCCGAAGGATTGGAATAGGCGCTCACCCCCATGACAAAGGTGAGGTTGGAATGCGCATAGTCGAAGTCGGGGGTGAAAAGTTCGGTTTGTTTCGGGGAAAAAACGCTTTTTTCGTCCCAAAAAAATCCGTTGTAGTACGTCGAATCGGTACCGACTTGAAGCCTACTCAAGAAAGCGACGGGCTTGGAATCCGAGGCGGGTTCGTAACGTTCGCTGTAATAAATTTTGTTTTTATGGGCGAACCACATGCCGTTGGCCGAAGGATGAAAGGCGTCGAAAGGCACGCCCGCAAGATTGGCCGCGTACTTGCGCTCGACGCCGCCTGATTCCTTGATTAACGCAACGCCGCGCCGTCCGTAAATCCACGTTCGGCCCTCGGAATCCATCTTAATCTTCGTGCCTTGTTCTTTGAGCAGCTTGCTTAGTTCCTCGTTGTAAACAAACGAGGCGCCTTCTTGAATATATACCCCGGAACGGGTGCGAAAGTATAGTTTTTTACCTATGGCAAATATATTGACGGCGCCGTCGGTCAGACCGGCTTTTTCGCCCACGCGCTCGATTTGGGGCTTGTCTCCGCCGAAGGTAATTTTGGCCGCACCGCGGTTGTTGGTACCCACCCAAACGGTGTTGGGGTCGGGGGCGTAAAGGGAATTGACCTCGTCGTTGAAGCCGGCGACGCGCTCGAAAGCCGTCCATCCTCCGGCGCCGCCTTCCAACACCGCCACGCCGTCTATCAAGCCAACGTACGCCCGCCTGTCGCTAACGGGCACTATCCTCAACGCAATGACGCCGGGCAAAACGGCTTTGGCCGTACCGGCGCTTACATCGTAAACCCCCAAATTCGTGGCCGCCAACATTCTGCCGCCCGCCGCGCGCACGTTCCACGATTCGGCGTTGAGGCCGTCCACCTGCTTGAAGGCCGTCGCACCGGGGTCCAAATAGAACACGCCGCCGACCGTCGTCGCGTACAACCTTCCGTTAAGCTCGGCCAAATCCGTCGCCTTACCCCGCAGTCCCGCAAACATTTCGTAGGTCTTCAAACCCGAAAACGGCAAAATTTGCGTCAGGCCGTCGTTGTGCGACGTCCAAAGATTCCCCTCGTGGTCGCAATACAAACTGTACATTTCCTCGTACGGAAAACCCGTTTGCCGATTGAATATCGACGTGGCTTTGCCCTCTTTGTTAAATATCACGACCCCGCCGTATTTCGTGGCAATCGCAAAACCGCCGCCCGGCAAACCCGCCGCATCGTAGACAATGTTTTTGGAAAGATATTCGTCCGCCGACGTGGAAAACTTTCCCAAATTCTGCCCCGACAACTTAAACAGCCCGTCTTGCGACGTGCCGACAATGTATTCTTTTTCGCCGACTTTGATTATTGTCGTAATTTCGGAATTCTTGAAAACCTCGCCGGCCGAAACCTTTTTGAATCCGCCTTTGTCAAAGTTGCACAAACCCGTTCCCTCCAAATTCACGTACATCCCGTCCAACATCGTGCCGTGGCCCAAGATCGTCTCTTTGATATTCGAGATGGTGATATTGACCTTGTTTTCGACCCAAGTCGCGGTGATGATTTTGTTGTCGGAAACGTAGTAAGTGGCGGCGGGAAGGGCGTATATTTTTTGGATTTCGGTGATGTTGCGTTGTTCTTCGGGCAAAAGCGAACGAAAAGAAAAATATTCCAGCGTACCGGACTTGGTAGGTTTGTACATACCGAAATCGCCCTGACCGCCGATGTAAAGCCGGTTTTTGGAATCGAACGCAAGCGCGCGCACCGCAAACGGAGTGGATATCGTTTTCCATTCGCTACCCGTGAAAACAACTATTCCTTCGTTGTTGGCCATGTACAGGGCTTTGTTGGCGTCCTGTGTCATAGCCCATATCAGCGGATGGGCCTTATAATCGTCGGCGGTGTAGTGCCGAAAAAACGGCAGCTGTGCAGATGCGCATAACGGCACGGCCAGCATCAGCGCCAATAAACATTTTTTCATACCGAGTTTCAAGTCGCCTTATGCGGGCAAATATAGCGCTTATTTCGTCATCGCCGCAATAGCATACCTTGTTATTATCCGAACGTCCAAATCAATAAGTGGATAACTTTTACAAAAAACGTTTCCCGTCGTCGTTAAACAATTTCCAATATCGGTTCCGTTATTCTCGCTTCAACGACCCTGCATTCAAAGCTCGAATACGTCTTTTGCGTAACCGGTCGAGGTGCGTCGGACAACGACCACCCGCAATCGACGCAAGGAGTTCATCCCTTCCACTGCGCAAATTCGCATTATTGGCTGTCGAATTGCGTTAATCGTCGAAAGCGTGTTCGGGGCTTGGGCCGCTCCATGCAACCAAAGCCCCGAACTTGTTTGGAGAAAGGGTATCGACGTGGAATTATTCCACCGACAACTTCGCGAAAAACGCACCGCTTGCCTTGTGCAAATGCAAGAGGTACAAACCCACGGCTAGTTTGAGGTCGAACTCGCGGACGTTTTCACCCGCGTTGGCGGTAAAGACTTCCGAATGCGCCAAACGCCCCGAGGCATCGTAAATCTTGACCGTCGCCGGCTCGTTCAGAGCGTCGAAAGACAAGGTAAACGTCCCACGGTTGGGATTGGGATAAACGGTGGCGCGAACCGCGGTTTCGGCGACGGCGGCGAAGCGTCCGCCCGGCACCGACAACGTTTGCGTTGTCGAAAACGCGCTTGTCGTCGTTTCGCATCGCGCCCGTACACGAAACTCGTAGTTCACCCCCGGCGTCAAACCCGTTACCAACGCGTTCGTCGTCGCCGTATTGATTGTCGACCAAAACGCCGTTCCCACCCTGCGGTATTGCAGGTTGTACTGCGTGGCGCCCGCCACTTCCGTCCATGCAACCAACGCGCTCGTCGAATTAATCATGTTCGTCAGCGTGATGGTCGGAGCGGGGCATGCCGGCGGTGTGGACACAAGCGTCGTAAACGTAAACGTCGAACTAAATCGACTGAAAACCGTCGTCCCGCAACGAGAACGTATTCTAAACACGTAACTCGTATTCGGCTGTAAGTTGCTCAGCGTAATAGACGATGCGGGAGTCGTCGCGGAGGTCCAAAACGACGACGTTGAAAGCCGATACTGCACTTGATAGCTTTGCACGCCCGGAACGGCCGTCCACGTAATGGTCGCGGACGTGGCCGTAACATTGGAAACGGTGATATTGTCCGGCGCTCGGCAAGGTTGTGCCACACTCAAAACCACCGTCACGGGCTGTTCGCAGCCGTTGGTATCCCGAAGGGTAACGACGTACGTACCGGGCAAAAGTCCCGAAAACGTCGGAGAACTTTGAAACGCCCCGCCGTTCAACGAAAACTCGAACGGTTGGTAAGGCCCGTAAACCGTAAGGGAAATCAAGCCGTTGGCACAGGTTTCGCACGTCGGGGAACTTGTCGTCAGCCCCGTAAAATAATGATTGTTCACGGTCACGGTATGCGAACCCGTAAAGTTGCAACCGTCCGCCGAACCCGAATAGTTTATCGTGTGCGTACCCACGCCCGCAAGGCCCGGATAAAACGCATTGCCGATAACGCCGGGGCCGGAGAACGTTCCCCCCGAAGGCGTTCCCGTCAGCGTCGCCGGCGCCGAACACAAAGTGTAACTTTGTGCCAAACCGCCAACCGTCGCCGACGCCGTCGTGTTGCTTACCGTTACCGTTACGCTCGTCGTATACGTACAACCCGCCGATTCGCCCGAATAAGTAATCGTATGCGTACCTAAACCCGCATTTTGCGGAATGAACACGTCGTCGACCACGCCCGGCCCCGAAAACGTACCTCCCGACGGTATGCCGAACAGTTGCACCCACGGCGCGTTCAAGCAATATTCTTGTTCAAGGCCGTACAAATTGCCGACGGGGTCGGGGAAAACGCGCGTCGCCGCCGTGGTCGTTATCGTACAACCGTTGATTACGCCCGTCCACGTGATGGTGTGAATACCCACGCCGGCGGCGGCGGGGGTAAAGACGTTGCCCGTCATCCCCGGCCCCGTATACGTCCCAAACGTCGGCAAAAGCGTCGTTGCCGACGCACCTTCACAGTATTGTTGCTCCAAGTTGGCTATCGTTACGGGTTCGGAGGCATTGACCGTTACGGTCGTGAAACCTTCGACTTCGCACCCGTCCACATTGACCGAATAAATGATGACGTGTTCGCCCGCGCCCGCAATCAACGGCGCAAAATTCGAACCGATTACCCCCGGGCCGATAAAAAATCCTCCTTCGGGCGTAGCCGTCAGCGCTACGGGAGCGTCCGTTTCACAAAACGTTCCCGTTCCCGCCGAAACCGTCGCTACGGGCGGCGGGATAACCGTTACCGTGCTCGTCGTCGCGTAACTGCAACCCGCAAGACTATGGGTATAGGCCACAACGTGCGTACCCACGCCCGCATTGCCGGGATTGAAAACGTTGCCCGAAACGCCCGGCCCCGAAAACGTTCCGCCCGCCGGCTGTGCTACCAGCGTTACCGCCGGCGCGTTTGTACAGTACGTCGGCGACAAACTAACAATTTGTGCCGGAGCCGGCGGCGCAATACTCAAACTATATTCGGCGATGCAGTTCGGCGCGGGCCAAGTGTCGATTATCAAATAATAGCTTTGCCCCGCCTCAACGGTCGCGCACATGCTCTTGGAACCGAATTGCGATTGAGCGAACGCCACACATCCCCCTCCGGGCTCTCCGAACGGACAACCCCTAAAAAGCGCCAAAGCCGTATAATTCGCCGTAGTCGTCAGGCTGAATTCCAACTCTTGCGTTGCCATCGGTGTGAAGTTGTAAACTTTGTCCTCTCCACCGAAATAGACGGGATTGCCACAGGCGACAACGGTCGTGGGGGTGAGGTCGTTGCCCGCACCGCAAGTCGTAGAGGTCGTATTGTAAGGCAGGGTAACGACTTGGTAGTCGCCCAAATCCTGAGGACACGAACGCGCCGGCGGCCCGCTCACGCACAAACCGAACGTTCCGGGCGTACCGTTGGCGTACACCCACGTGCGGATGTAATACGTCTGACCCGGAACAAGGTCGTTGCGTTCGATGTACGACATGAATCCCGTTCCGCCGTCGTCGTCGCATTGCACCAACGACAAATTGCCGCAACTTCCCGAATACAAGGCCATGCCCAAGTCGGTAACCGAGCCCGCCTGCGTATTGATGTACATCGACGGCGCCGTAGCTACAAAACTGAACCATACGTCGCGCGTCGTTCCCAAATTAAAGGCCGCGCAACCCGGAGTCGGAGGGTTCGACGACGGCGTCGAACTCGTCAAATTATAGGTGGTAAAAATACAATCCTCATTGACCTCGACGGCGACGGCGCCCACACATTCGTCGTTGGCGGGCGGCGGCGGCGGAACGGAAACGCAAATACCGTAATCGCCCGTAGCCGTCGAACTGTACGCCCATGTACGAACGTAATACGTTTGTCCGACAACGAAGTCGTTGCGTTCGATGCGGGGCATGAGGCCCGGGCCGTCGTCGTCGTCGCATTCTATCCATTGAAGATTACCGCATTCGTTGGTGTAAAGGGCCATAGCCAAGTCGGTAATGGCGCCGGCTTGGGTTTCAATAACGTGCGTCGTTCCCGTCGCAACGAATTGATACCATACGTCGCGCGAAACGCCTTGTTGAAAGTTGCCGCAACCGCCGGCGGGCGCGTTAATCGTCGCGGACGAACTTTCCGTCGTGCCGGTAACGTAATTGCAAGTTTCTTCGGCCAAAAGTACAATCGCGCCGTCGCATTCGTCGTTGGCGGGCGGCGGCAGGGGCGAAGAAACACAAATGTTGAACGTGGGGTCTGCGGGATTGCCCGCATAGTAGTCAAAAACACGCACGTAATACGTTTGCCCAACGGTCAATCCCGTAAGGGCGACGATTTCCACGCCGCCGGCAAACGTGGCGTCGGCACAGGACAAACTCGCGCCGCCGCATGCGCTCATCACCTCCACGACGGCGTCGAACGAACCGTTGCCGTCCACCCGAACGTTGAGTTCGGTTTCCGTCGCTACAAAAGAATACCATACGTCGTCGTTGGCCGTGCCAAAACAGCCGGTGGGCGGCGTGGAACCCGTCGCACCCGCAACCGTGCCGTCGATGGGGTTGCACGTCGAACCGACGGTCAAGGCTATCGCGCCGGAACAGTCGTCGTTGGCGGGCGGGTCGGGCGCGCGGCTGACGCATAAATTATAAGTGCCTTGCATTCCCGGAGAATACGGCCACACACGCAAATAATACGTTTGTCCGGGCACGAAATCGGCGCGGGAAATATAGGGCATGAGGCCGGGGCCGTCGTCGTCGTCGCATTCGACGAGCGTCAGATTGCCGCATTCGCCCGAATAGAGGGCAAAGGCCAAATCGGTGATGGTGCCGGCTTGGGAATTGATTTCCAATGCGTTGTAATCGGCGACGAAAGCATACCACACGTCGCGGGAATTGCCGAGTTGGAAGTTGGCACAGCCGGGCAAGGGCAAGGTTGCCGAGCCGGTGGCGGCGGCGTTCGTTCCTTCGACGAATTCGCACGTCAAGCCGACGGGCAAAGCAATGGCGCCAACGCATTCGTCGTTGGCGGGCGGGTCGGGGGCGCCGGCTACACACAGTTCAAACGTGCCTTGTACGTTCGGCGAATACGGCCAAACGCGCAAATAATACGTTTGACCGACGACAAAATCGGCGCGGGAAATGTAGGGCATGAGGCCCGGGCCGTCGTCGTCGTCGCATTCGACGAGCGCTAGGTTGCCGCAATCGCCCGTGTAGACGGCAAAGGCCAAGTCGGTGATGGTACCCGCAACGGAATTGATTTCCAAGGCCGGCGCCGTGGCCGTAAAACGATACCATACGTCGCGCGAATTGCCTTGTTGGAAGTTGGCGCAACCGGGCAAGGGCAAGGTTGCCGAGCCCAAGGCGTTTTCGTTGTTGCCTTGCACATAAACGCAAGTCGCTTCGGCGGTCAATTCAAAGGCGCCGGAACAGTCGTCGTTGTCGGGCGGCGGCGGCGGTACGCTCACGCATATGGTAAAATCCGTACCCGCCGGCACGGTGGAGTACCAGTCGTAAACGCGAACGTAATAAGTTTGTCCGGGGGTAAGGCCGCCAAGCGTGGCGGTTTCCGTGCCGGCGTTGAAGGTGGCGTCCACGCAGGCAAGCGAATTGCCCGTACATCCATCAAGTACCTGCACGACGGCGTCGAAACCCGCGCCGCCGGCGACGACCACCGTATGCGCCGTCCCCGTTGCGACGAACGAATACCATACGTCGTTGTTGGCCGTACCCGTACAGCCGGGCAGGGATTGGGAGGCATTGGCCACCGAACCCGATACGGGGTTGCACACCTCGCCGGGCGTTAAGGCGACGGCGCCCGAACAGTTGTCGTTGGCGGGCGGCGGCGGCGGCACCGCCACGCATATTTCAAACGTAGGATTGGATAAAATCCCCGAACCCAAAGAATAGACGCGCGCAAAATACGTTTGTCCGACGGTTAAATCGGTAACGACGGCGCGTTCAATGCCGCCCGCACCCGTCGAATTGACGCACGACAAACTTTGTCCCGAACAGGCGTCAAAAACCTCGACGACGGCGTTCAACTCCGTCGAGGGCGTAACGATGACGACGTGGTAAGGCGATGCGGCGACGAACGAATACCATACGTCGTCGTTGGCCGTGCCTGTACACCCGGGTTGGGACTGGGTGGCGCCCGATAGAGCGCCCGTAACCGTGGTTGCACACGTTTCACCCGGCGACGGCGTTAAATTGACGGCGGCGGAACATTCGTCGTTGGCGGGCGGCGGCGGCGGATTGTACACGCACACCGAAAACTGTGTACCCGAGGGAATGGAATTGAACCAGTCGTAAACGCGAATGTAATACGTTTGCCCGACGATTAATCCCGAGACTATCGTCGCCTCGGTGCCGGCGTTGAAGGTGTTGTCCACGCATGCCAAAGAATTTCCCGTACAACCGTCCAAGACTTGCAAAACGGCGTCGAAACCCGTTTGTCCGGTTACGGAAACGATGTGCGCCGTTCCCGTCGCGACGAACGAATACCACACGTCGTTGTTGGCCGTGCCGGTACATCCGGGCAGGGACTGCGTGGCGTCTTGCACGGTGCCGTTGACGGGATTGCACGTCGAACCGACGGTCAGGGCTATCGCACCGGAGCACTCGTCGTTGGCGGGCGGGTTGGGCGTACGCACACATATATTAAAGGTGCCGACGACGCCCGCGCTATACGCCCAAAGACGAACGTAGTAATAGTTTCCCGGAACGAAGTCGTTGCGTTCGATGCGGGGCATGAGACCGGGGCCGTCGTCGTCGTCGCATTCGACGAAAACAAGGTTGTTGCAGTTGCCGGAATAGAGGGCCATGGCCATGTCCGAAACCGAACCTTGTATCGTTTCGATGATTTGCGTGGCCGAGGCGGCACGGAAACGATACCACACGTCAATACGGTTGGCGGGGTTGTTAAAAAACCCGGCACAATTGGGAGCGGGGACGTTGCTTGGCGTTCCGCCCTCGGTCGTGCCTTCGATGGCGTTGCACGTGAGGCTCGGATTGAGTTCGGGCGAAGTGTTGCAATTGTCGTTGGGCGGCGGCGGCGGCGGCAACGACACGCATATATTAAAGTTGGGATTGGTCGGGGGTACGGCGGACGCGTCGTAAACGCGGATGTAATAACTTTGTCCGACGACGAGGTTGTTAAAGGTTTGGGATTCTGCGGCACCGGCGCCGGTAGCGTTCACGCACGCCAAAGACGAACCCGAACAGCTTTGCGCAAAAACCTGAAACACGGCGTTGAAAGCCGTTTGTCCTTGCACGCGCACGGTCAACGTCTCGGCGGTGGCGACGAAATAAAACCATACGTCGTCGTCGGCGGTACCCGAACAGCCGGGTTGGGATTGCGTAGCGTCGTAGGTGGAGCCTTGGGTATTGACGCAGGTTTCGTTGACCGTCAATTCAACGGCGCCGGCGCATTCGTCGTTGGCCGGCGGAACGGGTTCGCGAACGCAAATGCCAAAAGTACCGAGAATGGTGGCGGAATAGGCCCATGCGCGAAGGTAATAGGTTTGTCCCGGGACGAAGTCGCTACGGGAAATCAAGGACATGAGTCCGGGGCCGTCGTCGTCGTCGCATTCGACGAGCGTCAGATTGCCGCATTCACCCGAATAAAGGGCGAGTCCGCCGTCGGTGATGGTACCCGCCGAAGTTTCGATGATTTGAGCGTTGGAGGTGGCAACAAATTGAAACCATATGTCGGTTCGGGCGCCGACGGCGTTAAAGTTGGCGCACCCCGGCACGGGAAGGTCTTGGGAGGCGGAGGCGTTGGTCGTCGAATCGACAACGACTTCGCACGTCAAACCGGGGGTTAAGACGCGGGCGCCCGAACATTCGTCGTTGGACGGCGGCGGCGGCGGAACGACCACACATATGTCAAAGGTGTTGGTCGAGGGTACGGACGAAAGGGCGTGGTGAACCCGGACGTAATACGTTTGTCCGACGGTCAGATTGGAAATCGTGGCGGTTTCGAGGCCGCCGTTGAACGTTTGATTGACGCAAGCCAAAGAATTGCCCGAACAGCCGTCGAAGACCTGCAAGACGGCATTGAATCCCGACGAGCCGGTAACGCGCACCTGATGGACGGTTTGGGTGGCGACAAAACCAAACCAGACGTCGGGGGAAGTTTCTCCGGCGCAGGCGGGGTCTTGGGGCAGAGCGTCGGCCACCGTTCCCGTGACGGGGGTGCAGATTTCGGAGGGCAAAAGCGCAACGGCGCCCGAACACACGTCGTTGGCGGGCGGTTCGGGAACGCGTACGCACAACCTAAATATTCCTTGCGTGTTGGCGCCGAAAGCCCAAAAACGAATGTAGTACGTCAAACCCGGAACGAAATCGGTGCGGCCGATGTAGGGCATGGCGCCGGGACCGTCGTCGTCGTCGCATTCAATGGGGGTTAAACCGTTGGGACACTCGCCGCGATAAAGCATCATCGTACCGTCGGTAACGTTGCCGCTCCCGCCCGATTGGGTTTCGATAAAATGGGTTTCGTTCGTGGCAACGAAGGCGAACCAAACGTCGCGACGGGTGTTGGCTCCCGAAAAAGAGCCGCATTGGGGACTTGGAACGGGGGAAACCGTCGCGCCCGTTAAGGTACCGGTCGTAAATTCGCAAGTTACGCCCGGGGTAAGAAATACGGGGTTGTCGCATTCGTCGTTCGACGGCTGGGCGTACATCGGAGCCACGCCCATGAGCAACATTACCCACAATATTCGTATAAAACGCATCGTTATTGAATTGGGTTTATATCAAATTACGGCGGCCAAAACGGACGCGGTCATGATAATGTAAAATTAGCAATTGTTTTTAAATTGTTCGTTGCAAATTTATTTTTTGTCAAAAAACGCCGCCGCATTTAATATTAACCGCCCGTTTCCGGAGACCGGTTTTTAGATTTTCATCGACTCGTTTGGTCACCGTTTATCAAAAAAGTATATTTGCGTAAAATTATTGCGAATAAAAACATGCTGTTGGTAAAATTAGTTGTGGCGGCGTTGTTCGCGCCGTGGGCGGCGGCACAAAACCTCAAAAAACCGCCTTTCCCATTTGAGGAAACGGAGCTCAAAACGACAACCTCGGGATTGAAATACGTCGTCGTGGCGGCGGGTGAAGGCCCGCAAGTCAAAACGGGAGACAAGGTCAAAGTTTATTACCACGGCGTTTTGGACGACGGAAAGGTCTTCGATTCCAATTTTGGCTTCGACGCCTTTGGATTCGAGGTCGGAAAAAAAGAGGTAATACCCGGCTGGGACGAGGGACTGACCTACCTGCGCGAAGGCGACAAAGCCGTGTTGATTGTGCCGCCCGATTTAGCCTACGGCAATCGACAGGTCGGTTCCATTCCCCCCAATTCCACCCTTACCTTTCATATTCACGTGAAAAAGGTAACGTCGAAATAAAAACCGCATCGCTTAAAGTATTTCGTCGCCGACGCTTTGACGCACCGGCGACGAACGACAACCGCCGGCTTATGCGTCAAGGCGTTTGAGGGTAACGAGCGTAATTTCGGGGAAAATACCGACCCGTCCCGGGAATCCGGCGAACCCAAAACCCCGATTGACGTTGAGTTTGGCGCCGTTTTGCTCGTACATTCCGGCCCAATGCGGATATTTCCATCCGACGGGACTCCACCGCCAATCTCCAATTTCGACCCCGAACTGCATTCCATGGGTATGACCGGAAAGGGTAAGGTCAACGGGGTTGGGTTGTTTTAATACAACGTGGTCCCAATGGGAGGGGTCGTGGGAAAGAAGAATTTTGAAGTCTTCGGGACGGGTGTTTTCGAGAGCGAGGTCGAGGCGACCGTAACGAGGGAAAGGGGGCACGCCCCAATTTTCCACGCCCGCCACAACAATGCTTTCCTCGCCGCGCGTCAAACGCACGTGCCGGTTGCGCAACAGCTCCCAGCCCAAGCGTTGGTGATTGTAAAGCATTTGTTCGAAGTCGGCCTCGCGTTCGGCGTCGGTAAGATTCCAAGCGTAGAGGCTGTAATCGTGATTGCCGAGTACGGAATAGACCCCTTCGGGAGCTTTTAAAAGTTCAAAAACTTTTTCCCAACCCTCGATTTCGTGCGGACGATTGTTGACCATATCGCCCGTGAAAAGAATGAGGTCGGGTTCAAGGGCGCGGGCCATGTCTATGCCGCGCATCACCTGACGTTGGGAATCAAAACTACCGACGTGGATATCGGATATCTGAACGATTTTGAGGCCGTCGAAAGCGGCGGGAACCCGGTCCGAGGTTAAGGTATGTTCGTGAACCTTGAAACTGTATTTTCCAAAGGCCACGCCGTGCAAGCCTCCGACAAACGGCACGGTCGTTACCGCAAACGCCGTGCGAGTCAAGAACTCGTTGCGGTCAATCCATACCGTCTCGTCGGCCACAATCGGCTCGCGACTTCCAAACATCGGGCGTAATTTGCGATACGCGGCCACGGCGAGTCGATAAAGGTCGTTGGGTAAAAGGAAAAGCGCGAAAACGAGCTTGGCGGCAAAGATTACGGTCAAAAACGCCATGCCGTATTGCAAACCGCTGATTTGGCGTCCGTCCAACTTGCCTTGACTCAATGCCGTGAACGCAAAAAGCGCCAACGCCAGCGGCAACGACGACCAATACAAATATTTTAGCGCCTTGCGAATCCGCAGGGGCAGTCGGAAAATGAGCTTTTTAAAGCCTCCGTAAGCGTACGAGTCCACCAGCCACAAGGCGGCAACGACGAACAACACGCGAGTAAAAAAAACGCCCGGGCTTATCGCCATCACCAGCTCAAAAGACAATATTCGCACCGATTCCATGCCTCCAATTTCATAGGAGGCTGTTTAATTACGATAAAGTCTATGAAAAGGTTCCGGTCAAATCCGGTAAAGTTTGCGTTAAAAAAGTTAATTGAATGTTAAAGGCTGTAGGGGTAGGATTCGAACCTACAAGGAGGGGTTGGGCGCGGGTCGCCCCTGCTTTATCCCCGATTCTCCACCCGCGAGACCGGCGGGCACGGCTGCCATATTTCGTCACCCTACAAGATAACACCGCATTGATTTTCGTTTTTTCAACGAATAATCCAAAACGATGACGCAAAATTATTAAACAAAACTATTCGTTGCAAATATTTTAAAAATTTATGTTTTTCATTGAATAATTTTCATTTAATCCCATAACCTTTACCCTCGTCTTGCGTTGTCGGGCGTCTGAAAGATTTTGGATTCGGCGCTTCAACGGCATTGGGGTACGGGCGCCGTTGCGCAATGCAACGATTCCCAAAAACAACGGCGCCGCAACCCAAAAGTCGCGGCGCCGTCCGAGTGTTTTTTAAAAAATTTTAACGAATAACGAAAATCATGCCCGTTTCGTTGATGGGTATGCCCGTCAACGCGCCCTTGGCCTCCATTTTGTACAAATACGCCCCTTCCGGTACTTGTTGGCCTTTCCCCGGCCCCGCCGCCACCGAGCCGTCCCACGTAAATTTCGGATTGTCGGACTCGAATATCATCGTTCCCCAACGGTTGAAAATCTGGAACTTGAAATTCTCGACGTTGAAAGGCAAAACATAATACAACTCGTTCACACCGTCCGAATTGGGAGAAAACGCCGTCGGTATGACTACTTTTTCTTCGTTGGAAATGACGACCTCCACCCCCGCGGTGTCGGTGCAACCACCGTCGGTGGTAACGATTAACATCACCGATTGATTGCCTTCGGAAATGAATTTGTGGACGGGGTTGGTGTCGCGCAAAACGGTACCGTCGCCAAAACGCCATTCCCATGCAACGATTTGGCCGTCGCGAGAAGTCGAACGGTCGAAAAATTGTATTGGTATGCCCGTCCGCGTAACGGGAATGTCGCTGACGAACGCCGCCTCGGGACGTTCGCGGAAGTCGAAACGATAAAATTTGGACGTCGTCGTACACAACGTGGAACGGGAAGTATCGGTGATTTGGACGCGGTAACCCTTTTCGTCAAAGACGTTGATGCTGCGGGTCGTTTCTCCGGTGTTCCAAAAATAGCCGTACGGGCCGTCGGGTGCGGTCAGTGTCACGGGCGAACCCCAGCAATACGGCGGCGGCGTAACCTCGATTTCGCCGCTTGGATAAGGATTAACCACAATGGTAATTTCACCCGTAATCGGACAGCCTTCGGGCGAAATCCCCGTCGCGCGGTAAGTCGTCGTCGTTTCGGGAATAAATATCCCCACCCATGCCGTATCCGCATCCAAAAATTGTATCGGCGCGGGGTCGAACGTTACCTCCCCGAAATCGTAGCCCATGGCGAACAGCACAATCGGGTCGCCGACGCAATATTCGGGTTCGCGGCTGATTATTCTTCCGTACGGACGATGCACGCCTACGCGCACTTCCACCGTATCCGTACATCCGTTGAGCAGCGTGCCGATGAGCGTATAGACCGTCGTGGTTTCGGGACTGACGGTAACGACGGCGGCGTTCGGGTCGGCAATACCTGCGGTCGGACTCCAACGATACAAGTCCGCACCCGACGCCGACAAGGTTGCTTGGCCGCCCGGGCAAATTTCTTGCGCCGTAGCGTTCACCGTTAACGCCGGCGCCGGCAATACCGTAACGGTTACAAACAGCGTTTCGGCGCAGGCATAGCCGTCCGTCGCGATAACGGTGTATTCCGTCGTTTGGCTTGGGGTCACGATGAGCGAATCCACGGTTTGGTTCATCGGAAGCCAACGGAACGTTACCGCCGTCGAATGTTGCTGCGTCAATCGCGCCCGCAACTTCACCGGCGAATAGGGACAAATATTGTTGCGCGAAGCCTCGGCAACGAACACGGGCAAGGGACGCACCTGCACCGTAACCGCTTGGGTTTCGGTACAAGTGCGGGTAACGGTCGCGCCGCCGTCGTCGAAGGTAAACTGACGAATGCCCGTAACGGTATAAACCGTCGTTTGTTGGGGCGCCACTTGATAAGTCGGGCCGCCGACCTCGTTGTTCCAAACGTAGCTGTCGGCGCCTTGCGCGACCAAGACCACGGGCGTTCCGGGGCAAATCGGCGCCTCGGGACCGGAAACCGTCATCGGTACCCGCGCCACCGTTACCGAAATCGTCGCCGTCGCGTCGCAACCCGTGTTCACATCCACGCCCGTAACCGTGTATTCGGTCGAAAATTGCGGCGTGGGTGTATAATTCGCACCGATAAACTGGCCGGGCATCCACATATAAGTATCGGCGCCCGTGGCGGTTAAGGATATCGTTTGCCCCGCGCATACGTATCGGTCTTCGTCGGAATCCAAAACAACGGCAACCAAGGGGTCGGGATTGGCGACGATGGTTAGCGTCGTTTGGGTCGCGCAACCGTTGCTTCCCGTACCCGTCAAGATGTAGGTCGTCGTGGTGGTCGGGAAAAACGTTTGCGAGGAGCCCAAATATTGATTGACCCCGTCGGACCAGATGTAACTTTCGGCGCCCGAAGCCACCACGTTGGCCACGTCCCCCGGACACAACGACGATTGGTCCGTCGTAATCGTCAATTCGGGCAAGGGCAAGACCGTTATCGTGCCAACGACGCTATTGACGCACCCGAAACCGTCCCGACCGGTAAGGGTGTAAAACGTGGTGGTTTGGGGTTGGACGGTCAGAGTGCCGCCGCCGAACTGTTGCAATTGTCCATTGGCGTCCAAAAATTCCCAGTTGTACTGTTGCGCCCCTGTGCCGACGAGCGTAATGGTTTGACCGGCGCAAACGGTCGTTTCCGCCGGGGCGATGACCGGCGCGGGCAAAGGGGCGACCGTTACCGTCGCCTCCCGCGTGTACGCGCAACCGTTGTTGTCGGTAAAGGTAACGGTATAGGTCGTGGTCTGGACCGGCGCCACGACCGCGACGTTGCCGTTCACCTCGACGATACCCGTCAGCGGTTCCCAACCGTAAAATCCGAAGGTCGAGCCTTGCGCCGTCAGCGTCGTCGAAGAACCGGTGCAAATCGTGGGATTCGACGGGGTTAAGTTGAGCGTCGGTTCCGGGTGGGCTTCCACGGTTATAAAGGCGGTATCCAAACATCCGTTGGCCGCCGTACCTACAACCGTGTAAGTAACGGTGTTGAATATTTGTACGGAGATGTTTTGTCCGGTCAAACCTCCGGGCTGCCATGTGTAATTTTGGGCGCCGGCGGCGGAAAGTTGGGCCGTCGAACCGGGGCATAGCGTTTGCGTCGGTCCCGTCGCCGTAACGTTCGGCGCCGGCAAAACCGTCAAAGTAACCGTAGCCGTGTCCCTACATCCCGCCAAATTGGTTCCGACGGCGGTATAGGTTGTCGTTGCCGACGGTGCGGCCACCACCAACGGCCCGAAAGTCGAACTCAATCCCGTTGAAGGCGACCACTCCACAATCAATGCTCCCGATACCGTCAAAGGCACAAACTGGGAGGGGCAAATATTGGTGAACGGGGCGTTGATGGAAATATCGGGCTTGGGCGAAACATTGACCGTCACCGTAGTCGTCGATTCACAGCCCAAGGTATCGATTCCGTAAAGCGTGTACGTAGTCGATGCGGAAGGAGCGGTCAAGTTCAATATTGCACCCGTTGCGCCGCCCGGTTCCCAGCGGTAACTCACCGCGCCCGAGGCCGTAATAACAACGGGTTCGAAGGGACAATACGCCGCTTTGTCGGTCGTTGCCGCCGGCGGCGCTTCCGAAACCCTTACCTGCACCGTCGCCGTGTTCAAACAACCCAAAGAATCAATCCCCGTTACAACGAAGGTCGAATTGGCGTAAACGGCAAGATAAACGGTATCGCCGTCGCCGACGTAGGCGCCGCCCGATTGCCACGAATAAATTTGGGCGCCCGTGGCGGTAAGCGTCAGCGAATCGCCCGGACAAACCACGACGCGGCTCGCAAACGCACGAACATCGGGACGCGGATGCACCGTTACCCGTACCGTGTCGTAATACGTGCAACCGTTAAAGTCTTGAATTTCGGCGATGTAGTCGGTGGTCGTATCGGGCGTTACGGTAATTTCGTTGCCCGTGAAGCTTCCGGGGAACCATGTGGTCAATGCGGCGTTGACGACCGAGAGCGTACAAATTTCGCCCGCGCATATTTCCGCCGGATTGACCGAAATGCCGTACGACGGCGCATAAACGTGAAAAAACAACGAATCAATGAAAACGCATTCCATTTCGCCCGTAAATTGAACGGTGTACATCGTCGAAACGGTCGGGGAAATCCAAACGGTGTCGCCGGAAACGGAATCGGGTGCGGGCGACCAAACGTAATCCCGCGCCCCCAATGGAACGACGCGTATCGGCGAACCCGGACACACCAAATCCGACGGATTGACGACGAAGGCCAACACGGGCCGTTGTTGCACGTAAACGTCCAAAGAATCGACGGACGAACAGCCGCGCTCGTCGGTCGTGGTAATGTAAAAACGTCCCGACTCATAGGGTTCCACCACCAATTCGGAAACGGAGGGAACCAAAACGGGCGTTTCCGCGGGCACGAACGCACCGTCGTAATTCATGCCGACGTTCGCCGTCCAAAACACAAGCTCGTCGCCGTAACCGTCGTTGTAAACGGTGACGGTTTCGCCGCGACAAATCGAGTCGTCCGAGGCGCCGAAAGGCACAATGGGCAAAGGCCCGAAGGTTAGACGTATCGTGTCCCTGTCGATACAGTCGCCCGGCCCGACACCCGTAACCACAAAATCCGTGTCCTGAAAAAGCGAAACCTGCACGGTGGCGCCCGTCAGCCCGCCGGGCTCCCAATAATATGCGTCGGCGCCGACGGCGGTCAGCGTTTGCCGTTCAAACAAACAAACGATGGTTCCGTTGTCGTCGGTGGGAGGCAGAATTTGTACTTCGGGATTTTCGACAATGGAAATGGAAACGGTACGTCCCGCGACGCATCCCGGCCCTTGTCCCGAAAGAAGGGTATAGGTCGTGTTTTGAACGGGAAATACGGTGATGGACGAAGCGGTTTGCCCGCCCGGAAGCCACAAAAAGGTTTCGCCGCCGGCGCCGTTGAGCGTAACGCTTCCCCCTCTGCAAACCGAAAGTCGGTCGGCCGTAATTTGTGTGTTCGGATACGGCACAACCGTAACCCGTATTTCGTCTATCGTCAAGCAACCCTCGGCGCTAAATCCATAAACCCGGTAGTCGGTGGTAAATTGCGGGTTGTGCGTGGGGTTGGGCGACGTGGAGCCGATGGGGAACCAAAGATAGGATTCGGCGCCCGTCGCGGAAAGAAAAATCAGTTCGCCCTCGCAAACGGTATCCCTATCAACGGCGGCGTTTACGTTTGGACGGGGCAAGGGAACGACGGTTACGGTGTCGCGATTGACGCAAGCGTTGGCGTCGACGCCCGTGAGTTCAAACGTTCGCGGCGTTTGGCCCACCTGCCAAGAAATCATGTCGCCGTATATCGTTTCGTCGCCGGCAAGGTCGCGCCACTCGTAAAAAACGGCGCCCGTTCCCCGAACCTGTACCACTTGTCCGATACAAACCGCCGTATCGGAAGGAACGCTACGCACGTTGGGCAAAGGCCAAACCTCCAAGGGCACGTTCACCGCCGCGTCGCAACCATAAGCGTTCACTGCCCGCAGGACATAATTTGTCGATTGCGTGGGCGCCAAAACAACCGACGAACCCGTCAAATCCAAAGACGTGTCCCCGTATTCGAGTATCCAAAAAATCACGTCCACCGTACCGGAATAGAACAATACCGTATTGTTACCGTAGCAAATGGCGGGTTCGTACGAAAAGTCGGTGATGGCGGGATTGGCCCGAACGACGACGGTGGTCGTATCCGAATCGGCGCAACCGTATTCGTTGAAGGCGGTAACGGTAAAGGTCGTCGTTTCGGTGGGGCGAACGAAGGCGATGCCCTGTTCCAAATCCGCATAGAGGAAAAAGTTTTCGGGTTGAACTTGATAGTTTACCCCGCCGGAAAGAATCAAGGCCATCGCCTCGCCTTCGCACAAATACGACCCGGCCTGTGTTACGCCCGGCACGGGCAATTGGCGTACGTAAACCCAAACCGTGTCCGTGTTCTCGCAGCCGTATTCGTCCATGCCGACGACGGCAAAACGCGTCGCGCGTTCGACGACGACCTCGGCCGTCGAACCGAAATACAGTTCGCCCGTAAATTGGTTCAACGAATCGAGTTCGAACCATGCAAACTCGCCGACCGTACTTCCGGCGTCGGCCACGAGCGAAGCGGTTAAAGTGGCTACGGCGCCCGGACAAACCGAATCGCCCGCCGCCGACAAAACCGGCAAATTCAAAACCGTTACCGTAATTGTATCAACGAAGGTACATCCGCGCGAATCCAAAGAAACGACAAAGACCGAATATCGTCCCGGAGCGTCGGGAGCGACGGTAACCCCCGTGGCCGTGCTGTCGGAAAACGCCAAGGCCGACGCCCAAACATAAGAAAAACCTTCGGGAACGTTCAAACGAACCGTACCCCCGATGCAAATGCTGTCGTTGGGAAACGCTTGCACCTCAAAAACGGGAAGCGGATGGTTGCGAACGGTAACGGAATCGGAAGCGTTGCAACCGTATCGGTCCACGCCCGTCAAAATCAGGGTCGTCGTTCCGTCGGGGACGATTTCAATGGTATCGCCGAAATACACGGCGCCCGTGGCCTCGTTCAACCAAACGTAGTCTTGGGCGCCGGCGGCAAAAAGCCGAACCGATTCGCGCGGACAAACGCTGTCGAATTCGGCCGTCGCAACGACGACGGGCAAGGGTACGACGGCCACTTCTCGGGTCGTGGATTGTACGCATCCGTTGGCGTCGGTGGCCGTGAGGGTGAAGGTCGTCGTAACGTCCAAGGCCACGTAAATCGTGGGCGTGGTAAAGCCGCCCGGTTCCCATACGTAAGCGACGCCGCCCGATGCGGACAACGAGCTAACGTAACCGAGACATACGGTATCGGACTCGGGAACGACAACGGGCGTGGGAAGCGGCCAAACGTTCACGACAAAAGTGACGGAGTCCTCGCAACCCGCGCTATTGGAGGCGTAAACGGTGTAAACCGTCGTTTGGGACGGGGAAACGCTTATCGTCGGAGTCGTCAAAAAGCCGGGTTGCCACAGATAGTTTTCGTAACCTTGTATGGAAAGCACGGCCGAATGGCCGACACAAACGTTTTGATTTTGGGGGGTGAGATATTCGAGCGAGTCGATGTAAACGGTAACGTAAGCGGTATCCAAACATCCGGGGGCGTTGGCGCCGATGACGGTGTAAGTCGTGGTAACGACGGGCGAAACAACATAGCTTTGCCCGTCAAGGAAAAATCCGTTGCCCGGCTCGACGTTGTACTGCAAGGCGCCCGTCGCGTTTATCACCGAACTTACCCCCGAACAAACCGACGACGGGGTTGCGACAACGGAAATCACGGGCGGCTCGTAGACGACGACGGTTACCGTGGCGGTGTCGGTGCAACCGTTGGCGGCAAAAACAACGACGGAATAGGTCGTCGTTGCAAGGGGATAAACAACGACTTGCGACGACGTTTGCCCGCCGGGCAACCACGTCAGCGGCAAGGCTCCGGGATTGCCCGCGACCAACAACGCGGGACTGCCCGGACATATCGCCGAAGAGGGCGACGTCGCCGTTACCGTCGGAGAAGGAACGACGGTAACGACGACGGTCTGTTGGTCGATACAACCGTCGGCGGTGGTTCCGGTAACGGTATATTCGGTGGTGGTTGCGGGGTTGGCCCACACTTCGGGTTGGTCGATGGCGGAAAGGCCGTCCGGCGGCGCCCATTGGTAGGTTGCGCCCGGCACCCGAGTAACGGCCAACCGAACGGATTGACCCTCGCACAAAGTTACGTCGGCCAAATCGGCGCCCAGCGGCCCGACGAAAATCGTAATTTGGGTCGTATCCGAACAACGCGAAGCATTATAGGCAACAAGCGTGTACGTGGTGGTTTGGGCGGGGCTTACGTCAATCGAGGGACCAAACAAATCACCGGGTTGCCAAAAATAATTCCCCGCCGCTCCAATAGCCGAAAGCGTTACCGTCTCGCCGAAACATATGACCGAATCGCCGGATACAATCTCCGCGCCAATCTCGACGTAAGGGTCGACGGCCACTTGAACGGTCGTTTCGTTGGGACATCCGGAGTTGTCGGCGCCGCGAACGGTATAAAACGTTGTTCCAAGGGGAGGGTAATCCACCAGCGTGTTGTTGGGCGGAGACTCAATGGCGTTACCGTTGATAAACCATTGCAAATCGTTGCCGAAGCCGGTCAGCGTAACCGGATTGCCTATGCATATCGTGGTTTGCTCGGCGTACAAACCCGTCGTTCCGTCTCCGATTTGCACGACGGCGGTGGCGGTTTGAACGCATCCGTCGAGGCCGTAGGCGGTAACGGTATAGGCGGTGGTTTGGGTGGGCGCGGCGATGACGGCGGCTTGGTCGGTGGCGCTCAGGCCCAAACCCGGCGACCATTCGTAAGCCAGATACACGTCCGAGCCGTTGGCCTCTTCGGCGGACAAAACCACGCTTTGCCCTTGGCACAAAGACACAACGTTTGCGGGAAGCACGACCAACGACGGACATCCGACCAACACCGTTACCACGGCGGTACCGGCGCAACCGGCGGAATCCAAAACGCCCGTAAGGGTATAGGTCGTGGTTTGCGTGGGATTGACGGTAACGCTTTGGCCGGAGAGATTGCCGGGTTGCCAAATATAATTGTCGGCGCCGTAACCGAAAAGCGTTGCGGCGTCGCCGATTTCGATGGAAACGGGCGAAGCGGCGGCAGAAACCGTCGGCACAACGCCAAAAGAAGTATAGGCGGTGTCGGTACAACAGGCCGACGTAACGACGAGCCGATAGGCGCCGAAGTCGGCGGGCTGAAGGTTGTCGCGAACGGCGACGCGCTCGGTCGAAACAAAGCCGCCGGGCCCCGTCCATTGATAACTTGCGCCCGGAACTTCGACGGCGGTCAAAACGACGCTTCCGCCCAAACAAGCGGGGCCGTTGTTGGAGGCGACGGCGGCAAAGGGCGCATACGCCAAACATTGCGTGTTATCAACAACGGAAGCGGGGTTTTGGAGCGTGCCGTTGAATTGGGTACTTGCGTTGTTGGCCAGGGCGTTGGCGCCGTCGAAGGTATAATAGGCCAAAAGTCCGGTTTGGGGGCCGACCAACGGCCCGTACATGCCGGCGGCGATTTGCGCTTGGGAACGGGCGACGTTCCATATGCGTACCTCGTCGTAATAGCCGCGCAGATGTTCGCTGTTGTTGGAGCGGTAACCGACGCCGAGGTTGGCGTTGTTGGTGAAAAGGTTGCCCGAGGCCGCGATTTGATTGACCAAACAGCCGTTGATGTAAAGATAAGCGTTTTGTCCGTCGTACACGGCGGCGAGGTGGTAACAAACACCGGCTTGAAGCGGGCAGGGATTGGGCAAAAAATGCTCCGTCGAACCGGTACGAAATCGGAAACCTTCGGGACGAAGGAGGTAGTTGGCGTTGGTTCCGTTGGCGCCCGAATGTTTGGAAACGATGGCGCCCGTCGGGGCGGGCGGGATTTCAAAAAAAACCACCGCTTCGACCGTCAGGTTTTGACCCGATACCGAAACGTTGCCGGAGCGCATTCCGCCGTTGCCCGCAGTGGTATTGAGCCAACGTTGGTTTTGTGCGAAAGCGTCCGTCCCCCACCAAAGAAAAAACGCCGCTTGTATCAAATATAAAATTTTCATAGATGGAAAATTATCGCATCCGTGGTTTTGCCGCGCCGTCGGGCGCTACTTGGACAATCTACAATAATAACGGCAAAATTAATCGTTTATTTGGTAATTACGTAACCGGCGGCCAATTATGTGGGCAAATGGCGCAAAGAAGCTATTGATCGGAAACATGAACGCAACTCAACGGCCGTAAACCGCTCGTTGTCCGCGCGCACGTTCGATTGACAAAACAAAACACGCCGTCGGCGTAAATCATATTTGTAATGAGGCCGACGACGACAACGGCCTCATTACGGACGGAACGGATTTGGCTTGTCGCCTTTCGTTTATCGCGGTTGCATACGACAAGCGCCGAATAAAGAACATAACGACGAAGTTATGCACAAGAAAATCCTCGAATCCACCCGTTAAACACGCGCTTTCCTATGTATTGGTTTAAGGATTGAAACGTTCAAAGAAATTTCGCGCTTCCAAAAGAGCGGGCAATGCGCACTCGACGTGGTCGGTGTCGGCGGAGAGGGAAACGTCCATCGTATCCACATGAGCGGCTCCGGCGGCATGGAAATATTCGGCGGCGTTTTTGGCATTGCGCCACGAAACGCTTCGGTCGCCTTTGCAGTACAACAATTTCATCGGCGCCTTGGGAACCCAACCCAAATAAGTATTGCTTTCGCGCAAACGCATGCGAAAAGGAAAAACCGTCGAATGGACGTCGTCCCTGAAAAGTTTGAGGGCCTCGGGACGCATCATTTGGTTGGGAACGGTGGGAATGTGGAGGTTGATGTAACGGGAATTGTATTCGCCGTTTAAAAGTTCGGGCAATATTTCGGCGTATTCGGGTTTGAAAAAACGCTTGGGATCTTCCATCAATTCCGGATAAACGGACCGAAAACCAAAAACGACGTAAGGCAAATAAGACGGGTCGGGATAATCCTCGTCCTTGATGATGTATTGCGCCTGCTCGTCGTTGAGGTCGTAGGGGCCGGACATGGGTGCGGACGCGGTAACGGTAAATTCGTCGGCGTATTCGGTTTCGATATATTTGTGTGCGGCCATGGTGGCGTGTCCCCCTTGCGAATAACCGAAAAGAAAAAGTTTTCCGTTGAGGGCGATGTTTTTTTGTTGAGCGATTTTTCTAACGGCACGAAGCATGTCGATGACGGCCGTCGCTTCGGACTTGGCGTGGCAATACGGATGCATCCCCGGGCCGTAACCCAAGCCCAAATAGTCGGGTAAGGCGGAAACGTAGCCTTCGCCCGCCATAATCAAACCGATAATAAATTCGCCGCCTTTGAGCCTGCGCGAAGCGACTTCGTCCTTTTTGTTGATGGTGCCGTGTTGATAAGAGGCCAACGACGCCGGCCGCGACAATCCTTTGGGCAAAAGCGCCAAACCCGAAGCCCGGGTTTCCTTGCCCCGACCGTCTATCGTTTCGTAAACAACGGTATAGACGTCGACGCCGTATTGCACGTTTACAAACGCGCTTGCCAAGCCGCCCGTTTCCACCGAAAGCAGTGAATCGACCTGAGACTTGCTGTAAACGGCCGACAATTCGACGGATATAATCCGTCCGCGTCCCTGTTCGCAAGGCATGGAATTGTCTTTGTCTTCCTGCGTGCAACCCGCCATAAAAACCGGCGCCCAAACCGCACAGACCCTTAATAATTTTTTTAACATTCGATAACTTTAAATTTTCGGCGAAATTAATTAAAAAAATGGTTAAGACTCCCCATCAATAAAAACATGCCGGGTTGGGGTCATTGGGGAACGCGGAAAACAAATTCAAGTTTTTTTTGTTTTCGACCCCTCGTTGGTCCATACAAACGTTTTCGCGGGAAAGATTCGGTCCAACAACGGCGTAAGCGGAGAAAAGAAAAACAACGCCCAAACAAACGCCGAATACCGGTAATAAAAGTTAATGGCCACGAAGGAAACGACGCCAATGGCCGCCGCCCAAACCATACGCACCCACGGCCGATTGGGTATCGAGCGTGGGTCGGTAATCATAAAAAAAGCAAACAGCAAAAGGGCGCCGTTGGTCAGCTTGTGCGTCCATACGTCCGGTTCCCAACCCAAATACCAAAGCTGGCGCACAGCCTCGAGGCCGAGATAGGTCGGTAAAAAACCCGCCGTCGTTTCGATTCTACCCACCTTGCCGACGACCATCAAGCCCGTGGCGCAAAACAAAAACAACAGCGCATAACCCGAACCCCATTGCCCCGGCGAAAGCCATGCCTCGCCGGTTAAAAACGCCACAATCATACCCAAATTAGCGGGGTTGAAAAAATGTTTTCCGTCCACACGAAAAACGAACTTTGAGGAAACGGCCGCCGCCGCCGCCACGGCGCTCACCCACGCCGCGTTCGTCTTTAAAAGCATGCATAAACTAAACGCGGTGATGGTCGCGCTCATGAGCGAGCGGTGGTCGGGCAAGCCCTTGAAGCGTATCCACAACGCTTGGGTCGAAAGCGCGACGACGAAAACCGTAATGTAATGCACGACGTTCGGCGTCCAACCTTTAAAGAGCAGTCCGAAGATGAAAAACGTCCCCAAAAAGGCTATCTGGAACCAACGCGCGTCAATGGATGGGATTAATGCCGTCGCCATGGACTAGAACTTTTGCGGTGTCCGGTCCCGGGCGACGACGCCCGAGGCCGCCTGCGCCGACGGCAACATCACTACGTCCGCGATATTGACGTGTGCCGGCGCGTTGGCGACGTAAAAAATCGTTTCGGCGACGTCGTCGCCCGTCAAGGGCCGAAAACCTTCGTACACTTTTTTTGCGCGGGTTTCGTCGCCGCGAAAACGGATCAAACTGAACTCCGTTTCCACCAAACCGGGATGTACCGCGCTTACCTTAACGCCTTTGGGCGTCAAATCCAAACGCATGGCCCGCGTGAGCGCGTCCACCGCGTGTTTGGTCGCGCAATAAACGTTGCCTTTGGCGTACACCTCCTTGCCCGCCAACGAACCAACATTGATGATATGCCCCGAATTTTGCCGTACCATCATCGGCGCCACCATCCGCGTAACGTTGAGCAGGCCTTTGAGGTTTACGTCTATCATTTCGTCCCAATCCTCGAAATCGCCGTCCTCTATCGAACTCAATCCCCGTGCCAATCCCGCATTATTGACGAGCAAATCGATTTTCGACCATTCCATGAGCAGGTTGTCGAAAAAATCGCGTACCTTTTTGCGGTCTCGAACGTCCAATTGGGCGGTGTGAAGTTGTTTGGCCGTATAGTTGTTTTTGAGTTCGAGAAGACGAAAGGCGCGGCGCCCGAGGGCTATCACCCTCCAACCGCCGGCGATGAACCTATGCACGCACGCCCGGCCGATGCCCGCCGTGGCCCCCGTAACACAAGCAACCCTGCCTATCATCTAACTATCGACAAACGCACCCGTTCCGTTCCCGATTCCAAGACATAAACACCCGCCGGCAAATCCGTCAAATCCAATCGAAACTCGGTCGGAGCATCAATACGATGTTGCCTCAAAACTTTGCCGCTCATGTCTATGAGTTTTAAGTCCACGAACGACGGCGTCTTGTCCCATTTAACGATTGCCTCGTTTTGGGCGGGGTTGGGATAAACGGTCATGACGGAGCCGGCAACGGCCTTGTCGCGCGAAACCGAAGTACTTACCGTAACGACAAAACTTTTTTCGGCGCTGCAACCTTCGGCGTCGGTTGCTTTGACGCGTATCGTTATGGGGGAAAGAGAGATGTCCGCTTGCGTCCATTGCACGTCGATTTTATTGGTGTTTTGGCCGGAAACGATGGTTCCCCCCGTGGTCGTCCATGTGTAATTGACGTTGTTTTGCCGAAAAACCGAATAAGCGCTCGTCGTCCCGGCTTTGGGACGAGGATTGCCCGTAATGTTGGAAAGCACGACGTTGCCTGCAACGACCGTAACCGTATCGACGGCTTCGCAATAGCCGTTGTAAACTTTTACGGTATAAACGCCCGTCGGAACGCCGTTAAGCGTCGGCGTCGTCGCGCCGTTCGACCATAAATAATTGACCTCCAAGCCCGCGGGATTGTTTACCTCGGGGTTAAGGTTGACGGGTTCGCCGCCGCAAACCTTGATTTCCCTAACCCCCAAGTCCACGCTCAAATTGGCGGCCACGACGTTCGTCTCCAACCTTTGTTCGCAACCGTATCGTGAGGTGATTTGCGCGAAATAAACCCCCGGAGTTGGCGCCGTAAGCGTCGGTTGCTCACCCACAAGGACGCCCGAAGCGTCGTACCATTTTACATTCCCGCCGGGAGGGAGATTGCCGGGGGTAATATCTATCGCATTGCCGCAGGTGAAATAATCTAAATCCAACGCGGCGTTTACACCGTCCAAGCGAACGAAAAACGAATCGGAACGGGAACAGCCGTTGGGCGCCGTCAAATCAAGCCAATACACCCCCGTTTCGGGGAAGGAAACAATCCCCCCGGTTGCGCCCGTACTCCACAGCGCCGTGAGGTTCTCGGGAATGTCGAAATAAAGCGTATTGTCGTTGCAAAGCACGCGGACGCTGTCCCAGTCGGGCAATCGGTTGGGCGAAGGCAAAACGAAAACCGTAACGTCGTCGATGGCGAAATCCAAACAGCCGAGGGTCGTAACGACGACACGGTAGGTACCCGTTTGCTCGACGGTAAATTTTTTGCTTCGAGCGAGAGTGTCGCCGAGGTTGGGAAGTTTGAACCACGCGTATCTTGCGCCATAGGCGCCAAACCCCGCGTCCAACACCGTCGAACCGCAAGCCACCACCGTCGCGTCGGGCCCCAAATCCGCCGCCGGCGGAACGGTAATCGTCAGCGTAACCGTATCCGAACGCACACATCCAAACGGCGTGCTTACCGTAGCGACGTACGTCCCCGAAATTTGCGCGACATAAACGGGATTTTGGGACAAAATTACGTCGGGTACGTCGGTTTTGACCCAACGATAAGTCGCCCCCGGAATATCGGAAAAAACGGTCAGCGTTTCGGTTCCGCAAACGGGACGGTCGGGACCCAAATCCGGAGTCGGTTCGGGATAAACCGTTATCGTCACCTCGTCTTCAAGGGTTAAGTCGCAGGGCGCGAAAACCTGCACCCGATAAGTTCCCGATTGGGAAACGATGAAGTTTCGGGCCGTCGAAAGTATGTTTTCGGGTTGGTCGGCGTTCGTCCATCGGTATTGGATACCCAGATAGTTGTTGCCGGCGTCGAGGGTTACGGCGTTGCACACGCTGCGGTCGGGGCCTAGATTCACCGAAAGTTGGGGCAGGACTTCGACGGTAACGGTATCGAAATTAACGCAACCGTTAAGGTCGGTTACGCGTACGCCGTAAAGTCCCGATTGGACAACGGTGAGCGTCGGCGCGTTCGAGGGCAGGGTTTGACCCGTTTGGGCGTTGAACCAACGGTATTGGGCGCCAAACACGGTCGCCGTTTCGAGCGTCGCCGTCCCACAACCAACGACCACGTCGGGAAGCGTAACGGGCGGGAGCGCATAAACCACGACCGCAACCGTATCCTCGTCGGCATCCCCGCACGGGGAAATTACCCGTCCGATGTATTCCCCCGACTGGGTTACGGTCAAAACCCGCTCGTTGGAAAGGATTGCGGTTTGTCCGTAACGGCGCCATTGAAATTGATTGCCCAAAAAGTTGTTGCCCAAATCAAGCGTTACCGAGCCGCAACCCGATTTGTCGGCTCCCAAATCCACGTCGATTATCGGCGAAACTTGTACGACAATCGTGTCCCTACCCACACAGCCATTGGGCGCGGTAATTTCGCCGACGTACGTACCCGTTTGTTGGACGGTGAAAGCCGAAGCGCCGGAAACGATTTGCCCGTCGGCATACCAACGATACAGTCCGCCCGCAACGTTGGGAAGTTGTAGGGTGGTAGGGCCGCAAACGTTTCTATCGGGACCGAGATTGACTTGCGGCACGGGCCTGACCACAACGTTGATAGGTTCGGCGGCCGACTCGCAACCGGCGTTGTTGCGCACAAAAAGACGGTAAGCGCCGGATTGGGAAACGGTAATCGAAGGGGTGGTCTGCCCGCCGGGTTCCCAACGGTAGGCGGCGGCAACGACGTCGGAAGCGAGAACGACGGATTCTCCGGCGCAAAAGTTGGTTGGCCCCGAGGCGGAGACGGAGGCCGTGAGGACGTCGGAAAGGGTCAGGGGTACGGTCGCTAGACTCGTGTCGACGGGGTTGGTACTGACCACGCGCATACGATAGTTGGACGAGGGGGGCAAAACCGGCAAAACGACGTTGAACGCCTGACTCAACCCGCAACCTTGCGCCACAAAAGGTACGGAGTCGAGGGCAATGGGCGCGGAAAAATCGCCGTCGGGACCGGAAAGTTCGAGTTTGAGGCGGTTGCCCGCGCGATAAGCGCCGCCGGTCGAAAACAATATGGTTTGGGGAACGTTTCGACACAGTACGGCGCCGTTGACGGGTTCGGGCGCGGGCATGTAATTCAATACGCTGGCATAAATTTTTGCGGTTATAGGAGGGGGGTCGAAGGGAATGCCTTCAAGTCTTCCTCGAAGGGTGATGACCACCGAGTCGCCGGGCAAGGGAACTTGCGTGGGCGTACCGCAAAATCGAAAACAGCCCGTGGGAGGGGTTTGGGCGTTGGGGGCGGTCCATACGTTGTTGGGATTGTTGGTGTCCCACGTAACGCCCGGAGGCAAACCCGTTACATTAACCACTTCGATTCTTTCGATACGACGCACGCCCAACGGACCTGCATCCAAAGTGAGGGGGGCAACAAACTGCACCGTGCGCACCCCTTCCACGCATGCGTACAGCGGAGTAATGGGATTGGGATAGAGTCCGGCTTCGTAATTGAAAAGCTCCGGGGTCGGAGTGCAACGGGGCGAACCGCATGGTTGGGCTTGCAAAACGCCGGCCATCCACGCCCCCCCAAAAATTATCGTCCAAATTCTGCTCATCGTCGTCGCAATTTATCGCCTAAAGCTTTATAAAAACCGTTAAAGGGATAGGGCGAATGTTTGTGGTCAAACCACTTGTAAAATTGGCGCCAAAAGGCGACTTTTCCAAACGTCTAATCCAAAGTTTTGCCAAAAGGTTTGGGGTCGAAGGGGTCGGGCGTGGATTCGAGCTTGTCTTTGAATATTTCGGCGTCGTTTTTGAAGGATGCGGCGCGCTGTTCGGCTTTGAGTTTTTCCATAAACCGGGCTTCGTCGGCCTTGCGTTTGGCGCGTTTGGCCTCGGCCTCCGCCGCCCATTCGTCCTTGACGGCGTCGTTTTTCAAACCGTCGAAAAGTCCGTTCAACTTTCGTTCCAAGAGCGTGCCGCCCTTCAATATTTCCACGTGTATCGAAACGTAATAAAACGGATAACCCGCGAACTCCTCCCAAAACCAATCCACGTGTTTGAGACGCGAATAATCCTTTTCGGTCGTAACGATAATCGGGGGGTCGATGTAAATGTCCTGACGGGAAAGTCGGCGGTATTTGCGGATGATGCGTTTGAGATTGCGGGGCTTGTAATTAAAATGGTCGGAAAATTCGTAGAACTGCAAAACCTGAATACTGCTCAAACGCAAAAAATCTTCAAACTGGGCGTTGTTGCCCACGCCGCAAAACGCAATACAACTGCGACGATGAAGCTTGTCGGCGGGAATGTCGGGATAATCGGGCGAGAACGGCCGGGCGTATTGAATTTTGTAACCGACGTAAACAAATTCGCGCTCCGTTACTTTTTTCGCTTCACGCTGAAAAGTTTTGAGTTCCTTTTCGCCGTGCAAGCGGGTAACAACAATAAGGTCGGCGCGTTCGAGGGCGGACAACGGTTCGCGCAGGCGTCCGGAGGGAAGAAGGGAGTCTTTCCACGGCGGTTTTTGACCGTCAATCATGACGATGTCGAGGTCGCGAGCGATTTTTCTGTGCTGGAAGGCGTCGTCGAGGATAATGCAGTCAAGCGGGCGATGGGCAAGCATGGCCCTTGCGCCTTTGACGCGGTCTTCGCAGACGGCCACCAGCGTTTTGAGGTGCCGTCCGGCAACCATCAGCGCCTCGTCCCCCACCTCGTCGTAGGTGTCGGTATCGGGATTGACGACGCGAAAACCCGTGGTCTTGCGTCCGTAACCCCGGCTCAAATACCCCGTTGAAAGTCCCTTGGAAGTGTAATAATCCAACAAAAACTCTGCAAAAGGGGTTTTCCCCGTTCCTCCCACGGAAATATTGCCGACGGAAACGACTTTTACAGGCACGCGAAACTTGGGAAAAATTCGCGCGTTGTAAAGCGCGTTTCGCAACGCGACGACCATACCGTAGACGGCGGTAATCGGTACGACGGCTACGCGCCATAAAAACGGGCCGATGGTCTCGCTGAGCACCTTCCACGCCCGGCTTTTTTTCTTTCTTTGCGTTGAGTTCGTCGCCATGTTCGATTATGGAGCGCATGGTGATGGACCGGCGCTTCGACGCCGGTTTGATTGCTTTACAAAGATTTTATACACGACAAATTTCGACATTTTTTATCGTTTTTTTATCCCTTGGCCTGAAATTCGATTGGTCGCAGACATTAAAATTACCACTAATTGAGCTAGGTACAATATAAATTTTGTACGCCGCCCGTTTTTTGGAGGCCCCGCGGGTTCGTAAAATTAACGATTGGTTGTCCGCAAACGCATCGGTTAAAAATTTGCGGGCGCCCGTTTTTTGCGAATAAAATTGGCCGATGCCGGCGGCGCGATTTTGACTAATTTTGCGAACGATGGAAACGGAAGCATCGGTGGACCCGTGGGCCGAATTTCGGTCCAACATCCCCGAAGAACCGGGGATTTACAAATACTTCGACAAAGAAGGGAAAATCATTTACGTCGGCAAAGCCCGCAATCTTCGCCGGCGCATCAACAGCTATTTCACCAAACACACGGGCCTCGACGCCAAAACTCGTCTGCTCGTCAAACAAATCGCCGACATCCGCTACGTTGTTACCCCCACCGAACTCGACGCCCTCATTCTCGAAAACAACCTCATCAAAGAACACCGTCCCAAATACAACATCGAATTGCGCGACGGCAAAACCTATCCTTACATCTGCATCAAAAACGAACGCTTTCCGCGCGTTTTTTCGACGCGGGTCAAGGTCAAGGACGGCTCGACGTACTTCGGCCCCTACCCCGGCGGCGGGGCCATGCACGCACTCTTGGAGTTCATCCACGACAACTTCAAACTCCGAACATGTTCGTTCAATTTGTCGGAGGCGAACGTCAAGGCGGGAAAATTCCGTCCGTGTTTGGAACACCAAATCGGACGTTGCAAGGCCCCGTGCATTCACAACGACCTCGAAACGGACTACGACGAAGAAATCAAACAGGTCAAACAAATCCTCAAAGGCAGTTTCAAGGTCGTGGTCGAACGCTTAAAGTCCGAAATGAACCGCGCCGCCGAAGAACTCAATTTTGAACGCGCCCAAGAACTCAAACTCAAAATCGAACAACTGCTCCGCCACAAACAACGTTCGACCGTGGTTTCGGAAACAATAACCGACGTCGAGGTGGTAACGGTCGCGACCGAAGAACGGCTATCGGTCGTGAATCATTTTACGGTTGTCAACGGCACCATCGTCCGCACGCACGCCTTCGACGTACGACACTCGGGCGAAGACGTCTCGGATGCAACGGTATTGACGGCGAGTTTAGGGCGGCTCATCGCCGAAACCGACGGCTTCAAAAAAGAAATTTTATCCAATGTAGCGTCCGAAGAGGTCGAGTTGCCCGAAGGCTACGTCTTAAAAACGCCGACGCGCGGCGACGCGCTCAAAATCGTCGAGCTTTCGCTCAAAAACTGCCGTACGCTTTTGGACGAAAAACTCAATCGCAAATGGTCGGAACGCGGGCCGCGCCGCACCCTCGAACGCCTCCAACAAGACCTTCACCTCCCCAAACTCCCCGAACACATCGAATGTTTCGACAACTCGAACCTTCAAGGTTACGCGCCCGTGTCGTCGTGCGTCGTTTTTCGGGGGGGCAAACCCGCCAAACGCGACTATCGTGTTTTTCAAGTCAAAACCGTCGAAGGCCCCGACGACTTCGCCACCATGAAAGAGGTCGTTTTCCGACGTTACCGCCGTCTGCTCGACGAAAAACAACCTCTGCCCGACCTTGTCGTCATCGACGGCGGAAAAGGACAACTCTCCCACGCCCTCGAAGCCCTGCGGGAACTGGGTTTGGACGAAAAAATTCCCGTCATTGGCATTGCCAAAAGACTCGAAGAGATTTATAAAAAAAACGACCCCGTTCCGCTTTATTTGGACAAAAAAAGCCCGTCCCTACGCTTGATACAACACATCCGCAACGAGGCGCACGACACCGCCGTAGCCTACCACCGCAAAAAACGCGGGGAAAAAACACTCAAAACCGAATTGACGGACATCAAAGGAGTAGGGCCGACGACGATGAAAAAATTATTGACGACGTTCAAATCGCCGGCGCAAGTCAAGGCCGCCACGCTTTCCGAACTCGCGGCCGCCGTCGGCATGGCCAAAGCCAAAATCGTTTACCAACACTACCATGGCACGGACCATTAGCCTCTTGCTCATATTGGCGACGGCGGCATGCGGCAAAGCGCCCTTGCGCGAAGACATACCGCTGTATTTCGGGGTGCGGGCGGCAGCCGAGTGGGATTCGACGCAATTCGTCCGGGATTTGGAAAAAATAAAACGCTACGGCGGCGCGGGCTTGACAATAGAATTGGCGCTTGAACGCGACGCCGCCGGATTTCCTTATTTGTCCGATTCCGTCCGTCAAAACGCGATACGCATGGGGCGTTCGACCCACGCCGCCGGTCTGCCCGTAACTTGGGTGTGGACGCGCAACGAAAACCCACCCCTTTTCCCCCCTCCCCTACCCGACTCCGCACTCGTTTTTCGTTCCCTTTTGACGGCCTACTTTTCGGTGCTGGATTCGGTTCCACGGCCCGAAAGAGTAATCATAGGTCACGACTACAAACCCTTGGAAGAATACGCTTGGGAATGCGCCTTGGCCGAGGCGGTCAAAAAGCGTTGTGGGTGCAAAACGTCGTATATGTACGGTTACTACACCGAAAAAACGTTTTCCGAATGTTTCGATGAAGGAGCCGTCGCGTTTCCGGCGCTGTCGGTGGAGGAGACGCGCAAGTCGGCGCGAATACAACATTCGACGCTTCCGGCCACGGCGCCGCGCCCGTTGTTTGTCGCGGCCGTCAATGTTTTGGGTTGGAACAAGGCCAAAGCCTTGGAAAACCGCCGCCGTTTCCTGCCCCCAAAATTGTCGATTTCCGGCATGACGATAAACAGCATTTACCCCCGCCCCGCCGTTTGCGACTCGACGACGGTCTACGGCATGGCCCAAGATACGGCGGCGCTGGCGGAAATCAGGCGTTGGACCAAAAGATAATATTTTTATTCGATATTGAGTTTTCTTCCGTTTTTGAAATCGAATATTTTGGATTTCATCAATCCCCACTTGTTCAAACGAAACGCCAAAGAAGTGCGCAAAACTCCCAGTCCGTAGGTAATCGAACGGCGAAAATTAATCGACGAGGCCTCCTCAAAATACTTGGTGGGGCAAGTAACTTCGCCGATGGTATACCCGGCGTAAGCGATTTGCGCCAACATTTGGTTGTCGAAAACGAAGTCGTCGGAATTTTCCTCGAGCGGACAAATTTCGAGTATTTCGCGGGAAAAAGCGCGGTAGCCCGTATGGTATTCGGCCAACTTTTGATTCATAAGCACGTTTTGGATGAAGGTAAGCATGCGGTTGGCGAGGTATTTGTAAAGCGGCATGCCGCCCTGCAAAGCCCCCTTTCCCAAAATTCTCGAGCCCAACATGACGGGAAAGAGTCCGTAAGCGATGGGATAAACCATGGCCTCGATGAGCCGGGGGGTGTATTGATAATCGGGATGGAGCATGACGACGATGTCGGCGCCGGCTTTGAGGGCCTCGGTGTAACAGGTTTTTTGGTTGCCGCCGTAGCCCCGGTTTTTTTCGTGCCGCAACACGCGATGAATGCCCAAAGCCTTGGCCAATTCGACGGTGGCGTCGCGGCTGCCGTCGTCGACCAAAACGACCTCGTCCACGACGTCGAAAGGCACCTCGTCCAAAGTTTGGCGCAAAGTTTTTTCGGCGTTGTACGCCGGCATGACGACCACCACTTTTTTTCCCCTAACCATGCTAAGGAATTTTCGCCTAAATTTGCGTTCGTATGGACAGAAACCAGTTCATCGGACTGGCGCTGATACTCGGCCTGATATTCCTCTGGACGATGTACATGGAGCCGCCCAACGATGCAAAATTAGACAATAAACGGACGGAAAAAAAAACGGACGCGCCTACGCCGCTCCCAACCCCCGCCCCAACGGCGCCCGAAGCCCCCAAAGATACCGCCGCCGAATACGAAAACCGGCTCCGTGAACGCTTCGGGCCTTTTTTCCGCTACGCCGACCCCACCGTAAACCGAGAGGAAAAAATCGAGGTCGTTACCGAAAAACTCAAAATCGCTTTTAACAGCAAAGGCGCAAGGCCGACCGTCGTTTACCTCAACGAATACCGTACCTACGACTCCTTGCCCCTGCCCTTGATGCTCAATCGGCCCGAAAACCATTTCGATTTTACCTTCAACGCGCAAGGAAAAGTCATTTCCACCTCGGAGCTGTATTTCACGCCCTCGGCCAAATCCTTGAAACTTAAAGGCAAAGACCGGCAAACCCTAACCTTCTCCGCACCCACCGAATCGGGAACGCTCGAAATCGTTTACGCTTTTGCGGCCGGGGACTACAACGTAGGCATGGAAGTCAAACTGTCGAACTTGAACGAGACCGTCACCGACGACAGTTATCTGTTTCGTTTCTCCAACCTCATGCCGCGCACCGAAAAAGCCGCTCCGTCCATGAATCCGGAGGTCAAGCTTTGTTGGCGCTATTCCGAAGACGACGAGGTCGAAAGCACCGACGGCGCCGACAAAGACTCGCTCGTCGAGCGCACGCCCGCCTCGTTGAAATGGTTGGCGTTCAAAAGCCAATTTTTTTCGATGGGAATCATCGCCGACGAAAAGTTCAACGCCGGCGCCGTTCTCAAACAAAAGCCGTTTGAATTGACGGAAAAAAGCGAATTTGTCAAAAAGCTGAGCGCCGAAATGTACGTCCCCTACGGCCACCGCCCCGACGAAACCCACCGATTCACCCTCTTTTTCGTCCCCAACGACTACAACCTGCTCAAAAAATACGACTTAAAACTCGAACGAATCGTCAATTTGGGTTGGGGACCGATAAAATACATTACCATATTGATTATCGGCATTTTCGGTTTTTTGGAACAATTTTTTGGCAGTTACGGGGTGATTATCGCGCTTTTGGCCGTGATTATCAAAATTGTGCTGTCGCCGCTGACCTATCGAAGCTACGTCATGGGCGCGAAAATGCAGGTCATCAACAAAATGCCCGAAATGCAGGCCATCGACGCCAAATACAAAGACAACCCCACCAAACTTCAACAGGAAAAAATGGCGTTTTACCGCGAAATCGGCTTCAATCCGTTTGCGGGTTGCATCCCGGCGTTGTTGCAAATGCCCATTCTTTTCGCGATGCTGAGTTTCTTTCCGCACTCCATAGACCTCAGACAAAAATCCTTCCTTTGGGCCGAAGACCTTTCGACCTACGACTCGATTTGGACTTTTGGATACGTACCGATTATCAACAGCATTTACGGCGACCACGTAAGTCTGTTCGCGCTGTTAATGACCATTTCCACGCTGGTTTTTACGTACATTCAACAACAAAGCCAACCGGTTTCCGCCGCCACGCCCGCCGCTTTGAAGTACATGCCTTATTTTTTTCCGTTTATATTTTTGAGCGTCTTGAACAACTATTCTTCGGGATTGAGCTACTACTATTTCGTTTTGAACCTGCTGACCATCGTACAAACCATCGTCATTAAATTAACCCTAAACGAAGACAAAATACGGGCCGCAATTCACGAAAACAAGAAAAAACTCGCGGGCAAAAGCGCCAAACCCGGACGCCTTCAAAAATGGATAATCGAAAATCAAAAACGGCTCGAAGAACAACAACGCCAAGCCCAAAAACGCGGACGAAAATAACCCCGCGGAGTGCGTAAAGCGCAAACGACGCCCGAACCGCGCATATCGTAAAGCCGCCGATTCGTCCCCAACAACGTTCGCATCCGACGTCGTTGGGGGCGAATCGACGGCTTTTTTCCCGGCTCGAAGGGCAAGCCGTTGAAAATCCAATTAAAACTTCCATTCGTAGGATTTACCCGAATTTGGGAAAGCATCCGCGGAATCGAGCGCCGCGTCAACATGCGTAGGATATGCTTAAATTCAAAACGAAGGACGGATTTAATTAAAATTTTACCGAACGCTTACCTTCACAAAACAATGTTCGCCGAAGCCGAATTTAAAGCTTGGGGCAAGCGGGTTTCGGGCAAGTCTTAATCCCGTCCCGACGAGAAAAGAGCCGGGCAGGTCGGCGGCCGAAAAAGATAAATACGTATTTTTGTGGCCTATCGTAAAAGTATGTTGCTTATCGGCCACGGTTTGGCGGGCGTGATAGTCAGTTTCGTTATCGGTATCCCCCTTGGCCCGGTAAACCTGCTCTTGATTCAGATGGCGATCGACCGTCGTCGGGGAACGGCCTTGCGCATGGCGGCGGGAAGCGCCGTTGCGGAATTTGTCTATTGCTACATCGCCGTTTTGGGGGTAAACCTTTTTTTGGGGCATCAAGAAAACGTCTTGAACGTCTTGCAAATCGCTTCGGTGCCGGTGCTCTTGTTTTTGGCGTGGCGCAATTTTCGACCGTTGCCCAAGCAAGAACCGCGAATGTACAAACGTTCCAACGCCTTTGTTACGGGACTGCTCCTAAACATCATGAACGCGGGCCTTTTGCCTTTGTGGCTGGGGGTCAGCTCGCTTTTGAGCGCCAAGTTCGGCTGGTTTGGAAACAACGCCTTCAACTTGACGGTATACGCCGTCGGAGTGATGATAGGCACGATGCTTCTGCATCTTTGCGTCATCGTCCTTTCGGGAACGGCCCGGCGCCAATTGCCCGATTCCGCACGATTGGTCATCAACCGCATCATTGGCATGCTCTTCTTTTCTTTGGCCGGTTATCAGGTATATTCTTTGTTTGTATGACGATATGGTTGTGGATGTTTTGTACGCTTTTCGCGCAAAGTTGGACGTTTGAAGGACGGGAGTTTGTCGTCGAAACGGGTACCAAGCTTCAAATCCACGCCCCGCGCGTCGCCAAAGTTCCGATGAACTTCGCCGACGCGATTTATTTCGACGCCGACGACTGGAAAACCTCCCTGAGCCGCAATCACCGCCCTCTTTCGGTAACGCTGGCCTTCACCTTCTACCCCAAAGACACGGCCAAATGGTTTCGACCGCTTTTGGCCTCGCGTTTGCGGGCTATGGCGCGGCTCGATTCGTCGCTTTTTACCCCCGGCGTGCAATGGAAAATATTTTTCCAAACCGACGTCAAAAACGAAAAACACGCCCGAAAACTTTACCACGGCGCCCTTATCGAATACGAAAAAATCGTCCAAGATTCCGGGACGCCAAACGTCGGCTTCTTGTCCACGGCCAAGCTTCACCCCGCAATGGCCAATGTTTTGGACATCTTGAACGGTACGGCGGCCGTCGACGATTCGACGGTTTTCAAAGTCCTCGACCGCAACCCCGCATGGAACGACATGGTCGTCGTCGTCGATTTGACGGGCAGCATGTATCCGTATTCCGCACTGCTCATGCGTTGGTTGTACGTCCATCACGCCCAAGGAAAAATCAAGCACTTGGTGTTTTTCAACGACGGCGACGACCTTTTAAGACCCAAAAACGAAAAAAAAATCGGGGCGACGGGCGGAATTTATCACGTCAAACCCGACTCGATGCACACAATATTGACGGTAATGGAAAAAGCGATACGTTCGGGCGCAGGGGGCGACGTGCCGGAAAACAACCTCGAGGCGCTTTTGGCGGCCATCGAAAAATTCCCCGACCAAAAAGAGTACTACATGATTGCCGACAACCATGCCGCCGTGCGTGACATGGTTCTTTTGGACAAAATCAAAAAACCCGTTCACGTGATTGTATGCCGGGCGCCCCATCGCTACGACGCCGTCTTGTCCGACTACGTCAAAATCGCGTGGAAAACCAAAGGAAGCATACAACTGATGGAAAAATCGGTTTCGTTTGCCAAAGCCAATCCCACCGACAAATTCATTTACGTTCGCAAAGCAAAATATGAAATCGACCCTTACGAAAACTTTTATCGGAGATAGTTGAAAAAGGGTGGAAAAATTTGGAAAAATGCGATTTTAAGACTATTTTCGCGTTAAGTTTAAGCCTTTGAATTGCCAACGATGACAAACACCGAACTCAAACGTTTGTTCGAGTTTAAGACGGACCTCGAGCCGGCGGCGGGGCGGCTGTTGGTCGCCCACCCTTTGTTGGAAGACCCCAACTTTAGACGGAGCGTCGTTTTGCTCACCGAATACGGCCCGCACGGCGCGATGGGCTTCATTCTCAATTACCCGATTGAAACGGCGTTGATACCGGGCTTGCCGCCGACAATCAATGAATTGCGTTGCGGAGGCCCCGTTGGCGAAGATTCGCTCTTTGTCATTCACAATTCGGAAGACGCTCCGGGCGCGATAAAAATTCTCGAAGGTTTGTACATCGGCGGGGACGTGCTGCACTTCGGACTAAGCGGAGCGGAAAGCGTCGCTTTTTTGGGCTACGCCGGATGGGGCCAACGCCAATTGGACGCCGAAATTCGCGAAAACACGTGGGCCGTGTGCGAAGCCTCCCCCAACGACGTTTTTTTGGCCAACCCCGAAACCCTTTGGGAAGACGTCATGTGCCGAATCGACGACAAACACGCCTACATGACCCTCTTCCCCAAAAATCCGCGGCTCAACTAGTTCAGGCGTCCAAAACGTCCACGGGTCCCAAACCTTCGCGGACGATAAGCATGTCGTCGCCCGTGCAGTCGATGACCGTCGAGGCAATCATGCCGCCCGCCCCGCCGTCGATGACATAGTCCACCTGTTTTTTATAACGCTCGTAAATAAGCTCGGCGTCGGTGGGGTAGCCCGTAAGCTCGTCGCGCAGACTCGTCGTTACCAAAGGGTTGCCCAACAAACGTACGATTTCCGTCGGTATTTTGTGGTCGACCACCCGAATACCGACGGTTTTTTTGTCGGTCAGAAAAAAGTGAGGAATTTTTTTGGACGCTTTGAGAATGAAAGTATACGGCCCGGGCAAAAGACGCTTCATGGTTTTGTAGACGGGCGTGGAAACGCCGACGGCAAACTCTGAAATGATGCCCACGTTTTCGCAAATGCACGAAAAATGGGCCTTTTCCAAAGAAACGCCTTTGATTTGAGCGATTTTTTCCAAACCTTTTTTGCTTTTTACGTCGCAACCCAGCGCGTAAACCGTATCCGTCGGGTAAATAATGACCCCGTCGTTTTGGAGAACGTCCACCACTTGTTGAATCAAGCGGGGCTGGGGATTGTCGGGGTTGATACGTAAGAGTTGGCCCATCAATCGATTTATTTGAGTACGGCTTCGACAATTTTTTCGGGGGTCAATCCGTATTTGACGAGCAGGGCTTCGGGCGTGCCGCTTTCGCCGAACGAATCGTTGACGGCGACGATTTTCAAGGGCATGGGGTCGTTTTGTGCCAAAACGCCGGCAATCAGTTCGCCCAGTCCGCCGTATTTTTGATGTTCTTCGACAACGACGACGCGTCGGCTTTTTCGCGCGGCGTCCAATACGCCTTGTACGTCCAACGGCTTGACGGTATGAACGTTGACGACGGAAACGTCGCGTCCCTTGTCGGTCAAAATTTTTGCCGCCTCCAACGCCGCCCAAACCATGTGGCCGTTGGCGAAAACGGTGGCGAAATCGCCGTTGCGAAGCGTTTGAATTTTACCGACGACAAAATTTGGGTCTTCGTGAGGGGTGAAGTTGGGGACGACGGGCCGACCAAAACGCAAATAAGCCGGGCCGCGCATTTCGCCCAAGGCCAACGTTGCCAATCGGGTTTGGTGGTAATCGCAAGGAACGACGACGGTCATGCCGGGCAACATTCGCATCATACCGACGTCTTCGAGTATTTGGTGGGTGGCGCCGTCTTCGCCGAGGGTCAGGCCCGCATGCGAGGCCGCGATTTTGACGTTCGCACCCGTGTAGCAGATGGATTGACGAATTTGGTCGTAGACGCGGCCCGTAGCGAAATTGGCGAACGTTCCCGCAAAAGGAATAAAGCCGCTTTGCGCCAAACCCGCCGCCACCCCCATCATATTGGCTTCCGCCACCCCGCATTGAAAAAAACGCTCGGGAAATTCGGCCTTGAAACCGTCCATTTTCACCGAAGCCGTCAAATCGGCACACAACGCGACAACCTTGCCGTTCCTGCGTCCAAGCTCGACGAGTCCGGCGCCAAAACCCGAACGCGTGTCCTTCGACCCCAAATTGATGTATTCGCCGTTCATTGCGTCGCAAAGTTACGACTATTCGCCGCATTTTGACCTTTGTAAACGCATTTGTCCGCTTTGGAATCGAAAAACACGGACTTTACTTTGCGAATCGAAAATTTTTGGCGTAATTGCAAAGCTATGAAATTTTCAGGTTGGTGGTTGGCGACCGCAATCGCACTCGGTGCGTGCGCCGGGCAGGAAAATACGGACAACGCGAGTAGAACGCGAAAACGCAAACACATATACGACGCGGAAATTCACCGCGAGGCCCGCACGACGGATACGGCCAAAGTGGCATTCAAAGCCCGGCTCGATTCGCTTTTCGGCGACAGCGCCGCCGTCGTTTTAACCCCCGTTACCGAAAGCACGCTCGACTCCATGGGCTTGGACAGTTCGTTCTACAAAAAATACGCCAATTACAACTGGTACGCCGCAACCATGCTCGACCCCGGCGTCCAACTACCCTTCGACCCCAAAGACCCCGACCCCGCCATCGACGCCTTTATCGAGGCTACCGAAGAACCCCGGCCCCTCAACCTCGACAAAGTCCTCGCCTCCATCGTTTACCCCGAAGCCGCCAAAGCCGACGGCGTCGCGGGAAAAGTGCAAGTCAAAATTCTCATCAACACCGACGGTTACGCCAAAGACTTTTACGTCCGACGCTCACCCGACATTCGCCTGACCCACGCGGTCTTGGAAAAATGCCGGTTTTTGCACTACCGCCCCGCCATGCTCGACAGCATACCCGTCAAAGCATGGGTGAACGTTTCCTATACCTTTTAAATACGAGGAAGGGCGGATGCATCCGCCCTTCCTCGCCCTGTGCCATTTCAATGTCTTTGCAGGGGCAAATTTAGCTTCAACTATTCCCGTCTCTCCGTTTTTTTCGACGAACGTCCGATTTTTGCCGTTAAATCAAACCCAAAGTTTTTCGGCGCCGGCGCAAACACCGGGTATGCCGGTTCGAAGACGCGCCTCCCTACCTCATCCTTCGTTGTCGCTACCTTAATATCGTAACCGACCCTTTGCGCGAAAACGTGTAGTCGATACGGTAAAGATGTTTACCGTCCACGTTGTAAAAATAAACGCCTTCGGGACAAGGACGGTCAAGGTCGTTGTCGTACCCCCCGTTCCAAAGTTTGTCTTGGTCTCCCGAAAACACCCGGTGCCCCCAACGGTTGTAAACGTTGATTTTATATTCGTAGCCGCTTATGTTAAGTTTGAAAAGGTCGTTGAGTCCGTCGTTGTTGGGAGTGAAAACGTTGGGAATGCCGAAAACGTCGGGTTCGCGCACCGACACCCAAACACGATGCGTGCTTAGACAACCGTCGGCGCTGCGCACGGTCAAATCCACGGCGTAACGTCCCTTTTGAGGAAAATCCACGGAATCGGGGTTGGCGACCAAAGCCTCGGACGGCGTTGCCCCTTCAAATTGCCAACGGAAAGTTTCGGCGTTTTCACTCGCACTCGAAAACAAAACTTTCGTTTTCGGAATGGTCAAAAACACCGTATCGGTTTTGCCGTACCAATTTTCACCGTTGACGGCAATCATGGCCCGGGATTGGGGCGCGACGCGCACGGCGCTTTCCAAGGCGAACGTACTGTCGCAATCGTCGGTGTTGACCACGCGCAAACGTACCGTATACACGCCCGCTTTTTCGTAAGTGTGCCGGGCGCCCCCCATGTCGGAATCAAAATACGCGACGTTGCCATCGCCAAAGTCCCAATGCCATTGCACCAATTCTTCCCGGGGCTGCGACAAATCGGTGAAATTGACCGTTGCAGGTTCGCACAACGACGACGGATTGACGACGATAAACGCCGGACGCGGACGTTCGGTAATCAAGACCGTTGTTTGGTCGTCGTCGTAACACAACTTTTCTCCCGTCGGATTTGTCGTCCACCCCCGCAAACTTATCGTATACAAGCCGGGGCGGTCGAAGAATATCCTCGGCGACGGCTCGTTGCGGGTTTCTCCGTTGAGGTTCCATTCCCAAATCGAAACGTTTTCCCCGCTTGCGGCAAAACGAATCGGCCTTTTGGCGCAAGACGTTTCCCCAAAGGTGGTGATTTGCACCGACGGCGGCGGATAAACGACAATATACGAGGTTTTGACGACGGGGTTCAATATTTGTCCCTGTGCGTTGCGAACAATTAGCGTAACGGTGTAACTTCCGGATTGGGTATATTCGTGGGTTACCGTCGGCACGTCGGTGGTTTGTTGGGTCCCGTCGCCAAATTCCCAAATAAATTGCGGATTAGGAAAATGTTGGGAAACGGTGGCGGTAAAAGTGGCGGTCAACGTGCCGCAACTTTCTCGGGGCGTGGCGGAAAAATCCGATTCGTAGGTAGCGGGAATTTCGGTAACGGTAACGACGATGGGATTGTCGCAAGGCCCGGCGGTACAACCGTTGGCGTCGACGACGCTCAGGGTTACGTTGTACGTTCCCGAACCGCCGAAAGACACGGTTTCGCTGATGGAGTTTTGATTGGTTTCTCCGGTTTTGGTCATACCGTTGCCAAGGTTCCATGTATAGGTATAAGGAGGTGTACCGCCGGAAACGCCGCCCGTAAGGGTCGTTGTCCCGCCCAATTCTTGGGTTATGGTCGTTGCGGGACAAGAGACCGTCGGCCGGGGATACACGGTATAGTCAAATTCAATGGAGGTAAAATCCGAAGCGGGGGCGGCACAGGGATAATCGGAATTAAGTTCGACGAAAACGACGTCGCCGTTGTTCACGGGGCCTTCGTAGATTTGGGAGCCGCCCAAAACGGGAAAGGTTCCGAGGGTGGAAACGATTCCGGCGGCGTTGCGTTTTTTCCATGTAAGGGTGGCGCCTTCGCCGGCGTTGAGGGTCGTGGCCAAAAGCGCGGCCGCAAGCGGGGCGCAACCCGTGCGTTCGCTCAACGAAATCAACGAAACGTTGATTTCCAAGAGCGGCAAAATTTGCAAGGTAACGGACGTATCGACACTCCAACCGCCGCAAGCCGTCCGTACCCGCAACATCACCTTATACGTTCCCAACTCCAAATTTTGTCCGGCGGGCGGAAAAAGAATCGAGGCGGCGGCGGATTGGTAATTGTAATTGCCGGGGCCCGTGACCGTCCATTGTTGTTCGAGGATGGGGGCGCCGTCGTCGGTGGCGGCGGTGAGGGTTTGGGAGGCGCCGGCGCATACCGCCCCCGACGTTGGCGCGTTCAATATCTGCGGCAGCGAACAGCGCGCGTCCAAATCCAAGAAATACGTATATTGATACGGGATGCCGTCGACGGTCAGAACGAGGGTTTTGTAACCGCCGGAGACAAAGACGAAGGTCGCCGTCGGGCCCGTTGCGGTCAAGGGAATGGAGCTTCCGTCGGCCCATGCCCATGAATAAACCGAGGTTGGAGACGGATTGGAAATCGAAAAAAATATTTCGGAATTGTAGCATCCGGTGGATTGAACGGAAACGGCGGGCGTAGGTACAAATTGATTGAATATGGAGGGAGAAACGGGATTGGGGCCGAGGTTTTGATAAAAGGCTGCGGCTTGTCCGTCGGCGCCTTTTCCGCCGTCGCCGCCTCGTCCACCGTTTTGTCCTTGCGAACCATTTCCACCGCGTCCACCTTCGCATCCGGCGGCGCAGCCGGGTTGAGCGCAATCGAAACCGCCGGGGCCGCCGGCGCCGCCTTGTCCGCCGGGTTTGCCAAAAGATTTTTGGCCTCCGACGCTTGGGGGTTGGATATTGACGAAACAGTCGCGAATGGCGCCGCCGGCGCCGTTGTCCCAGAGAAAAATACCAAAGGTTCCGCCGCCGCCGGTACCGGCGATTCCTCCTCCGCCGCCTTCACCGCCCTCTCCTCCTCCTCCTCCTCCTCCACCCGGACTGCTGCGGTTAGAGCCGATAATGGTGTTGCCGGCGTAAGTAACAAGAGGGACGTGGGCAATGGCTCCGCCGCCTCCGCCGCCTCCGCCGCCGGCGCCGTGCATTCCCCGCGTACCGTTTTGACCGTCTCCGGGGACGAAAAAGCCGCCGGAAAAAGTGGCGACGCCGTCGGCGCCGTCGATGCCGTCGGGAGCGGTTCCCGCATTACCCGGCGCCGATTCGCCGCCCAGATACAACTGAAAATCGCAATTTTCGATGGAAAGCGCAAAATCACCGGCGGTAACGGCCATGTTCGCGGTATAGGGGCCGGTACAGGGAATGCCGTAGGTGCCGTCGTTAACGAAGTCGAGGTCGTTGCCGGCGTTTCCACCGGCGCCGCCCGTAAGACCGGGTTCGGCCGAACCCGCTTCGCCGTCTTGGGCGGGAACGAGCGGAATGAGGTCGTTGCAGATGGAAGGATAATTGCCCGTGGGAATGAGGGGGATGGCAAGGGTGTTTTGGGTGTTGGGGGCGTAACTTCCGCCATTGCCGCCGTTGCCGCCACGCGCTATGCCACCGAAATCGGCCGACCAACTCAAACCGCCGGCGCCGCCAAAATTGTTTTTGAGCGACGGGGGGGGCACGGGTTCACATCGGCGACATCCTTCGCCGCCCATCGCACCGGGGGCGCCGTCGCGTCCATTTTGACCGTCAATGCCGTCGCGTCCGTCGGTGGGCCTGCCCACAATAATCCGAAGCCGCGCAAGGTCGTAATTCGAACAACCGCGCATGTACACGCCATAGGTCGAAACGCCGTGACCGTTTACGTTCACGTCCGCGTCCTGCACGCGTATGGTCATATCACGCAAAGAAAAATTGGAGATATTGACGCAGCTGACGGCCGTCAGACGAAAGGGGCCGCCGGCCTCGGTATTGGAGTTGGTGCGGTAAAGGTCGGTAATGCCGTTGGACGATTTATTCCAAGTCACGGGGTCGTAACCGCCTTCGAGGTGTCGTCCGGAGGTCATGACCAAGGGATTGTTGAGGGTGTAAAGCCCGACGGCCAAACGTATTCCGACCCCTGCGGGCATGGTTAAGGCGTTCTGAAGGGTGGTTACGGGTCCCGGAGCCGTCCCCGTTCCATCGGGCGTAACATATACGTATTGTTCGTTGGGGCACTGGGCAAAAACGGATACGCACCCTAGCGCCCACATTAAAATGGCTTTCCGCATTACGTTGGCTTTTCGGGGGTAAAGATACGGAAAATTTTTCAAGCGCCGTAAAATCCCCTCGTGCGAATATATTCCAACGCTTTTTCCGGAACCATATACTTGACCGATTTTCCGGCTGCCATCAGTTCGCGGATTTGCGTGGCGGAGATATCCAACATGGGTGCGTTCAACGTTTTAACGTTGGAGTAGTCGTGAGGCGGAGGCTCGGCGCCCGAACGCGGATAGACCAATATTGGATAATGTTCAACGATGACCTCGTATTTTTTCCATTTGTGCAAGGTCGCAAGATTATCCCCCCCCATCAACAAACAAAATTCGTACTTGGGATGGCGAAGGGTAAGGGCCGTCAACGTGTCTATGGTATAGGAAGGCCGGGGAAGGGAAAACTCAATGTTGGTGGGGCGGATATCGTCCCGGTCTTCGAGGGCCAGTTCGCACAAACGCAATCTATCGTAGGCGTTGAGCAGGGATTTTTTGTCTTTGTGGGGATTGTGGGGGGAAACGACCAACCAAACCTGTTTACAATCGGTTTCGTTGAGCACCGATTGCGCCAATATCAAATGCCCGACGTGAACGGGGTTGAACGAACCGAAAAACAGCGCGACTTTCATGATGCAAACGCCTGTTGAAATTTCATTCCCGCCGTGCAAACGCGTCGGTAAAAATTCGTTTTCGAACGCAAAGACAAGCTTGTTTTAAGCTTGCATGTTTCTCAAGCCCGAAGTTGATTGACAAAACTTTTGAAGACAACGACGTTACTCTTCGGCGGGAAGCAGGCGTTTTTTGTACTTTTTGGCGATGGCGACGGCGCCGATAACCGCGGCCAAAAGCACGACCGATATCATTTCAAAGGGGAAAACGTAACCCGTCATCATGAGCTTGCCGATGGACTCGACCTTTCCGTAGGCGAAGGTTTCGGAGGCGGGCTTGAAATCGCGCACGCCCGAAAAAACGTAGAGCATTTCGCCCAAAAAACCGACGCCCAACGCGTAGGCCGACAGCCGCCGCCAATCCCATTCTATGGTTTCGGCTTCCTTGTCGGTGAGGTTGAGGAGCATGACCACGAAAAGAAACAGCACCATAATGGCGCCCGCGTACACGATGATTTGAATCACGGCCAAAAACTCGGCCATAAGCGTCAAATAAAGACCGCCGATGCAAAAAAAGTTAAGGATGACGTACAAAACGCAGTACAACGGATTACGATTGGTTATCAAGCCGATTCCGCCAACCAACGCGCCGACCGCCAGCACGCCAAACAATATCGTTTCCCCTATGCCCATATTTATTTGGTTTGGAACGCAAATTTGGCAAGGGAAAACGAAAAACACAAACAAAAAAATCGGCGGACCGGATACTCCGGCCCACCGCAAACATTTGTCGGTTTGAAAAGAGAGTTAGGCGCCTTTGGCGGCACAGCAAGCCTTGGCTTGCGACCCCGAACAGGATTTGGACTGTTCCTTCGAGCTCGTGGGTTTGTTTTGGGCGCCGGGGCAGGTTTTGGATTGTTCTTTGTTACAGGCCGGTTTTTCCTCGTTGGAAACCATCGTATATTTCCAACCTTGGTCTTTAAGGGCCGAATGGATGGCCGAACAACAGCCAAGTTCGGCTTTGACGTAAGAAATTTTAACGGTACCGCTGGTCGTGCAAACCGATACGTCTTTTACTCCCTTCAAGCCCGAAAGGTCTTTTTTCAGCTCTTCGGCTTTTTTGGGCGATTTGACCACGCTTTTGACCGTCAGCGTCATCACGGACGTTTCGGGGTGTTCGTTGACGAACCCGGCGTAATCGACAAAATTATAGAGGCGAGTCGACAACGTCGTTACCCACAATCCGAAAAACGTCGCAAGAACGACGTTAATTACGCTTTTTTTCATATGTTTTAAGATTTAATTTTTTTATTCAAGGCTACGCTTTGTAAACGCAAAGTTACGAATGCGCGTTCAAATTGCCAAAATATTTTTAACTCCTCTAAAACACCACCCCGAAAATCGTGTAAAACGCCCCCGTTCTCAGTATTTCCGGTCCTTCGTCGATATCGAGGAAACCGACGTTGTAGCGCAGATCGAAGGTGAATTTCACCTTTCCGATATTGTACACGCTTCCGCCGCCGACGGTCAGTCCGAAATCCATACCTTTATATTTCAGCCGTCCGGGTTCGATGGGCGCATCCTGAATTTGAATTTTGGTGCCGGGGCCGATGAGCAGGTCGAAAATGTCGAAATCGCTGATGTACACCTCGGTGTTGCCCGTAACCTCCGAATGCAAATTGACCATCACCGACGGCCCCCCCGCCACGAACGCCGTAAACTCCTTGCCCGTAATCACGTTGCATTTGGCCAAAAGCGGAAACTCCAAATTGTGAAAACGCAGTTTGGCGTTGTTCACGACCGTCGTCGTGTAACGTTCGTTGTTCACCAAACCCGGAATCGTGGTGTCCGATTCGTATTGGACGACGTACCTGGCGCTTGCGCCTTTTTCCGTATAGAACACGTCGAACTCGGTCTCAAAGCGATTGGAAATTTTGTAGTTGAACGCCAAACCTCCCGTAAATCCGATTTGGACGTTTTTGTTGCCCACCTCGGCGCCACGAAACGTCGCCATGTTGAAGCCCGTTTTTACGCCAAAGTCGAAATCCTTGTCGAGTTTTTGGATTACGGATTTTTGGGTTTTTATTGTCGCGTTTCCGACGTTTTCCACCGCCGTCTCGCCTGCCGAGCTTAGTTTTTTCGACTTGACGGACGGAATTTGCGACCATAACGGAGTGGCCAATACAACCAATAAAATTATATTCATTTTGAGATTAAAACAAAAAAACTCATTTGTAGACACAAACGTTCATTATCTTTTACTTAAAACATTTTTTTTATTTTTTAGACATTTTTGAAGGAATCAATGCAAAAAAGTTCCTTTATCGCTATCAACGCCCATAGAAATTTAGACACCGGTGAAAATTAAACACGGCAACCCGTTTTTAGACATTGGCAAAAGGCATAAAAACCCATTTCCATCCTCCAAGACCGTTCAACGCTTCCGTCGCCGCCGACTATTCAAGTCGTAAGAGGCGGCAATTTTACGACGCGACGAAAACGTACGTTTTTTTCAAAAAGACCAACCCCGCCAAAGGCGTCAAAACACGCTTCGGGCACAAGCTTCACGCCTCCAAAACACGCGGCTATTCGGCGATTTTGGGGGCAATGAGTTTTCCAACGACGGGAAAACGCTCGAAAACCCGTTCCGAATGGGGGGCGAGACGCAGTTCTTCGGTCAGGTCCTGACCCGCCCAATGCTCGTAGTGTTTGCCTTGCCGCCAAAGCCGACTTTCGGAAACGTCGAAAATCGTGCCGCGGTAGGCCACCCAAATTTCGGGTTTGTCCGTACCGTTGCGAAGCGCCAACTGAAAAACGGTGTATTCGGCTATTTCCATCGCAGGGATTCAACCATGTGGACGAGGTCGCTTTTCATTTGGGCGATGACGGGCGCGAGCGAGTCGTTTTTCAGGGCGGTGTTGAAATAAAACGAAAGTTCGACGGCATGGGTCGTCGAATCGGAAAAATAAAGTTGGGCGGCGGTGGGAACCTCGCCGTAAAGTTCGTAGAGCGTTCCTTTTCCGTAGGCGGTACGCAACGGACGGTCGAATATCGTACCTTTTTGCGTGTGTTTGTAGACGAGTTCGCGATGGTCTTCGAAAGCGAAGGAATGGGTAACCTTCCCGCCCAACGGACGGGTGGTTACGTGCCAACGGCAATCAAAGGCCGGAAAGTAAATGTTGAAAAAACACGAGTCCACCCTTGCCAACTCCAACCTTCCGTGGGCGGGATAGTCGAACTCAAACGGACAGTTGGGGTGGGTAAAACGGACGTATTCGGACTTGGGCAGTTCGAGGCGATGAAAACCCCACGGACGGGGGTAGGTTTCGGGTTGCGAACAGCCCGCCGACATCAGCGACAAAAGCGCGAAAATCGCCGATTTGCGCATTTATTTAACCCTTTCCCAAACCTCGGTGCGCCCCAACAACGAAATACCCACGTATCCCCGGACGTTGAGGGTGTTGGCGTCTTTGAGTTTCATGGTACAGCTGTAATCGTTGCCGTTTTTGGGGTCGTAAATCTTGCCGTCGGTCCATTCTTGGTCGTCGGCGTCGAAGCTGAAGCCCCTTAACACCAAAGAACCCATGATGGGCTTTTTTTTGGCCTCGTCGTCGGGATTTTTGGTATCGAGCTTGGGGGTGCCGTCGGGATTGTTGGGTTCCTTCATCCAAACGATTTTACCGTAGTACTTTCCGTTTTTGGCCTTGTAAATTTCGACGTGGCCCTCCTTGGAACCCGTCAGCCATTTTCCACAAACGGCGTCGGCGTTGTTTTGCGCCAAAAGGCTTGCGGCCCACAACATCGTTGCCCCCAAAAATCCTATTTTTTTCATTGGGTATCAAAAATTTTATGGTGAAAATTTGCAAAAATCGTGCCTTATTCGGCTTTGATAGCCACGGCGGCCACGCCTTCGGAAAAATCTTCGGCTTTGAGATAACGCGGCGGGGTCAGTTCGCGGCCCGTTTTGTCGATGAAGGTAAAGCCGCCTTCGAGTTCGACGCGGGCAAAACCGCGCTTGAAGTCGTATGCCTCGTCGTATTTAAAAGCGACAACCTCTTTTGCCGACTTGTCCACGTAACCCCATTTGTCCAAGAACTTCACGGCGGCATAACCGCCCGAAAAATGCTTGGCCTCCTCGTACTTTAAAGGTACGACCTCGTTGCCCTGCGTGTCGATGAAACCCCATTGTTGTCCGTTGAACGCCCGTATCAACCCCTCTTGCACAAGAGGGTCGTTTTTTCCGTCGGGATAACGATATTTGAACTTGAAGGTCGTTATGGCCCGGCCGGCGGTGTCGATATAAGCGCAACCCTTATCCTTGCAAACCAAGGCAACGCCGCCGTCGAAGTCGCTGGTTTCGTCGTATTGGGGGGGAATGACCTCTTTGCCCGTTTTGTCCACAAAACCCCACTTGTCGATTTTTCTTACGGCGACAAGTCCATTTTTGCACGAGCGCACGTCGTCGAATACAAAACCCGTAAAGCATTCGCCGTCCGGGGTAATCAGTCCCCACTTGCCCAAATCCATGACGGCGGCGACGTTTTCGGAAAAATCTTTGGCGGCCTGATATTTGAGTTCGACGACGGTTTTTCCTTCTAGGTCGAGAAATCCCCATTGGAGGTTGGTCTGTACCCTGACGCGCCCGTTTTTCGCGACGACGACAGGGTTTTCGCGTCCGACGTCGAAGACAAAGTCCGTCAGTTCTTTTCCCGTACGGTCGATGAGCGCGGCTTTTTTTCCCATCATGACGCCGGCCACGCCTTCGGAAAACGCAAAGACGCGCGTGTATTTGGTGGGCGTAACCTCGTAACCCAAACGATTGACGAAACCGTAACTTTCGCCGTTGCGCACGGGGCAAAAACCCTCGGAAAACGAAAGGACTTCGTCGTAGCGCGGACCGAAAATTTCGTCGCCGTTGTTGTCTATGACCCCCCATTTTCCGGCGGTTTGCACGGCGTAAAGGCCTTCTCCCGCATCGTTGACGTCGGAGAATTTCCACGTTCCACGCCTTGCACCTTTTTTGTCGACCAAACCGGCCTCTTTTCCATGGACAACGGGCGCCACGCCGTTGCGAAACGATTCGGCCTTTGAATATTGAATGGGCAAGGCGGGCCGTCCGTCCCTGTCGATAAACCCCCATTTGTACTTTTGCGGCTGGGCCGACGCAAAAGCACATGCCGCCGTCAGCGTCGCCCACGCCCATGTCATGGCCCTTAACGTGTCCATTGTCGCAAAATTAAGCATAACCCCGGCATTGACAAAACCCGTGCCGACCCTTTTTCACAACCGCCGCCATTTGCGGCGCCGATTTTGCATTCGTTGTTTTCGCCGTTTTTTCGTAACTTTACGCAAATTTCCCAATGAAAACGATAATCCTAGCGGTGACGGCGTGCATATGCGCCTTGACCTCGAACGCCACGGCCCAAGACGGCGTCAAATTTTTCGACGGCGACTGGAACGCCATGCTCAGTCAGGCCAAAAAAACCGGAAAACCTTTTTTCGTGGACTTTTACGCCACATGGTGCGGCCCCTGCAAAATGATGAAAAACACCACCTTCAAGGACGCCGACGTTGCCAAACTCGCCAATCAATCCTTTTTGGCCTACATGGTGGACGTGGACAAAAACCGCGAGCTGAGCGGACAATACAAAATTCGCGTACTGCCGACCGTCGTCTTTTTCGACGCCGCGGGAAAAGAAATCGGACGTTTCGAGGGCTACAAAGGAAGCGCCGACTTTTTGGCCGAACTCCAAAAATACGCCGCCAAAACCAAACCCACCGGCTCAAAATCCAAATCCGACGACGGCGCCTCCTTCGAAGACTACCTGCGCTTAAAGGCCGCCATCGTCGAAACCCTCGACGAACTCGCCTTCGCGGGCATGCGCAAGGAAATTACCCAAGCCTACGACTATGGACGCAAAAAAAGCGACTTCGAATACGAAGAGTACCGAAAAGACGCGCTCAAAACCCTCGGCGACGACAAACGCCCGCTCATGGACGCTTTTTACGCGTTAGGCGCCAAAAACTACGACGAATTCGTACGTCTGGTCGACGAACAATTTCAGGCGGGCAAACTCAACAACGCCCAACTGCATCGCTTGGCATGGTACGCCATGGAAATGAAAACCGTGCCGTCGCAGGCGCTGCGCTGGATTAACCACGCCATCCGCACCGCCCCCTCCTACGAACTTTACGACTCAAAAGCCGCCTTGCAGCTTAAAGCCGACAAGGATGCAACTGAAACCCTCGAAACCGCCCTCAAAACCGCCAAAGCCCAAAGCGCCGACCCCGAAAAAACCCTCATCCTTAAAAATTTGGCCAAACAAAAGGCCGAAGCCAAAGCCGGTTGATTATTGCCACGGCAATTTCAAACCGATTTGGGCGGCCTTGGCCTCGAATTCGGCGCGTTCCCGGCTTTTGGGGGCGTCCCAGCCCGCATGGAAATAAATTTCCATCGCTTTCTCGGGATTGCCCCCGTTCAACGCCGCCATCACGCTCAATTCAATCGACGAAAAACTTACGCCGTTGAGAATGTAGTCGTTGAAGGCCTCGAAGGTCAGCGGTACCCACACCGACAAAACGTTGCGATAAATACACTCGGCATAGGTGCGTATTTCAAATTGTGCGTGGGGGTGAAGACGCAACTCAAGAAAACGAAGCAAATTGTGCAAATCTATTTTCCAGTACGCTTCGGTGTACGTTGAAAGCGGCAGGTCTTTGCGGGCCTGTTCGCGGGCCACGCCCATGCGCAAACGTTCTTCGTAAACTTTTCTTGCCAACGCTTGCAGTTCCGCCTCCGAGGCCGAAAGCCGTTCGCCCGTTTCGACGGCAAAATACCCCCCGCTGCCTTGTTTGTTGTCCGCCGACTGTTCGCGCCAAGCGTCCGGAGGCGTGGTTTGCGCCGCATCGATGGCTATCGAATAACGGGTCGAATATTCGTTGATGGAGGCCGTGCGGTGCCGTACCCATTGGCGCCAACAATCCATTGGAACCCGCAAATGAAACTTAATCTCGCACATTTCGAAGGGAGAGGTGTGCCGATGGCGCATGAGATATCGAATCAAGGCCCTGTCCTCGGACACCTTTTTGGTGCCGGCGCCGTACGACACCCGCGCCGCCTGTACCACCGCCTCGTCCCCGCCCATAACGTCCACCACCCGAACGAATCCCGCGTCCAAGACGGGATATTCCACCCCCACGAAACCGTATTCTTTCGTCGCCACCATAAACGGCCTTTGCGTTAAAACTTTTGCAAATCACATCATTTCAAGCTTTAAGAGCGTCGATTATTTATGCGCCGCCCCGGCCTACAACAGATTGTTAAGTATTGAAAAGTGGAAAGTTTTGCATTGTTTCAAAAGTATGACAAAAAAGCTGATTTAAATCATTTTTTTTCATGACCCTCGTTCCGGCGCCAATCCTCGGCGCCAACGTAATTTTGTGTTTTTAAGTGAGCGGTATGCAAACGTTGGTTTCGCAAAAGTTGAAATGCGTTCATTGCGGAGACGAAATCGTCGGAACGCCCATCCGCGAGGCGGAAAACGTTTTTTGTTGCGGGGGGTGTCAAACGGTCTACAATGTTTTGAAAGAGAACGACCTGTGCAAATATTATCTCATCGCACCCGACGTTTCGCGTCCCAAACCCGTTTACGAAGATTACGCCTATTTGGACGAACTTTCGGAGCGAATACTGGAATTTTCGGGCGGTGGGGAATCGCGGGCGACGTTTCGTTTGCCCGATATGCACTGTTCGTCGTGTTTGTGGCTCTTGGAACAACTTCCCCGCTTAAACCCCGCGATTGTCGCCTCGACCGTACGCTTTGCCGAAAAAACCGTGACCGTTCGTTTTAAGACCGAAGAAACGACGCTTTCGCAATTGGCGTCGCTGTTGGCAAGTTTGGGCTACAAACCCGACTTGTCGTATTGGAACGAACCCGAAAAAAACGCTCGTCCGCCGCGTACGTTGTGGTATAAAATCGGCGCGGCGGGTTTTGCCTTTGGAAACATCATGCTTTTTAATTTCCCGGACTATCTTGCGGGCGGCGAAGTCGAACCCGAGATGCGCAGGCTTTTCGCCGGCGCCGGGCTTGCGGTTACGGCCTTTACTTTTTACGCCGCACAAGATTATTTTATTCGGGCGGCGGCGGGTTTGCGACGCGGAAAACTACCGATTGACGTGCCGCTGGCCTTGGGAATGACGGCCATGTTTATTCTTAGCGTCTACGAAATTTTTTCCCAAACCGGCCCCGGCTATTTGGATTCTTTGGCGGGACTGACGTTTTTTTTGCTTATCGGGCGGTGGACGCAAGAAAAAACGTATCATTATCTGTCGTTCGAGCGCGACTATCGGGCGTATTTTCCTTTGGCCGTCAAGCGTCGGCGCCACGGCAGCGAACAGACCGTTCCGATAGAAAAACTCGAACCCGGCGACGTGGTCGACGTTCGCATGGGCGAGGTTGCGCCCGTGGACGGCGTATTGCTTTCCCCCGCCGCGATGATGGACTACACTTTTTTGACGGGCGAATCGAAACCCGTGCCCGTCAAGCGGGGCGAAACCGTTTACGCGGGCGGACGGCCCGTGGCCGGGGCCTGCGAAATCGAAGTGAAACGAAGCGTGGCCCGAAGCCGGCTGACGGCCCTTTGGAATTCCGCCGCTTTTGAAAAAAAGCCCGTCGGCGATTCGCTCGTCGTCGCCAAAATCGTGCCGTATTTCACGGCCGCGGTGTTGATTATCGCTACGGCGGCGGCGGGATATTGGTTGTCGCAAGGACAAACGGGGCGGGCGGCCTACGCTTTTGCCTCCGTGTTGATTATCGCCTGTCCGTGTGCCTTGGCATGGGCCGTACCGTTCACCTACGGACACGTTACCCGTTATTTTGGCTATGCGGGTTTGTACTTGAAAAATCCGCTGGTCGTTGAACGCATGGCCGCCGTCGAACGCGTCGTTTTCGACAAAACGGGAACGCTGACCGTTTCGGGTACGGAAAAAGCCATCCTCGTGGACGAGCCTTTGCCCCTTGACGAGTTTGAAAAAGCGGCGGTATACGCGGTGGCAAGCCGTTCCCTGCACCCGATGAGCCGGGCGTTGGCGGCGGCGCTCTCGCCCGTCGACAACCTTCCCGCAGACGACGTCGTCGAAAAGCCGGGCAAAGGCATAGAGGGAACGGCGGCGGGCATGCGTATCCGCATCGGTTCGGCAAACTTTATCCCAAACGCAAAGGGGCGGGTGAACGTCGAAATCGACGGCGTTTACCGCGCGGCTTACGACGTTCCCACGCCTTTTCGTCCGGGCATTCGAGAGGCGTTACACTTGTTGGCGGATTATCGTCCGGCCGTCTTTTCGGGAGATTCTTTCAAGGCGGAAAAAGACTTGCGCGAAATTTTGCCGCCCGGTTGCGAGGTGCAAATGAACATGAGTCCGACGGACAAAACGGCGGCGCTGATGGCGGCCACCCGTCCGACGATGATGGTCGGCGACGGGCTCAACGATGCGGGCGCGTTGCGGGCGGCGTTCGTAGGCGTGGCCGTTACCGAGGGCCACGCCCGTTTCACCCCCGCTTCCGACGCCATTTTGGACGGTGGCGCCGTCGTTCATTTGCCGCATTTTTTACGTTTTGCCAAACAAGCCAAGACTACCGTTTACGCCTGTTTTGCCGTTTCGACGTTCTACAACGTCGTCGGACTGACGTTTGCGGTACGCGGGGCCTTGTCGCCGTTGATTGCCGCCGTATTGATGCCCTTTATTTCGATTGGAATCATTGCCTTGGCCACGGGACTCACGGCTTTGAAGGCCCGGTTCGCGGGCTGGAAAAAATAGCGCGACGAACACGCCCCGTCGTCAAAACGCCCCTTCCGCTTTGCCAACCACCCGTTTTTAACCTAATTTAAACGGTGCATCGACACAAAAAATTTTTGACGGCGTCAAACGGGCGGGACAATGGTCCCGGTTGTTTCTCAACATCCTAAAATTATTCCTTGACGTTAAAGGCAACGGTTTGTACTTTTGCCCGTATCGATTTTTTATTGTCCGTCGTACACCGCCATCGCGCTCCCGGCATCAACGTTTGTTTGAAACTTTGTATCTTTGCGATGGATTACTATTTCGGATGACAAAAATTTTTATTGCGGCGGTCTTGTTTCTTTTGGCGGCAACGGACGGGGTTTACGCGCAAAAGTCGGACTCGTTAAAGAAAAAAACGCCGATCGTCGTTACGGGCAACGTTTCGACGGAGGCGGGCGAAGGCTTGGCCGGCGCGTACGTCAGCGTCAAAGGAACGGTTATCGGCGCGCTTTCCGACCCCGACGGTACGTTTCTGCTTCGCCTCGAGCGACCCGCCAAATACGAAATACAGTGCATCTTGGCCGGATATGCCGAAGAGACCGTAACCTTGGACAGCGGCCAAACCACGCTTCACATCATTTTGACGCCGGAACGCATCCTTTCCAACGAAATCGTTGTTTCAGCCTCGCGCACGGGGGAAAAACTGCTCGAATCGCCGGTGACGATAGAAAAAATGGATTTGTTGCACTTGAAGGAGTCGCCCGCGGCCTCGATGTTCGACGCCGTGGCCACACTCAAAGGCGTGGACGTTCAAAACTCGGCGCTCGGCTGGCGAACGGTCAATACCCGGGGCTTTAACAGTCCGGCCAATCCGCGCTTTTTGCAACGGCTCGACGGCATGGACATGCAGGCGGCGGGACTGAGCGCGCCGGCGGGTTTGCTCACCGGTCCGTCCGACCTCGACATCGAAAATCTTGAAATCATCCCGGGTGCGCAATCGGGCTTGTACGGCCCCAACGCCTTCAACGGCGTTCTCAACATGGCCACCAAATCCCCTTTTCAGTATCCGGGCTTGAGCGTCATGCTGGGAACGGGCATGAACCACCTCGACGGCAAAGACCAACCCGCCGCCATGTTAGGCGAAGCCGCCATTCGTTACGCCCGCGTCGTCAAAGACCGTTTCGGCTTCAAAGTCAATTTGGCTTACTTTATGGGCGAGGATTGGCATGCGTCGTCGCGCGAAGACGTCGCCGATTATTCCGGCACGACCAACCTCGAAAAATACGGCAAAGGACCGGGCAACCCCGGTTACGACGGGCTCAATATTTACGGCGACGAAGTCTCCAACGTTTTCGACTCCTTAACCACCAATTCCCCTTTCGGCCCCCTTATTCGACAGCCCTTGCGCATCTCTCGAACGGGATATCGGGAACGCGACCTGACCGACTACAACACCTATTTTCTCAAAAGCGACGCGAGCCTACACTATAAAATCAACGAAAACGTGGAAATCGTTGCCGGCGGCCGCTACACCCGCGGCACGTCCGTTTTGACCGCCGACAACCGCATCGCCATTCGCAACTTCCGCATCGCCCATCCCAAACTCGAACTTCGCGGCGGCAACTACTTTTTTCGGACCTACGCCTCGATGGTCTCGGCGGGCCAAAGCTACGACTCCCGCCTGACGGCCATCAACGTCAATCGCGCGTGGAAAGGCGACGCCGAATGGTTCACCCAATACCTCATGGTTTATTCCGGCCAGTTGCAAATGCTCAACAGTCCCTTCCTCAACTTGAACCTAGGCCTCAACGACGCGGACATCCCCCCCGGCAACGACGAGGCCGCCCGCCGCTTCGCCGATTCCGACAACAGCTTTCTTTCCGAAAATCCCAAGCTTCGCTCGTTTTTGGCCTCCGTATTGGGCGAGGTCGGAGCGGATACGACCATGAAACTTTTTCGCGGCCAAGCACGGTTTTTGCCCGCAAGTCCCGAATTCAACGCCGCCAAAGAGCGGGTCATAAAAAGCACCGATTGGAATACGAGCGGTTCTCGGATGGTGGACCACTCCAACTTCTATAATGCCGACGTACAATACGACTTTTCCAAACACTGGAAGGTAATCGAATTTTTGGCGGGCGGCACGGCACGGCTTTTTGCCCTCGACTCCGACGGAATTATTTTCCGCGACGAAGCCGGACCGATTTTGGTACCCGAATTCGGCGTCTATCTCCAAGCCACCAAACGTTTTTTGAACGAGCGCTTACGACTAACGGCCTCGATTCGCGTGGACAAAGCCCACCGTTTCAAGCCCGTGGTCAGCCCCCGGGGAGCCGTCGTTTATTCCGTCGACCGCGACAAAAAACACAACCTTCGCGCCAGCTATCAAACCGGTTTCCGTATGCCCGACCTCCGTCACCGCTATATCGACATGTACGTCGGCATTTACAAGTTCGTCGGCGGCTTTACCGAGGATTTTTACGACAACGGCGTGATATACAACGGTGCGGGCGGCGAACGCGTAATCAACGCTTACACCGCTTCCTCGGTCAGAAAGTTTTGGGAAACGGGCAACGAATCCGACTTGGTCAAACAAGACATGAGCGAAATCCGTCCCGAATTTGTCCGGAGCATCGAATTGGGCTACAAAGGCGCGGTGCTTGCGAACTTGGTCGTGGACGTAAGCGGATATCTCAACCTTTATCGGGACTTTATCGGCATGGTAACGTTCTTTGGCCCGCATCTGGACGATGTCGGCACCCCCGATATGCCCCTAACCCCGGAAAAACTCCGTACCCGAGGACGCGACGCCGACACGCTTTACACTTTTTATCGCCGTTACATCAACGCGCCTTATCACATCACGTCGGGCGGACTTTCCGCCGGCTTCAATTTTTACGCCACCCGTTGGCTTTATTTTATGGGCGGATATTCGATGAACAAACTGACAAAAAAAATAGAAAACCCCGACTTTTTAACCGAATTCAACACCCCCTTGCATAAAATAACGTTCACCGTCGCCGGACGCAACATCAAGCAACGCTATGGTTTCGCCCTCAACTGGCGCTGGTCGGACGGTTACGACTTTCAATACAGTTTTGCTTCGGGGTACGTGCCGGGTTTTCACTTAATGGACGCACAAGTGAGTTACAAGCTCCCCAAATACAAGTCCACGGTAAAACTCGGCGGGGTCAATGTACTCAACAATCGACACATCGAAGCGTACGGCGGCCCGACGCTTGGCGCCATGGTTTACCTCCGCGTTACCTACGACGACTTTTTGAATTAAAAATCCCATTTTCCATGATTCGCCCCCAAAGGCCGTTTCCTTGGGTAGGGAACGCCTTTGGAGCGGCGCTTGTTTGGACGCAAACGAATCCAAATTAATTTTAGGGGTAGTCAAAGGAATAAAAACAAAGTTTTTTGCCCTTTACAACGGCAAAAAATTACGTGCGGCGGTATCGCGATGGTTTATGGCAGACTTTGATTTTAACGCCGACCGTCGTCGAATAAAAAAAATACTTAAATATGTTTTTATTAAACGTTTTTTATTACGTATTGCATCAAGGAAAAACCTGCACGTCTTGTCAATTTGTACGTTCATTCAACCCCGGCGCATGGGTTCAATGAAATACCGCCCGGTACGATTGCGATATTTGCCGAAAAACACGCAAGCAACAAAGAAAAAATTTTTTGGATTTTAGATTTCAACTAAATAGCGCTATCTTTGAGACGTGGTAAGGTAAAAAGTCCGGCCCGCCAACTTTGCCATCGATTTATCCACCAAAACATTACCCATTATGATAACGACCGAAAAAAAACGCATCGCCATCGAACGCACGTCGCACTCGCGTTTACCGCAAACGGATTTCGGCCATTTGGCGTTCGGCAGCACGTTTTCCGACCACGTGTTGATAGCGGACTACAGCAAGGGTAAGTGGGGCGAGGCCCGCATCGTTCCCTATGGGAACTTGGAACTCAGCCCGGGAACGTCCGCCCTGCATTACGGACAGTCCATTTTTGAGGGGATGAAAGCGTTTCGGGACGTCAACGACGCCATCAACCTCTTTCGCGCCGAGGATCACCGCAACCGCATGAACAAATCCGCCCGTCGCCTGTGCATGCCCGAAGTTCCCGCGGAGATATTTATCGATGGGATGCACGAATTTTTACGTTTGGAGGCGCCGTGGGTTCCGGCCGGAGAAGAGGGTTCGTTGTATTTGCGTCCTTTACTTTTCGCAACGGACTCCTTTTTGGGCATTCGTCCGTCGGAAAACTACCGGTTCATCATCATGGCCTGCCCCGTATCGGCGTATTACCCCGAACCTTTGCGGGTTTGGGTGACCAACAGTTACGTTCGAGCCGTCGACGGCGGGGTTGGCTACGTCAAAGCCGCCGGCAATTACGCGCCGTCCATGATTGCCAACAAGTATGCCCGCGAAAACGGCTACAACGTCGTGCTGTGGCTTGACGCCATCAACCGAAAATACGTCGAAGAATACAGCACCATGAACGCCTTTTTCGTTATCGACGAATTCGTCGTCACCCCCAAGCTCACCGGCACCATTCTTGAAGGCATCACGCGCGACAGCCTACTGACCCTTTTCGAGGACATGGGCGTGCCAACGTTCGAGCGCGAAATTTCCATCAACGAAATTTTTGAAATGCACGACAAAGGCAAGCTGCGCGAGGCCTTTGGTACGGGCACCGCGGCCGTCGTCGCCCCCGTCCAAACCATCACCTACGAAGACCGCACCCTAGAATTGAACCCCGACGGTTTCAAACTCATGCCCGCCGCCAAAAAGAAATTGGCCGACATTCGACGCGGCCTCGAACCCGACGTTTACGGTTGGCTCACCCAAATCCTTCCGGAATAAAAGCCTTTCCCCGCCCCCCGACGATTAAACGTCGGGGAGCGTTTTTTAGATTTACATGTTGCGGCGATATTTTCCTCCAACCTCGTAAAGAGCGGTGGAAATTTGCCCCAACGTGCAATACTTGACGGCTTCCATAATGACGTAAAAAAGATTTTTGTTGTTTTGGGCGGCAAATTTGAGGTCGGCAATAGCGGCGCGGGATTCGGCCTCGCAACGTCGGTAAACGGCTTCAACCGTCGCGATTTGCGCCCGTTTTTCTTCGTCGGTCGAACGAATAACCTCGTCGGGAACGATGGTCGGCGAACCTTTGGAACTCAAAAACGTATTCACGCCGATAATCGGCAGTTTTCCCGTATGTTTGAGATGTTCGTAGTGCAGGGATTCTTCTTGAATTTTGTTGCGTTGGTACATGGTTTCCATCGCTCCGAGAACTCCGCCGCGTTCGTTGATGCGCTTAAATTCCATCAAAACGGCCTCCTCGACCAAATCCGTCAATTCCTCGATAATGAACGAACCCTGCAAGGGATTTTCGTTTTTGGCCAAGCCGAGTTCGCGATTGATGATGAGCTGAATGGCGACGGCGCGGCGCACCGACTCTTCGGTAGGAGTGGTGATGGCTTCGTCGTAAGCATTGGTGTGCAACGAATTGCAATTGTCGTAGATGGCGTAAAGGGCTTGAAGGGTGGTGCGGATGTCGTTGAAGTCGATTTCTTGGGCGTGGAGGCTGCGTCCCGAGGTTTGGATATGGTATTTGAGCATTTGGGAGCGCTCGTCGGCGCCGTATTTGTATTTCATGGCTTTGGCCCAAATACGCCGCGCCACCCGTCCGATGACCGAATATTCGGGGTCGATGCCGTTGGAAAAGAAAAAAGAAAGGTTGGGCGCGAAATCGTTGATGTTCATGCCTCGGGAAAGGTAGTATTCAACGAAGGTGAAACCGTTGGAGAGCGTAAGCGCCAACTGGGTTACGGGATTGGCGCCCGCTTCGGCGATGTGGTAACCCGAAATCGAAACGGAATAAAAGTTTCTAACCCCGTTTTGAATAAAGTGCTCTTGGACGTCGCCCATGAGCCGAAGGGCGAATTCGGTCGAAAAAATGCAGGTGTTTTGGGCTTGGTCTTCTTTGAGAATATCGGCTTGGACGGTTCCGCGCACCGAACGGAGCGCCGTCGCTTTGCACCGTTCATAGACGTCTTTGGGCAGGACTTGGTCGCCGGTAACGCCCAAAAGCATGAGGCCAAGGCCGTTGTGGCCTTCGGGAAGGGGGCCGTTGTATCGCGGACGTTCGACGCCCTTGGCACGATATAGGGCCTCAATTTTTTGCTCGATTTCGTTTTCGAGGCCGTTTTCTTTGATGTAAAGTTCGCATTGTTGGTCGATGGCGGCGTTGAGAAAAAACGCCAAGACCATCGGCGCCGGACCGTTGATGGTCATCGAAACCGACGTGGACGGGGCGCAAAGGTCGAAACCCGAATAAAGCTTTTTTGCGTCGTCCAAACAGGCGACGGAAACGCCCGAATTACCGATTTTTCCGTAAATGTCGGGACGCGGATGGGGATCTTCGCCGTAAAGGGTAACGGAATCGAAGGCGGTACTCAGCCGAGCGGCGGGCATTCCGCGTGAAAGGTAATGAAAGCGGCGGTTGGTACGCTCGGGGCCGCCTTCGCCGGCGAACATGCGTGTCGGATCCTCGCCCGTACGTTTGTAGGGATAAACCCCGGCGGTGTACGGAAAAGCCCCCGGAAAGTTTTCCTGCATGCGCCAACGTAAAATCTCGCCCCAATCCTCGTACTTCGGCACGGCCACCTTCGGCACCCGCGTCCCCGAAAGACTTTCGGTATAGTTTTCGACGACGATTTCGCGACCCCGAACGGTGTAACGGAATTGGTCGGCGCTGCGTTCGGCTTTGTCCGATTCCCAACTTTCCAACAACGCCTTCGATTCCGGCGAAAGAGCGTTCCACAAATTTTCATATTCGCGTCTTAAAACGTGAAGCGTGATTTGGTACGTCGGGTCGGGGTGAACCGAAACCTCCGGATTTTCTTTTACCTTTTGCATAGCGCCAATTTACAAAAAACAAAGAACTTATCCATACCTAAGTTGTGAAAAACGTTTGCATAAACCCAAGACGTGCAAATCCTCGTCGTTGTCTTCGCAAAAAGGATGTTCAAAAAAAAACGCAACGCCTTTGGAAGGCGTTGCGCGGAAATTTTTAGGGTGGAGGTGGCGGGAGTTGAACCCGCGTCCGAAGAAGCGTGCCGTGAGCCCTTCTACATGCTTATTTCCTTTTGGGTTCTCGCCTCGGCGCGTAAAAAGGAACAAAATCACGCTTTGGCCATCCGCTTAAAATTTAAGGTTGCTTAGCGGAGTCGCTCCCCGAGTCTACCTTTAGTGACGCCCCGTCGGACGGCGGCAGACCTCCGTTCCGTGGGACGGCTCAAGCGCTAATTCTCTAATTAGGCCGCGAGCGCGTAGTTGTTGTTGCCGTTTATGGCTCGACGGAAAGGTTTTAGGCGTTTCACCGTCCTAACGCCGCATGCTTACGACCGACCGCACAGCAGCCCGTCAATTCCAGGTCACCCCCAAATGCGTATCAACTACGTAATTCACATTTGCGTAGAAAAAACGCACGAGGCTTGGAAATCGTTCCGAACAACGATATTTTTTTCGTAGCGGCTCGAACGACCCAAGCCGCTACGAAAAAGCGTCCATGGACGTTTTAGATTTTAATTTTACGCACGCCCAGCGCCATACCGCCGACCAACGCAAAAGCCAAGGCCATCGCCGAAACGACGCTCGACGTATTACAGCTTTGCGAACATTGCTTGCTCTGCACCCCTTCGCTTTGCTGTGAAACGGTAACAAACCGTACGTTGTCGGTTTGCGCGGAGGTTTGAGCGGTTTTGCCCGTGAAAGGACAAACCTTTTGTTCGGTTTGTGCGGTGGCTTGGACTTTGGCGGAGCCTTCGCACGCTTGCGCTTGGCCCGTTCCAAGAGCCGCGACCGTTAAGGCCGCGACCCATATTGTTTTTACGCTTTTCATATTTGGAAAAAAAATTTTAATCTTTGGCTATTGAATGTTCCTTGCGGATTTTTTGCTGAAGCTCCATTAGCGCATGAACCACGACTTCGGGTCGAGGCGGGCAACCCGGAACGTATATATCGACGGGTAAAAAGTTGTCGGCCCCCTGTACCACGCCGTATACCCGGTGCATACCGCCCGTCGAGGCACACGCTCCCATGGCAATGCACCATTTCGGGTCGGGCATTTGGTCCCATATCCGCTTGATGGCGTGCGACATTTTATAGCTGCACCATCCCGCGACTATCATCACGTCCGCTTGACGAGGAGAAAATCGGAACACCTCGCTGCCGAAGCGCGAAACGTCCATGACCGGACCGGCAAACGCCATCATTTCAATGGCACAGCACGCCAGCCCCATCGGCATCGGCCACAAGGCGTTGGTCCGTGCCCAGTTGGTTATGGCGTCGACGGTCGAAAGTAAAAAACCGTTCTGAGCGAGCGCTTTTTCTATTCCCATGTCTTACAAACGCATTTTCGATTCGTAAAGTTACCATTTTTTTCAATTCGACAAATTTTTTTCGATTAAGCGATTATAAAACAAACCCTATTCGCTTTGAACGCCGTTCGACGCCGCGTCGTTTTGGTAGAAATAAAAAGAAATTATGCCGCACGATTGATTAAGCCGAAGCCAAAACTTTACCTTTTTCGCCCAAGCGGTTAAATCCATATGTTTAAATCGATTATATTGCGGTCGTTTCGGCTTTTTATGAAAAAAACAAGGTTGATGCTCGCGCTGTCCATGCTTTTGGGCGGCTGTTACTACGACAACGAAGAAGAATTATACCCCTCCCCGACGACTTCGGGAGGCGACACGACGGTCGTCGTCAAATATTCGTCGGATATCGAGCCGTTGATAAACCAACATTGTTACGGTTGTCATTCCGCCGCGTCTTACCAAGCCGTCGGCAAGGTGAACTTGGAAGGCTACGCCAACGCCAAAAGCGCCGCGCAAAAGCCCAAGTTCGTACAATGCGTCCGATGGGAACAGGGATGCAACATGCCGCCGTCCGGACGCTTGCCCGCCGACCAACTCCAAAAAATCGAGCGCTGGATAAGCCAAAACTTCCCCGAGTAACCCCCAAATCGCAATAGGTTGCGTACCTTGCACTATATTTGCGTATGTATTTTGCACCGGAAACATTTAAGGGCCGGTACGCGCTGGTCACCGGCGGGGGAAGCGGCATCGGTTACGGCATCGCCCGCGAACTGCTGAAACTCGGCGCAACGGTATATATCGGCTCGCGCAAGGCCGAACGCATCGCCGCCGCCGTTGAAACGCTCCAATCCTTCGGCGACTGTCGAGGGCTGGTTTTCGACATCCGCCAAATCGAACAGGTCGAGGCCGCCGCCGCCCAAATCGAACGCCTAGACATTCTTGTCAACAACGCCGGCGGACAATTCCCCGGCCCCGCCCTGAGCTTTTCTCCCAACGGCTGGTTTTCCGTCATCAACAACAACCTCAACGGCACGTTTTACGTCACGCAAACGATGGCCAAAAAATTCTTTGTACCGCAAAAACGAGGCGTGGTCGTAAATATTATCGCCAACATTTACCGCGGATTTCCGGGTATGGCGCATACGGGCGCGGCCAGAGCCGGCGTCGACAACTTAACCAAAAGTTTGGCCGTCGAATGGGCGCCGCTCAACATCCGTGTCAACGCCGTCGCCCCCGGCATCATCGACTCCTCGGGACTCGACCAATACCCCGAAGACCTGCGCAAAATAATTGACGACAGCATTCCCGTCAAACGACGCGGAACGGTCGAAGAGGTCGTTTGGCCGACGCTGTTTTTGGCTTCGGAAATGGCGAGTTACATCACGGGCGCGACCTTGAACGTCGACGGCGCCCAAAGCCTGTGGGGCAGTATGTGGCAAATCGCTTAACGGACTCGCAAAAAAATTTCGACATTAACGACGGCAGGGGATGGAGGAGACTTTGGAGGCACGCATCGAGCGTTTGGAACGCAAAATCCCGGTTTTGGAGGCGGAACTGAACGAAAGCCTTCGGGAACTACGGGCGATACGCGCGGAACTGGACGGCCAACGGCCGGCAACACGCAAAATGCGTAATTCTTGGGGGCGTTTGGTCGAAACCGTTCCCGCAACCAAACGGGAAACGCCGAACGAAGAAGGGATGCACGCCGAAAAGCCGTCTTTACAGTCCCCGCCGCCAGCCGAACGTCCGGCCTTCGGCGCCGGCATGGAGTCCTACATCGGCGGCAACCTCGTCAGCAAAATCGGCGTCGTTTTGGTTTTGGCGGGCTTGGCGGTGTTCGTCAAATACGCCGTGGACAACGCATGGCTCGGACCCTTGGCCCGTATTGCTTTGAGTTACACCGCCGCCGGCGGGCTGATTTTCGCCGCGTGGCGGACGATAGACAAATACAAAACGTTCGGCTCGGTGTTGTTTGCCGGCGGCACGGCCGCCGCTTATTTCACCACCTACGCCGCATACGATTGGTTCGACGTCGCGTACATCCCGCGCATGCCGGCCTTTGGGATTATGGCCGGCTTGACGGTCTTTGCCGTCACCGCCGCCGCCAAGTACAAACAAGAGGCCATCGGCCTTTTCGGCATGGTCGGCGCCTACGTCGTTCCCTTTCTGCTTTCCGACGGCTCGCGCAACTTTACCGGACTGCTTTCCTATTACGCCGTCGTCAATGCGGGCATGCTCGCCGCCGCCTACTTCAACGATTGGCGAACGTCCGTTTGGGTGGCGACGACCGCCACTTGGCTGACCCAAACATCGATTTACGCCTTCTATTACAACGAAGACGGTTTCCCCGACGGCGCCGTCTTTGGCTTTTCCGTTTATTTTTTTCTGTTGTTTTACGCGGCCATTCTAGTCCACAAAGTGTTTCGGCACGCTAAAATCGGCGCCGGAGACGTGTTTTTTATCCTATTCAATACGGCGGTGTTTTTCGTTTTCGGTTTGATTGAGCTGAAAACCAGTTTTGGGGTCGGACGTTGGGGACAAGGACTGTTCGCCGTCGGGGTGGGGCTGTTGCAATGCGCCATCGGCTACGCGATTTATCAACGCCGCATGACCGACCCCAAAATCGAACCGACGCTCTATCTTTTGGCGGCGGGATTGGGCGCGGCCGGCCTGACGACGGCCGTTCCCGTGACGCTCAAAGGCACGTGGATAACGCTCTTGTGGTCGGCGGAGGCGGTGGCGCTCTTTACGTTGGCCGGCGCAACGGGATTGCGATTTTTTTCTCGTTTGGGATTGGCGGTTCTGCTCTTGGCGACGATTTCGCTTTGGATAGACTTGGAATCGGGCTATTACGTCGGCGCGGAGCTTGTCTTTCTGTTCAATCGCTTGTTTTTGACGTCTTTGGCATACGTGGCGGCGCTGTTTGCGTCGTTGGCGGTGTTGCACTTTTACGTCAAAGACGAGGCCGTCGAGGGGCAAACGATATTTGGCGGAGCGACGGCGGATAAAATCCGGCGAGGCATCTCCGAATTTGAAAAGATACTCAAAAACGTTTTGCCCGTATGGGGGGCGGTCGCAATGTACGCCGTACTTATGGCGGAAATTGCAGGGTATTTCAACGTCCGTTACGATGAGTTTTTCAAGCGCTTCGGCCATGCATACGACGCTTATCAAGCCGGGGTTTTGGCGGCGTTTACCTTTGCTTATTTGGCGGCGTTTATGACGGCGGCGGACAAGGCCCTGCCCTTTGCCTCGCTGAGGCTTGCGTTATGGTCGGCGCTGCCGGCGGTTGTGGCATTCGCCGCGTTTCCCGTGTTGTTTTTTTTGTATAAAACGGATTTGGACTACCGTTTGGGAATCAATCCCGTGGCGTTGGAATATTTCGGCGTACTGCGTTGGACGTTCGGACTGTGCTTGGGAGCCTTGCTTTTCGCCGGTTGGCGGCGCTTCAAGGCCTTCGCCCGAGAATACGAATTTATTGCCCGCACCCGTCCGTGGCTGGTCGTGCTAAGCCACACAATCGTCTTATTCTTTTTTTCCACCGAACTGGTGCGTTGGTTCGTGACCCCCGAAAACGCCGACGAAATGCTCGAACTCGTGCAAAAAGTAGGATATTCCCTGCTTTGGGGCGGTTACGCCTTGGGGTTGTTGGCGGCGGGTTTTGCCTTTAAGGATAAAATTATGCGTTTTCTGGGTATAGCGATTGCCGGGGTCACGCTGGCAAAACTCGTCGTTTACGACCTTGAAAATCTGCCGACCGTATATCGTATTATCGCCTTTATCCTCATCGGCGCGGTTTTCCTGCTCATTTCCTATCTTTATCAACGCTACGGAAAAGACCTCAAAGACGATTAACGCCCATCGGTGCGGCCGGCCCATCCCGTTCGCGCAAAAAACAAAAGGCCCCACGCGTTGTATTTTTTGTATGCCCTGCGGCCGCATTCCAAAAATGCTTAACTTTGCATGTCCCCGCCGATAATTTTCAGACCCTTCCGTCAAAATCTGAAAAATCCGGGGACCGACATTAGACCTCATGGCAAAAACATCATATCCTCAGCCGCCGCCGAAGTTGTCGGAGGCGACGGAAACCGTTGGCCGCAGCCCCGAGCGTTTGCCGTTCGGACCCAAAAATTACAAACTCATGGCCGTTGGGGTGGCGATTTTGGTTTTGGGCTACGTTTTGTTGGGCATGGAAAAGTTCAAGGACGTAGAGGAGGGATTTTCCATTGCTTTGCACGTGGCGCCGGTCGTTATTTTGGCGGGTTACGCCGAAATCATTTACGCCATTATGGTCAGGGACAAAGCGGGCGAACGATGAAAGTACTTATTACGGGCGGCGCGGGGTTCATCGGTTCGCGGCTGGCGGAGCTTTTGCATTCACACGGCGACGAAATCACGGTTCTGGACAATCTTTCCACGGGTCGCAAAGAAAACCTTGCCGGTCTCGAAGGCAAAACGGGCTTTCGTTTCGTTTTGGGCAACGTCGCCGACCGTTCGACCGTCGAGCCTTTGGTCGCGCAAGCCGAACACGTCTATCACTTGGCCGCGCCCGTGGGGGTCAAACGCATCATGGACCATCCCGTGCTGACAATCTTGGACAACGTGCGCGGCGCCGACGTCATGACCGAAACCGCCCATAAATACGGCGCCAAAATGCTCGTCGCCTCGACGTCCGAGGTCTACGGTCGTTCGCTCGACCTGCTCGACCCCACCGGCACCCGCAAACTCGCCGAAGAAGATTACCGCATCGAAGGCAGTACGCAAAATCACCGTTGGGCCTACGCCAACACCAAAGCCCTCGACGAATTTTTAGCCCTCGCCTATTATAAAGAGTTCGGTTTTCAAACGGTCATCGTCCGGTTTTTCAACACCGTCGGCCCGCGTCAGCTTTCCGATTACGGCATGGTCATTCCCAACTTCGTGCGCCGGGCCTTGCGCAAAGAACCGATTGAAATTTACGGCACGGGAGAACAAAAACGCAGTTTTCTGCACGTCAACGACGCGATTCGGGCCGTCGTCGCGCTGATGAACGAACCCGCGGCCGTTGGGCAGGTATTTAATTTGGGCAATCCCGAAGAGATAACGATAAACGAATTGGCACGCAAGGTTATGGCCGTTGCGGGTTCCGACGTTCCGCCCGTGTACAAGGACTATCAAAGCGCTTACGGCAAAGGCTTCGAGGACATGAACCGAAGAACGGCGGACATTACCAAAATTCGCGCCGCCATCGGTTTTGAAATCACCTATTCCATCGAAGAAATCATCGCCGACGTCGTCGAATACGAACGCAGCGTCGTGTATGCCAACGTTTGACGTCGGCATCGTGGGCGGCGGATGCGTCGGTTTGGCCACGGCCTATCAGCTTCGCGACGCGGGATTAAAAATCATAGTCTGGGAAAAAGAGGCCGAACCCGCCTTTCACCAAACGGGACGCAATTCGGGCGTGATGCACTCCGGCATTTATTACAAGCCCGGTTCGTTGAAAGCCTTAAACTGCATCGGCGGAAGGGAGGAATGGGTCGCCTTTGCCCAAGCACACGGCGTCGCCCACGAGGTTTGCGGTAAAATCGTCGTCGCGGCGGACGAAACGGAAATTCCGGGGCTGGAAAAGATATACCGCCGCGCCCACGAAAACGGGCTGACCCTTAGCCGTAAAATTACGCCCGAAGAAATCCGCGAAATCGAACCCGAATGCGCCGGCGTTGCCGGAATTTTCGTACCCTATACCGGCATCATCGATTATCGGGCCGCCTGCGTGAAAATGACCGAAATTTTGCGGCAAAAAGGCCATAAGGTAATCTTCGGGGCGCCCGTCAAGGCCTTGAAGCGTCAAACCGACGGCTACGCCGTTCACGCGGGCAACGAAACTTATCGTGTAGGCCGACTGGCCGCGTGTGCCGGACTTTGGGCCGACAAAATCGCCCGAATGGACGGCCTTAATCCCGAGGCACGCATCGTCGCCTTTCGCGGAGACTATTACCGGCTGCTCGTTCCCAAAGTTCGTCATCTGATTTATCCGGTTCCGGACCCCGATTTTCCTTTTTTGGGCGTGCATTTCACCCGCATGACCAACGGCGAAACAGAGTGCGGACCGAACGCCGTATTTTCCTTTAAACGCGAAGGCTATTCGCGCAGCTCGTTTTCGTTTTCCGACGCTTGGAACGCCTTGTCGTTTTCCGGCACGCGACGCTTTTTCGCCCAATATTGGCAAAAAGGACTCCGCGAATATCAAAGGGCGTTTTCCCAAAAGCTTTTCCACAAAACCCTTCGAAGGTTGGTGCCAAGTTTGCAAGCCAACGAATTGGCGCCGGCGCGTTCGGGCGTTCGGGCCTTGGCCTTGGCCCCCAACGGCGAACTCTTGGACGACTTCGTTTTCATCGAAACCGAACGCAGCGTACACGTGCTCAACGCCCCTTCGCCCGCCGCCACCGCCGCTTTGGCCATCGGCAGGCAAATCGCCGAAAAAATTCTAAACAAAACAAATTCATAAAATTTTTTGGGTCAAGACAACAAAACGCCCGCGTTGGAAGCCGCTCCCGGCGCACGAAAACGTTTGCCGTTCGATTTTGCGCGCGTTGGCGACAAGCGTCGCGGCGGCAATTTGAAAACCCGTTTCGTTTTACGTATCAAATCTTGTCGTAACTTTGTCGTGCTATGGGCAACATCACAAAAATCGACGAAACGCAAAATCTGCTTGCGAAGTTTTGGCAACGCTCGGAATTGACGGCGGGCAAGGAATTTCCGGCGTTGTCGGACGGTTTGCGATTTTTTCCGGGTACGTCGGAAGAAGTCGTGGTCTCGTCGTCGCCGGCGGACGGGACGGCGTTGGGAAAAATTCGTTTGGCAAGCGTGGCGGACTATTCGGCGATGGTCGAAACCGCGCGCTCGGCCTTTGATTTTTGGAAAAACGTTCCCGCGCCGCGTCGTGGAGAAATCGTTCGGCAAATCGGCGACGCCTTCCGCAAACACAAAGTCGAACTTGGCGCGCTCGTCAGCCTTGAAATGGGCAAAATTTATCAGGAGGGTTTGGGGGAAGTCCAAGAAATCATTGACGTTTGCGACTTTGCCGTCGGGCTTTCGCGCCAACTTTACGGTTTGACCATGACCAGCGAACGTCCCGAACACCGACTTTACGAGCAGTGGCATCCGTTGGGGGTGGTCGGCATCATTTCGGCGTTCAATTTTCCGGTGGCGGTGTGGTCTTGGAACGCAATGATAGCGGCGGTGTGCGGCAACGTTTCGATATGGAAGCCGAGCGAAAAAACGCCGTTGTGCGCCGTGGCGTGCATGAACATCGTCCACGAGGTGTTCGCGGCCAACGATTTGCCCGCCGGCATCATGACCCTTGCCGCCGGCAACGCCGAGGTGGGCAAGGCCATGGCCGCCGACGAACGCGTCGGCTTGGTTTCGGCCACGGGTTCGACGCGCATGGGCCGTTCCGTCGCCCAAGCCGTCGCCGCCCGATTCGGAAAATCCCTGCTCGAACTCGGCGGCAACAACGCCGTTATTCTCACTCCGTCGGCCAACCTCGACCTTGCCTTGCAAGCCGTAACCTTCGCCGCCGTCGGCACCTGCGGACAACGTTGCACCACCACCCGCCGGCTTATCGTCCACCGTTCGCTTATCGAAGAGGTCGAGCGGCGTTTGGTCGACATTTATTCCCAAATATCGAAACGCATCGGCCATCCGTTGAACCCCGATACGTTGGTCGGTCCGTTGATTGATTCGGCGGCGGTCGAACAGATGCAGGCCGCACTCCGAAGCGTGGTCGAAGAAGGAGGACAAATTCTTTTCGGGGGTCAAAAACACGAATCTTTGGGCGGAAACTACGTGGTTCCGGCCATCGTGCGCGCGAGCAACGACATGCCCACCGTCCAAAAAGAAACCTTTGCGCCCATTCTTTACCTCATGCCCTACGACACGCTCGACGAAGCCATCGCCTACAACAACGCCGTTCCCCAAGGGTTGTCGTCGGCGGTGTTTACCAACGATTTGCGCGAATCGGAACGTTTTTTGAGCGCTTCGGGCAGTGATTGCGGCATTGCCAACGTCAATATCGGCACCTCGGGCGCGGAAATCGGCGGGGCCTTCGGCGGTGAAAAAGAAACCGGCGGCGGACGCGAATCCGGCTCCGACGCATGGAAAGCGTATATGCGCCGCCAAACCGTTACCGTCAACTACGGTTCGACCCTCACCCTCGCGCAGGGCGTCAAGTTCGAATAGATTTGGCCCGAAAAATTAAGATATTCAACGACCCCGTCCACGGATTTATCGAAATTCCGCACGAGGCGTACATCGCTTACATCGACCACCCGTACTTTCAGCGCCTGCGCCGAATACGTCAGTTGGGGATGGCGCCCATGGTTTATCCGGGCGGGACGCAAACGCGTTTCGGTCATTCGATGGGGGCCTTTCATTTGACGGGGCTGGCCATGGACGTCCTCAAAGCCAAAGGCGCGAAAATCGAGGCCGAGGAGGAGGCCGCGGTGCGCAAGGCCGTGTTGTTGCACGACGTCGGCCACAGCCCCTATTCCCACGCCCTCGAAGGACTCTTGATTCCGGGCGTAAATCACGAAGCGATTACCCGAAAACTTATCGAGCGCATCGGCGCCGACGAACTCGTTTTGCAAATGTTCGACGGCGCCTATCCCCGCAAGTTTTTTAGACGACTGATTTCCGGACAGCTGGACATGGACCGCATGGACTACCTGCTGCGCGACGCCTACTACACGGGCGTACGCGAGGGCGTTTTCGGGGCCGACCGCATTATCAAAACCCTCGTCTTGGAAAACGACGTTTTGGCCGTCGAAGAAAAGGGCGTGCTTTCGGTGGAAAAATTTTTGGTCGCCCGCCGGCTGATGTATTGGCAGGTCTATTTCCACAAAACGTGCTTGGCCGCCGAAACCATGCTTCGACTCATATTCCGGCGGGCGCGGGAAATTCACGACGGTTTGCGAAACTGCCCCCCCGCTTTGGCCTATCTTTTGGCTTTACCCGAAAACGCGCCGCTCGACGACAAAACGCTCGACGTTTTTATGCAAACCGACGATTCCGACGTACAATACGCCCTCAAATTGTGGCGCCACGAACCCGACCCCGTACTTTCCACCCTCTGCCAAATGCTCTACGCGCGAAGACTGTTCAAATCGGTGCGCGTCGAGGAGATAGGGCAAGAATCGTCGTATTTTTGCGTTTATCAAACCGTTTCCAACGCCGCCTATTCCGAAGACGAAATCCGAATCCTAACCAAATCCGGGGAAATCAAGCCGTTTTCGAAAGTTTCCGACCTTTTTTCGACTTTTGGGCAAAAAATATACAAAACCTATAAAATTTACGCTCCCGATGAAGCAAACATTGTGGATTGATTTTATTTGCTACGGATGTTAATTTGCCTTACATTTGCGTCGTACAAGGCGCGATTCGGCACGTTCAAGCCTGTTTTTTATTTGGAGGTATTACGGGGCGTGCAATGGATTGAGCGGTAGGCGAAAACGTGCCGCCCCTTGTCCGAATCAATCAAATTCAATGGAAGAAATCAGCGAAATGACCTACACGCATCAACAAATTGAAGCCGCCGCTTTGTTTTCCCTGTCGGGGAGCCTGTTGGGTGAAAGCGAGCGTGTCAGTCTCAAAAACGAGTTCGACGCCTACCTCGACAAGGGTATCAATCATTTCATTATTGATTTAACCAATCTCCAACTTATCAACTCCAACGGCTTGGGGGTTTTTATTACCCTTTACACCAAGGTGCGCAACAAACGGGGCGAAATGATACTCTGCAATCCGTCCCAAAACATTTCGACGCTTTTGGCCATCACCAAACTCAATTCGGTGTTTACGGTGGCCTCGTCGGTCGAGGAAGGCTTGAGACTGCTCAATAAGCCTCAATAATGGCGGTAGACGTCCTACTGGGGTTGCAGTGGGGGGACGAAGGCAAAGGCAAACTGGTGGACCGGTGGAGCCGCCGGGGCTATGATTACGTGGCTCGGTTTCAAGGCGGACCGAACGCGGGTCACACCATTTTCCACGAGGGCCGTCGGGTGGTCTTGCATCATGTGCCGGCGGGTATATTCGCCCCCGGCGTACGTTGCGTTATCGGCAACGGGGTCGTCGTCAATCCCTTGACTTTGGCTCAGGAAGTGGAAACCTTGCGCGGTGTGGGCGTGGAGGTCGGCAAACGCCTGATAATTTCCACGCGGGCGCACTTGATTTTGCCCACCCACCCCAAAATCGACGCTTCCCACGAAAAATCACAGAACATCGGTTCGACGCTTCGCGGCATCGGCCCGACGTACCAAGATCGCGTTGCGCGGCGCGGACTGACCGTAGGCGACGTGCTTTGGGACGACTTTCCCCACCGCGTTCGACATTTAACCGAAATTCATCGCCAAATGGGCGTGGCCCCCCCCGACCTGCAGGCGTTTATGCAAGCGGCATGCGCCTTGACCGAACACGAAATCGCGGACGTGGAAACGATGCTGACGGACGCGTTGGATTCGGGGGCGATGGTCTTGGCCGAGGGAGCGCAAGGCACATTGCTCGACCTCGATTTTGGACAATACCCTTACGTTACGTCGTCGCACACGACGGCGGGCGCGGCGTGTACGGGCTTAGGCATAGGGCCGCGCCGAATACGCCACGTCATCGGCGTATTTAAGGCCTACGCCACACGCGTGGGCAACGGCCCCTTCCCCACCGAACTCGAAGACGACGAGGCCGAACGTCTGCGCACCGCCGGCGGCGAATACGGCGCGACCACGGGCCGTCCGCGGCGCTGTGGTTGGCTCGACCTGCCGGCCCTCAAATACGCCGTCAAGCTCAACGGCGTCGATATTTTATGCATGACCAAACCCGACGTTCTGTCGAACTACGGCAGAATAAAGGTTTGCGTAAGTTACACCGACGCGAAAGGAAACAACCATCGGGTGTTGCCGTCGGTTCCCGAACGGCGCGGACTCGTTCCCAACTACGTCGAATTGTCCGCTTGGAACGAACCCCGTAAGGAAGACCCCGGCTTTGCCAAATTTTTGAACCTCGTTGAATCCGAATTGGGTATGCGCGTAGAATACGTTTCCTATGGTCCCGGACGAGAAGAAATTCGGCATTACCCCTGACTTTGGGGAACCTTGTTTCTCATCCGCGTGTAAGTTGCAACAAACGAACGATGGTCAAAAAATTTCTTTCGCTCGTCAAGTTTTCCCACACGATATTTGCGATGCCTTTTGCGCTGACGGGGCTTTTTGCGGGATTTCGCGACGCGGGCGGCGTGGAATGGAAAACCCTGCTTTGGGTAACGATGTGTATGGTGTTCGCCCGCAACGCGGCCATGGCGTTCAACCGTTGGTTGGACCGGGACGTGGACGCGCTCAATCCACGTACCGCCGTCCGCGAAATCCCTTCGGGTCTCGTTTCCCCACGGGCGGCGTTGTTTTTCGTCCTAATAAATATGCTGGGGTTTGTGGCCACAACGTACTTTATCAACGATTGGTGTTTTTATTTGTCTCCGGTGGCGCTCTTCGTCGTGCTTTTTTATTCGTACACCAAACGATTCACCGCCTTGTGCCACGTGGTTTTGGGAACGGGTTTGGCGTTGGCGCCGGTGGGCGCGTATTTGGCCGCAACGGGAAGGTTCGACGTCTCGGTCGTCGTCTTGGGGGTGGCGGTGTTGTGTTGGGTGGCCGGCTTTGACGTCGTCTATGCTTTGCAAGACGAAGAGTTTGACCGTAGCAAGGGTTTGCACAGTATTCCGGCGGCGCTGGGCTACAACGGGGCGCTGTGGACGGCGCGGATTTTACACGTCGTTTCGGCGACGGCGTTGATTGTCGCGGCGCGAATGCTGGGGGGCGGACTTTTATACGTTGGGGCGGCGGGATTTTGCACGATGCTGGTGCGTCAGCATTACCTTGTCCACCGTTATCGCTTGGCAAAAATCAATTTGGCGTTCTTTACGGCCAACGGTTTTGCTTCGCTCTTCTTTGGGACATGCGCCGTCGGCGCCCTAACCCTCCAAATCTTGACACGCCCTTAAATTAAAAACGGTTTAAACGGCATGTTTTTTGCCCGCGACAAACGAAACCCGTAGGGTCGGCGCTCATCTTTTATTCTTGTTTTGCCAAGACGCCTTCTTTTCTTTATTTCGCGTCAATAGGCCGAAAACAATGTTTTCGTATTTTTGTGGCATGACTTGGGCGCTGCTGATATTGGCGATGACGTGGGTCGAGGGGGCTTGGGCGCAATTTCCGGTATTGACGTGGCAAAAATTTTACGGTTCGGAAGGGGCGGACGTCCCGCGTCGGATTATTACCGGCCCCGAAAACACTTTGTTTATTGCCGGCGCCGTTCCCGACGCTTACGGAGAAACCGACGGGTACATCGCCCGCATTCGCCTCAACGGGCAAATCGTTTGGTCCCGACGCATCGAAGGCAAAGGAAACATCGAAGTCCGGGACCTTGCCCTTGTCAACGCGGGCAAGGAACTGATATTTTGCGGTGTTTCGGGGGCGGTAAGCGGCCACCCCGAAGACGGCGGTCCGATTTACGGCGGCGACTATCTCGTTGGCAAAATGAGCTTGGACGGCAAACTTTTGTTTAGCAAAACTTACGGCGGCAGTTTGCGCGACGAGGCATGGGCGTTGGCGCCCATCGGCGCGGACGGCGCCGTTGTCGCAGGCTCGTCGTGGTCGGCCAACTACGACGTGGAAAACAAGGCCGGCGGACTCAACGACGCATGGCTTTTACGCGTCAATCAGTTCGGAGCGAAAATGAACAGCCGTACCGAGGGCGGCGCCAAAAACGACTGGGCGCAAGCCGCCGCATCGACGTCGGACGGCGGCGTTGTTTTGGCCGGATTCACCAACTCCGAAGACTGGGACGGCTCCGAAGCCCGGCACAACGGCGACGTCTGGATTGCCCGATACGATTTCGCGCTCAAATTGATTTGGCGAATCATCGTCCGCTCCCCGTACGAAGACATGGTTTATCGTGTCGTCGAAACCAAGGAAGGCCGTATCGTCGCGGCGGGAAGCACCTTCCGCGAACAAGGAAAAAAACAATTTTGGATTATCGAAACCGACAAGGACGGCAACCTACTCACGGAAAAACCTTTCGGCGGCAACGGATTCGAGGAATTGACAAGCGTTTGCGCCTTACGCGACGGCGGTTTCGTTTTCACGGGCTATTCCCAATACAACACTTTGGCCAACCCGTTGATTAAAGGCAAACGCGACCTTTGGGTCATACGTACCGACGCAAAATTCAACATCGTTTGGCAACGTACCTACGGAGGTCCAAACAACGAAGAAGGAGTGGACGTCGTTGAATTTCGCCCCGGAGAAATTTATGTTTTAGGGGTCAAAAACAATACGTTCGAAGCCGACAAACGCCCCCGACAAAACGACTTTTGGGTACTGAAAATCAAGGAACGTTCTTGCACCGACATGGAACTTTCCTGCGTAAGCAACTTCAACGATTTTTCCGTCAAGGTCAACGAACCGATTCGTTTTACCAACCAGTCCAAACACGGCGAACGCTTCAAATGGGAATTCGGCGACGGCACGACGTGGGAAGAGCGTCATGCGGTCAAAAAGTACACGCGTCCGGGTGTTTTCGTCGTCAAGCTCCATGGATTTATCGGCGAAAACTGCGAGGACGTGTACGTTTATCCCAAGCCGATTACGGTCGAAGGGCCTTAACGAGCGTATTTAAGAGCGGGGACGGGCAAATATTGCGGGCCGTATTCTTTGGCCAAGGCTCCCAAAACGGCCGCCACGTTTTCGACCCCGATTTTTTCCGCCCACTCGAAAGGCCCGAACGGATAATTGACCCCCAGCCGCATGGACGTTTCCACGTCTTGGCGCGAGGCCGTGCCTTCGGCCGCCGTCCGGTAGGCCTCGTTGATAATCGGAAAAAGCACGCGCGGCGCAACCATGCCCACCCCCGCATGCACCCGACGCGCCGAAATCCCCGACGCGCCCAACAACGCGCTTGCCGAAACGAAGTCGTCGTCGTTTCGGGCGACGACTTCCCAAGCGTTCAAACCAATAAAATAAGGCAAGCCGTTGAAACCTACAAACCCCGGGCGTTCGGCAAATTCTTGATACGACGTTAGCACCGTCGAACCGAAAACAAATTTTGCACTCTCCAAAACGTCGAGGTCGTAAGGGGTTTCGTCGAGCGTGGCGTGAACGACGAAATCAAATTCGGAGAACCGCAAGTGTTCCCAACCTTCGCCGGGGCCGACGACGGTCGGATGAATATTAGCCAGCGGACCGGCCAAAAGGTCGTCCTTCCGCGGACCTTCGGCAACGACCAAAACTTTCATTTGCGGTATTTGCAACAACCGGGCAACTTTTCGTAAGCGGCGTTGGGAGCTTTGACCTTTTCGGTGTCGTAGCCTGCGGCCGCCACCCGTTGATGCAAGCCTTCCTCGCTAATTTGGGTGGGATAGTAATTGACGGAAACGGTCTTTTTTTCGGCGTTCCATACGGCCTTCTTTACGCCTTTGGTTTTGAGCGCCTTTTCAATGGTCGCCTTACACATTCCGCAGTTTCCACTGACGGCGAAGGTTGTGGTTTTAAGTTCTTTGGCGCCCGTGGTTTTGGCGACTTTTTCTTTGCTTTGGGCAAAAACGGCGCCACTCATCGCCAAGCACAAACCCAATGCGACAAATAGTTTTTTTATCATTGCAAGCAGTAGACTTCGCTTAGAACACATTTCGGGGCGTAAACGTTCCCGGATAAAAAAAGCCCCCCGAAGCGGGCGGCTTTTCTATCCAAAACTATGAAAACCTCGTTCTTGTTATTGCGGCTTTTTCTTTTTGTCGTAATCCAAAGACAGAATACGGAATTCGGTACGGCGGTTGGCTTGTTCGTCGGCTTCGGACATTTCGGGATAAATGAGCGGCTGGGATTCGCCGTAACCGAACGACGACAAACGTCCGCGTTCTATACCCGCTTTGACCAGATAATCGACGACGGAGCGGGCGCGTTTGTCGGCCAACGGACGATTGTACTCTTCGGAGCCGTTGGTGTCGGTGTGGGAACCAATCTGAATAACGAGCCCCGGATTGTCGTTCATGATTTTAACCAAGCGGTTGAGTTCGGCTTCGGATTCGGGGCGCAAATCCCATTTGTCGAAGTCGTAATAAATGTTTTGTAGGACGTAAGGCTCGATTTTTATGCGTTCGAGATAGATGTCGATGTCGCGTTCGAGGTCGGCGCTTTCGGTTACGTCTTTGGTGGAAACAAAAACTTCGTTGGCCAGATATTCGTAAGCGTTGCCGACGATTTTGTAATCGAAGCCGCTTTCGAGCGGGAACTCGTAGCGTCCGTCCTGTGCGGTTTTGAACGTATCTACGGGAATGAGTTTGTTGTCAAGAATTTTGTAAAGGGTAACAGTGGCGAACGGAATAACCTGTTTGTTGCCGTAGTTGCGCACGGTGCCGTGTACCGTGATTTTAATCGGGGGCTTATAGGCTTTGCGGAAACGCCAGATGTCGTCGCGTCCGAAGCCCAACGAGCTTTTGCGGTCGTGGGGCATAGCGTTGGGACGGTCGGAGGTGATGAAACCGAAGGCGTTTTCGTCGGATTCGGGAAGGAACCAATGAATGGTAAAGTCGTCGTAGCTGGTGTTGAGGGGGTAACCGAGATTTTGGGGTTCGCCCCAGTTGCTCAGTTCGCCTTCGGAGACGTAAAGGTCGAAGCCGCCCAAACCGTTTTTGTGTCCGTTGGAGGCGAAATAAAGTTTTCCATCGGGGCCGATGGTCGGATAGAGTTCGTCGAAGGGGGTATTGATTTTATCGCCCGCGTGAACGGCGGGTCCCCATGCGTCGCCACTCTTTTGGCAATACCAAATGTCCGTCCCTCCCAAGCCGCCTTCACGGTCGGAGACAAAATAGACCGTTTGGCCGTCGGCCGAAAAGAAGGGTTGGGAGTCGAAGGTGGGAACTTTTTTGGATTTGCCGTTGGATTTGGTGGCGCGTTTGGTCAAGCCGTTAAGGCTTGTGCCTTCGTCTTTTTTGCTGTCGGAGGCGCCGACTTTTTTGAATTTGCCCCATTGCTTGGTTTCGGCGTTGTATTCCGAACTATAAATACTGCATCCCCAGTACTTGCGATATTTGCCGCCCCCGCAAATGGTGTAATACATCATCATACCACTGGGGTCGACGACGGCGCTGCCGTCGTTGGCCTTGGTATTGACTTTTTTGCCCAAATTTTCGGGCGGGCCGAAGACGGTGTCGTTCGTTAATTTCGCAATCCAAAGGTCGGAGAACTTTTCGTCCGTAAATTGGTAGGTACCCTTGCCTTTGTTGCCCGCACGGTGGGTGGTGAAAATAATGAAGGTATCGGCCTTCAAATAAAAAGGCCGGGGGTTGTAGTCGTTGTCTTTTTCGTTGATGGAAGTGGTGTCGATGCGGTACATGGGGGTGGCGGCCATGAGCTTGATGGCCCGGTCGCAACCCTCGCGTTGAAATTGCGCCTGTTGTTTGAATTCGTCGTTGTACTTGTAGCGTTTGAGAAATTCGTCGAACTGTTGCTTGGCCTCGGCGTAATTACCGCTTTTTTTGAGGGCTTCGGCCAAGTCGAAATAAATGGTATCGTTGGCGTTGGGGTTGATGGCGATGGCATGGCGGTAGTTGTCCACCGCGTTTTCCAGCCGTCCCAAATACCAATAGGAACGCGCAAGGCGGTAGGCCACGTGATAGTTGCTCACGTCGGCGTTGAAGGCTTCGGTATAAAGTTTTACCGCATCGGTCAGTTTACGGGTGATAAACGCGTTGTCGGCGTCTTTAATCGTTTGTCTGAGCTTGCGTTGCGCCTTTTCGTCCAGTGGTTTGGCGTCCGTTTGTGCGCGAACGGCGGCCGTTGCACACCAAAGCGTTGCCAAAACGTATAGTATCAAACGCATCATTTCCTATTACGATACTTCTTTATCTGGTTCTATATCGACCCGGGTGCAAAATTAAGTATTATTGGGCTACGGCCGACAAAACTTTGCCGCTTTGACCGCTTTTGCCCAATATCCCTTTCAATCCGCAAACTTATAAAAAATCCCATTACAACCGCCGAACTTTTGATTTTTTTGATTTTAACCCCGACAAGCCCGAAATTTTTAACTTGACTGCTCATCGATACCTTTTCGGTAGCGTATCCCCCGGGCGGTGATGAAAAAAATATCCACATACCTAAAAGCATTTGCATGATGAACGCCGCAACATGCCCGGCCCGGGGAAGCCGCAATGTCGTAAAAAACGGAAAACGAAACACAAAACAATGTTTTTTGTGTAAAAATTGTCGGAGACGCTTCGTCCACAACCCAAAAAGTCGTCGAAACCTTGGAATCACGTAAGAAAATTCCCTTTTTTATACCGATTTGTACGAAGTTTACAAAAGCGTCGTTCCCGAAAACGTGCACCGCCCTCAATCCCGAAGAGGCCCGACCCACCCCGTCGAACGTTTTAACGGCACGTTGCGCTCCAAAGCCTCGCGCCGGAAAAAGTTATTCCCCCGCCAAATCCCTCGACGCGTCGGCAGTGTTAAACCGATAACGACAACGACGAGGACTGTTCTTTGAAACACCTTCAAAATTATTCTTTGATATCAAGAATAAATGATTAAGGTTCGTCCATGCGGATTTTTCGTCGTTATCTGTCGTACACTACCGACGCGCTTATCGGTTCCATCGGTTTTGCCATTTATCGCTACAACCTATCGTTATCGGTTTAACACCACCGATTTCGACAGGCATTGACCAAAAACCATCCATCGTACCCCGTCAAATTTTTTAATTGGCAAAATTTTACACTTACATCTAAATTTATTCCAACGAATTATTTTAATTTTTTAAAAATTCTCAAAAAAAACTAATATAAACACCAACAATAATTTTTCCACAATGCCGGCGCGTCGCCCAAACGCAAGGACGAATGGTTGTGAATCGTCTCTCAAACGGGGTCTTGTTATTGCGTATAAAATTCGGCTTTGTCGGGTGCGGGCAAAATTGCGTACAAAATCGAGGGATTTGCCGGACATGGCCGTAGACTTTTGGGCGTTGATACGAAAATGACGAAATTTGTCTTTTCATTAACGCCTTGAAACAGGATAAAGTCGTCGTCGGGGTAACGATGGGGGACCCCAACGGCATCGGTCCCGAACTGCTCATCAACGCCTTTGGAGAATCGCGTATGGCGAATTTGTTCGTTCCCGTCATTTACGGTTCGGGAAAGGCGTTGGCGTTTTGGCGCAACCTCATGAAGGCCGAACGCTTTGGTTACCAGCCCATCGCCCACCCCGACCAAGCCGTACTCAAAAAACCCAACTTCATCGAATGTTCGCCGAATTTTGAGCGGGTGGACGTGGGCCGACCCACGCCAAGCGGTGGATATGCCGCCTTCGAAGCCCTTGAAAAAGCCACCGCCCATCTCAAAGAAGGCAAATTGGACGCACTCGTCACCCTGCCCATAGACAAGTCCACCATCCAAAACAAAGACTTCAACTTTCCGGGGCACACCGAATATTTGGCCCAACGCCTCGGCGCCCGCGATTCGACCCTACTCATGGTTCATGACGAACTGCGCGTGGCCCTCGTTACCGGCCACATCCCCATTCGCGACGTCGCCGAACACATCAACGCCCCCAAAATTCAAGCCAAACTTCGGGGATTGATGGATTGTCTAAAAATGGATTTTGGCATCGTAAAACCGAAAATTGCGGTTTTGGGCCTCAACCCCCACGCCGGCGACAACGGCGTCATCGGCAACGAAGACCAAGAGCATATCGCCAAAGTGGTAGAGGAGGCTCGCAATACGGGCGCCCTTGTTTACGGCCCTTATTCCGCCGACGCCTTCTTTTCTTATGGCAAATACAAAAAGTTCGACGCGGTTTTGGCCATGTACCACGACCAAGGACTGATTGCGTTCAAAACCTTGTCCCAAAACATGGGGGTGAATTTTACCATGGGCTTGCCCGCCGTCCGCACCTCGCCCGACCACGGCACGGCTTACGACATCGCCGGACACAACAAAGCCGATTCCACCTCGTTTTTCAACGCCCTGTTTTTGGCGGTGGACGTTTACCGACGACGAACCGAGAACACCGCCCTCTACGCCGGCGCCTTGAAAAAACCGTCCGCCGCCGCCGCATTGCTTGCCGCCGAAGACGAAACCGTTGGCGAGTAATTTTTGTTTGCAATTTAACGCCGAATTGCGTAATTTGCGCATTATGAGCAGCATCGCCGAACGTATCGCCGAAGCCCGAACTTTGCCCGGAAGCTATTACGCGGACCCCAAGGTTTTTCATCGGCTCAAAGACGACGTTTTTGTCAAAAGCTGGCAATGGGTCGGTTCCACGCGCGAAGTTCACGAGCCGGGAAGGGTTTTTCCCTTTACGCTTTTGCCCGGTCTTTTGGACGAACCCTTGCTTTTGACCCGCGACCTCGACGACCGCCTCCACTGCCTTTCCAACGTTTGTACTCACAGGGGCAATTTGGTCGTCGAACACCCGGGTTCGCAACGCGACTTGCGTTGTCGATATCACGGCCGACGGTTCAAATTGGACGGCGCCTTTGCACACATGCCCGAATTTGAAGGCGTCGAAGGCTTCCCCGCCCCCGAGGATTGCCTGCCCAAAGTCCCTTTTGCCGTTTGGAAAAACATCGTTTTTTGCAGTGTGGACCCCGTCGTTGCTTTTGACGAATGGTTCGCCCCCGTCCGCGAGCGTATGGACTGGCTGGACGTAGAGAATTATCGCTTCGAACCCGGTTTGTCCCGAGAATACATCGTCCACGCCCCGTGGGCGCTTTACTGCGACAATTATCTTGAAGGCTTTCATATCCCTTACGTCCACCCCGGACTGACCCAAGCCCTTGACTACGGCGCCTATTATACCGACGTTTACGACTGGTGCAACGTTCAGGTCGGCATTTCCAAAGGCGGGGAATACGTCTTCGATTTGCCACAAGACCATGTGGATTACGGCAAAGCCGTCGCGGGTTACTATTGGTGGCTTTTTCCCAACCTCATGCTGAACTTTTACCCTTGGGGACTGTCGGTAAACGTGGTGCGTCCCGTGGACGTAAGCCGCACCAAAGTGGAATTTTTGACGTTCGTGGGCAAGCCCGAACTTTTGGGCAAAGGGGCGGGCGCGGCCCTCGACCGCGTCGAGCGCGAGGACGAGGCCGTCGTCGAAAACGTGGCCAAGGGCGTAGCTTCCCGCTTCTACAAAAACGGGCGCTTTTCCCCGCGCCGCGAAACCGGCGTGCATCATTTTCACCGCCTGCTCGACCGTTTTTGTCCGGCGTAGATGGCGCTTCGCATTTCGGGATTGATTTTGGCGTTGTATGTGTTGGGCGGCGTTTTTTGTTACCTCGTCGCACCCGACGCCACCGAAAACGCCAACGTCCAAATGCCCGTGTTCGCCCGCAAACCGCCCGGATTCGTTTCGACCTGCGTCGTCGTTTTCGACGGAAAAACCGAAGGTTCGTGGCTGACGGGTTATCGTCAAAACGCCCGATATTATCCCGCCGTGCCGGGGACGTTGGTTTTTTGCGGCGATACCGCCGTTTTTACCGACCCCGACGGCTTTACCCAAAAAATCGTCGGCGGTAAAATCGTCGAACGCAGGCATTGGCTGGGAACGGACTTGCTGGGACGCGACGTACTGAGCCGACTTTTGGTGGGATGCCGGGCAAGCGTGGGAGTGGGGCTGGCCGCCGCGCTGACAAGTATAATTTTGGGTTTGGCCATAGGGGCGACGGCCGGGTTTTGGCCCGGCGGATGGGACGCGGCGGCTACATGGTTGATGACCGTTGTCTGGGCCGCGCCGTCGTTTTTGTGGGCCGTGGCGGCGGCGTTCGTTTTGGAAAAAGGATTTTGGGCGACGACGTTGGCCGTAGCTTTTTCGATATGGGTCGAACCGGCGAGAATCTTGCGCGGCGAAATGCGTTCGGCACGTGAAAAATTGTACGTTCAAGCAGCCCGCGCCTACGGCGTCGGCGCCTTTGCACGTTGGCGGCGCCACGCCCTTCCCCCGACTTACGGATTGATTTTGATACTTGCAGCCTCAAACTTTTCCACGGCCGTATTGTTGGAGGCGGGATTAAGTTTTTTGGGCTTGGGTTCGCCACCGCCGACCCCGACTTGGGGAGCCATGGTGTTTGAGGGTTATCCTTATTTGCCTTTCGGCGCGGGAAGACATTTGGCGCTGGCGCCCGGCGCGGCCATTTCGGGGCTGTGCGTTTGCGGTTACGCGTTCACCGAAGAACTCCGCCGACGTTGGACAAATTAGCCGGCCAAATTTTTTTCCACGCCAAACGGGGCAAATTGGCGGCAACGGCCGCGTTGTACAACGCCGGCAACAACGGCCCGCGAGAAAGCGCGTACACCGGCTCGTCTTTGCCCCCAAACTTGCTTTTGAAACGATAAAGCCCCCGTGCGGAATAAAACGCTTCGATAGGAAAAAGTCGGAGCATACGCGCATATCCTTTCGCTCCGAAAGGGTACGAAAAAGGCGATTCTCCAAGACTCAACTTACGAAAACCGCGTTGAGCGTAAACGTCGGCGACAAAGGCAATCAAACCCTCCATCGTGCCAACGGGTGCGTCCGCCGCGCGAATCAACGATTCAACATGAACGGCGTCGGGTGAAGGACGGGTCGTCCACAACGCCGCCGTCCAAGCGCCGGGGCCGCAAGCCCCGAACCATTCCCCCTCGGGTACGCTACGAAACATAAACTTGATTTTCGGAATCCGCGCATAACGACTTCGAGCAAGAATATCATTGTTGTATTTTTCCACGGGATAAATTCCATATTCGGATTTTTTTCTTCCGCGCCTTATCAATTCGCGTACCGAGCGCGGCGGCGAATACGGCAAATCCAGCACCGTTTCCACCCCCGTTTGTACCCCGTTCCAACCGCGTTCAACCAAAAAAAGACGGGTAGGACCATCGACGCCGCGAATAAAGCAACGTTGGGGCAAAAGCGGATAAACGGACGCAAAATCGCCCGGCACGTCGGCAAAGGCGGGCCAATCGCGCCTTGCCCAAACCCAACGCGCCTCCGCCAATTCGGGCGCGTAATGCCAACTCAGCGGCAACCTCGTTTTACTCATTTTAAAAGCTGTTCGAGCGTCCGAATGGCGCGTTGGTTCTCGGGACGGTGAATGGCGTCGGCCACGTCCTCTTTTTCGCGTTGAGTGAGACGAAAGCTCAGCGTCGCCTCCCGAAACTGGCTTCCCGGGATATACTCCAGTTCCACGACGTCAAAAGGCGAAGGGTACATAGCCCGGGCGTACTCCAAAAGTTGGTCGTTGAAAAAATCTTTGGATTCGATTAATGTGTTGTAGGTCCCGCCCAAAATACCCAAGGTTTTGGAAATCAAATCCTTGCTTCTCGGATAAATGGGCGAAACACGAACATGGTCGCGAATTTGCACCAAAACCACTCCCGAAGTGTTTTGTTTAAGCCAATTTTGCATGGCGTAAAGGTATTTGACGGCCATGTTTATGCCGTAATTGTCTATCGCGCCCGCGTCCATGAGTTCTATCATCGGCTCGGTGGGCAATTCGACGAACGGCAAAATCGTGGGAAACGAGGCGTTGAGCCGCAAGGCGGTGGAAAAGCGCAGACTGTCGGGATGACGGTCGGGAAAAAGCCGACGAAATTCGACGGCGGAAATCTCGTTTTCGTAAGCGGTGTTGAAATAGGCGGGTTTGACCAAAAACGACAGATTCTGCGGGGAAATCACAAGGGTGCGTGCATCGTTGACAATGGCCGAACAAAGAATCAAAAGCGGAATTTGGCCGTCGCGTTCGGCTTGGGCGTAGTCGCCCAAACGGCGCGAACCCAAGCCGGTAATGGCTTCGAAACGTCGGTCGAAAACGTATCCCCGGTCTTGTTTGTAGGTTATGCCCGCATCGACGATTTTGGGACGGGGAGTCGCGAAGTTGGTGGACAGACTGAAAATCGGGGCGTTGAGAAGGTCTTTGGAAGCGGCTTCGACGTGTTCGGCGGCGTATAAATCCACCGAGGCGTCGCCGCGGATTTGACGATAGACGAGGTCGCGATAAAAAGCGGCGCCCATCATGCCGCCGGACGCACCGGAAATCACGCCGATTTGGTCCAAAAATTTTCCACGCATGCGCTTGTCCATTTCCTGCAAGCACTGCACCGTCCACACCGCCGACCGCGTTCCGCCCCCCGTTACGCACAACAAAACAAACTTGGGTTTGACGTGCAGACCGTATTTTTTTTGAAACCGGGACTTCCAATTCTCCAAACGGCGGACTTCGGCGGCGTAATCCTTTTGAAGGGTTTCGAAATCGTAAAGCGTATTGAGGTGGCCGACGGAATAAGGCGTGGGTTTGCCGGAATAGTCCAAGCCGTACGCCTGATTTTCGGAAACGTATTCGGAGTACTTGCTTGCGCCCATGAAAACCAACACCGCAAAGACAAACGTCAGCGGGCCGATGCGCCGAAGCCAAAACGAAATGGCGCCGATTATCATTATCACAAAAGCGCCCAAAAGCAAAAAACTCCCCGCCGCAGGAATTTGCATATACGGATTGGCCTCAAAGATACCGACAACGGCCAAAGAAACAAAAATCAATATTTCGGCAAACAAGGCGTTGGCGTGATTCTGATTCAATACCCGAACGATGGTGCGTACGTCGGCACGCACGGCCCGTGGCGGACGCTTGACTTTCCAAAAATTCGGCAAATAATAGTCCACCCGGCGACCGGTGTCCATCGCGCGTTTGGCCTCGCGAATAACGGTTCTCGGTTGGCGCAACTCCGAAACTATCGTTTGCCCCAAAAGTTGGAACAAATCCGTATTCGTCCATCGAAAGTAAAAAAACGCAAAAATCGAAACCAACGCCCCCCCTAAAACCGCCCCCCCGGCGTATTCCCATGCCGTGACCGAAAATCCATGAAACGAAAGAAAGCAGTAAAGATACAACAGCCAAAAACTTGTGGGTATCAGCGAATTATTTAAACAAAACCGTAAAAACGGATGGGAATCCGTAAGCAAAAAGTAAAAATTATAGCCCTCGATGATGTAACAAGAAAGTTGGTAAGCCAGCGTGAAAACCCCCAAGCAAATCCCAACCCAAAACACGGCCCAAAAATCGAATTTGTCCAAGTAGTCGGGTTCCAAAAGAAGATAAGGAGCGCCAAATTCGACCATGACGTTTTGGGTCGCCACCAACGCCCAAAACACCCAAAAAACCAAAAGCATTTTGTGAAAACGCAACTGACGCACGGCCAACTGAAGCGGCAGGCTGTAATATAAGCCGGTAAAAAAGCGTATAACACGCAGTTCTCGTATTTTCCGCCGTCGCAAAAGTCGAATATCCGACGCCCTCATCATTAAAACGGTCTTGACAACAAACTTACAAAAATAAGACGGGAACAAAAAAGCGTCGCCCCCGAAGGAGCGACGCTTTACTTAAACCGTACTCGTCGCTATTTGCCAACCGGCACTTTGAAAACGCCGTTTTCGGCGCCCGAAACGCGCACCAAATAAACGCCCGCGGGAATCGAACCCAGTTTCACCTCGCTTTGGCCTCCCGAAACGGCCGTCGCAACGATGCGGCCCGAAAGATCGCTCACCTCGACAAAGCTTTCGCCCGGTTTTCCAAAACGAACCACCACCGATTCGCCTACGGCAAACGCCCGCGTCGGAACGACGTCGAGCGCCGTATTGACGGAGGTCGTTTTACCTACGGAAATGGTTTGCTCGGCGGTGGCGTCGCAGGTTTCGTTGGACGCTTTCACGCTGACGTTAAACGTCCCCTCACTAATATACGTGTGGGTAACGCTCGGTCCCGCATCGACCGTCGTACCGTCGCCAAAATTCCATTCGTAGGCCGCGGCGCCCGAAGCCAATGCGTTAAACGTTACCGGTTCGCCAAGCGTAGCCGACCTCGGGGCATTCAACGCTAGGCTTACCTGCGTGCCGCCCAATATCGAAACGATTTGCGTAACCGACTCATTATAAGGCAGGTTGCGCAATTCGACGGTGTAGTCGTCGGGACGAAGGTCGGAAATTACGACGGGTTCGGAATTTACGGCGCCCGAAGCCACGGCTATGCCGTGGCCGTCGCGAACGGCATAGAACCAGCCCGACACATCGTCGGTTTGCGCAATGAGGATTTGGCCACCGGGGGTTTCGCAGGCGGCGTTCGATTTTTCGATGGCCAGCGGAGCGTAGTATTGTAAATGAAAGCGGAAGCGGTCGGTCTCCGGGTCGAAATACGTTACGTATTCTTCGGTATGGCGAAGGTTTAGGTGCGTTCCCGTTTTGGTGTCCACGAGCAGAACCAAGGCGGAGGGGTCGAATTGGCTCATTTCAACGGTTTTCAAGCGAATTTCGCCCGCGCTTGCCACGTCGACGCCCAGTTGCACCCTACGGTTGCCGTTGAGTTCGGAGGTGGCGTTGAGGCAAAGTTTTTCACCCGTTTCGGCCAAAGAGAAAAGGCTAGGCGCCCCTTGTTCGTAGGGAATGAGTTCTCGGCCGTCCCAACGCGGGTCGAAGTTGGGCGTGGCGGCGGGAGAATCGTCGGTTTCGGGTTGGTGGTAGACCAAAATTTCGTCGCCCAATTCGTTGGGGGCAATGAGTCGCAGGCGCAAAACTTCCTTCGGCTCGGCGCTACGATAATAGGTCGTCGGCGAAGCGGTACGCATCGCGTTGGTAAATTGGAGGTTGCCGCCGCCGCCGTTCGCCTCCACAAAAAAAGCTTGAAACATAGCGATAGTGTTCGGTACGGTGGAATCGGGCGTTCCAATAAACCCGTTATGGCTGTTGTATTGCCCTTTAAACAGCGACGTATGCTCAAAACGATAACACGAACCGTTTACCCGGCTAGCATTGAACGCTCGGAGGGAACTCCATTCAATGGGCGAAGGATAAGGATTTCCCACCAATTGCCAGCCGGTACCGTTGGGGTTGTCCGTCGAAGCCTGCTTGGTCATGCTTAGAGCGGTAATGTTACCGTTGTTAAGCGAACCGGTAACGGATATTTTAACGGGAGAAGTCGTGCGAATGGCATAACCCCGTCCCACTTCCAGCGGCGTGGCGGCGTTGTTGGAACTTTCCCAACCCACCCATTTTTTCCACGTCAGCAACGGGTTGAGAGGATTGGGATCGGCGGACATCCAACCGTAAGCGCTTGTCAACGACTCGTCGTACCAAAAGAAGTTGGCCAAATAGTTGATGGCCGGATAGGTGGTGGTGTATTGAATGGGCTTGGGAGTGAAACCGGAAATGGTGTTAAAAGCGGCGCTTGAAATTGGCGAGCTGATGTAGCGATAGCCTTGCCCGCCCGTAAATTGACGCTCGACGATGACGTTGCCGATGACGACGCCCGTTCCAAGGTTCATCAAAATACCCGCCCGAGAATTTCCACCCGAAGCATCGGAACGAATCGCAAAAGTACCCCCGGAATTGACGGTGTAGTCGTTGTTGTTTAGGTTCATGATACCGTCGGGCATGATTTCAAACGTGGCGCCCGAAACGACAGTAAAGGGGCCGTCGGCGTTAAGTGTGCCCGGACTGTTGCCGTTGCCGACGCGAATTTTCCCCCCCGCCAAAAGCGTCGGACGGTTGGGTGCGTTGCCAAAGCCGATAACCGCTTCGATGGACATAAGTCCGTTGCTGCGAACCTCGACACCCTGAGGAAAGGACCCGGGGGCAATGGGGTTTTGTAATCGAAGCCAGCCCGACGTTCCCGTCTCGTTTACGATAATCGTTCCGGTGTTGAGAATACTGGCAGTGGGAAGTACGGTAAGCGTTCCATTAATGGCAAGACTGCGTCCCGAGCCCACGGCCAACATATTGGAAACCTTCAAATTCGAGCCGGCCACCGTTTGATAGCCTCCCGATCCCCCCGTCAAAACGTTAAGATTATAATACGTTCCGTTGCCGTAAAGCGTACCCGTAGTGAACGGTTTCGTGACAACCCAGCCGTCGCCGTTATTAATAACGGTGTTGTTGTACTGCTGGCCGCTGACGATAAAGTTGGCTTGGTAACTTAAACCATTGTTCAGCTTAATAATCGAGCCCGTGTTAAAGTAACTCAAACTGGCTATCGCTTCGACGTTGTCATTGTCGGCGCCGGCATTGAGTTCGAGGGTGCCGCCGTTTTCCACGGTCAAAATACCGCTGTTTTCGCCATTGATGCCGTAAAAGTCAATAAGAAATTCACTGGAAGAAGCGACGGTACCGCCATTTTTGATGTTTAAGTCGGAATCGTCGAAATAAATACAGCCGCCGTTTTCAAAGGTCACTTGGTTAAGCACCGCCGTTCCCCAAATGTTAACGACCGAACGGGTCGAACCTTTTTTGAAAGCCTTGATACCGCTCCCTTCGAGTGCGGGGTCGCCTGCGAAAGAGCCTAAACGACTTGAGCCTTCGAGGGTAAGGAGGGAATTGGCGTTGGCGTTGAGGGTGGCGCCATGAAGAACGACGTCGCCGCCGCCAAAACCGGTGGTCATCATCCCAAAGTTACCCGTGCGCAAGTGACCGCCTCCCCCCGAAATGGTGAACGTTCCCTCGTTTTGATAATACATCGTAAAAGCGCCGAGGCTCATCGTTCCGTTCAAGGTAGTGTTGCCCTTAACCCATATTCCATGCCATTCGACTTCCAGATTTGCCCCCGAAGCCACGGAAAAGTTGCCGAACACATTGAGAATCAAAGGCATTAACGCCGCGTCAACCGGCGCGATGCCCGTAGAAAATACAGCGTTCCCCGGAAATCCAGTCAGCAACAGGTTCGCTCCCGATGGGACGGAAACCGAGCCGTTTACGTCCACGTACCAACCGCCAAAGTTAGGGTCAATGGTTATGGGTCCCGTTCCTTGCAGGACAAGGTTGCCGTCGAAATAAACTTGGTGCAAAAATCCGCCCC
>CALAJH010000025.1 GCA_937922655.1 uncultured Bacteroidia bacterium
TCCCCTTTCGGCAAACTCAATACGCCGTCAAGTTCGTGCGGAACCTCCTTGCACAAAGTGAAAAACAGCGCATCGGTGTTCACCACGCAAATATAAAACCATCACGCCGAAAAAACAACAAGGCACAAAACAATCGTTAAATGGACTAGGCCGCAGCAAAGCCCACGCCCCGACGCCCTCAAATTATTTTCCATCGTCAAAGACAAACAAGCGTCCCGGATTTTTGTCAATATCCGCTTATGACTAACGGCGTTGTGCCGTTTTTTTCTTAATTTTGCACGTTATGACGCAAGAGCAGTACAAAGAGTTGATAACGAGGGGCGAGGTCCTAAGGAGATGTCTTTGACGTCGAGGCCAAGTTGCAAGCCATCGCCGAAAGTGAAGAGCGCTCCGCCGCCCCCGACTTTTGGGACGACCCCAAATCGGCGGAAAAGTTATTGAAAGAAACCAAGCTTCTCAAAACGTGGACCGAGGCCTACGCCGACGTCGCCCGAAAAATCGAGGACTTGGAGGTGTACTACGAATTTTTTAAGCAGTCCGAAATTTCGGAATCGGAATTGGAAGGCGTCTACCGGGAGGCGCTCAAGGCCGTGGAAGAGGTGGAGTTCAAGGCGATGCTTTCCGAAGAACAGGACGCGATGAGTTGCATGCTGGTCATCAATTCGGGCGCGGGCGGCACGGAAAGTCAAGATTGGGCGGAAATGTTGATGCGCATGTACATACGCTACGGTGAACGTATGAACTTTAAGGTTTCGGTTTTGGACGAACAGGCGGGCGAGGGTGCGGGAATCAAAAGCGCCAGCCTCGAAATCGACGGTCCCTTCGCCTACGGCTACCTCAAAGGCGAGTCGGGTGTGCATCGCTTGGTCAGAATTTCCCCCTTCGATGCCAACGCAAGACGCCACACCTCTTTCGCCTCCGTTTTCGTCTATCCGCTCGTCGACGATTCGATAAACGTCGTCGTCAATCCCGCGGACTTGGAATGGGACACCTTCCGCGCGGGCGGACACGGCGGCCAAAACGTCAATAAGGTCGAAACGGCCGTACGCGTGGTCCACAAACCGACGGGCATCGTCGTCGAGTGCCAACAGGAACGAAGCCAACACCAAAACCGCGAAAAAGCCCTGCAAATGCTCAAAAGCCGGCTCTATCAACTCGAACTCGAAAAACAACTCGAAGAAAAAGCCAAACTCGAAGCGGGAAAAAAGAAAATCGAGTGGGGTTCCCAAATCCGCAATTACGTTTTTCATCCCTACAAACTCGTCAAAGACCTAAGAACAGGGGTCGAAACTTCCAACGTCAATGCCGTCATGGACGGGGAAATCGAAGAGTTTATCAAATCTTTTTTAATGACCAAAGCGGTCTAAGTATGGACTCGACGCGACAAAAAAAGTTTTCCGCCCTTGTGCGACGGGAAATATCCGACCTCATTCGCAAAGAGGTCGAACCCATTGTTGGCGGCATGATAACCGTCAATCACGTAACGACGACGGCCGATCTGCAAATCATCCGCGTTTACGTTACGGCCCTGCCCGAAACACTAACGAAAAGGGCGCTGACGTTTCTCAACGACGAATCCAAACAAATTCGTTATCAACTTGGCAAACGGTTGAAAGATTCGGTGCGCGCCATCCCCGAACTTGAGTTTTACGAGGACGATACGCTTAAAACCGCTTTGCATCTCGACGAACTCTTCAACCAAATTCGGGAGAACGAGGCCCGGCTCAACGCCCAACGCGAAACCCAAGCCGAATGAAAAAACTGGTCATCACCGGAGGTACGGGTTCGTTAGGACGACGACTGGCGCGTTATTTCAACGACGCTTGGTGGGTCGTGGTCTTTTCCCGCGACGAATACAAGCAGTTCGAAATGGCCGACGCCTTGCCCGATGTGGAGTACGTCTTGGGCGACGTTCGCGACGGACGCCGGGTGATGGAGGTTTTCAAAGGCGCCGAAGCGGTCATCCACGCCGCCGCCCTCAAACAAGCCCCCCCCGGAGAATGGCAACCCGACGAATACATTAAAACCAACATCGAGGGTACGCGTAACGTTGTGCATGCGGTTGAAACGCTTAAAATACCGATGCTTGTCTCGATTTCGACGTGCAAGGCCGTCGCTCCGCTCAACCTCTACGGTGCGACCAAACTGTGTGCCGACAAAATCGTTGTCGCGGCAGGGAACAGACTGCGAGGCAGACAACGTTTGGCCGTCGTGCGCTTTGGAAATTTTTGGGGTTCGCGCGGTTCGGTGTTGCCGTATTTTCTTTCGAGACGCGGCGCCTTACCCCTTACCCATCCCGAAATGACCCGATTTTCCGTCACGGGCGAAGAGGCCGCAGAAACCATCCGACTCGCGATGCGTACCGCCATCGGCGGTGAAATTTTCGTACCCAAATCGCCGACTTACCGCGTCGGCGATTTGGCCGCCGCCCTAGACCGCCCCACCGAGATTATAGGCATGCGCCCGGGCGAAAAACTACACGAGGAAATACTCGTCGCCTACGACGCACCTTTCACCCTCGCCTTGGAAGGTCATTACATTCGCGTTCCCCGAGATTTTGAGTACTACCAAGCAATCCACGGTGGACGGCCCGTACCGGAAAATTTTGCGTTCGTCTCCTCATCGTCCGAAAACCGGCTTTCAATAGACCGGTTGCGGGAACTCATCGGCCGCTATCAAGAAAACGCCGCCCGGTTCGGCGACGGATTTTGACCTTTCAGACGTATATTTGCAAAACCAACCTTCATGCGCCCGGTTATGGCTACGATATACCTTTGGATGCTTTGGATAAATGCGGCATTCGCCCAAGAACCCTTGCCCGCGGCGATGATATTCGTTGAAGGCGGACGCTTTGAAATGGGCGACCGCCACCAAACCGGCAAAGAAGACGAACTGCCGACGCGAAACGTTACCGTCGCCTCGTTTTACATTTCACGCTACGAAACGACGTTCGAGGAATACGACCGGTTCGTCGAAGAGACTTGGTGTCGCCGGCCCGACGACCACGGTTTCGGACGAGACCGTCGTCCCGTAATAAACGTTTCATGGTACGACGCAATATTGTATTGCAATTGGCGCAGCAAAAAAGAAGGACTCACGCCTTGTTACTCAATTGACAAAATCAACAAAGACCCGAACAACCGCGACGACGCCGACGGCCTTAAATGGACGGTACAATGGGACCGAACGGCGAACGGCTACCGTCTGCCGACCGAAGCCGAATGGGAATACGCCGCAAGAGGCGGAAAAAAATCCAAAAACTACGTTGGCGCGGGCGGTAATCTTGTGGATACGGTCGGATGGCGGCTGGCCAACGCCAAAGTCGCGACGCGCGAGGTCGGCTTGAAAAAACCCAACGAACTGTTGCTGTTCGATATGTCGGGCAACGTCGCCGAATGGTGTTGGGACCGATACGCGGCCAACTATACGGACATGGAAACGGACAACCCCTCCGGCCCCAAGTCGGGAAGCCGGCGGGTGATTCGCGGCGGAAGTTGGGAGGATTTGCCTGCGGATTTGCGCGTTTCGGCCCGCCGTTCCGAAATTCCCGACAGGACGGATTTGCGCTCGGTGGGTTTTCGCGTTGTACGTTCGGCGTTATAATCCCGTCGCCAGCCGCGGCGGACGGAGAAATTCGTCGCCGTTTTTCGGAAACACCGTGCGGTATTTAAAATAACGCCATTCACCCGCTTTACCGACGCTGTCGGGCGGGCCGTATTGCCAAAACAAAAAGTTTTCGGCTTCGAAGAGCTCTTGGGCGCTTTCGCCCGCGAGCGCCCAAAACGCCGCCGTCAACGCCGAATCGTTGGCCAATCTTTTAAGCGAAGCGGGAGCAACCGCCAAAATTTTATCGCGTTGCAAACCGTGGGATACCTGCGGCGCCGTCGCGTCGATTAATCGGAAATTGGTTCCGCCACCGGAAAACACGGCTTCTTCTTCGTAAAAATAAATCTCCATGCGGTAGTTCCCTGCCGGAAGCCCGTCCAAGTCCACCGTTCCCTCAATTTGCGTCACCCCTGCGGGAAAGTAAACGAATCGGGTTTTTTCGGCCTGAACGTACTCGTAATGTACGGCCTCGTCGCCGGGAATGGGCCGCAGCCGCTTGTACAAAAACACCCGATACCCCCGCAGCGCCGCCGTCGCACAACGATAATTGAGCCGATATCGCACACGGGATTCGGAAACGGCCCCATTGACCCATTCTTTACCCTCCGAATCGAAAAGTTGCCAATCGTCGGTCGGTCCACCGACGCGCAAATCCAGTTCGCTTTCCCACAAGTTGTTTTCGCTTTCCCAAACGACGACGTATTTGTCGGGCGGCAAAAGAAACGCATGGTTTGAAACGTTATGCAATCGCGATTCCAAGACAACGCTTCCTTTGGAGTTGCGAAAAGAGGCCGTTCCCGAAACGGGCGTGGAGGCGGAAAGGTGCGCCGCCGTACCGCCGGCAACAAACTTTCGCGACCAGCGTACGGGAAGGTCGGCGCCCAAACAAAGCGTCCAAACGACAATCGCAAATACGGCAATTCTCAAAGCTCGTGGTCAAATGCCATCGTCGGCGTCTTCGACGGTGGCGGTTAATCCCCGGGCGATAAGTTGTTCCCGCATGTCGCTGATGGAAGCAAAATCGCCGGTTTTGACGCAGGCACGCCCCTTGTAATGCACCAAATGCGCGGCCTGCTCGGCTTGAAGCGGCTCATGGCCGCATACCTCCATCAAAGAGGCTATCACCCAGTCGAAAGTGTTGTGGTCGTCGTTGTGTAAAATGAGGTTCCACGCTCCGTAGCCGGAATGAATTTCTTTTTTGCCCTCTTTGGGCAATATTGATGCCATCATGCCCGTGATTTGTTCGTTTGATTTGTTTTAAAGCGTAGTACGAATAGATGCGGCAAAAGGTTGCGTTGCGACGACGATTTTTTTCGTTGATACGCGTCGGTGTCGCCCGTACGAAACAAAAACGGGCTTCGACAAACAACGCTCGTTCGAAGAAACGGATTAAAACCGCGTTCCGGTTTTATTTTGAGGCCGTTACAACAAGACGGAATTGCAGCGTGTCGTCATAAGTTGTTTCACGTCGGTTTGATTTACGCTTGGCCAAGAGTCGCAAACATACGATTCCGACCCGCCCAAACCATGCGGCAAGGCGTCAAACGATATTACCGCCGTATGGAAAATTTGCCCAACTACGCCCGTGTTGCGCATGGTCCACAAGCAATTGAACCGGGAGCGCCCAACCGAATATAATCGATTTTAAGGCAATCGATTGCCTCGAAAGTTTAGCGTAACGGCCAAATCAAAAAGATTTACCGTACCGTCGCCGTTGGCGTCGGTACGGCTTGCGTCAATAATCTGTTCGCGATACCAAACCGTATCGTTCCATGGTTCAGGGGCGATGTACGGCCTCCACAACGTTCCAATTTCGGGACGTTGCGTTCCGCTTTTTCCATAAGCGGCGGCGGTCAAATAAAAATCTTCGACGGTAACGATACCGTCGGCATTGACGTCTCCGGGATAAAGTATGTCGGCTTGAATCGAAGCCTTGGCCCCGCCGCTTAAATGATAATAAGCGTTGTCTTGCAAAAACAAAGAGCGAACGATATAAACGTTTTTTCCGGGCAAAGGGCGCTCGTCGGTCCAAGTGTTGTCCGAGGTTTCGCCCACGAGGGTAAAGCGTTGTTCGTAGGGATGATAACGATAAATTTTATATCCCAAGGTGGAATTGTCGGGCCAAACGAGTTGAAACGATAAACCCAAGGGTTGGATTTCGGGTGCGGGATTGGGCGGCAAAGGATGCAAACGAAGGGTGGGGTCTCCCATGAGCGCGATATGCACCATTGTTTCACCGTACCCCATGGGATAATCTATGGAAGTGGCGTTCATGGTTTTACGCACCACGTCGCCAATGGTGGCGCCTACGGCCATTTCGTTGAGGGGGAAATACGGCCTTCCGGCCCAGACGTTGGTCAATCCCCATCCGGGCCCGGCCAAAGGCGCCCGCAACAAATTGTTGGGCGAATCCCAATCGCCGAAATAACTTCCAATCATGGCGTTAAAGACGGCGGGGGCCGATGCGTTTACGAAATCGCCCGACGATGCAACCCCTGCGCACGAGGTATACGACCCCGCACCGCAACCGTAAGCCCAAAGATAAGGGCCGGTGGCACGAGCGGAAAGATAGTCCGTTTCCCAAACGTTTTCACGAAAAAAGTTGGGGAAATTGCGGTGTGCCGTCGAAGAGAAAGGGGATTCTCCGTTCATGGCCGCCGTACCGAAGTTGTCGTCCAAAACACCGCGAGGCTGAGCGGTAAACCAACGCGTTCGAAAAGCGTGGTTTTTATCCAAATAGCGTCGTAAAAGCTCGGTTTCCGAGAGTCCGAACGCCGGCATGTTGAACATATCCACCCTTCCGACGGACAAATCCACGCCCGCCGGGGCAAACGACCATTGGTCGAACTTTCCGTCGCCGGGAACGTTTCGATTTTCGGGTCTGGAAGCGGTGGTTCGGTTGACGGTTTGGTCCGTCCATTGGCCGTTCATCGAGCCGTAATAACCATCCGCGGGCCATGCGCCCCAATGGTCTGCGGTATGACCGTCGGGTACGATTTCCCCCGAATAAGGAACGGGAACCCGCCCCAACAACAACAAAGCGCTTAAATCCGAATGCCTCCGATATACGGAATCTATTTTTTGCTTGACGAATTGCGGAGTTTGATTTCTATCGACGTTGATGCGCAAAACCTTCCAACCTTCACCGTGCAAATCATCCACCAAACGATTGATTTCGTATTGCAAAGCGGGCAAATGAAAAACGTCTATCAGCAACAAAATTGTCCCGGAATAAACTTTCGGGGCGAGGAACAGCGCCCCGGAAACAAACCCCCATGCGTTGTAATTGCCGCGATTTTGCTTCAAACGGTACTCATAACACCCGCCGCTTTGCACGGAAAAATCGACGAATACATTGGCTCCGATAGGAAGCGTCGTAATCGAATCCGTCCACCCGACTTGACCGTGCAATCTTCGATGAACAACCGTCGGCGCCTGTGCGGGTTCCGACAATCTAATCGTCAGTTGATTGTTGCTTTCCGCCCAAGCGGAAATAGAATAGTCCGCCGCGCTTTGAGCGGTTGCGTATCCCCAGAAAAAAACAACAATGACGAATAAAAAAAGCATAAATGCATAATGAATAAATGTAACCAACGGCATAATTTGCAAGCTTTTAAAGAAGTTTCTGGTCATGTTTTGTTGCCGTACACGGCGTGCATGAAGCGTACACCGATTTGATAATCGTTTATCGCCACAGACTTTCACCGAAACCAAACATCATAGTTTTAAACGTAAAAATCATCCAATGAGACGCGGGTTTTCACGTTTTGGAGGACGTTTTTTTTCCTTTTTGACCTCTGCTTTTCGTCTTGCTTTTGGGACGCGGTTTTTCGTGCAAGTTGGACTGACCAACAACGTCGATAAAGTCGGTTGAGGAGTTGGTTGTTTCTTTTGCGGCCACCAAACTCGGCAGAACAACGCCGTTTTTGTTCATCTTTTGGTATTCGACCACCTCGGCGGCATCCAGCATAATCCAATTGGAGTCGCCGCCGTAGCTGAACCACATCTTTCTCTTAAAGATGTCGGTTTTTTGTAGATATGCGGTGCCGGTTTCGGTTTTGAGTTCTCGTACGTCGGGAATGTCCCGTAAGGCTTCAATGTAAACGTCGAGTTCGTAGTTGAGACAACATTTGAGCTTGCCGCATTGCCCTGCGATTTTTGCGGGATTGACGGAAATGTTTTGATACCTTGCGGCGGCGGTGGTAACGCTTTTGAAGTCGGTGAGCCAAGAAGAGCAACAGAGTTCGCGCCCACAGGAACCCACGCCTCCCAATATCGCGGCCTCTTGACGATAGCCAATCTGCTTCATTTCAATACGAATCTTAAATTCGTTGCCTAAAACACGAATAAGCTCTCGATAATCTATACGGCTTTCGGCGGTGTAGTAATAAATCGCTTTGGTTCCATCGGCTTGGAATTCAACTTCGCTCAGCTTCATGTCGTAATTCATCGAACGAATTATGGCACGCGAACGCACCAACAATTCGTTTTCCATCGCACGCAATTCGGCAAGTTTGGCCATATCTTCGTCGGTGGCGAGACGCAATATTCTACTCAAATACTTGGGTTCTATGCGTTTCTTTTTCATTTGCAAACGCACCAAATCGCCACCCATCGTTATCATTCCGACGTCGTATCCGCGGTCGATGTCTACGACAACGTAATCGCCGGTGACGAGTTCCAAACCATAATGATTGATGAAAAAACCTTTTCGAGTGGACTTGAAGCGGACTTCGTAAATGTTGTCGCGTTCGATTTGTTGGGGCGGGAGCATATTGTCCAACCAATCATAAACCGTCAAGGCCCCGCAACCTTTGGTTCCACAATTTGTACAAGCCATTTTATTCTTTGAGTTTTAAAACTTTGTCGAAAAATAAGATAATTTTTTCAATACCCAAACCCATAAGCATCCAAGCCGGCGCATGAGGAGGATTGATGTATTTGAATATGTGCGGGCCTTTGTAATCCCAAGGACAAGCTCCGATGAGCATGTCCAAAATCCAGCCCGTCGTCAGTTCAACAAGATAGATTCCGAACATATAAACGGTCATGCGAACGGGTATGGAAAACTTCATCGTCCATGGCATAATTATCGGAAACAGCCAACCCGAAAGGCCGTAAATGGGAAACATCCAAACATAAGATCCACCCATAAGCCGCCAATCTATACCCGACCCTTGAAGGCCGCCGATGATTCCCAATATACCCGTTTTTTCGCTGTGATAACCAAAAACAGCGGTAAAAAAAATTTCCGCCGCCATGCCAAAACAGCCGAAAAAACCAAATAAAAACCAACTTTTCTGTACTTTGGTCATTGCGTTAATCAAATAAATCAATAAGGTCGTCTTTATCCAAAGCCTTAAAAAAACCCGATTCGGATTTAATCACTTCTTCGGCAAGTTTGGATTTGTATTCTTGAAGTTTGACTATCTTCTCCTCGATGCTTTCCTTGGAAATGAATTTGTAAACAAAAACGGAATGGTTTTGTCCGATGCGATGAGCACGGGAGATAGCCTGCATTTCCACAGCCGGGTTCCACCACGGATCCACCAGCATCACGTATCTTGCGGCGGTCAGGTTTAACCCTACCCCTCCCGCCTTCATGCTAATCAAAAACACGTTGGTTTCCGAATCACGTTGAAAGTGATTTACCGCGCTTTCACGGTCTTTGGTCGAACCGTCTAAATAACTGAACTTAATCTTTTCTTTGACAAGATCATATTTCAGTATCGTCAAAAATTTGACGAACTGACTAAATACAATCACCTTTTCACCCGAAAGATGTAGCTGAAAAAGCATTTCTTTGATGGCGTTGTATTTACCGGATTCTTTTTTCATGGGGTCGATCATTTGCGGATGAATGGCAATTTGACGAAGCCTTTGCAAGCCCGCAAGAATTTGCATTTTGTTCTTTTGAAAGTCGGCGTTGTCGCCAAAAAGGGTCGTTCGATACAAAGCCGTTGTTTCCTTGTACAACTTCTTTTGATCGTCCGTCATTTCGGAATAAATGCAATCTACAATTCTTTCGGGCAAATCCTTGGCCACCATTTCCTTGGTTCTACGCAAAATAATCGGGTAGACCGCGGAAGACAATTCGTCCCTTCTTTGCACGGATTGTTGTTTTTCAATTGGATTGGCATAGTAGCGCTCAAAAAAATAAGAAGTACCCAACATTCCGGGATTTAAGAAGTTGATTTGCGTCCATAAATCCATCGTGGAATTTTCGATGGGCGTTCCCGTCAGCGCCAATCTGCTTTTCGACTTTAACTTAAATATCGCTTGCGTGATTTTGGCGTCGCCGTTCTTAATATACTGGCACTCGTCCAAAACAACATATTCGAATTGACATTGGGACAAATACTCTTCATCTTGCCGAACGATACCGTAAGTAGTGATTACAACGTCGAATTTGGAACGATTTTTAAGGGTTTTGTCGCGCTTGGGTCCCATATGTTCGAGGACTTTAAGTTCGGGTGCGAAACGTTTGATTTCCGCCGTCCAATTAAAGACCAGCGAATTGGGCGCGACGATTAAATGCGGATAATCGGAACCTTCTTCTTTGACTTTTTGCAACAACGCAAGCGTCTGCACCGTTTTTCCCAAGCCCATGTCGTCCGCCAAAATGCCGTTGACGCCAAACTCGCGTAAAAAACAAAGCCAGTCGTAACCGGCCTTTTGATATTCGCGCAGTTCGGCCTTAAAATTCATCGGAGGGGCTACGGATTTTATCTCTTCGAACGCTTCCGACAAAACAAATCCCCGAACTTTCACGTCGCGAAACGCGCTTCTGATAACGCCCGCATGACAACGTTGTACAAACAAATTTCCCGACTCGTCTTCGTCGGCAATTTCAAAGAGCAGACGCAAATTTTCCAACCACGTCTTGGGCAACAACACCGCATTATCCTTATTGACAACGTACTTTCGGTCGAAGTTAAGCACGTTCTTTTTAATCCTTGTCAACGGAATCCATGATTTTCCGATTGAAATGCCGGACTTGATTAAATACCCCGATTCATTTTTTTCGGCTTCGGCGCTAAGCATCGGACGCTCAAAATTAAACTTTTCACCTTCGTATTCCTGTACGAGTTCAATGCCTTTTGAGGTCAGGGCCGCGTAATTTTCCTCCATCCATGCCAAAGCTTTTTCGGCGTTCAAACCAAAATCGAAAAGTTGGGATTCGTCTTTTCTCAATTTGGCAAAAAATTCGCTAACCCGCAACTCGATTTCAGGATTTCGCTCGACGACAAAAAGCTTTGGGGCGGATTCGCCGTATTCAAGTTGAACATGGACTCGTTTAAAAGGTTTCCTTATCCATAATCTTAAATCACCGTACTTTGCGGCCAACCGAAAAGTATAAATATCGGCGTTGTCTTTGGTTACCACAAGTTGTATATGAGGGGGCGTTGCCGTTCTTGCGACGTCGAAACCCTGCATATCAACCTCGTACAACTCAAGCAATCGAAGAAGAAATTTGGTATAAAACTCGTTTTCCTGATGGCGGGGAATAAGAATGTTTTGTTTTTTTGTAAAAGGAACAATTTTTTTTCCGTCGATATCCTCTTCCAAAGGAATTACCAGTTGATTCCAAAGAATCCATGGCGGGGACGATACCAAAACCCCCGAAATTTCGGCGTTTATGTTCTCTTCTTTATCGTTCAAAACCAATTTTGCCGTATAAAGAGTATCGCTTTTCGTGCGCTTTACATAAAACTTTATACCCGCTTTCTTGTTTAAAACGGACAATTTTTTCCACGCGGGATAACCGTCTTTACTTTTAAGATAAAAGTTTTTGCCGGCAAGCATGGCGATGGCTTCCGCCTTTCGTCGTTCGATGTAATCCAAAATTATTTGTTTGTATGTGCTGCCGGCAAATTTATCCACAAACTGCTGAAAACTCGACTCTCTTGCACCAAACTGTTTGTATAAGCCGTTCAAACTAATTTCATAAAGCAGGTGGGTTAATTTTCGGTCGGCCTCGTCCAATCCATGTGAGAAAGCGTCGAAGTTTTCGGGCAACAAACGCTGATATTTCAGCGTAAATTTTCCGTCGGAATTGACCTCCACTACATAAGCGCCTATCAAATAGCCGAACTGTTCGTGGTGATAAAGTCCGTAAACCGATAAGAAATTGCCATCGGGGTTAACCAAATCCTTCAACTTTTTCGTTGGGGTTTAAATGCAAAGTTAGTCAAAAATCAAATATGTCGGCAATAAAAACGGTGTAAATTTCGGCGGTTCCGAAACAATATTTAAGGCTCGCAAATACGAGGTTTTCGTCATAATCCGGGCAATGGCCCGCCTTTTCGTCTCTATTTCCACCCATTGCGTATCGGCAACGTTTCTGTCGGGACTAAACTTTTTCGGATTTTGAGGTAAAACGAACATATTATCATGTATTTTTAGATTGCGAACTTGAATTGCGGTGTAAACCACCGTCAAATCCATGCCCGAAAAAACGATTTTCTTTTTAAGCGGAAAACCTTTCACTCCCGGTGTCCAAAAAGGCGAACCGAATTCAATCAAGCGAGCCGTTTCGATTTTAGGCGAAAGGTTCGGGTCCACCCAAATCGTATGCGTCGCCTTACCGCCCAAATGCGGCGCGTCGATTTCACCCGTCCAAACCGTACATTCCCTCCCGGCAACATATTCTTTGCCTACGGGTGAATAATATTGGTGCGACGACCGTTCGGGAGTTAACAAATACAAATCTTTGATCAGCGTGTCGTTTGGATACAAACAATAAACTTTGTTCTGCCCGCCGTCAATCAAAATATCCGCGACTTCGGGGATTTTCGGCGAAAACTTCGCCATAACTTTATCGTCTTTTATGTATATCTTGCACTTGGTCGACGTCAAATCTTTTATGGCTTTTCCCGTTTTTCCTGAAACGTCAATCGTATACACAATTTCATAATCCTGCGCATATACTACGCCGATACACGCGATGAATACCCTACAAACCATCCCGATTAACAATCTATATCTTATCGCGATTTGCATATATTCGGTAATTTTTCGATTGATAGACCGTTCTCCAATTAGGGGAAACAACGAAGTTGAAATATTCCGTATTTGCATAAGGCCCCGCAACAAAATAACCGCCTTCCGTAAGAATGGGGGGCGGTTCCAAATGCGAAACGGCGGGCGGATGTTTCGGTAGTTTTACGTTCTTGCAAAATATCGCTACCGGAAGTTCATAAGTAAAAACGCGTGTTTCACCCACCGTTTGCGCTATATTTTTTTCTTCTTCGTTCGGTGTATTTAGAATGTATTTTAGCATCGTATACGGAGTTTTTTGAATAGACGCCGCCAGTAAAACGGCTACAATTAGAAGTTTTTTTTGTGAAAAGAAATATCTCATATACGGAGCGATTCCCATCGCCGCCCCGGGAATAAGCCACAAGCCAAACCTGTCGTAACCCGCGGACAGCAAATAAAACAATGCCAACGAAAGGTGAAAAAGCAAAAGACCGCCCGGATTGCGGTAAATCAAAGCCAATGTTCCCAATACTATCAAGGGTTTTGTCAATATGAATCGGATGGGTTCGGTAAAAACAAAAGCGGCAAATTCACTTTTATAACCCCATTTTTCGACCCAATATTTTTCAATATTTTCGACGGTACCGAACCTAAACGCGTAATAAAAAGCAACCATCGCAAGCGCAATCCCTCCCACGACAAAGACGGATTTCCACGAGAATTTATAGGCGAAGCCAACCAACAACACCGCTAAAGGCGCGGCAATATACTCTTTGCAAAGGCCGGCCATGCCAAAACAAACACCCGCAAAAACCGGACTTTTATCGAGCAACAACAAGCCGAAAAACGTCCATGCCATGGCGGGAACCTCGCCCAAAACTTGCGCGCCGTAAACGGAATATTGCACCGTAAACGCGGTTAAAACCACCGCCCACAACGCCATCGTTCTCGCATGTCTCGAATCTTTATATACGTCTTTGGTCAATAAATATATTCCAAACAATCCCAACACCGCATAGAAACTCATGAACACTCTTGCCGAATGCATCGAAACGCCAAAGGCTTTCAAAAACCAAGCACAGGGATAATTTACGGCGGGTCCCACGGTGATAAACGTTGAAAACGGATGGCCGCCAAAGGATTCAACGCCCGTTTCGGCAAGCGATTTAACGGTCAAATAATGACAGGCGTCGTCGTACCAAACGGGCGAACGCAAGGCAAACACCTGCAAAACGATAAACGCCGACGCAAATACAACTATTTCCGGTAGATGTTTGCCACCGAATCCCATCGTATTTTTGTCGTTTGATTGACAATCCACGCACCGTTCGACAAACAAACGCTGTAGCGGTCTTGCGCTTCGACGAGAATTTCCCCCGCAGAGTTTCTTACGCCGTCTTTTTCAAAACGAAGAAGTTGCGTTGTTTTTCTGGGCTTGGTATGCAACAAAACTCCGCGACGAATGCAAAACGTATCCGAAGAAGTACGATATTCACGACCGTTGTCGCAAGGAATAAAAGCCAACAATTCGGGCAGACCGTCGCCGTTGACGTCGTAGGGCGGAAAAGCGAAAAGCGTACCTTTGCCCAGCAAGGCAACGGCGTGATTTTCAAGATATTTCTTTAACAAGTCGGGTTCTTTACCCTTTTTCAGACCGAAGTAAAGCGCGAAATACAGCCCTACGGCCAACGCAACGACCGCAGGAACCAGCCATTTGCCCTTAAATTTCAATCCCACTCAAAACCGCCCTTCCACAAAATATAAATGTAGCCCACGAAAAGAATCGCGACGAAAACCAGCATTTCCATAAAAGGAAACGAACCGTATTCCAACGCCAACTGCTTGTATTGCACCGCCCACGGATACATGAAAACCACTTCGATGTCAAAGACAATGAAAAGCATGGCGATAAGATAAAACTTGACGGAAAAGCGGTCGCGAGCCGTACCGACGGGGTCCATACCGCTTTCATAAGGCATGAGCTTTTTCTCCTTTTTGCGCAACGGGCCAAGCAACTGATTTAGAAGTGGAAGCGCCAAACCCAAAACTATTGCCACGCCCAAGAGCATCGCAAATCCTATGTATTCGCTCATTATCGTGCTTATTTCGACCTCAAAAATAATAGAAATTTTGTTTCAAAAAAAGCAAAAGGCAAAACGGCGTGCAAATTCCGAGCCTCAATACGCATTTTTGACTTTTTCCATGCACGTAAGTCGTCTTTTGAACCGCCGGTGAGATAACAAACGTCGTCGGACTTGCGATTGAGCAGGGGAAAGGCCAAGTGAAAAAATTCCGGCGGCGAACTCACCCCCCTCCCCCAAACACAATCGTACTTTTCGGCATGTTCTTCGGCGCGTTGCCACAAAGTGCGGGCGTTGTATACGCGAATTTCTTTGAGCATCGAATCGATGGATTCGATTTTCTTTCGCGTAGAATCCAACAACGTAAAAGAAACCTCGGGAAACGCAATCGCCAACGGCACGCCGGGAAATCCACCGCCCGTTCCGATGTCAATTGCCGTCGAACCCGGTTTGGGATTCCAATATTTAATTGCGGCCAACGAATACCACAAATGACGCTCGTACAACCCAACCACGTCCTTGCGGGAAACCAAATTGATGCGCTTGTTGATTTCCCAAACCAGGCGACAATACGCGGAAAGTTTGTTGAGTTTTTCGTCGTCGAGTTCGGGAAACAAACGTTTTGTTTCTTCGATTCTTTCGGGCAAAACGTCTCCGAGAACGTCCGTTTCGGATGTGGTTTCCGTCATATTTTACTTTCCGGGCAAAGCTTGTCCCGCTTTTATCCGTCGAGTGCATTCGATAATGCATCCGACGGGTTGGGTCGATTCAACGGCAATCTTTTTTCCTTCGACGACGGCTTTGAGTGTGTTGTCCAAGAAAAACTCCGTGGGTTTGGGCTTTCTTTTGCCAACGGCCTCGAACCAATTGTCGATTTTTCCCCGGTACAAAACCTTCAAGTTTGAATCCACGACGACGACGTCCGGGGCAATTTCCGATTCCAACATCATGGTTATTGAACAGTCGTCGTCGGTTAATATCGGAAAGCGAAGTTTGTGGTTTTCAATGTATTTACGCATTTCCAAACTGTCCACTCCGGGATACCAAATTCCCAAAAACACAATTCCATTTCCTTCGTACTTGAAAATCAATTCGTTCAAGGTGTAAGCCTGCTTTTGGCATATCGGACAGCCGGGCAAAATCGTTATGAAAACCGTCGCCTTGTTGTTCTTGATTTGCGACAAAGCATACGGACTTCGGTCGGCAAAACTTTGGGTGTTTATTTGATAAAGTTTTTCCGAAAGGAGTAATTGGGCGTTTACACTTACGGCAATAAACGCCGATAAAACAATAAGGTTCATGATTTGGGGGGAGCGTTAAATAAAATTGTCATTTGGGGGTCAGGGTTGCGACGGGAACAATCATTTCCTCCAAACTTATACCGCCGTGTTGAAAGGTGTCTTTATAGAAGTTGGCGTAATAGTTGTAATTGTTTGGATAAACGAAATAAGCGTCTTCGGTTGCAAAGGCGTAGGTTCCCGTTACGCTGTTTTTGGGAAGTTTGGCTTGAAGCGGATTTTTTACCGTAAAAACCAAACGTGAATCGCTGTCGTAGTTGAGGTTTTTTCCCTGTTTGTAACGAAGGTTGGTGGTGGTGGTACGGTCGCCGACAATGCGTATCGGGCGTTTGACGCGAATGGTTCCATGATCGGTGGAAAGCACGACTTTTACGTCATGTTCGCGCAACTTCTTAAGTATGGTTAGCAGGGAGGAGTGCTCGAACCAAGACCGGGAAATCGAACGCACGGCCCGTTCGTCGGGAGCAAGTTCGCGTATAAGGTTCATTTCCGCGCGGGCGTGGGAGAGCAGGTCAATGAAGTTGTAAACGACGACGTTGAAGTCGTTTTGCAGCATATTGTTGAGGTTGTCCACGAGTTGATTGCCGTCTTCCGCAGTGATGACCTTGTGATACGAATGGCGAACGTTGATGCGTTTGCGGGCTAAAAGTTCTTTGAGAAATTCGGCCTCGTGAAGGTTTTTACCGCCTTCGTCTTCGTCGTTTACCCAAAGCTTGGGGAATTTTTCGACAATTTCGCTCGGAAAAAGACCGGAAAATATGGCGTTTCTGGCGTATTGGGTTGCGGTCGGGAGAATGGAATAATACGTTTGTTCTTCAACGACGTTGAAATACCGCGCGACAATCGGTTCGAACACTTTCCATTGGTCGTAGCGCAGACAGTCTATCAAAATAAAGAAAACGGGTTTTCGGTCGTCGAAATGCGGGAAAACTTTGGTTGTCAAAATGTCGGGGGAAAGCGTCGGACGGTCTTTGGAGCCAATCCAATCGAGATAGTTGGCGGAAACGAACTTGGAAAAATTGACGTTGGCTTCGGCTTTTTGCGAGGCCAAAACCTCGTGCATTCCTTCGTCGTCGCTTTTTTCAAGTTCGAGTTCCCAACGAACGAGTTTTTTGTAGATTTCGGCCCATTCTTCGGCGTTCATGTCGTCAAAAAACGCCATGCCGATGTTGCGAAAATCCTTTTGGTATTCGATGTTTACTTTCCTGCTGACGAGCCGGTCGGCCGAAAGCAACTTTTTGAGCGAGATGAGAATTTGGTTGGGATTGACGGGTTTGATGAGGTAGTCGGCGATTTGAGAGCCGATGGCGTCGTTCATGATATGCTCCTCCTCGCTTTTGGTAATCATGACCACGGGAATTCTCGGCTTGATGGCTTTGATTTCGGCGAGGGTTTCGAGTCCGTTGATGCCGGGCATGTTTTCGTCCAAAAGTACGACGTCGACGTCGGCGGCACGCACATGTTCGATGGCGTCGCGGCCGTTGGTGGCTTGGGCCACGTCCATCCCTTTCTTGTTTAGAAAAAGGATATGCGGGCGCAAGAGGTCGATTTCGTCGTCCACCCACAAGATTTTTATGTTCTCCATTTAAGGCTGATTAAGCGTAGAGCTGCCTCGATATTCGTTGAAATGGATACGGGGCGAACGGAGGTTCGCCCCGCGACATGGTGGGGGAATCGTTAAACGGTGGCGGCGGAAAGGTCGGCGGCGATGTGTTCTATCACCACTTTTTGCGCTTCTTTGTCGAACGTAAGTTTAAGGGTTCGGGTGTTTTCGGTTTGGGCCTTGAGAATTTCGTCGGCCACCGGGTCCTCAATATACTTTTGCACGGCACGGTTGAGCGGACGGGCGCCGTATTGTGCGTCGTAGCCTTTTTCCGCCAAAAATTCTTTGACTTCGTCGTCGATTTCTATTTTCAAACCCAAGGCCTCGATACGTTTTATCACCTGACCCAGCGTCAAGTCCACGATACGAAGAATGTGTTCTTTTTCAAGGGGTTTGAAAATGATAACGTCGTCGATACGATTGAGAAACTCGGGACGGAACACTTTGCGCATCGCACCCTCGAGCGTGGACTTCATGTAGTCGAAGGATTGTGCCGATTTCGCACTCGTCGAAAAACCCACGCCCGCACCAAAATCTTTAAGTTCTTTGGCGCCGACATTGGAGGTCATGATAATGATGGTGTTGCGGAAGTCCACGCGGCGGCCGAGCCCGTCGGTGAGAATGCCGTCGTCCAAGACCTGCAAAAGCAGGTTGAAGATATCGGGGTGGGCTTTTTCAATTTCGTCCAACAGTATGACGCAATAGGGTTTGCGGCGCACTTTTTCGGTCAGTTGGCCGCCTTCTTCGTAGCCGACGTAGCCCGGCGGGGCGCCGATGAGTCGCGAAACGGAAAATTTTTCCATGTATTCGCTCATGTCCACCCGAACCAAGGAGTCGTCGCCCTCGAAAAGGTAGTTGGCCAGTACTTTGGCCAATTCGGTCTTTCCGACCCCCGTCGAACCCAAGAATATAAACGAACCGATGGGCTTTTTGGGGTCTTTGAGGCCCGTGCGCGAACGCTTGATGGCCTTGACCAACTTCTCAATCGCCTCGTCCTGACCGATGATTTTTGTCCGGAGTTCGTCGGCCATACCGACGAGCTTTTTTGCGTCGCCTTCGGCCACTTTTTTGACGGGAATACCCGTCATCATCGCGACGACCTCGGCCACGTCGTCTTCGGAAACGACGAAACGCTGCGTCTTCGTCTCTTCTTCCCAACGGAGTTTGGCCGCGTCCAACTCTTCGAGCAGTTTTTTCTCGTAATCGCGCAGTTGGGCCGCCTGTTCGTATTTTTGACTTTTAACGACCTGCGTCTTTTCTTCTTTTATTTTTTCGATTCGCGCCTCGAGTTCGAGAATATTTTTCGGCACGTGAATATTCGAAATGTGCACTCGGCTGCCCGATTCGTCCAAGACGTCGATGGCCTTGTCGGGAAAGTTTTTGTCGGTAATGTAGCGTCCCGAAAGGGTTACGCAAGCGGTAATGGCCTCGGGGGTATAAATGACGTTGTGGTGGTCTTCGTACTTTTGCTTGATGTTCAAGAGAATGTCCCGGGTTTGTTCGGGAGTGGTAGGGTCGACCATCACTTTTTGGAACCTGCGCTCGAGCGCGCCGTCCTTTTCGATGTATTGACGATATTCGTCGAGGGTGGTGGCGCCGATGCACTGAATTTCCCCGCGTGCCAAGGCGGGTTTGAACATGTTCGAGGCGTCGAGCGAACCCGAGGCCCCGCCCGCGCCCACTATCGTGTGAAGCTCGTCGATAAACAATATAACGTCCGGCGACTTTTCCAATTCGGCCAAAACCGCTTTGAGCCGCTCCTCAAACTGACCGCGGTACTTGGTACCCGCCACCAGCGAGGCGACGTCCAAACTGACGACGCGCTTGTTGAAAAGAATGCGGCTAACCTTGCGTTGCACGATACGCAAGGCAAGGCCTTCGGCGATGGCGGTCTTACCCACCCCCGGGTCGCCGATAAGAACGGGGTTGTTTTTTTTGCGGCGCGAAAGCACCTGCGCCACACGCTCGATTTCTTTTTCGCGCCCGATGATAGGGTCAAGCCGGCCTTCCTCGGCCATGCGCGTAAGATCGCGCCCATAGGTGTCGAGTACGGGCGTTTTGGATTTGACGGGGCGACGGCTCACCGCACCGCGCTCCATCGGCGAACCGTATTCGCCCGGTTCCGGCGGTTCCGTTGGGGTAATAGCCATGCGTATCGTACTGTCAATGGAATTTCTCACCTCTTCGCGTACCTGTTCGTATCGCAAATTGAAATGCGCCAAAATCTGTGCCGGAATGCTGTCCTCGTCGCGCAAGAGCGCCAAAAGCAAGTGCTCCGTGCCGACAACGTCGCTACGAAACTGACGCGCCTCCAAATGCGCCATACGAAGTACTTTGTCCGCTTGCTTGGTTAAGGGCATGTTTCCCGAAATCGTTCCCGAACCGACGATGCGCACCGAATCCTCTATCGCTTTGCGCACCTTTTGAGGCTCGACGGACAAATTCGACAGTATCTTCATGGCCACGCCTTCCCCCTCGCGAATAATACCCAAAAGCAGGTGCTCGGCGCCGATATAATCGTGGCCGATACGCTGCGCCTCCTCGCGACTGTAAGCAATCACTTCGCGCAAACGGGGGGAAAAATTCGCTTCCATACCCAAAAAAATTACGATTATTAAAGCAATCCAAAGATTATGGCCGCCGCTACCATCAGGTTGAGTATCGAAATCGGCAAGAGCCTTTTCCAACCCAAGTCCATGAGTTGATTGTATTTAAAGCGGGGCAGCGTCCACCTTACCCAGATAAACACAAAAACGAAAAATAAAGTTTTGACGCTGAACCATGACACCCCCCATAGAACTTGGGCCAACCAGGACCAGCTTTGTACGCCCAACGCCGACTCAAACGGCCCCAAATAGCCGCCCAAAAACAGCGTCGAAATCATTGCCGAGGCAATAATAACGTTCAGATATTCGCCGACGAAAAACGCGCCGAACTTCATGCCGCTGTATTCGGTGTGAAAACCGCCGACCAATTCTTGTTCCGCCTCCACAAGGTCGAAAGGCGTACGATTCGTTTCCGCAAAGGCGCACGTAACGAAAATAAAAAACGCTATCGGATTGACGAAAACAAACCAAACGCTTCTTTGCGATTCAACTATCGAGGAAAGACGCAAATATTCTTGGCCCTCGGGCGTGAAGTAGTTGCACCAAAGCAGAACGCTCACTATCGAAAGGCCCATCGACAGTTCGTAAGAAATCATTTGCGCCGAAGATCGCAACCCGCCCAAAAGAGCGTATTTGCTGTTCGAACTCCAACCCGCCAACGTAATGCCGTACACCGAAATCGATGTCACGGCCAAAACGAACAAAATGCCGATGTTGGCGTCGAATATTTGCACGATATTGACCGTACCGTCGGCGTCCACGTAACGCGCGAAGGGAAGCATGGCAAAACCCAAAACGGCCAGCGTCGTAACCAACGCGGGCGCCAAAAAGTGCATAAACCGATTGGCGCCGTAGGGAATGATGTCCTCCTTAAAAAGAAGTTTGACGGCGTCGGCGGCGGGCTGAAGCAGACCGAACGGCCCGACGCGATTCGGCCCTTTGCGTTGCTGTATCAATGCGGCTATTTTACGTTCGGCGTATACCGTGTAAGCCGCCGCCGTCAAAAAGACGAACACGCAAATCAGAATTAATATCAACGTCGATAATATCGGATCCATTTTTGACCTTGGGGTTTGAAAAACCCAATTTGCGTGTAAAATTACAAAAAAATCGGAATTCGATTTTTCCCGACGCAAAATATTTGCCCACCGCTTCCTGCCGAACGCCTTGACGACAACAAAGCGTGTCGCAAGAAAACCGTCGTTTTGTCGTCAATTTTAAGCTTGTTCGGCGCGGTTTGCGGTAAACGACGGCGCCCAATCACGAGCTTTGGGAGAGGATGCGCTGTTGGTCGGCGAACTGTTCGAGTAGGGCGATGACGTCGGAACCGGGTTCGTTGTGACCGAGTTTTTCCATTCTCAATGCTTCAATCATCGAGCGAAGGTTGCCCCACCGCTTGAGTGCGTCCAAATGGCGTTCGTAACGCATCAAGAGCCAATATTCGAGGGTCGTCTCCCAACGCCGCGCCCACGATTGAGGCACAAGCGCGGCCACCAAGCCCATGAGGTGTCCGGCGTAATAGAACAGCCGGGCGAAAGGCCCCTGAGAAACCCCCCGGCGGCGCAAAAGCTCCAACAAAAACGCTTGATGCCGGGCCTTCCTTTCCCGCAACCCGCGGTATTGAACCCCGTCGCCTCTTTGCCGATACCACCCCAAACGCATCATCTCCCGGGCGTGCAAGTCTTGTAGACATCGAAAGGTTTTTTTGTCAAACTCCTCGCTCATGTCGTCTAAACGCCGCAATTTAGGCGCCGCGTTCCGTTTTTGCAACCGTTTTGAGGAAAAACCGTCCGCCGTGTAAAAAAATCGTTGTGAATAAAAGTAGGAAAAATTTATTCGCCCTTTATCGGGCCGCCGTTCACGATTTTTCCATAGCTTTGCAAACACTACGGACGGAGTTTTACCGCATCGGCCCACAAGCCATGCACAAAACGCCTATACACCTTGAATTATCCTTACTTGCCGGCCTATGCAGCACTTTTCCAAAATATTTCGGTTTCGTATCGCCAAAACGACGCAGGCCTCCTTTACGCCCGCTTTTGCGTTTTCTTCCATACCCTCGTTACCATAGCTACGGAGACCGCGGTTTGGTTGCCTAGATTTTCGTTTTCCCTCAACAATGAAAACGCTTGCGGAATTGACGATGCCCGGCGGCGAAATCGTCCGGGGTGAAGGAACGACCCCCGTTCCCGACTTTACCGCCGATTCGCGTTCGGTCGTCGAAGGCGGGCTGTTCGTCGCCGTGCGCGGCGCCGGCGCCGACGGCCACGACTTCATTGCCCATGCCATACAACAAGGCGCCCAATCCGTCGTCTGCGAACGCCTGCCCGACAACCCCGCCCCCCACGTGAACTTCGTCGTCGTCAAGGATACAAGCAAGGCTCTGGCAACCATCGCCTCGAAGTTTTTCGACGAACCCGCCCGCAAGCTCAACGTCGTCGGCGTAACGGGCACCAACGGCAAAACCACCACCGCAAGCCTGCTTTACGAACTCTTCGCTCGAAAAGGGGAAAAATGCGGATTGATTTCGACCGTCGGCTCGCGCATCGGCAACGTTGAAATTCCCGCCTCCCTTACCACCCCGGACCCCAAAACCCTCCATGAACGGTTCGCGCAAATGCTTCGGGCGGGTGCAAAGTGGTGTTTTATGGAAGTAAGTTCGCATGCCGCCGTTCAAAACCGCGTCTACGGCGTACCGTTTTACGGCGGCATTTTCACCAACATCACCCGCGACCACCTCGATTACCACAAAACCTTCGCCAATTATATTAAGGCCAAAAAAAAATTTTTCGACGAACTTCCCCCCTCGGCCTTTGCCCTCGTCAATATCGACGATAAAAACGGACGGGTCATGACGCAAAACACGTCGGCAAGAATCCGAACCTTCGCCCTCCAAACGCCCGCCGACTATAAGGGTAAAGTCGTCGAAATGCGCATCGACGGAATGCTTTTGGATTTCAACGGCATAGAGGCTTGGCACCGGCCGACGGGGCGCTTCAACGGTTACAACCTTACGGGCATTCTAGGCGCGGCCGTCGAATGCGGCATGGAGGCATGCGAGGCGGTGTTGACGGCGAGCGCCTTGCCGCCCGTTCGCGGAAGGCTTGAGGTCATCGCCCTGCCCGGCGACGTTTTCGGCGTCGTCGATTACGCCCACACCCCCGACGCCCTGCGCTCGGTCATCGAAACGCTCAACGAATTGCGTCCCGACCACGGCAGGCTCATTACCGTCGCGGGATGCGGCGGCGAGCGCGACGCCGGCAAACGCCCGCTTATGGGTGAAGTGGCCGCACAACTTTCCGACCTCGCCCTTTTCACCTCCGACAACCCCAGAGGCGAAAACCCCGAGGCCATTATCGAGCAAATGTACGCCGGCGTTTCGGCGTCGCGCCGCGCCGTAGTCGAAAAAATCACCGACCGACGCACGGCCATCGCCCGTGCCCTCGAAATCGCCCGGGCGGGCGACGTCGTCCTCGTTGCCGGCAAAGGACACGAAACATATCAAGAAATCCACGGAAAACGCCTGCCCTTCGACGACAAAACCGAACTGCTTAAAGCCTTCGCCCGATAAATGCTCTATTTTTTATTCGACTGGCTCGACCGACTCTACGACCTTCCGGGCTTCGGGGTCTTTCGATACATCAGCTTTCGGGCGGTGATGGCGGCGTTGTTTTCGTTGTTTTTGTCGGTGGTCGTCGGCAAAAAAATCATCGCGGCGCTCAAACGGCGACTGGTCGGCGAACGCATACGCGACCTCGGCCCCGAAACCCACAAAAAAAAGGCCGGCACCCCCACCATGGGTGGAATTATCATTATTTTAGCCGTCGTCGTACCGGCGCTGCTTTGGGGCAACCTCAAAAACGCCTATGTCATTCTCATGATTGTTTCCACGCTTTGGATGGGAATCATCGGTTTCGCCGACGATTACATCAAAGTTTTCCGAAAAGACAAAAAGGGACTGCACGGCAAATTCAAAATTTACGGGCAAATCGGGTTGGGCCTGATAGTCGGTTTGACGATGACGCTTCACCCCGATTTTCGAGGGGTCAAACCGCGTATCAACGGCGAGGGCGTCGTGCGCGTCAACGAGCTTCTGCAACGCTACGGCTTTAAAAAAGGCGACAAAATCCTCAAAGCCGACGGCCTCGCCCCGCAATGGATTGACGCGCAAAAAGACCCCGCTATCGCACGTTACGAGGTCGAACGCGAAGGAAAAACGCTCCAATTGGACGTACCGGTAGGTGCACGGTCGGTGGTGGCGAGGCAAATTTTCGGCCACGGCGACATAGCCTTCGCCACCTCCACCGACATTCCCTTTTTCAAATTTCGCGCCTTCAACTACGGAAAACTCGTCTTTTGGGACGACCCCAACGAATTTTGGTCCCGTGCCATTTACGTCTTGGTGTGCATATTTATCGTTACGGCGGTTTCCAACGGCGTAAACATCACCGACGGCTTGGACGGCTTGGCGGCGGGAACGACGGCCATTGCCGTCGGAGCCCTCGGCGTTTTCGCTTATTTGTCGGGCAATTTCATTTTTTCGGGCTATTTGAACATCAGCTACATCCCCCACGCCGGCGAACTGTTTATTTTTTCGGCGGCGTTAATCGGCGCGTGCATCGGTTTTTTGTGGTACAACACCTATCCGGCGCAGGTGTTCATGGGCGACACGGGCAGTCTTGCATTGGGCGGCGCGGTCGGCACGCTCGCGCTCATGACCAAAAAAGAACTACTTTTGCCGTTGATTTGCGGAATTTTTTTCGTCGAATCGCTTTCGGTCATCATTCAAGTTTCGTATTTCAAATATACCAAACGCAAGTACGGCGCGGGTCGGCGGATATTTTTGATGTCGCCTCTGCACCACCACTACGAACTCAAAGGTTGGGCCGAGCCCAAAATCGTCGCCCGGTTTTGGATTATCGCGGTAATATTGACGCTGGCGGCGTTTTCAACGTTAAAATTACGGTAGAATGGGAAAATTGGCGGTATTGGGCATCGGGGAAAGCGGAGTGGGTGCGGCGCTTTTGGCGCAAAAGCACGGCTGGGACGTGTTTTTGTCCGATGCGGGCCGTCCCAAGCCGTCGTATCTCGAGACCGTCGTGCGCAAGGGTTGGCGCCACGAAACGGGCAAACATACGCTCGACGAACTGTTTTCGGCCGACGTCGTGGTCAAAAGCCCGGGCATCCCCCCAACGGCAAGCGCCGTCGTCGCTTTGCGCGAACGCGGTGCGGAAGTGATTTCCGAAATCGAATGGGCCTACCGCTTTTGCAACAATGCCCGTATCATCGCCGTGACGGGCAGCAACGGCAAAACCACAACGAGCACGCTGATTCACCTTCTTTTGACGGGCGCGGGACGCAAAGCGGCGCTTTGTGGAAACATCGGCCGTTCGTTTTCGGCGCAAGTGGCCCAAGCGCCCGCCGATTGGTACGTCGTCGAAGCGAGCAGTTTTCAACTCGAAGACGTCGTGCGTTTTCGGCCGAAGGTGGCGGTGTTCACGAATATCAGCCGCAACCACCTCGACCGTTACGACGGCAGCATGGAAAAATATACGGCGGCGAAAATGCGGCTGACGGAAAATATGGGGCCGGACGATTTTATCGTCGCCTACCACGACAGCCCGGCGCTCAAAGCGGCGCTCGAGGCGCGACGCGGCCAATGTCCCGCTCAAATCCACTATTATTCGGAAAAATACACTCAGGGCCTTTCCGCTTGGATGGCCGACCGACAATTAATTTATCAAGATATGAAAGGAAATAAACGCACCTCGGGAACGGACAACGAATCGTTGTTCACCCCCCCCAACAACCAAAATCTGACGGCGGCATGGCTGGCGACCGAACTCGTCCACTGCCGCAACCAAAACATACGGGAAATGCTGTCGGGGTTTGAGAACCTCGACCACCGCTTGGAGCGCGTACGCTTTTTGGACGGCGTGGCTTACCTCAACGACTCCAAATCCACCACCGTATATTCGACGTGGTACGCCCTCGAACGCTTCGACGCCCCCATCGTTTGGATTATGGGCGGACGCGACAAAGGCAACGATTACGGCGAACTTTTGCCGCTGGTCAAGGAAAAGGTCAAGGCGCTCATCGCACTGACGACCGAAGTCGAAAAAATCCGGGCGGCCTTCGCGCAAGTGGTGCCTACGTTTATCCACGTAACGGACATGAAGGAAGCCGTGCGCATCGCGCGAAGTTTGGCCGTTGCCGACGACATCGTATTGCTTTCGCCGGCGTGCGCAAGCTTCGACCTTTTCGATAGCTACGAACAGCGCGGCGAAGCCTTCAAAGAGGCCGTCTTGGCCCTCGAAGAGAAAAAAGATTAAATCTCCAACCGGGTGCGGGGCGCAATACCCCGCACCCGCCGGTCCGTTTGCGTTCCTACCTGAATTTGGGCTTGTTCGCCACCCGTTCCATCAGCCGCACGTCCTGTTCGTTTTTCAACAACGCCCCCAAATACGGCGGCAACCCCTTTCCCGCCTGCCACTGCGCCAACTCCTCGGCCGAAGACCTGTCGTAAACCAAAAGTTTTATCCAATCGATGAGTTCGCTCGTCGAAGGCCGCTTTTTGAGTCCGGGCATATTGCGCACCTCGTAAAACTTGGCCAACGCGTTTTTCAACAAGGTTTCGGGAAGTCCGGGAAAATGGGTTTCGACGATTTTGTTCATCGTTTCAGGGTCGGGAAAGGCAATGTAATGAAAAAAACAACGCCGCAAGAAAGCATCGGGCAATTCCTTTTCGTTGTTCGAGGTGATGATGACAATCGGACGGCGGCGGGCGAAAACCGTGCGGTCGAGTTCGTAACAATAGAACTCCATGCGGTCGAGTTCCTGCAAAAGGTCGTTGGGAAATTCGATGTCGGCTTTGTCGATTTCGTCGATGAGGAGAACGACCTGCTCCTCGGACTCGAAGGCCTCCCAAAGTTTGCCTTTTTTAATGTAGGCTTCGATGTCGTCGACGGGCCGTCCGAGTTGGGAGTCGCGCAGGCGGGCGACGGCGTCGTATTCGTACAAACCTTGTTGGGCGGTGGTCGTGGATTTGACGTGCCAGGTAATCAGGCGTTTGCCCAAGCCTTTGGCCACTTGAAACGCGAGCATGGTCTTACCCGTTCCGGGTTCGCCTTTGACCAACAACGGCCGCTCCAAACGAATTGCGGCATTGACCGCGACCGACAACTCGTCCGTCGCCACGTATTCTTGAGTCCCTTGAAAATTCATCGTGTGCAAAAATACGGCAAAAACGCACCCGAAATACAGGTCTCTAAAACCAACGCGCGTCCTCAACGACGAACCCAAAAACAAAAGACGGCCTGCGTCCCCATCAACGTGCAGTCCCTACAGGACTCGAACCTGTAACCGTCGGATTAGAAATCCGATGCTCTATCCGGTTGAGCTAAGGGACCGATACGCAAAACTAATGCAAAAAGACAAAATTGACAAAGCGCCGGGCCTAACCTCCCAATTTGTTGATTTCGTCGCGCAATCTGGCGGCTTCTTCGTAGTCTTCGCGACGGATGGCCTCGTTCATGCGTTCGTGAAGTTTTTTGATTTGCTGTTCTTTTCCTAAGGGCGACGACGATTGGGATTGAGCGGCGGGGGAGACGGCGGGAGCGCGAAAATCGCCCGGTTCGGCGATGATTATCCCCGCTTGACGCAAAATAAAATCGAAAGTGTAAATGGGGGCGCGAAAACGGACGGCAAGGGCCACGGCGTCGCTCGGACGAGCGTCAATTTCATGAACCGTCTCGTCGTCTTCGCGACGCATCAACACCCGGGCGTAAAACACGCTTTCGCGCAAATCGGAGATGACGACCTCAAAAACCTCGATGCCGAACTCTTTGGCCATATCGACAAAAAGGTCGTGGGTCATCGGGCGACTTGGACGCATGTTTTCCAACTCCAAGGCAATGGCTTGTGCCTCGAAAGCGCCGATAATGATGGGCAAGCGACGATTGCCGCCCAATTCACCCAACACCAGCGCATAAGAATTGGTATTGGAATGGCTCGAAGACAAGCCCAGTACGTCAAGCTGGATTTTTTCCATTCGTTTCGCACCGCAAACTTATACATTCCCCGCCAAATTCACAATATTTTTTCAACGTTCGGTGAAACGTCCCCCCAACAACCTTAAAATTTTCAAGCCGCTATTCAACCGATAACGACGATAATAAAGACAATTCCTCACCGTTTAAAATTATCTTTTATATTTAAGGATAAATAAATTACTCGCCGACTTACCCGAGGCCCCGTTCGACCGCCTTTCGCGCTCCTCACGGTGAAAACGCAAGAACTTGTGCCAACCATCGTATCCCAAATACCCTATGCCGCATCGAAAATGATGTCTACGCTATTCGACCCAAACGAGCACGTTGTCGGTAACGGACTTGGCCAAAGTCAGCGATTGGGATTCGACGGCAACAATCATGGTCGAATCAAACTCGAAGCGTTCAACGACGGTAAGGCTAACGCCGATTTTCAATCCCAAACGTTCCAAGAGCCTTAAAAAAGGAGGGGAATCCAAAAGAACCCCCACCATTTTCCCTCGCGCCCCGACGGGTAAGGTCGAAAGCGGTCGCCCGTCGTGGAAGCGGATTCGACCGTGTACGTCGGGGATGGGGTCGCCGTGGGGGTCAAACTTGGGAAAACCCAAAAACTCGTCCAGACGCTCGACGACCTTTTCCGAACGCACGTGTTCAAGTTCTTCGGTCGCCTCGTGAACCTCGTCCCAAGTCAGTCGTAATTTTTCGACCAAAAAGACCTCCCACAAACGTTGGGTGCGCACGACCTTCAAGGCCCTCGTACGCCCGCTTTCGGTCAAGACCACGCCGTGGTAAGGCCGATATTCGACGAACGCTTTGGATTGCAAACGTTTGAGCATTTCGGAAACCGAAGGTTGGCTGGCCGACAAACGCGCGGCCAACTCCTTGACCGTCGTTTCTCCGCCGTCGGGCCGACAAAGGTAAAGCGCTTTGAGGTAATGTTCTTCGGTAACGGTCAAAAAATCGCTCATTACTTTTTTGTGTCAACGATGCGTTGGGCGGCACGCAGCCCCGAAACCAGCGCCGCCTCGGTATACGGACCAACCAAATAATCGCCGGCAAACTCTATGCCCGCGGTGGGCTTGCGGCGCTCAAAGTCACGCAAGCGGCGAACATAACCCCGGTAAAACATCGGCAACATTGGACGCCAACGTATCACCGCCGTATCGAAAGCTTCCAAACGCCCAACCGGGGTTTTCGCCAATTCGGCGATAAAAAATTCGACAACCTTTTCGTCGGGTTCGTTCATATATTTTTGCGCGGCGGCTTGCGTCAAGGCCCCGTTCAACAAACCCATTCCCTCGGGCACGCATCCGGGCTTGTAATGGTCCATCGCCACGCCGTAAACGCCTATGCCCTCCGGCGGAGAAAACGCCAAACCGTAGTACGGAACGTGTTTGGGCGCCGAACGCAAGAGCAGATACACGACCATACCCTCGCAATAACTGACAAGCTGAAAAAAACGTACCTCGTCCACCGTCAGCAGATCTTTGGCCAAACCCAAAACCTTCGTGCCGGGGACGGCAAATATTATCCGTTCGGATTCGTAAACGCCCTTGTTGGTATGGATGCAAAAACGGGCGCCGGTTTTTTCCACCGATTCTACCTCAACGCCGTAGTCCACGGGAACGAGGGCGGCCAACGATTGGGTGAAAAACCCCGTTCCCGCATCGAAGCAACGCAAGCGAAAACCCGTAAGCACAAATTTGACGACCGACCAAAGAAAAAGGGCGGACATGTTTTCGGCGTCGGCGTCGAAGGTGGCGCCAAGGGCCGGCGCAAAAAGATAATCGAGAACGGGTTTTCCAAAACGTCTTTCGACGTATTCGGGCATGGTCTCGTTGTCGAAATCCGCCGAGCGTGAGATGTCCATAGGCTTGACCCCCGAGCGATAAACGTCCCACAACAAACGGGGAAGCCGAACTTTGGACGACCACGGCACCAAAGAAGAACGAAAAAAAACGCCGGGCCGATCGTAGTCCCCGGGATGAAAAACCCCGTTTTTATAAATGCCGTTGGTCGTAACGAGTACGTCGCGTATGCGGTCGTGGACGCCGATTTGCTTGCAAAGGGCGTGCATTTGCCGGTAACCCGACGCAATAAACTGGGCGCCGCGGTCGATGAGAAACGGGCCGTAAGGCGTTTGGCGGACTTCGGTGCTCATGCGCCCGCCCGGATAATCGTTCGCTTCCAAAACCCGCACCTCCACGCCGGCAACCTTTAAACAATAGGCCGCCGTCAAGCCCGCGATGCCCCCCCCGATGACCGTTACCCGTTCCATGTTACGCGCCAAAATCGATGCTCATGTTGTCGGCCACGTTCACCGACCGTTGTTTGCCAATCATGACCGCGTCGTTGCCGACAATCGAACCGCTTAAAATCACGGTCTCCAAACGCGAATAACTCCCCAAAATCGAGTCCTGTACGATGCAACGACTGATGTGGGCGTGGTCGGCGATGGCAACGTAAGGGCCAATGATGGCGTGGTCTATCACACATCCCTCCCCCAAATACACCGGGGGAATGATAATCACGTACGGAAAAACGGGAAAGGGTCCGGCGGGAGCACGGGTCAAAAGCGTACGGTTGGCTTGGAGAAGCCGTTCTTTGTCGCCACAGTCGAACCAGTTTTTTACGGGCGCGGAAACGATTTTCACGCCCCGACGCCGCATTTCGTCCAAAACGTCGGTTAAATGGTATTCGCCTTCGACGCGCCGCTCCATAACCGCGTCCAGCGCCTCGATAAAAACGTCGGTTTCCTTGATTTTGTACAAACCGACCATGGCCAAATTGCTTTTGGGAATCATGGATTTTTCCACAAGGGATTCGACCGTTCCGTCGGGGCCCAAACTCACGACCCCGAAGCGATGCGGGTCGTCGACGACGTGAACGGCGACGGTCGTATGCGCCGCCGCGGCCACGTCGTTGATGTCGGCGTCGATGATGGCGTCGCCAAAGGCGATGAGCAACTCCTCGCCGCCAAAGTGCGGCTTGCACAACGAAAGCGCATGTGCCGTCCCCAACCTCGGCTCCTGATAAACGAACGTATAGTCGAAGCGGCCTTTGTATTCCGAGTCAATGAAATCCTTGATTTTTTCGGCCATATAGCCGACGACGAAAACAAAATCACGCACCGGCGTTTGCAAAATATTTTCGACGATGTGGGCAAGGATGGGTTTGCCCGCCACGGGGATGAGCGGTTTGGGTTGGGTGTAGGTGTAGGGACGAAGCTTGGTACCCGCGCCCGCCACAGGGATGACGGCTTTCATTCGACGCGCAATTTACACATTTACCGCCAAAATAATTAACGTCCACGTTGGCCAATGGCGTATCGTATTCTAAATCGGCGCCGTCTTACCCAAGTCGTTTCACCGACCGCCGCGGCGGCAAAAAACGATTCGGAAATTCGACGTTCGGATTTCTTTGCCGACAACGATGTTTTTACGGCGCCGTCATCGCTTGATTGACCGCACAAGCGGGACGGAATGGTTTGTCGTCCGTTCCCATTTTTTCGATTCCGGGCCGTATTCACAGAAAAAAAGCCCCGCAAACAAGGTTTGCGGGGCGGGAAAATTATATAAACGGCCGAGTTACTCGACAACGACTTTTTCGGAAAACACCGTTGAACCGGCAACGGCGCGAAGCACGTACACGCCTTTGGCCAACGATTCTTTACCGACGGTCAAGGAATTGGCGCCGGCGGCGGCAATAAACGTTTGTGAATAGACCGTTTTGCCGGCAAGGTCGTAAAGCGCGATTTGCACCGGGGTTTCGACGGCGGAGTCGAATTTGAACGTGAACACGCCCGAGGACGGGTTGGGATAAACGGAAGCGGAAACACTCTGTTCAAGCCCGAAACGTCCCAAAGGCATGGCAAAGCCGACATAAGCGGGGATGGGGGCAAGGGCGTTGGAACAGCGAGTACGTACACGGACGATATAAACGGCGCCCGGCGTCAAACCCGTGAGCGTCAGTGTCGGGTCGAGGGCCGCCGAGCGCTGTACCGTCGTCCAGACGCCCGATACATCGGCGCGTTTCCATTGAATAATGTAATTGAACGCGCCCGCAACGGGGGTCCAGCTCACTACCGCCGTATTTTGACCCGAAGGCGTTACGCCAAACTCGGGATTGACGCACGCCTCCACGGGAACCGCGGGCGTCGTAAACGAAACCAACGCCGAATATTCCGAACCGAATCCGCACGAGGTGCAAAGGGCGCGAACTTGTGCGATATAACGTATTTGGGGAGTCAGGCCCGTTATTGTCGCCGACGTGCCGGCGCCCACCCACGCGCTCCACGTGCCGCCTATCAACGGCCGCCAACGCACCTCGTATTCTTTCGCCTGTTCGACCGCCGCCCACGACACCGTCGCCGTCGTCGACGTCAATGCATTAATCGTAAGGTTGGTGGGAAGGTTGCAAACCTCTTGGCCCCCGACACGGATGTTGTCCAAATGAACGTCGTAGTCGGGCGCGTCGTCCACCAATCCATCCGACGCAAAAAAGATAATTTCCACCGCTTGTCCCGCGTATTGGCAAATGTCCAAATCGATGCGTTTGAACTGGTTGGAAACGCCTTGCGCGTCTTTGTTGCCGGCATTGAGTTCGTATATCAAATCCACGTTTTCGCCGCAGTTCGTCGCAACGTATACTTGAAAGACGTCGTCCGAACCCATGGCGGTGTTGGCCGTACCGTTCCACATCGTTAAGGCCAAATCAAAAAAGACTTTGGTGTTGGCTTCGACCGTAACGGGAGCGGAGAGAATGCCGCCGCGATTGAAATTGCTCCAAAGGTTGATTCGCGCGGTCGTCGAGCCAAAGTACGTTGTTTGCGTGGCGTTGGAGGCCGTCCAGCTCGATTCGCCAAAATTCAAACTGCCGCCGCTGACAATCAATTCGGAAAATCCATTGTTCGGTACGGCCAAAGACAAAATGTTGCTTCCCGTATATGCCGTAAAGTTTTGCAACGCCTCGGCTTGCGCGACGGAAAGTATGAGCGCGTTGTTAAACGCGTTGTTGCTCGCGTCTTCGTCGGCTTGAGAGCTTAGGGATACCGAAAAAGCGTAATTTCCGGCAAGCGATGCGGGCAAACTTCCCACGTTCACGTTCGTTTGGGCGCCGGCGGCAAGAATGCCTTCCGAAACCTCGACGCTAAGCGTTTCCACCGAACCCGACGGCGAAGTTACATTGACCGTCACCGTTACGGGCGAAACCGAAAAATCAAAATCGTTGACGCCTTGGTTGGAAAGCGAAACGGCAATGGGAACGGAACCGTTGTAACAACGCGTATCCAAGCCCGCCAAGGCGCCGGCGGCAAGGTCGAACGCCGGACGGTTACGTATGACGACGTTGGCGACGTGAACGTCGAAATCCTCGGGGTTGCTTACCGTACCCGAAGAGGCGAAAAACGCAATACGCAACTGTTGGCCGGCGTACGCGGCCAAATCTATCGTAAAGCGGGTCGGGGCGTTGGTCAGACCCAATTCGGATTGGGTGCTTTGGGTAAAGGCCAAAAGATTTTGGTACGAAAGGCCGCAATCGGTGGAAATGCGAACGGCGAAAACGTCGTCCGAACCGATGCCCGAAAATGCGGTGGTGTTGAAGGCAAAAATCGCCGCGTCAAAAGAAATTTCGGTTGCGTCCGTAGCCACGAACTGAGGGGAAACAATCCAGCCGTGCCGATTGATGGAATAGACGTTGAAACGCGCCGACGGCCCGCCCATGACCGCCGCTTGGTTGGTTGGCGGCGTGGTCCAGAGTCCGTTTTCCAAAAGCGGATTGACGGGGCCCGAAGCCTCCGCCCATCCGTCGTTGGGCGCGGCCAGCGACGGCAAATTCGAACCGTTGTAACCGGAGAAGTTTTGCACGATGGACAAGGGACGGTTGGCGGCAACGGTACGGCTTGCGGAAAACGCGTTGTTGCCCGGGGCTTGGTCGTCGAAAACGTCTATGGTTCCCGAAAACGAATACGTTCCCGCATCGGCCATCGAAAACGCCGCATCCAACAAAATATTCAGCGACTGTCCGGCGGGCAAAACCCCTTCGTTAATAAGATATTCGTAGAAATAGGTGCCGGACGGCGTATTCGCCGTAACGACGACGAACGCGGGGTAGACGGAAAAATCGTGGTCGGTAAACGAATTGTTTTGAACGGCCACGCTCAACTCTTCGGAGTCCGAATAGCATCCCAAGCCCGGGGCCGCCAAACCCGTCAGCGCCAAATCCACCCCCGAAAGTGGCGGGAAGGTCAAACGAATGTTGGGGCGGTTTCCGGAAGCCGTACCGTTGCCCGTCGGCGGGGTGTTGTCGGCGTTCCAAAATTGAAAGCGGCCCGTAACCGTCGAATAACGAAAACGTTTGCCGAGCGAACCCTCGTTGCCGGTGCCGGTGGCGTTGGTCAAAACGATAACCTCCAAGTTGCCGCCCGTGTATTCGAAGGGGGTGTCGAAATCGATGTTAATCCATTCGTTGGCAATCAAGGCGGAACCCGGAATCGTGGCGTCGAAAACCAGCGTCGCGCCGGTTATCGCCGCCGCCACCGTCGAAGGGGTAATGGAATTGAGCACGGAGTTTTTGAGGTAAATTTGCGTGGGCGCGTCTCCCGGAGAGCTGACGCTCGCCACATAAAACGCCAATCCCGAAATTTCGTCGGGGCCGCGGCCGATTTCCGAGGCCAAATACAACATGTGGGAGCGCTCGAAGCCCCACCACGTTCCCAAGGGTTGACGGACGCTGCCGCTCGACGGGTTGCCGTCGGGTATCGTTACATACGACACCTGCGCACCGACGTTAAGCCCCGAAAATATCAGGGTAAACAACGCAATTGCGCGTAAAACTATTGACTTCATATCAAATATATTTTATAATATGGAATGGTGTTCCGTTGAATCGTTTACGGGGAAAAAGTGAAAATTTATTCAACCGTTTATCCCGAAAGAAATTTGTATTCCGAATGCCGTGCAAATTTAACTTAATTTCGATTACAACCAATAACTTCGTCCGATATTTTAGTGTTTTTCGCAACCGGGTTTTTAGACGAACGGCGCGTTTTTATCGTTATACGTAAAATGCGGCCCGCCTCGTAGCGCGTTTTTGGGATATGCGGGCAACAAAATTCGCCGTCGATTCGTTTATTATTGAGAATTGAAAACACCTATGGCAAAATGGATAATGACGGCGCTGATGATTTGGAGCTTGGGAACGGCGCCGGCGTTTTCGTCCCCGGGCGTTCCGGGCAAACCCAAGCGTGAGCTTTTCAAGAAAAAAAAGAAAAAAAACGCCGGTACACCGCAAAAAAAATGCAATTGCGGTTCCAAACCCGTTTACCACCGTTAGACGCGGACGCTCGACGCGAGTTTATCGTTTGAGCGACCGGTTTGGCGTGAATTAATCGCGCGGACTTGCTTAACTTTGCGGTAATGACGCAAACGACCCAACACGCGGTATACGGCATCACGGGCCTGACGTGCCTGAGTTGCGCCCAAAGCGCCGAAGAGGCGCTGGCGGGGGTGGCCGGCGTTCGCTCGGTCAAGGTTCATTTTGCGGGAAAAGCGGCGGAAATCGAATACGACCCTAGCCAAGCCGATTTTGAACGCTTGCGTCGCGCCGTCGCGCCCTTGGGCTACACCCTTGTCGCCGACCGCAACCAAATCGCCGCCGCGCAGGAAAAGTTCATGTCCGAATTGCGGCGCAAGGTGGCTTGGGCCGTCGTGCTAACGCTGCCTTTGTTGGCCGCACACCTGACGGGAAACGAAATTCCGGGTTCTCCGTGGTCGGCGTTGGTTTTGAACGGCGTGGTCGCTTTTTATTGCGGCTCGGGTTTTTTTGTTGCGGCGTTTCGGCAGGCGTTGCAGGGGAGCGCGAGTATGGATTCGTTGGTGGCGCTTGGCGCGGGCGCGGCATGGGTTTACGACGCAATAACGGCCTTCACCGGCGCTCATGCGCATTTGGAAAGCGCGGCCGTCATCGTCGCCTTTGTTTTAACGGGCAAATGGCTCGAAGAAATGGCCAAGGCCCAAAGCGAAGACCCACGCGAACGTCTTTCGGCCTTGAGCGTCGAAACCGCCCGCGTCCTCGACGATTCCGACAACGAAATTCCCACTTCCGTTCGCGCCCTTGTCCCCGGCATGCGCGTGCGCGTTTTGGCCGGCGAACGCTTCCCGTCCGACGGTCAAGTTCTCGAAGGCGAAACCTACGCCGACGAATCGATGCTTTCGGGCGAAGCCCAACCGGTCCTAAAACGCCGACACGACCTCGTTTGGGGCGGCGTCTTAAATCTTTCGCGACCCGTCGTCGTCAAAATCAATACGGTTTACGCCGAAAGCGCGGTGGAAAAAATCATTCGCGAGGTCGAAATCGCCGAATCCTCACGGGCCTCCGTCCAACGTTGGATAGACGCGGTCGTGGCGCGGTTCGTGCCGGGCGTGGCGTTGTTGTCGGTGGCGGCGTTTATAGGAACGTATTTTTTGACCGACGGCGGCTGGTTCGAGGCCTTTCGTACGATGCTCACGGTCATGGTCGCCTCGTGTCCGTGCGCCTTGGGCTTGGCCACGCCCGTGGCGATAAAAGTGGCCGTGGGCGCGGCGGCCAAACGCGGTATTCTTATTCGTCGGGCGGCGGCGCTGGAAATCTTGGCCCGCGTCGACGCCGTCGCCTTCGACAAAACCGGCACCTTAACCGTTGGCAAGCCCGAAGTCCAATCCGTTGAATGGAACGAAAAATTAAGCCCCGCCTTCGGCGCGAACCTAGCTTACCTTACCGGCGCCTTGAACGAATCCACCCACCCGCTGTCCAAATCCCTTTTGGCTTTTTTGGAAGGTTTTTCGCGCCGTCCGGTCAAACCCGTCGTTTTTGACGAACAGCCGGGCAAAGGCTTTCAGGCCGCATTCGACGACGGTACGCTCGTTACGGTGGGAAACGCCCAATGGCTTCGTGAAAATCGCGTTTCCCTACCCGTCGAGGACGACAAAAAAACCTTCGCCGCCGTCAATAAAGATTGGCTGGCAACGTTTGAACCGGTGGACGCGGTCAAGCCCGAAGCACGGGAAACGGTACAAAAGCTTCAAGCCCGCGGCGTGGAATGCGTCATGCTTACGGGCGACCACGCCGACAACGCCGTTCCCGTGGCCGCCGCCGTCGGTATAAAACGCGTTTTGTCCCGAATGCTTCCCGTGCAAAAAGCCGACGAAATTCGAACCATGCAAGAACGCGGCAAGACCGTGGCCATGGTCGGCGACGGAATCAACGACTCGGTGGCCTTTGCGGCGGCAAACGTCGGCGTGGCCATGGGCAACGGCGCCCAACTTGCCGTGCGGCACGCCGACGCGGTATTGATGGGCGGCGACCTTCGCAAACTCGAATCGCTTTTCGTCCTTGCCCGCCGCACGCGTGCCGTCGTTGTTCAAAACGTTGTTTGGGCCTTCGGATACAATGTCGTGGCGCTGCCTTTGGCGGCGGGACTTTTACATCCTTGGCACATTTCGCCCGGGGCGGCGGGCGGACTCATGGCCCTGAGTTCGTTGGCCGTCGTACTCAACAGTTTGAGACTCAAGATTTTGCCGAAAACCTAATTTTTACCGTTTCGACGGCCGATTTTTTTATTTTTGCATTTTAGACGAACGATGAATTATTACGACGCGGGCGTTTTGAACGGCTTTTCGCAAAAACGTTTCGGATACTTGAAGCTCGTCCATTCGGACAAAACCCTCTACATAAACCTTAATCGGCCCGAGAAAAAGAACGCGATGAACCCGGGGATGATGAACGAATTGGCTTACGCCATGGCCTACGCTCATCACAATCCCGACGTTTGGGCGGTGGTTTTGCGTGCCGAAGGGGACGTTTTTTGCGCGGGCGCCGACTTGAAGGCGTTTGCGGGCGCGGGCGGCGACGGCGTCGTTTCCGACATTCCCGACCCCGGCAAGGAAATACTTTTGGGCGAACTGTTTTTGACCGTCCACAAACCGTGCATCGCCCGGGTACACGGACCCGTTTACGCGGGCGGATTTTTGTTGATATGCGGTTGCCATTACGTTGTAGCGGCCGAAGGCGCGAGTTTTTCGTTGCCCGAGGTCAAGCGCGGGCTTTTCCCGATGCAGGTGATGGCGAGCCTGCTTCAGATTTTGCCGCCGCGCAAAACGCTCGACTTGTGCCTTCGGGGCAAGGCCCTGACCGCCGCCGAAGCTTTGGAAATCGGCTTGGCGACCCACGTTTGCCCGGCGGACAAACTCGACCAAACCGTCGAAAATTTGATTGCCGAACTTTACGAAAGCTCCCCCAACGCCGTACGCATGGGCTTGAAAGCTTTCGACGGATTGCGTTCGGTTCCCGCCGCCGAAGCCCACGCTTACCTCAAATCCATGCTCGGACAAACCATCGCTTCCGAAGACTTCAAAGAAGGTTTGGCCGCATTCACCGAAAAACGCAAACCCGTCTGGAAAGGACGATAACCCCAAAAATCAAATGGTATTCGTTGCAATCTACGTTCTGCTTTTGGTTTATGCGATATGGTCAACGACCCGGGTTTATATGGATTCCGACCGTCTTGGCGAGGCCGTTTCCCAAAAAGAAATTCGGAAAAAAGCCCGCGACGCCTTCTTGATTCAGTTTTTGGGCCTAACGGGTTATTTCGGTACCGGCCTCGTGCTCGGACGTTACGTGTTCAATCAAGGCGGGGTCGTGCAGATATTTTTGTTTTCGGCGCTGATTTTGGCGGGCGGAGCCGCAGGGTTCGTCTATCTCATTTTCCGTTCCCACGTCGAAAACGAACGTTTGTTGGAGCGCCTGATACAGGCGGAGAAAGCGTTGGAAGACGGACGCAACCCGGACGTTTGACGCGCCGCGTCCCGTTTACTCGACACCCGTCGCCGTCGTTGCCATTTCGTCGTCGTTATTTGCTAATTTTGGGAAACGAAACGTAAACGCATGGATTGGGAGGCATACGCGCGCGAGGCCGACGCGCGCGACCCGTTGAAAGGTTACCGAAACGATTTTTTTTATCCCGAAGGGAAAATATACTTTTGTGGCAACTCGTTGGGCCTCCAACCCAAGGGCGTTCGCGAATCGGTCAATGCGGTATTGGACGATTGGGCGAAATGGGCCGTGGAGGGCCACGTGGTCGGTCCGAGGGCGTGGAAACCGTACCACGAACGTTTAACGGGAGCGTTGGCGCGATTGGTCGGGGCCGAAGCGCGCGAGGTCGTCGCCATGAACGGCCTGAGCGTCAATTTGCACCTGCTTTTGACGACGTTCTACCGTCCGTCGGGGGAACGCCGACTGATATTAATGGAAGACCGTCCGTTTCCCTCCGACCGATACGCCGCCGTGTCGCACGCACGGCTCATGGGTTTCGACGACGCGGTGGTTCATTGGCCGCGCCGTTCGCCCCACGAACCGCTTTATCTTGAAGACTTGTTGCGTTTTTTGGACGAACACGGCAAAAAAGTGGCCTTGGCGCTCGTCGGCGGCGTAAATTATTACGACGGCCAAAAATACGATATCCAAACGATAACCGAAGCCGGACACCGGGCGGGATGCGTCGTCGGCTGGGATTTGGCGCACGCCGTCGGCAACGTCGAACTCAAACTGCACGACTGGGACGTGGATTTTGCGGCATGGTGCGGATACAAGTACCTCAACGGCGGACCGGGGGCGGTGGCGGGCGTTTTTATTCACGAAAAACACCTGCGCGACGAAACCAAGATGCGTCGCGAAGGTTGGTGGGGCCACGACAAAGCCACGCGCTTTGCCATGCCCCCCGATTTTGTTCCCATCCGCGACGACGAGCACGTGATTACCGCCGAATCGTGGCAACTGTCCAACCCCGCGATTTTGCCCATGGCCGCTTTGGAACCGTCTTTGGCGCTTTTCGACCGCGTGGGTATGCCCGCCCTCCTCGAAAAACAAAAATCGATGGGAACGCTTATGGAAAACCTGCTCCGCGACGTGCCGAACGTCAAAGTATTGACCCCCGCCGAACGCGGCTGTCAGTTTTCCATCGCCGTCGAAAACCCAAAAGTGTACGAAAGATTGACGGCCGCCGGCGTCGTCGGCGATTGGCGCGAACCCGACGTGGTGCGCGTCGCCCCCGTGCCTTTTTACAACACCCATTCGGAAATCGTGGAATTTGTACGTATCCTCAAAACGACGGTATGAAATACATCGGTATAGGATTGATGTGGGCTTTGGGGGCATGTTCGTACTCGTTTACGGGCGGTTCGGTGCCGACGACGGTCAAGACCGTAACGATAACGACGTTCCAAAGCGAGGCGCCGGCCGTTTCTCCAACCTTGGCCCAAGAATTTACCGAGGCCCTAAGAAACCGTTTCCAAACCCAAACCAAACTCATCCTTGCCCGCGACGACGGCGATTGGACGTTCGAGGGCGCCATCACCGAATACGCCGTCAGCCCCATCACCGTCCAACAAGACCGCGCCGCCCAAAACCGGCTGACCATGTCGCTCGTCGTGCAACTCGTCCGCAAGGACGACCCCGAAGCCGGTTGGAAACAATCGTTTTCCAACTTCGTGGACTTTCCCGCCGAAGAAGATTTCGCCGCCAACGAAGCCAAACTCGTCCGGGAATTGACGGACAAACTCGTCCAAGACGTATTCAACAAGGCCCTCTCCAATTGGTGAATATTTACCCCGATGATTTTAGTTCATCCCCAAAAGCCATCGCCGTTGTCGCGGACGACGTTATGAAATTATGGAAGCACAAAACAACAAAAGCCTCCGAGAATTGCAGGCCGAAGTGGACGCATGGATTCAAACCGTCGGCGTGCGTTATTTCAACGAACTGACCAACACCGCCATTTTGATGGAGGAAGTGGGGGAATTGGCCCGGGTCATGGCCAGAAAGTACGGCGAACAGTCGTTCAAAGCGGGCGAAACCGAAAATTTGGCCGAGGAAATGGCCGACGTGCTTTTCGTCTTGATTTGTCTGGCCAACCAAACGGGAGTGGATTTGGCGGCGGCGTTCAGGCAAAAAATGGAACTCAAAACCTCTCGCGACCAACAACGCCATCGCAACAACCCCAAAATCCAAACCGAACCTGCTACTAAAAACGAGGGTTAAAAAACGAACGGCGACGACAATCAACACGGAAAACGAAAGAATATGAAATAAGATAATCCGGGGTGTGGCGTTAAGCGACGGAAGACGATTGCCCAACGGACTCGCTTGGAAAACGCTCGCGCGGATTAAAACAATGCGACGCCCTTCGCCCTGAAAAGCCGCAATCCTTTTCCATCGGCCTCAAGAGCATAATACGGAAAAAACGACGCCGTTCCCATTCGGCGGGGAAACGACGGCTTCCCGATGTTCGGTTTTGGGGCAAGCGTGCCGAACTCGCACCGGTGGATAGACCGCTTGCACAAACGAAGTTTACGGTTGTCGTGTAATTGTTTCGGGAATCGTCGCCGTTTGTATTCGCGCCGGACGACGACGATTCTTTGATTTTAACAAGACGCGATACAAAAACGATGTTGGTGATTGGGCCGTGGCAAAAAATTTTTAAGTTTGCACGTTCTAAACAAAACATCAACTTTGAAAAAAATATGATACGTTTGGAAGAATATCAAATCAGCGCAACGACGGGTTTTTTGCCCGAAAACGACACGGATACGGCGGCCGGACCGTCGCTCAATCCCGAATGGGACGATTTGGCCCTGCAAATGCCAAAGTATTTGCCCGGCGGGGGAATACAAAAACGCATCGAGACATTGCCGCCGTTCGTTTTGTCGTCCGCCGACGCGCCCAAGGCCACGTGGGAACGCGATATGCGCACGTTGTCGTATCTCGGCCACGCCTATCTTTGGGGCGATAAAACCGTTCCCGCCGCGTTTCCCGCCGTCATTGCCCGTCCGTGGCACGACGTGGCCGTCAAAATCGGCAGACATCCCATTCTTTCCTATCCTTCCTACTGTCTTTTCAACTTTCGGCGCTTCGACCCGTCCCAACCCGCCCACATCGGCAACATCGCCATCGTTCAAAACTTTTTGGCGGGCCTCGACGAAGACTGGTTCATCCTTATTCACGTGGACATCGAGGCACGGGCGGCGCAAGCCATTGCCGCCATCCCCACCCTTATGGACGCCGCGGAAAAAGGCGAAATCGACGTTGTCGTCGACGGACTCAATCAAGTTCGCAACGGCCTCGTCGAAATGAACGCCGTCCTCAACCGCATGCCCGAAGGTTGCGACCCCTACATTTATTATACCCGTGTCCGGCCCTATATTTTCGGCACAAAAAACAATCCCGCCGTTCCCAACGGCATGGTGTACGAAGGTTGTTACAACGGACAAGCGCAATTTTTTCGCGGCGAAACGGGGGCGCAATCGGGCATCGTACCGACGCTCGACGGCCTGCTCGGCATTCGACACCAAGACGACCCACTCAAAGAATACCTGCTTGAAATGCGCAACTACATGCCGCCGGCGCACCGAAGGTTCTTGGAGCGCGTCGAAAACGAAAGCAAGGTGCGTTCGCGCGTCGAACAGAACCGTTCGCACGGTCCGCTCGTCGAAGCTTACAACAATTGTTTCGACGAACTTTACGCCTTCCGCGCCAAGCACCTCGAATACGCCTCCTCTTACATCCACAAACAGTCCTTGCGCTCGAACAACAGCACGACCGTCGGTACGGGCGGCACGCCGTTCATGTCCTATCTTGCCAAGCACCGCGACGAAACCCGCATCGAAGTGCAAAGAGCGATGAAATAGCGCCCCCGCCAATATGCACGGGCGTTCGCCGTCAAACCGTGTTTTTTTCGTCCCAATTGGGCACAAAAAAAGTTTTGGTTTGCCGTACGGGGGATGGCGTCGTCATAACGGACGAGCGCAATATTATTTTTCATTCCCGAACGCGATGGGTTTGCCGCGTGTTCCAAAAATTTGTTGATTTGCACGATGACCCGAACCGAACTTGAATACGACGCCGTTGTGGAAAAATGCAAACGGCTCTTTATGCTCAAAGCGGTGGATTACGGTTTGTCGTGGCGCGTGCTGCGTCCCGAATCCGTTACCGACCAAATATACATCAAGCTCAAGCGCATCCGGACGATAGAAGAAAAAGGCGAAAGGCGCGTGCCCGACGACCTCGAAACCGAATGGGTCGGCGTGGCCAATTATTGCGTGGTGGCGTTGATGCTTCTTTCCGCCGGCGCCGACGACGACGCTTTCGCCCAAGCCCAAACCGCACCCAACATTCAAGTCCTTGGCGCCGAATACGACCGCGTCGTCTCGGAAATCAAGCGGGTGATGCGCGACAAAAACCACGATTACGGCGAGGCGTGGCGCGATATGCGCCCCGAGTCCTACACCGACCTTGCGCTCGTCAAAATTTTGCGGGTCAAGGCCATTGAGGCCAAGGGGGGGCAAACGCTGATTTCCGAAGGAGTCGAACCCAACTACCGCGACGTTTTCAATTACGCCGTCTTCGCCCTGATACGCATCGAAGAAGGGGAGTCCGTGCCCGACGTCGAAAGCCCGCCCAACCCCACCGCGGAATGGTTGGGGCCTTAACCCTTTACCAAGGCGCGACGGCGTTTTTTTAGCGTGTTTTTTTCTTGGCGCGGATACGGATGGGAGGCGTTCCATGGGGCGCCGTTGTCAAAAATTCATTATTTTTGCGTTTTTGAATGCGGAGGTTTGTCAAATATTTGGCGGCGGCGGGTACGGCGACCGTCGTAGACGTGGCGGTGTATCAGGCGTTGGTGGCGAGCATCCTTGCCGACGGCCTGCTTGTCGCCCTGTGTCTGAGCTATACCATAGGTCTATTGACCAACTTCATTATTAGCAAGTATTTGGTGTTTTCGGAATCGGAAACGGGAACGCGGCGCCAGTTCATGCGTTTTACCGTCGTGGCCGGTACGGTCTTTATCGCCAACTATTATTTAATGAAACTGCTTTATCTGCTTTTGCCGCACGTGCCCGCCGGCGCGGTGGTGGAAGTATTCGGAAAACATACGACGGTACGCGGATTTTCCGCGGCGGTCGTTGCCGTTTTAAGTTTTTTTTCCCACAAATTTTATTCTTTTTCCATTCGATGAAATTTTTAACGATATTAACGGCGCTGTTATGGGGCGTTGCGCGAGCGCAATGCGACAACGCAATTGCCGATTTTTACGCCCCGCCCGTATGCGCGGGCCAAGCCACCGTTTACGCCAACTTTTCCCAGGGTTTTTCGGCGAACGCCCTTTACGAATGGGATTACGAATCCGACGGCGCGGTGGACTTTATCGGTTTTAATCCGCCCCCCTTTACGTTTCCCGGTCCGGGCGAATACCAAACGACGCTGACGGTCGTGGACGAAAACGGTTGTACGGGCGTTGTTTTCCGTGCGGTCGACGTTCTTTCCTCCGACGTCGGGTTTTCGTTTTACGAAAGCGTTTGCGCCGTCGACGGCCCGTTTCCGTTGGTAGGCAACGCGGCCGCGGGTGTTTTTTACGGACAATACGTTTATTCCGACGATGCGGGGGAAAACTATTATTTCGACCCGTCCGGGGCCATGGCTCCCGACGTTGTAACCATATATTACGAGGGTTACAATCAAAACCAATGTTTTTTTTCGACGTCGCGGACGGTATACGTACAAACGCCGACAACGGCGACGATAACGGGCTTGGCGCCGAGTTATTGTACGGGGCCGGCGTGTGTGGCGTTGAACGGCTTTCCGGCGGGCGGATTTTTTTCCGGTCCGGGCGTCAGCGGCAATTTGTTTTGTCCCGGCGCGGCCGGCCCCGGTACGCACACCCTTACGTATCAAAGCGCCGGCGGCGACGGATGCCCCTTCTTTACCTCCCGAACCGTAGTCGTGCGACAAACGCCGACGGCTCAAATTTTGGGCGCCGAATCAAGTTATTGTCCGCAGGCGCCGTGCGACACTTTGACCGGAATTCCGGCGGGCGGAACGTTCTCCGGCCCCGGCATCATAGGCAATCGCTTTTGTCCCGCACTTGCCGGCTTGGGAACGCACACGATTCGTTATTCGGGTAGTCAAAACGGCTGCGCTTATTTTTCGACGGTTCAAGTCACGGTAGCGGCCCCGGCGGCGACGGCCGCCATCTCGGGACTCTCCAATCTTTATTGCTCGAATTCGCTTTGCGTGCGTATGTTCGGCACGCCCGAAGGAGGAACGTTTTCGGGCAACGGGGTGATTGGCGACCGTTTTTGTCCGGGTTCGGCGGGTCCGGGTACGCACGTCATTGGTTACACCGTTAATTTGGGCGACGGTTGCGTCGTTTCCACCACGCGTACCGTAACCGTCAATGCCGCGCCGACGGCGACGCTTTCGGGTTTGCAAGAGATTTATTGTTTGCCCACGGCCGATTGTTCGGTTATGTCGGGAACGCCCGCCGGGGGTAATTTTACGGGTCCCGGCGTTTTGGGGGACGTGTTTTGTCCTTTGGCCGCCGGCCCCGGCACGCATACGATTCGTTACACGGGCCGGATAAACGGCTGTTCTTACGTTACGACCAAGACGGTGGTGGTCAAGTCGCCGGTTTCGGTTTCGATTTTGGCGCCCGACCGTTTGTGCCAAACCGACGAACCCGTCGCCATCGGCGTAACCTTGCCCGGCGGCACGCTTTCCGGCCCCGGTTTGGACGACGCCGGCGTCTTCGACCCCGCCTCGCTCGCTCCCGGTTCTTATTTGTTGGCTTATACCGGCGTTTACGAAGGCTGTGCCTATCAGACGTATCGGGTAATTGAAGTGGCTCCGGCGCCCCAAACCTACGTTCTCCCCCTTGAACCCAAATATTGTCGTACGGACACGCTCATCGCCCTTGTCGGCTATCCCGTTGGCGGAACGTTCGACGGCGACGGAGTCGTTGAAATCGGCGGACAATACTTTTTCAATCCCGTTTTGGCCGAAGCCGGTTTTCACGTCTTTACTTATTCGGGAACGACGACGGACGGTTGTCCTTACACATCCTACGCCGCGACCGCAACCATCGAGCCGCCCGTCCCCCAAATTTCCAACTTGAACCGTTATTACTGTTCGCTGGACGCTCCGGTGGTTTTGGACGTTTATCCGCCCGACGCCGAAGTGTTGGGAACGGGGTCGTTGGTCGACGGTGTGTTTTACCCCGGCGCTTTCGTCGGTTCGCACACCGTTACCGTTCGCGGATACGAATCGAATTGTTACTACGAACGCACGTTTGCCATAGACGTGGCCGTCGAACCGGTGGTGGACATTACGGTACAACCGGGCTTCGACGGCGGCCCCGGCGTAATACGCGTACATATCTTGAACGCGGCCGTCGGCGTCGATTATTTGGTTTTGATAAACGGCGATACGGCCCATTACGGTCAGTCCGTCGAAGCTTTGGTTTTTGGGCGTCCGTCGGGATTGTATACCGTCGAAACCCGTTTGGGACAAGCCTGTTCGTTTGTCCGAACGGTAACGTTGTTGTCCCTCGACTCGAACTGTTTGCCGCCGACGAACCTGCAATTTATTGCCGCACCCGACTTTTCGGGGGGACGGGTGCGTTGGCAAGCCTACGCGGGCGCCGAATCTTACACCGTTCGTTACCGCGAGCTCGACAATCCCAACTGGACCTACGTTAACGTTTCCGCACCCGAAATGGTTTTTCCGTCTTTGAACGCGAACGCGACTTATCGCATCGAGGTGGCGAGCGAATGTTTCAACGGCTTGACTTCGGAATTCGCGGGGTACTATTTTACTCTTTTCCCGCCACAGGCGGGTTGCGGAAATATTGCGCCGGCCGTTACGTCGGTGTACAAGACGGGGGTAACGACGGCGGGAATCACATTCACGTTGGTACAAGGGGCGATAGCCTACGAGGTACGTTACCGCGCGGGTACGCAGGGCGAATGGCAATATACGGCGAGTCCGCAAAATTCGGCGGCGTTGTTGGGTTTGACTTCGGGCTTGACGTACGAGATACAAGTACGGGCGGTGTGTTCGGACGGGGTGTTTTCACCGTGGAGTTCTCCGGCGACGTACGTGGCGTGTCCGCCGCCGTCGGCGACGCTTTCCGTTGTCGGAAGCATCGTTACGGCCCAATGGGCAACCTATCCGACGGCGACGGGCTACACCGTGGCGTGGCGGCTCAACGAACCGGGCGCGGCGTGGTATCAGGTGGCTTTGCCCGCCAACGTTTCGATTTTCACCCTGCCCCAACTGCTCCCCAACCGCAATTACCTTTTCCGCATGCGGGCGCGTTGCGGTCAAATCGTTGGTTCGTGGTCGGGCGAACAAGGCTTTTCGACGACGGCGCCGGGCGGTCGCTTGGCCGCCGCATCCGTTTCCGGCGCCGAACTTTTCGTCTATCCCAATCCCAACGCGGGCGTTTTTTCGGTGCGCTTGCCCGCCGGCGCTTCAATTTTTCTCCGTCTTTTCGACATGAGCGGAAAATGCGTTGCCGCCGTCGAGCGTTCGGCCTCCGAATTTGAAACCGAAATCGAATTGGGCCGCGAACAGCCGCTGACCTCCGGCTTGTATCTTTTGCGCGGCGAATCGTTTGAAGGCGTTTGGACGAAAAAAATCGTCGTCAAATAGACTTGTCGATTTGTTTTTTTTTCAAAGACGCCGTATCTTTTCGGAGTACGGCGTCTTTTTTTCGTCGTATTTTCAAGTCGCTTTTTTGCCGAATTTTGCGCAAATATGTACGCAATAAAAGAACGGTTGCGCACGGCGGCGGGGGCGGCCGTCGAAAGCCTTTACGGCGTCCGGGAAACGCCGCAAATTCAAGCCACCCACAAAGACCATTCGGGCGACTTGACCCTCGTCCTTTTTCCGTTGGCCAAATACAAACTCGGCGCCGTTGAAGCGTTGGGGGAGGCCGTCGGGAAAAAAATGCTCGAATTTACCCCCGAAGTCCGCGAATTTAACGTCGTCAAGGGTTTTCTCAATTTAACGCTGAGCGACGAATATTGGCAATCGGTATTGGCCCGCTCCGAGGACGACGATTTTTTTCGCCCCCCTCCGCGCCGCGAAAAAGTCATGGTCGAATACTGTTCGCCCAATACCAACAAACCCATTCATCTGGGGCATATGCGCAATATGGCCATCGGCGAAGCGGTATGTCGTATTTTGGAAGCGGCGGGCGCCGAAGTCGTTCGCGCGTGCCTGTTCAACGACCGCGGCATTCACATTTGCAAGTCCATGTTGGCTTATCAAGATGCGGGCGGCGACGATTCCCCGGAAAAGTCCGGACTCAAAGGCGACCATCTTGTCGGTAATTATTACGTCGAATTTGAAAAAAAATATCGTGCCGAGGTCAAAGAATTGGTCGAATCCGGCATACCCGAGGCCGTTGCGGAAAACGACGCGCCGTCAATGAAGCGTTGTCGGCAAATGCTTTTGGACTGGGAGGCCGGCGAAGCCCGAACCCGCGCCCTTTGGAAAAAACTCAACGATTGGGTTTACGAAGGTTTTCAACAAACGTTCGAGCGCTACGGCATACGTTTCGACCTTCTTCTTTACGAAAGCGAACTTTGGCAACGCGGCAAAACCGCCGTTTTACAATCGCTCCAAGCGGGCGCCTTTTACCAAAAAGACGACGGTTCGGTTTGGATTGACCTCGCGAACGAAGGCCTCGACCAAAAACTCGTTCTCCGTTCCGATGGAACCACCGTTTACATCACCCAAGACATCGGCGTCGCCGACCATAAAGACGAACTTCATCGGCCCGACCGTTCGGTATACGTCATTGCCAACGAACAGGACTACCACATGAAAGTTCTTAAATTGACGCTTCAACGTATGGGTCGAAAGTATGCCGACGGTTTGGTGCATTTGTCCTACGGGATGGTGGATTTGCCGACGGGCAGAATGAAGTCGCGCGAAGGCACCGTGGTGGACGCCGACGACATTTTGCAGGAAATGTACGACACCGCCAAAGCCGCCACCGACGAACTCGGCAAAACCGAATCGCTTTCTTCCGAAGAGCTTTGTGTTTTGTATGAAACCTTGGGTCAGGGCGCGTTGAAGTATTTTCTTTTAAAGCCCGAACCCGCCAAACGCATCGTTTTCAATCCCGCCGAATCCATCGATTTCAAAGGACATACGGGGACGTTTATTCAATACGTTCACGCCCGGGCGTGCAGCGTTTTGCGCAAGGCACAAGGGCTTTCTCCCGACGACGGCGGCGCCGGGCCGTTTCACGAACTCGAAATTGCGATGCTCAAACAGCTGGCCGCATTTTCGGAAACGGTGGGCGAAGCGGCCGAAAAGCTCAATCCCGCCCTCGTCGCCCATCGCGTTTACGACCTCGCGCGCGAATACAACCGGTTCTATTACGAATTGCCGATACTCAAAGCCGAAACGCCCGCATTGGTCGCCCGGCGAGTTAAAATCTCTCGGCTTACCGCCCGTGCCGTACGTTTCGGTTTGTCGTTGTTGAATATCCAAGCTCCGGAAAAAATGTAATGATTTTTTAGGCGATGTTCGACGCCCTTTTTTATACGGCGTGTGTTTGTGCGTGGGCCGGCGAAATCGTTACGCTTGCAGGATGGATTAAATTTTCGGCGACGCGAAAAGCTTCGAACGAACGCCCGCGTTTTTCCGTCGTCGTTTGTTTTCACAACGAAATCAAGGTCGTCGAACGCTGTTTAACGGCCTTGGCCGCGTTGGACTATCCCGACTTTGAGTACGTTTTGGTAGACGACCGCTCCACCGACGGCACGACCGAACGACTCAAAGCGTGGGTGCAAAACCGTTCCAACGCCAAATACGTCCGTGTGGAAAGCGTCGAGTTTTCGCCGAAAAAGCAGGCGTTGTTGGCGGGGGCGAGGGCGGCCGACGGAGAATGGCTTGCGCTTACCGACGCCGACTGCGCCCCGCCCCCTCATTGGTTGCACGCCCTTGCCCGAGCCGTTCGTCGGGGCAAGCCCGTCGTCGTCGGTTACTCGCCTTACCTTGTAAAACCGGGATTGTTGGGTTTTTTTATTCGTCATGAAACGGAAAAAACGGCGTTGGAATATTTGGGCAGGGCGGCTTTGGGTTGGAATTACATGGCCGTCGGACGCAACATGGCCGTCAAGCGTCAAACGTTGTTGGACGACGGTTTTCGCGGGCATCGAAATCGCTTGTCGGGTTCGGACGATTTATTGGTGCGGCGCCACGCGGCGGCGCCGTGCGTCGAGGCGCAGGCGCCGACATTGCCGCCGCAAAACCTCATGCAATGGTGGAACCAAAAGACGCGTCATGTTTCCGCCTCCTCCGGTTATTCTTTGGCGACCCAAACGGCTTTGTTCGTTTTCCACGCGGGACGCTTTGCTTTATGGTTTTCGGCTTTGGCGTACGGCCGTTGGGAAGGATTGGTTGTGTTTTGGACTTTACAAACGCTATTGTATTTTGTTGCAAAAAAATTTTTATCTTTGCATCCAAATATTCTCTTTTTGGCTTTCTTTGACAGTTTGCTGATTATTTATCAAATGACGGTGGTTCCGGCGGGAAGGCTGCGCAGGCCGATATGGAAAAAGATTTGAAGCCGTCCGCTCGAGCGGATGAAGACAAGGCGATTATCGCACGCATCATCGACGGCGACGACAAAGCCTTTGAATCCTTGGTGCAAAAATACCGCAAGTCGGTGTATTATTTGGTGTTCAAAATCGTGCGTAACGCCGACGATGCCGAAGACCTAACCCAAGATTCATTCGTCAAGGCTTATTCTTTTATTCATAAGTTCGACCCGAAGTATGCATTTTCCACATGGCTGTTTAAAATCGCAACCAACAACTGCATTGATTTTATCCGCCGACGCAAAATGCAGACCCTTTCCATTGATTCGCCTCAAAATTTTGACGACGGCTCCCCGCTCTACATCCAAATTCAAGACCGGGGACCGTTGCCTTCCGACAGCCTGCTGCTTAAAGAACGAAGAGAAATATTGACGGTGGCGATAGAACGCTTGCCCGAACGCTATCGCAATCTTTTGCATATGCGCTATTTTGACGAACTAAGCTACGAGGAGGTGGCCGAACGGCTCCGGCTTCCGATGGGCACCATCAAAGCCCAGCTCCATCGCGCCCGCGAACTGCTTTTTTCCGAAATAGCGGGTATACAAAAAAATTTATGACCTATATTCTTTCACCGCCGTCCGACGTTTCGGGCAACGAACCGACGGCGCTCTAAAAACATTTTATGGGTTTTTTGGATATCTTTAAATCCAAGTCCAAAGAAAGCGGCGACAAGACCCTTTCCCTCATTGTTTTCGACTTGGATTCCCTTGGCCACGAACTTCCCGACCTCAAATTTTTGGCGGGACGCAGCCAAGTAATTTTTTGGTTGTTTTATCGCAGGCCCGTGCCGCATCTTCAAAAGCGGCTCTCGGAATACGGGCGTGTCGAGAGCTTTGACGAAGAAAAAGGGCGCACGCTCGAATTGATTGTCGGATACGAACTCGGCCACAATCCCAACTACAAAGAGGTCGTGTTGGTGACGGCCGAAGGGAAAAAAGAAGGATTGCAGTCGTTTTTTAAGGACAAAGGGATAAATTTTCAGCATATGCGTACGGGAGTGCGGATACAGCCAAAACGCGAATCGATGGCGCGTCCCGAAGCCTCCAAATCCCGTGTGCCGGAACCCCTCGTCAAAAACGGTTCGCGCAACGTTTCGAGTGGGGTGGCGGCGCGTCCCGACCCTCTCGGCAAACCCATGCGTCAAAACGAACCAAAGTCCGGAGGATTGCGCCCCGACCCCGCATTGGACCGAAGCGCTCCCGACCGCGGCGATTTGCGTCTTGACCCCCGTCAGATGCGCAGCGAGCCAAAGACGGCGGCGCATCACGACGCGCCGGTTGCCCCGCGTCAGGAACGGATTTCGCCACCCCAACCGGCGCGTCAAGAACGCTACGACGCGCCGGTTGCCCCGCGTCAGGAACGGGTTTCGCCGCCCCAACCCCCGCGTCAAGAACGCTTCGACGCGCCGGTTGCCCCGCGTCAGGAACGGATTTCACCGCCACAACCGGCGCGTCAAGAACGCTTCGACGCGCCGGTTGTCCCGCGTCAAGAACGGGTTTCGCCGCCGCAACCCCCGCGTCAGGAACGCTACGGTCAAGATTACGAACCCGTTTACCCCTCCCGAAACGACGATTTCTATTCGCGTCCCATAACCGAACCCGAACCTTTTTGGGATGAAAGCGGCAAATCGTTGCCGTTTACCAACGAAGACGACTATCGTACCGGAAGCGAGGAATTTGTGGAACCGGATTTTTACGCCACCCCGCGCATGGAACCGGGCAAGCCTTCGCGTCCCAAACGCGAAGAATTCGACGACGCACCCGCCTACGCCGCCCCGCGCATGGAACCGGCCAAACAGCCGGTGGCGTTAAAACCGATTCCGCATCAGGATGTACGGATGGGCGGAGAGACCTTGCCTCCTCTCGACCCAATGCGCAAACACAAGCCGCTTGCCGGCGAGTACGTGCCGTCGGAAGAAGATTTTGTCAAAATATCCCACCATTTCGCGATAAACTTTTTGGTCGGCAACACTTATCTTAAAAGTTTTTTGGGTATGGCCATCAACCAAGCTACGGGTAAAACCGTACAAGAGATTTTTGTTTCCAAAGGGGTAAAGCCGGTTTTTGCTTTTTTGGTCAAGACGGGCTACTTGGAAGAGGTGGACAACCAAAATTTCCGGGTTTTGGCATGCCCTACGGCGGAGACGTTTATAGAAGCACGCAACTACGCTTCGAGTCTTATGCCCGAACCCGCCGTTCGACCGCAAAATCGTTAAATTTTCGCTTATATGCTTGCACCCGTTGTTTTTGCAATATGGATAACGTCCTTGGCGGTTGCGCGGGGATGGGGGCAAAACCCCGGACCGCTGGCGCCGGCCAAAGTGGGCGGCCACTTCGGTTTCATCGATACGTCGGGCATAGCGATAATACCTCATCGCTTGGCGCTGGGCCAGTTGGCGTTTCGTGAGGGCATGACCGACATGCGCGACGCCGAAGGACGTTGGGGCTTTATTACCGCCGTCGGTGCAGAGGCCGTAGCCCCCACCTTTGACGACGTGGAATTTTTTTCGGAGGGCCTTTGCGTTGTTAAAAGGGATGGGCGTTATCAATACGTGGACAAAAACGGTGGCCGTCCGTTTGAATTGGATTTTGACGCGGCGGGGCCGTTTCGAGAAGGCAAGGCCGTCGTTCAAATCGGTTCGTTGTGGGGGTTTATCGACAAAACGGGAAAAACGCTCTTCGAGCCGACGTTCGACGACGCGCTTTATTTTTCCGAAGGGTTTGTGCCGGTCAAAAAAGGAGGGAAGTGGTCGGCCGTAGACGCTTCGGGCCGTCCCGTGGCGCCGTTTGATTTCGAGGAGTTTTATCCCTTTCGCAATGGACGCGCCAAAGTCAAAAAAAACGGCTTGTACGGCGTGATAAACCCAAGCGGCAAATTCGTTTTGGCGGCCAAATACGAAGAATTGACCGACTTTGACGAAACGGGACATTGCGGCGCGAAGTTGGACGGGCGTTGGGGAATCGTCGATACGTCGGGCCAATCGACGGCGCCTTTTGTTTACGACGGGCTTTTACCGCCACGCTCGGGAACGTTCGCGGTGTTAAAGTTGCGTCCGAACAAAAATCGTACGGACTCGCTGTGGGGCGTGGTTTCGGCAAAAGGCGCCATTATGTTGTCTTACGATTATTCACGACCGCCCGAATACGGCGACGGAATGTTTTTAATCTATCAAAACGGCCTTTACGGTTATACCAACGAGCTGGGTGTGGTACAAATAGCTCCGCGTTTTGCGGAGGCGCGACCGTTTTCCTTCGGATTGGCCGCCGTAAAAGAAAAGGACTTGTGGGGTTACATCGACCGTACGGGGCGCTACAAAATCGAACCGAAGTATGAAAACGCGGGCAGTTTTGCGCTTACGGAGTAGATTTGAGAATTTGGAACAGGGCGGCGCCGATGTTTCTGGACGTTTTGCGCGCCGTAACGCCTTCGACGCCCTGCGTTTCGGCAACAAGGTCGCCGGCGCGCGCATGGACGTAAACGCCCAGCGCCGCCGCTTTTAAAGCGGGATAGCCTTGCGCCATGAGTCCGGCGATAACGCCGGTAAGCACATCGCCCATGCCGGCGCTGGCCATGCCCGGATTGCCCAACGGACAAAAATACACCGAACCGTTGGGTGCGGCCACCAACGTCCCGGCTCCTTTAAGTACGACGATAATCTTTCTTTCGACGGCCAACTGCATCGCCGATTCAAAGCGTCGTTCTTGGATTTCTTCGGTACCGGTACGCAAAAGCCGGGCCATTTCGCCGGGATGGGGGGTAACCACGGTTTGGGCGAGCGTTTCGTGAGGAATAAGTTCCCAAAACGCCGGATTTTTGGCCATGATGTTGAGCGCGTCGGCGTCCATGACCATCGGCACGCGAATATGGGGAAGTATTCCTTTTAAGAAGGCGGTGGCGTCGGCGTTGTCTCCGAGGCCGGGACCGACGGCCAAGACCGTTTTGTCTTTGAGGTAGTCGGGAAAAATGTCGGCGGAAACGTCGTTGAGGTAGGGGGTGGATTCGGTTCCATAAGGTATGGACATACCTTCGAGAGTGTTGCGATGGAAGGCGCAGGCCGCGCTTCCGGGAATGAAGGCGGTAACGAGTCCGGCGCCGACGTCGAGAACGGCCGAGGCGGTTAGTGCAGGGGCGCCGCCTTTTCCTCGGCTTCCGCCGGCCACCATCACGTGTCCGAACCGATTTTTGTACGCTTCCATTTGCCGCGACTGCCGCCACGAACGCACCATCGCGTCGGTTATCATTTCCGTTTTGACCCCCAAGCGTTCTTGGACGTTGCGGTAAATGTCGATATCCACGACGACCACTTCGCCACAGTACAAAGACGCGGGAGTAACACAATGACAAATTTTCGGAAGCTGAAAGGTAAGGGTAACCTCGCATTTGAGCGGTACGTTAATCACCGCGCCCGTGTCTCCCAAGAGTCCGGACGGCATATCGATGGCGACGACGGGCGCCGATTGCGCCTGCAACAATTTGATTATGCTCAAAAACGGTTCGCGCAATTTTTGCCGCAAACCCGTGCCTATCATGGCGTCGACAACGACGGCGCCCCCGCCTTTAAGGTATCCCGCAACGTCAAAATCGGGAAAAACACGGTAAGGAATGCCGCGTTTTTCTATGATTTTAAGATTGGTGTGCGCATCGCCCGTACATTTTTCCGGCGATTCGGTGAAAAGAATCTGTACGTTGAAATCGCGGGCGGTGAGGTAACGCGCGATGACCAGTCCGTCGCCCCCGTTGTTGCCCGTGCCGCAAACAATCAAAAAACGCTTGCCCGCATAACGTTCGGCCAAAAATTCCGCCGATTTTCGCCCCGCCGTTTCCATCAAAAGCAAACCCGGATAATCGAACTCTTCGATCATCAGCCGGTCTATTTCTTGCATTTGCGCGGCGTTGGCCACCAGCATATTCGGTAGTGTTTAATTATGCAAAGTTACCCGTCCCCGTGCGAAAGGTCAAAAGAAAAAAATCCACGCGAGCGGGAACGGACCCCAAAAAGGGACGTGCAAAATCAGCCCGTAATTTGTTTGACGATTTGCTTTTGTTCGGCGTTAAAATCCCTAGACTTAAAATATTTGTCGATGACGCCGCGGCCTTCGTGTTGAGCGTAAAAATGCTTGAGAACGTCTTTGGCAACGGCTTGCAAACGCGAATTCGTACTCAAAAGGGCGTGGGTCATGTGGGCGACGGCTTTGTCGTCGATGTAGTTGAGGCGTTGAAACGCTTGCATGGCGTTTTGACGGGTGCGGAATTCATAGGTGGCCGAGGCGTATTCGACCAAACGGCGCAAAGCGCTTTTGTCGCCGCCGTAAGCATAGGCCACTTCCAACCACTTGATTCGAACCCGATGCCCTTCGCCGACGTCGTTTTGGGTTAAGGCAAGATAGCGTTTGAGGTTTTTGGGGTACTGACGGGCGAGTTTGTCAAGTGTTTCGAGAACGATGTTGTACGACGAATCGGCAAGCAGGCGTTCGTAATAAGGCAAAAGCAAAAGGCGCACGTCTTTGGTGTTGGAAACGACGGCGCGACGGACTTCGGGGTCGGGGTCGAAGATGGCGTTCTGGATAAGTTCGATGCTTTCGGGGGCGCCGTCGTCGATAAGTTGGGCGACGATTTCCCCTTTGGGGTAATGATATTTTTCTTGGTAATACGCTTTGACCAACGTGGAACGGCGGGTTTCGATGGGGAAGTCGCGCATGGCGTAAAGCGCGTCGTAACGGTCTATCATATTCGGCGCCTTGAACGCTTGGGCTTTGAGTTCGTCGAACGTTCGGGGAAAGGTAAGTTTTTTGAGAATATAGCTTCCGGGGTCGAAAAGAACGAACTCGACTTTTTTACCGCCGGGGTTGGGGACGAGGATTTTTTCCGTTTCTTTTTCGACCCATTGCCGGACCCGTTGGGTTCCGCCGCCGTCGTAATACACTTCGACGACGACGGGCATTTTAAACAGGCCGACGAGGTCGTGGCGGGGATGGATTTGTTTGACGGTGATTTCGGTGAAAGCCTCGCCGTTTTTGGAGACGGGCTGGTAGGAGACGTGGTAATGGGGTTCGCCGCCGCGATAAATCCATTGGTCGAAGAACCATTCGGGGGTTTTGCCAAGCGTGTCTTGGAAGGCACGTTCGAGGTCGATGGTTTCGACGTTTTTGTATCCGTGTTTTTTGAGGTAATGATAAATGACGCGACGATACTCGTCTTCGCCGTAGACGTACATCAACATATCGAGCACGGCCGAACCTTTGAGATACCAACGCGACGTGCCGGCTTTTGTACTTCGGATGGGATAATCGTCTTTTTTGGTGGCTTCGATCGCGGCGTTCTGCTCGGTTCTGCGCGAATGTTGGTATTTGTCCTCGCCCCAAATTTTTCGTGCAAAGAGTTTGGGATAAAAGGTGGCGAAGCTTTCCTGCAGCCATATTTCTTTGGCGCTTCGGCCCGTGATAAGGTCGCCGAACCATTGGTGGGTCAGCTCGTGGACGTTGACGTTGATGTAGTTGCGGTCGATGAAATCGCGTTTATCGACGCAGAAGAAGTCGCCGAAAATGGTGGCCGTGGTGTTTTCCATCGCGCCGTAGATGTAGTCCTGCACCGGCACTTGGGCGTAGGATTCCCACGGGAAGGGCATCATGGTATGTTCTTCCATGAAGTCGATGGATTCGAGGCTGTATTTGTAAATGTTGTCGAAACGGTCTTCATGGTCGGGGTAATACCACAATTGCACGGGCAAGCCGCGTCGGGTGGTCAAGGATTTGATTTTGTAATCGCCGATGGCGAGCATGAGCAGATAAAGCGCGTGGGGTTTGCTCATGGCGTAATGCCACGTTTTGGTACCGTCGGCGTTGTCTTTGACGCTTTTGAGCGTGCCGTTGGAAAGGACTTTGTATTTGCCGTCGAAGGTGGTGATGGTTTCGGTGATTACCTTGTCGTTCATGTCGTCGTAGCAGGGTATCCAATGGCGGTGGTCGATGCCTTGTCCCTGCGTCCAGATTTGTTTGCGTTTGATTCCCTTGGGGTCGTCCCAGCCCGTGAAGTAGATGCCTTTTTTGGGGAAGGCGCGGTAAACGAAAACGATGCTGTCTTTTTGGTCCCAATGGAGCGGGCCGTTGGGGTAGACAATCACGCCTTCGGGAACGGTTTTAAACTTGACGTCACGACCCGTGATTTGGGCCGAAAGGATTTCTATACCCGGGCCGTCGAAAAAGAGGGTGTCCACCCGGTTTTGCAACACCTTGAAATAGTGCGTTACCTTGCCGTCGACCCTTGCCGCATAAGGGTCGAACGACGTTTCGACTTTGACCCTTTCGATGTCGAGCGAATGCTCGCGCGGGGCGACGTCGTCCGCATGGCGGTAATGACACACGTGGTCGGGAGCTTGGGCCGCCAACGGCGTCCATGCGGCAACTACCCATATTCCCAATAACAATATTCGCATAGCGTTGGTCATACGTGTCGCAATTTACAACTTTTTTCGCACGCGCGGCAAAAAGAATACCCGGGATAATGTAAATAAGCAATGACAACAACGGCGACGGTTTCTCGGCGTTTTCAAAATTATTCCTTTAATTAAAAGGATTGGCTTTCATAAACGCCGATTTTTCATTGTTTTAACATCACCCGAATTTCGCGTCCAAGGTCTTTTTTAGAAAAAATTTGATTTTTGTATGATAATTTTTAAGGCGTTCTATTTTTTTGTCTAATTTTGGCAACAATTTACAAACATTCAAACAACATATCAAAAACATGCAACGTTTTGGCATGAGCCGCCGGGAGTTTATGAAGACGGCGGCTCTTGGGGGGGCGGGTTTGGCGCTTTGGGGTTGCAAGCCCGAACCCGACGCCCCGACCGCACCCGTGGACAGCGAGGCCATCGTGGTCGGCTCGGGATTTGGCGGGGCGGTCTCGGCCCTGCGTTTGGGGCTCAAAGGCGTTCAAACGACGGTACTCGAACGCGGACGCCGTTGGGAACTCAGCCCCAACTACGACACCTTTACCCACGGCATCAATTTCGACAAGCGCACGATGTGGTTGCGCGACCGCGTCGTTTTGCCTTTCATCCCCCAAGGCATTAATTTCGACATCGAACGATACACGGGCCTGCTCGACGTCGTCGAGTTTTCAAACATGAAAGTTTACTCGGGCGCGGGGGTTGGAGGCGGGTCTTTGGTCTACGGCGGCATGACGGTCATGCCCCGTGCCCAAGAATTCAACGAAATTTTCGGCGATTTGGCCGCGTATTCCGAAATGGTTCCCTACTACCAACGCGTCCAACGGATGCTCAACGCCGTTCCCTTCGACCAAAACCCTTATTTCCAAGCCTTTAAGGATTCGGGATACTGGGAATTTACCTTCCGGTGCGCCGAGGACGTCGAAACCACCCGAAGCGTCAACCCCACCCTCCGTTATCAGTACATTCCCCAAGCCTATCAATGGGACGTGATTTATAAAGAACTTATCGGCGAAATTCCAAAATCGGCGCTGATAGGCGAACTGATTTTCGGCAACAACAGCGGCGCCAAAAATTCGCTCGACCTTACGTACCTCAGGCAAGCCGAAGCCACGGGAAAAGTTGTCGTTCACCCTTTTCACAAAGTCGAAAGCATCGGTCGCGACGCCGAAAAACGTTATACGCTCGACGTTTCGATTATCAACGACCGGGGCGAGGTCGTGGATACCCGAACCCTGCGTTGCAAGTATTTGTTTTTGGGGGCGGGCTCGATGGGAACGTCGCGTTTACTGCTTAAAGCCAAACGCGAAGGCACGCTCAAAGACCTCAACGACGAGGTCGGAAAAGGTTGGGGCTCGAACGGCAACGGCATGTTTATGCGCCAAAGCCTGCCCAAGCCCACGGGTGAAAAACAAGCCACCCCGCCCGTTATCGCCGTAACCGACTTCGACAATCCCTACGGACCCGTTATCGCCGAATGCGCCCAATATCCTCTGGGCTTTGAATGCAACTGTTTGTTGTATTTGGGTTTGGGCGTTCACACCAAACGCGGCGAATACCGTTACGAACCCGGCGCCGCCAACGACGGCCTCGTCCTCGATTGGCCCGACGACGGCAACGAAGAGAGCCGGCAGGGCATTCGCCACATGGGCCGACAACTCAACGACGCCGCCGGCGGCTCGTTCGATACCGACAAATTTCCCGACGAGGTGTCCAAAGAGTTTACTTACCATCCGTTGGGCGGGGCGGTTATGGGTAAAGCCACCGACAAATACGGACGGGTCAAAAACTACGACCGTCTTTACGTTACCGACGGCGCCGCCATCCCCGGCAACACCGCCTGTTCCAATCCGTCTTGGACCATCGCCGCCATCGCCGAACGCAATCTCGAACGCATTCTCGCCGAAGATTTTTAAGCAATCCAAGCGGCGGCGTTTGCCGTCGTTTTTGAGGACGCACGCAAAAAACGCATGCCTCGAACGGATGCGAAGCGGATTGAAAAACGCCCGTTTTGCCGACAAACACGCAAAAAACGGGCGTTTTCAGGGTAGCCCCCCCCTTTCGACGTCGGCCCGCAAAACGCTTGACGGAATTTTTACGAGCCGACTCTTTTTCGCCCTATGGGCTTTAACGCGTGGAGAGTTCTTCTTTAATGGCCGCGTTTTCTTGCCGCACGTCATAAACGGCCAAATTAAGCGAACGTATTTCCGCTTCCATACGGTCTTGTCTTTTTTCCATTTCCTCGTTTTTTGCAATCGCCCTTTCGAGTTTAAGGTCGATGGAGTTCAAACGTTCGACAATCATATCGAATTTTTTGTCAAACTTTGAATTGAGATAAGCGAAAACGCCGCCGCCGAGGGCAATCAGAATACCGAACATCCAAAGCATACGCTCGTTGGTAGTTTCCAAACCTTTATTGGTGTCGTCGATGCGGCGATTCATGTCGTCGACGCGATGATTCATGTCGTCGATGCGGCGATTCATGTCGTCGATGCGGCGGTTGGTGGCGGCGATGAGTTCTTTGAGCGCTTCGATATTGATTTCAACGGTATGCAGGCGGTCGCGGTCCCCCAGCGTGAAGGGGACGGGGGTGTTGAGACGCGGGTCGTCGTACTTGTCCTTTCGCGCCTCTTGCGCAAAAATACCGGAAAGGCCGAAAAACCCCGCCAATAACACAAAAATCGCCGTGTGTTTCATAACTTGGACCGCCGCATGTCGGTTGTCTTTGCTTGTACGCTTCATGGTTGCAAAACGTTGCCTAAAATTACGAAACATTCTTCAAACCTT
>CALAJH010000026.1 GCA_937922655.1 uncultured Bacteroidia bacterium
CCTTGTACACACCGCCCGTCAAGCCATGGAAGTCGGGGGCGCCTGAAGTCGGGGGATAAAATCCCTGCCGAGGGCGAAACCGGTGACTGGGGCTAAGTCGTAACAAGGTAGCCGTACCGGAAGGTGCGGCTGGATAATCTCTTTACTAGATGCAATTTTCGACGAGAGTCGAAATTGTCCCTCCCGTAAGTCCTTCCTCCCACTCTCAACTTATAAGGGGCTTACACCCCGCACAAGCCGGCCAACAAGCCGGCTTTTTTATTTTGCCAACTTTACGTACTTTTTTTTCGTCGAAAAACGGAAAATATCGTACTTTTACGTCCAATTTCAACCCGCGGCATGAATATTGACTACGAAGATTTTCCACACGCCATTTTCAAACTTGCCGTCGACGCCGACATGGGGGTTGCCTTCGAGTTTTGCGTCGGCAAGTTGGCCAAAGAACTGAACCTGACTACGGACAAAGTTGCGGGTCAGAACCCCGTGCGCGTTTTTGGCAGCGACCTCCTCAAAAACGTTTTGATTCAAGTACTCAAACTCGAAAGCGCATCGATTGAGTTTAGGTACAAACGAAAATTTCTGCTCTGTAACCTTGAACCCGTTATCGTAAACGGCAAAATTTCCCACATCAACGGCGCCTTGGTGGATATCACCGAAAGAAAAAAGTCCGAAAAGAACCTTACCCTTTTCGCAAAAGCCTTTAAAAGCCTCAATCAAGCCGTATCCATCGCCGACAACAACGACGTAACCATATACGTCAATCCCGCTTTTCAAAAAATGTACCAATATGAAGAGCACGAAATCATCGGCAAAAACAGCGAGTTCTTTCGCTCCCCCCTCAACGACCCCAAACTCTCGGAGGAAATATTGCAAGGCAGTTTGAGCGACGGCTGGATAGGAGAACTTTACAATCGTAAAAAAGACGGCACCGACTTCAAAATACTGTTGCACACCTCGTGCGTTCGCGACGACGATACGGGCGAAGTCATCGGTTTCATCGGTTTGGCCGAAGAAATCGACAACGAACGTTTTGCGGGCGTTTTTCAATCAAAAAACGAAAACAAAATTTTCGATATGATTCGCGAACAACACGTCGCCGAAGCCAAAAAGGTTTTCAAGCGTTTTTTTTACGTCTGTTCCGACCCCCAAGCCAATTTTATTTGGTTTAACGAAGTATTGGACAGAGCGTTTGTCGCCACCGTTCGATTGGTCAACGAACGTCTCCAAACCCCCTCTTTCGGTGTATTGATAAACGCTTTGTTGGACCAATTGGTCAATCAAAGCATGATTACCGACCCCCATGTCGTCCTTGCGAGAATACAACTCTTTCTTTCGTCTTATTTGCAAATGGACTACGGACTCGACGAAGAAGAAGGCGCTCCGATAGCGGAAATCGGAATGCTTTCCATCGGTAAAAAGCAAAAGAACATCCGCTATTCGGGGGCAAAGGCGATGTTGGTTTTTTCGGCGGACGGTGCACATCGAAAACATTGCCAACCCGATTTTATCGCCCTTTCCGATACACCCGACCCACAGTTCAAAACCTTCAACGAATCGTTTTCCGAAGGCAATTGCGTGATTGTTTTGACGGGATTCGACGGCAACGACACGGCTTTAAAGCAAATGGCAAATCAAGTTCTTGCCACAAACACCGCCGACCTCGAAGCCAATATTCAGCGGATGATTCAAGAATTTAACTACACGTCCAACGGCTTTTCTTTGCTTACTTTCACCTTATGAGTAAACCCATTACGTTCAATCCGGGGCCGTCGACTTTATATCCGTTTATTGGCGAAATTGTATCCGAAGCCCTCGTTTCCGGGATACTCGAGGCGTCGCATCGTTCCGAATCCTTTGTCAATTTGTATCTCGAAACCAAGGAATTGTTGCACGACCGGTTGAATCTGCCCGGCGAATATTCGGTGTATTTTTTGTCGTCGGCGACCGAAGCATGGAACGTCGTTGCCGAAGGGTACGTCGCTCGCAAAAGCGCCCATTTTTATTCCGGAGATTTTGGACGTAAATGGTTTGAATACACCCAAAAAATACATGCGGATTCAATCGGTTTCCCCTTCAATCCCAATAAAATTCCGGAGGTCGAAACCGACGGGAACGTCGAACTTGTCGCCATAACCCATAACGAAACTTCAAACGGCTCCCGCGTGGATTGTAACTTCATCTCCGAAATAAAACGCGACCGGGTATTGATTGCCGTGGACGCCACGTCTTCGATGGCGGGAGCGGCGCTGGATTTTAGCGTTGCGGATATATGGTTTGCATCGGTTCAGAAGTGTTTTGGGTTGCCCGCGGGTTTGGCGGTGATGTTTTCATCCCCCCGGGCCGTGGAGAAAATGAACCTTGTCGCATTCGACAAACGCTACAATGCCGTTGCCAATATTCATAAAATGTCCCTTAAAGGACAAACCGTTTTCACGCCCAACGTCTTGGCAATATATCTGCTCAACGGCGTATTGAAACGAATTCCAAACATAAACTCCATTGCCAATCGCATAACGGAACGGGCCAAGTCCGCTTACCAAATTTCAAATTCATATTTCCAAGCTTTGATAAACAATCCCCAAGCTCAATCCCAAACCGTAATATGTTATCGTTGTGCGGAACCTGAAATCGTCAAACAATACTTTTTGTTGCAACACAATGTACGATTGGGTTCCGGATACGGGGAGCTGAAAACCACGACTTTTCGATTGGCCAATTTTCCCGCAATCGACGACGATACGTTTTATCAAACCATTCACCTTTTGAACGATTTTCAACCTTGAATATGTTTCCCTCTTACAACGATTTTGAAACGGAAATCGAACCCGAAGAATTGCGCAAACTTACCGACGCCGTACTCACTAAATACGGCTACGACTTCGGAAATTACGCGCAGTCGTCGTTTAAGCGAAGGGTGATTGTCGTATTGCGAAAACACGGCATAAAGTCCATGGACGTATTGATTCAAAAAATCATTCACGACCCTATATTTTTTGAACAGTTTATTCACGACATCACGGTCAATACGACCGAAATGTTTCGCGATCCGACCTTCTTTAAGGCCTTAAAAACCTTGGTTTTTCCGGTATTAAACACCCGTTCCGAATTTAATATTTGGCATTCGGCCTGTTCGACGGGCGAGGAAGTCGTTTCTTTGGCCATCCTGTTGAAGGAGGAAAATCTTTTGCATCGCGCCAAAGTTTACGCTACGGACATCAATCATTCGGTATTGAAAAAGGCCGAATCGGGGCGTTTTCCCTTGCGAAACCTCGACCTTTACACCCAAAACTATAACAATACCGACCCCAAAGGAAAGTTGTCCGACTATTACAAAATCGTTGACAACGAAATCGTTTTTCATCGAGAATTGATTGAACATGTTCGTTTCAAACATCATGATTTGGCCGTCGACCATCAGTTTTTCAAGTTCGACCTTATCCTTTGCCGCAACGTTATGATTTATTTTAATCAGAAGTTGCAAAACCGGGTGTTTGAGTTGTTGCACGCGAGTCTGTTTCTGAACGGTTTTTTGGCTTTGGGAGCCAAAGAATCGTTGATTTGGTGCAAAATTGCCGACAAGTTCGAATCCGTCAGCGACCATGAAAAGATTTACAAGAAGGTAAAACTTTAAGCGATGCACGGATTTGACGAAGCAAACATAAAAAAAAACAAATTTGAAATCGTCGTTATCGGGGGAAGCGCCGGAAGTTTTCCCGTGGTCAGCCGTATGCTGGAAAAGCTCAATCCCGCATTCAAACTTCCCATCGTCATGTGTCTTCATCGCCTAAAAGACAAACGCGAAGGTTTTAAAGAAGCGCTGGAAATCAAGTCGGTTTTACCCGTCGTCGAACCCAACGACAAAGACCTTATCGAACCGGGAAAAGTGTTTATCGCCCCTGCAAACTATCATTTGCTTATCGAAACCAAAGAGCGTTTCGGACTCGCGACCACCGAACTCATCCAATATTCGCGGCCTTCGATTGACGTGCTTTTCGATTCTTGTGCCGACGTTTTTATGGACAAAGCCCTTTCGATTGTTTTGTCCGGCGCCAACAAAGACGGCGCTTTCGGGGTGAAAAGAATCAAGAAAAAAGGCGGATTCGTCATGGTGCAAGATTTGGAGGAATGTAGCATGACCACCATGCCCGAAGCCGCCATCAACGCCGCTAAACCCGATATGATTTTACCCTCCATGAAAATCCTTGAATACTTGAATTGTTTGTAATATGCCTTGGATTTTGTTGGCGCCTTTGGTAGGCATCGCATTGTTGTTGATTGTTCGCAAACCGAACGTTTTTCCCTTTCTTTCCATAGGAGTTTTCGTGGTACAAGCCTACTTGGTTTTTGTCTGTCGAGCTTCGTCCTTCGAGCTTCCGTGGTTGAACGTTCCGATGGGAACCAACGAATATTTGACCGTTAATTTCGCCTTGAACGTCAACGGTTTGAATATTCTTTTGTTGCTTTTGACCTATTTTATCCTTTCGATATCCGTTGTCGTTACTCCGCCGCAAATCCCCAAGCCTCGGGCTTATTACGCGTTGATTTTTTTGCTTTCTTTTAGTTTGTCGGGATGTTTTTTGGTCAAAGACTTGTTTTTGTTTTTTTTGTTTTTCGAGGCGATGTTGCTGCCGATGTTTTTTTTGATTGGCATATGGGGCGGCGAAAAACGACGCTATGCGGCCGTAAAGTTTTTCGTTTATACGTTTGCGGGTTCGATATTTTTTTTGTTGGCGCTTTTTCCTTTGGCGTTTCATTCCGTGGATTGGGCGGCGACGGCAAAACTCAATTCCGTTTCTTTGCAAACGGCCGCAAAGAACATGGCTATTGTTCATTCGTTTGATTTCGAGGTGTTGTCGCAAGTTCGAATGCCGGAGTCGTTGTCGGTCTTGTGTTTTTGGGCGATATTTTTGGCGTTTGCGGTGAAGTTGCCGGTGGTTCCGTTTCACACGTGGTTGCCTTTGGCGCACGTTGAAGCGTCGGCGCCCGTTTCGGTGATACTGGCGGGAATACTGTTGAAAGTCGGCGGATACGGTTTGTATCGTGTGTGTTTGGGGATATTTCCCGAATGGATTGTTGCTTTCGGTACGGTGTTGTCGGTCATGGCTTTGGTATCGATAATCTACGGCGCGTTGAACGCTTTGGCCGCCAAGAATCTCAAAACCATGATAGCTTATTCTTCGGTAACGCACATGGGTTATGTGTTGTTGGGCGTGGTTTCGGCCGAGGCGACGGCCTTGAACGGCGTGGTGTTGCAACTCTTTAATCACGGCGTGGTTTCCGCCGCTTTGTTCATTGTTGCGGGATATTTTTACGAGCGTTCGGGAGGATATCGCATGGACAATTTCGGCGGCGTGAGCCGCGATTTTCCCAAGATTACCTTTTTTTCCGCCGTCGCGTTTTTTGCAGGGTTGGGTCTGCCCGGCTTGAACGCTTTTGTATCCGAGGCGTTGATTTTCGCGGGAAGTTTTCGTTCGACCGCCACCTCTTCCCACTTTTCGACGTGGATTGTCGTTGCTTGTTTGGCGGGAATCGTTTTGACGGCGGCGTATTTTATACGTTCGTTTACGAGCGTTTTTTTAGGCGAACGTTCGTCGTTTTCTTTGCTCAAATCCGACGCCAACCCACGGGAAACGTTGGCGCTTTCCATACTTTCGGCGACGATGTTGTTGTTGGGATTGTGGCCCGCGACGGCGCTCGACGTCGTCAAAAACGACGTTTTTCTTTTTATCAACGCCCTGTTTTGACCTTTGTGAACGGCGTGTGAACAATTTTTTGGAAAAAACTTGGCGGAGGGTGGGGGGTAAGGCCCCCGTTTGTGCATAGTTTTGCACCGTTGTTTAAGCCCATGCTCAGACCCGAATTATTGGAGCCGATAACCCGACAAACCGCTTTGCCGCGACGCAGCGTGCAGGCGACGGTCGAACTCCTCGAATCCGGCGCCACCGTGCCTTTCATTGCGCGTTACCGAAAAGCGCAAACGGGCGGTCTGGACGAAGAGCATATACGCAACGTCGAAAAATCGCTCAAATATTTTCGCGAGCTTTTCGAGCGCAAAGAGACCGTCCTCAAAACCATCGATGCGCAAGGCAAACTCACGTCCGAACTTCGCGCCAAAATCGACGCCTGCCTCGACGCCAACGAACTCGAAGATTTGTATCTTCCCTACAAGCCCAAACGCAAAACCAAGGCCTCAATCGCACGCGAACAAGGCTTGGAACCCTTGGCGCGATTGATTCAAACCGCGAAGTCGGGAAACCCCGAAGACCTCGCCCGACGATTCATTAACGGCGATATTTGTACCCCCAAGGAAGCGATACAAGGCGCCCAATACATCATCGCCGAAGAAATCGCGGAAAACGCCGAATTTCGAGCCCGTTACCGCAAAACCTTGCAAACCGAGGGCACGGTTTTGTCCCAAAAGCGCAAAACCGACCACAAAGACGCCTACAAATTCGACCTTTACGACGGCGCGGCCTTTGACGTTTCCAAAATCAAACCCCACCAAATTCTTGCGATTTTGCGCGGCGAAAGTTTGGATATCCTTTCGGTCAAATTGACCTGCGACGAGGAAGCCGTCGCCCAATGGGTGGAAAAAAAACTTGGTGTTTCCGAGGGCTTGATTTTCAAATCGCAGTACCAAGAGGCCGTGAAAATGGGGCTTTCACGATATTTGGGTCCGTCCATCGAGCGCGAGGTACGCAAACAATTGAAGCAAACGGCCGAGCTTCACGCCGTCAAGGTCTTTTCCGAAAACCTCAAAAACCTCCTGCTTCAACCCCCGTTTACGGGCAAAGTCGTCTTGGGTATCGACCCCGGGTATGCCTCGGGATGTAAGATGGCCGTCGTCAACGAACGCGGGGATTATTTGCAGGGCGACGTGATTTATCCCACGCCCCCCAAAAATCTTTTGCGCGAATCCGAACGCAAACTTTTGGATTGGATTGACCGATACAAAGTGGACATTGTCGCGATTGGCAACGGAACCGCAAGCCGGGAAACCGAAACCTTCGTTGCAAACGTGATTAAAAAACACGCCCTTTGCGCACGATATTTAATCGTCAACGAGGCGGGCGCCAGTGTTTATTCCGCTTCCGAATATGCAAAAAAAGAATTTCCCCATCTCGACGCCACCCAACGCGGAAACATCAGCATTGCCCGCCGCGTACAAGACCCGTTGGCCGAGCTGGTCAAAATCGAGCCCAAGTCCATCGGCGTCGGCATGTACCAACACGACGTGGACGAGGGTTTGTTGGAAGACGAATTGACGGCGGTGGTCGTTTCGGCGGTGAACGAAGTCGGCGTGGACGTAAACACCGCCTCGCCCAAACTTTTGTCTTTCGTTTCGGGATTGAACGAAAGAATTGCCAACGAAATCGTCGAAACGCGTCGGCAAATCGGGCGCTTTGAAAGCCGCGAACAACTCAAAAAGGTCAAGGGCGTGGGTGAAAAAACTTTTGAACAGGCGGCGGGGTTTTTGCGCGTTCGCGATGGAAAAGAACCGTTGGACAACACGGCCATTCATCCCGAAAGCTACGAAAAAGTAAGGAAAATGGCGGCGGAAATGAACGCCCTTCCCGGGGCTTACGCCGCTTTGGGCCTCGCCTTGTCCAAACTTTGCCCGCAAAAAGCCGACGAACTCATGCATAAAACGAGTTTGGACGCCCATACGTTTAAATTGATAGTGGACAATTTGCTTCGCCCCGGACGCGACCCGCGCGAGGACGTTCCCCCGCCTATTTTACGCGGCGACGTCGTCAAACTCGAAGATTTGCGCGAGGGTATGACCCTGGCGGGAACGGTCAGAAACGTCGTGGACTTTGGCGCTTTTGTCGATATCGGCCTTAAAAACGACGCCTTGTTGCACGTCTCCAAAATGCGCCGGCCCGGCCAACGAAGCGTGGTCCCCACCGACGTTTTGAAAGTCGGAGAGGTGGTAAACGTTGCCATCGAAAAAATTGATTTCGAAAAAGAACGGGTTTCTTTGGAATTGGTGAACAAAAGCTCATGAACTTGGAAGCCTTGCTGCAAACGTACTGGGGATTTTCGGGTTTTCGCCCCTTGCAACGGGAAATCATCGAAAGCGCCGTCATGGGCCGGGACACGCTGGCCATTTTGCCGACGGGCGGGGGAAAGTCGTTGTGTTTTCAGATGGCGGGTTTGGCCCGGGGCGGGCTGACGCTTGTCGTTTCCCCGCTTATCGCGCTCATGCAGGACCAGGTCGAAAATCTTTCGCGCATCGCTTTGCCCGCCGCTTTCATCAACAGCACTTTGCCGCCCGAAGAAATCGAACGTCGTTTGTCGTTGGCCGAGCGGGGCGAACTGCGCTTTTTGTACTTGGCCCCCGAACGGCTCAATCATCCGGGCTTGACAAACCGTTTGCCGCGATTGCCCGTCAAGCTTTTGGCCGTCGACGAAGCGCATTGCATCAGTCAGTGGGGCCACGATTTTCGCAAGGCGTATTTGGAACTTTCGACCTTCCGCGAACGCCTGCCCGGCGTTCCCGTTTTGGCGCTTACCGCCACGGCCACGCCCCTTGTCCGAAGCGAAATCATCGACCGCCTCAAACTCGTTTGTCCCCAAACGTTTGTACAAAGTTTTGCGCGTCCCAACTTGCGTTATTCGGTCTTGTACGAATCGAACCGTGAAGAAAAAATGATGGAAATCGTACAAAAGGTGGGCGGAAGCGGCATTGTTTATACCCGGTCGAGGAAAATGGCCGAGGATTTGGCCGAATTTTTCAACGCACGCGGGGTACGCTCGGCCGCTTATCACGCCGGACTCGCCAACGCCGCCCGCGAATCCGTTCAAAACGCATGGATTGACGAAAAATTGCAAATCGTCGTCGCCACCGTCGCCTTTGGCATGGGTATTGACAAATCCAACGTCCGTTTTGTCATTCACTACGGTTTGCCGCAGGATTTGGAAAGTTATTATCAGGAGGCGGGGCGGGCGGGGCGCGACGGGCGCGTCGCTTTTCCCGTGCTTTTTTACGGCGCCAAAGACAAAAAAATGTTGCTCGAAGCCTTTTTTTCCCGTTTTCCCGAAGCCAAGGCCGTGGAAACGGTGTACGAGGCGATGTGCGACGATTGCGGTATTGCGCGTTCGGCCGTCGTCGGCGACACAACCTTCCAGCCGCGCACCGACCTTTGGGCAAAAAAAGCCGGCGTTTCACAAGAAGCCGTGCGCACCATTATCCGTTGGTTGGCCGACGCGGGCTACATCCATTACAGCGAGGAAGGCGAACGTTGGGGAACCTTGAAAATGACCGTCCCTTACGAATCCCTTGCCGATTTACGCCGTCGCCGACCCGACTACGACCTTTTCCTCGAAGGCGTTTTGCGCCTTTACGGCGGGCGCGTCTTTTCCGAAACCGTCAAATACGAGGCGACAACCCTCGCCGCAAAACTCAACATCGAACTCCCCGAACTTTACACCAAACTCAAATACCTCAAAAGTATTCAAGTTTTGGATTATCAAGCCCCGTTTAACGAACCCGGCATACGGTTTTTAATTCCGAGACAAAAATTGAATTTTGAACTTTTGGGATGGGATTCTATACAAAAACGTAAAAAAAATGAATGGAACAAAACCGACGCCATGATAAAATACGCCGAGCGTACCGACCGGTGCCGGAGTGTGATGATTAGCGAATACTTCGGGGAAAAAGACGCCAAAGCCTGCGGAAAATGCGACAACTGCAACCAACGCCACGTTGCCTACGTGGATTCGGCCACCGGCCGCGCCATTGCCGAAGAGGTCAAGGCCGTGCTTAAACTTCGCGGGCCGATGCTTATCGACAATTTGGTAACCCACGTCCATAAAGGGCAAAAATCCCAAATCGTCAAAGTGGTGCAAAACATGATAAACGACGAAAAATTGACGGTAAACGCCGCGGGAAAAATTGCTTTGCCGGCCGTCAAACGGCGTTGGGGTTTACGTTAGCCAAACAAACCGTGGGTCAGCGACTCCCAACCCTTCCATTCGTCGGCGCCGGCCAACGACGGCGGGTGAACCAACACCGCCGAGCGTCCGCCCACGCTTCGCGCCCGTTCGACGAGTTTTAGGGCGCGGCTGCGTGCCGTCGTCGCGTCGATTTTTTCGTAAGCCAAAAACGTTCGGTCCATCCAGAGCGTGGGAACGAGCCAAAGCGGCGTTTCCTCGTTGCTTTCGACGTCGAACCAACGAAACGCACGCGCCGTGCCGTACTTGAACCCCGCCAACGTCGGCATACACGTCGTGTACTCCTCGTGGATGCCGGCGGCGATAAGGGCGCGATAGGTTTCGGGCAGGCGATAACGCAAAAAATGCATCCGACTTTTTTTAACGGGTTTTCCGAGGGCGTCTTCGAGGGCGCGGGTTTCGTCGGCCAACATTTGCGGCGAGAACGCGGCGTTGTAAGACGGGTGAATCCCCGCCTCGAATTCCAACGTCCGCAACAACTCCCGAACCGCGCTTTGCCCGGTACGATAACGAACGTCGTAACGGGTGTTTCCCGCCAAAAGCCAAAACAACACCGTGTTCGAGGGAAAAGTCCGAATTTTTTCCCATGCGTCGTACGGGTCGCGCCCGCCGAGTTCGACGCGCAAGCGATTGGCAACGTCGCCTTTCCACATCCCTCCCCAACGCACCCAAAACGGCTTGTGTTGGTATTTCCACGGGCCGTCGATATCCAGTGTGGGAACGAGTTCAAAACCCTCGTTTCGATTCGACAACTTCAGTATCTCCTCGTCCAAAAAAGGATAATCCGTGCGGCGGTTGACGACGGCGCGACGTTCGGCGTCGCGGTATCTGCCGTGTGCGTCCGTGCCCACCACCCCGCTCCAACAGTCGTATTCGGTCAAAAAATAAAACGCGGCAAAGAAAATATCCGAAAGGTCGTGGGGCGGGGCAACGGCACGCGTACCGGTTTGAAAAAGCAAATCGGATTTTTGGGGGACGAACACGGCGTTGTCCGGCGGTTTTTGGCCGTAATGCACCCGAACGTCCGCTTGACCAAAAACGAATTTTGCGGCGTAGCGTAAACGGGGATATCGCAAGGCGTCGCCGACGTCGGTGGTCAAGGTCATGCCGTTTCAAATTTCGGTGGGCGTTTTTTTTCCCAAACGTAGATGAATCCCAAACACGCGGCACAAATCAAAAACTTGGCCGTCACCGATTCCACCGACTCGGCCATGCGCCAAAAAACAACGAACACCGCAAAATACGCCAACAGTCTTTTCATGTTGTAGGGAATGGGCCGGAACTTTTGACCGTAAAAAAAACACAGGACGCACATGACGGCGTAACAAGCGACCGAGGCCCACGCGCTGCCGCGATAGCCGAATTCGGGAATGAGCGCCGTGTTGCCGACAAGCGTAACGGCCGCGCCCGCCGCCGCAAAAAACAATCCGAAACGCAGTTGCGCCGTCAATTTGTACCATATCGCAAGGTTGAGGTAGGCGCCGACGAGCGTATTGGCCAAAAGTATGGTCGGCACCGCGGAAAGTCCGTTCCAATATTTTTGTGGTAAAAGCGTGAACGAGGCCGCACCGAAAAAATTGAACGCAACGATGTGCCGGGCAAAGACCGCCACCCACAACGACGCCCCCAAACACGCCAAAGTATAATAATGAAAGATGCGTGCAAAATTTCGGGGCGCGTCCTTTTCGCCCGCCGAACGAAAAAAATACGGTTCGACGGCGTAACGAAACGCCTGTGTAATCAACGCGACAAACATGGCCAATTTGTAATTGGCCGAATAAATTCCGTTCATTTCCAAACCCGAAAGCGCTTCGCCGTCGTAGATTTTGCCGTCGGGCCAAAGCCGCGGAATAAGATTTCGCCCCAACATTTCGTTCCACGCGCCCAACAAGCCCGCCGCCATGATGTAAAAACCGTACGACAACAACAATTTTCTTATGCCCGGATGGATTTGTCGGAAGTCGGGGGCGTTGCCGTCGAGCGCCATACCCAACCGTACCGCCGACGCCAACAAGTTCGCCAAAAACACGCCTTCGACCCCCATGCGCATGCCTACGACAAATCCCAAACTCAGCGCCAAAGTCAAAACGATGTTCGTTCCCGAAATCAATGCGAAGCTTGCGGCTTTTTCGCGGTAACGCAGGCGTGCCAACGGGAGCGCCGCCGCCGCATCCAAAACAATGATTGTCACGACCATCAACACGAGTGCGGGCCGTTGGCCGTAACCCAAAACATCCGCCCACAAAGGATAAGGAACCCCGAAAACAATCAAAAACACCGCGCAAAACAATAATATCGTTGAAAATGCGGTGTGATACACCGAATCGGCGTCGGAACTTTTGGCCGTATAATGAAAAAACGCCGTTTCGAGTCCGAAGGTCAGCAATATCAGCGGATAAAACGAAAAAGCGTAAAGGTCGGATTGTATGCCGTATTCGGCGCGGTCGAAAAAATGCGCGTAAACGGGGGTCAATCCCCAATTGACGAGGCGCCCGATAATCGAACTCAGTCCGTAAATCGCCGTTTGTCCGGTAAGTTTACGGAGCAGTCCCACGGATTTGATATAAAAATCTTACGAAAAAGAACAGTGCGGCGCCGGGAAAAACGACGAGCCACCAAGCGTCGGGATATTTTCGTGCGGCGGCCATGAGTCCGCCCCACGACGGATATTCGGGACCTAGGCCCAAAAATGCGATGGCGGCCTCGGCGATGACGCTCGTGGCCGCCACCTGCAAAAGAACGGGACGAACGGCGGGCAAGGCGTTGGGCAAAACGTGCCGCCAAAATACGCGTCTTTCCCGCGCTCCCGCGGCGTAGGCGGCGCGTATATAGTCTTGGGAAACAACGGTTTTCGTTTGCGCACGCAGCGTCCACGCCGCGGGCGGCCATTGCAGCAAGCCCAGCGTCAGCCCCGACGTATAATAACTCGGGGGAAAAAGCGCGGTGGAAACCAAGAGCGCCAAAAACGCCGGAACGGCATACCATATTTCGCTCGTGCGTCCGAAAATCGAATCGAGCGGAAAAGCGAAAGCGGGAAATTTAATCAATCGGTTAAGCGCCCAACTCAAAGCCGCGCCGACGGCCGCGCCGATGAAAAAAAACAACGGGGCGCCGCCCCACCAAAAATCGTGGAATCCCCCCGCCAACGCCCCGACGACGACAAGCACGGCCGTCGAAAAGGAAATATTGAGTTTGTCGTCGCCGAAAAAACCGGCCACGGCGCCGAAACCAACGGCAAAAATCAAGGCGACGCCCGCCGCAAGCAAGGCCGTGAAAACCGAACGGCGCGTGCCGTGAATCACGACCGCCGCCGCATCCCGACCAAGGTCGTCCGTGCCCAAAAAGTGTTTTTGGGACGGCGGAAGCAAGGCGCGGGAAATATTTTTTTCTTCGGCATGATACGGAACGAGGGGAAGAACGCAAACACGAGGGTTTGAAGGAAAAATTTTCCCTCCCGACGCACCTTGGCCCAAAATGCATCGCGACGAGGCCAATACATCCGCTCCCACAAGCATCGTCAGCCAAAAAAGCCCGCTAAGAATTGGGCGGCGTCGGGGCGCTGACGAAACCGTGTTGAATGGCATAGCGAACCAAGCCCACGGTGTTTTTCACCCCCAACTTTTGCATCAAGTTGCGGCGGTGGGAATGCACCGTGCGCGGGGAAATAAGCATGATTTCCGAAATTTCTTGATTGGATTTTTCGCTGGCGATGTAGCGCAAAATTTCGAGTTCGCGTTCGGTGAGTTCTTTGGGACTGACGCTGACGGCCGGCACGGGCGGCGCGGATTTGACCATGTATTTGGACATAATCACGTTCGTTACCGTTTCGCTGAAGTAAGTTTCCCCCGCGGCCACCTTTTTAATCGCCGTTATCAGTTCTTGAATGCCGGTGTTTTTGAGAATGTATCCTTTGGCGCCGGCGTTGAGCATGCCGGTGATGTATTCTTCGCTGTCGAACATGGTCAGGGCCAATACCTTGGCCTTGGGATGTTCTTTGGTGATTTCCCGTGTGGCCTCGATGCCGTTCATTTGGGGCATTTTGATGTCCATAAGCACCAAGTCCAACTCGGGAATCGACAGCGCCAGTTTAAGGGCTTCTTTGCCGTCGGCCGCCTCGCCGACGATTTCCACGTCGGGTTCGTCTTCGAGCATCATCTTGATGCCGTTGACGATGATTCGGTGGTCGTCGGCGATTAATATTTTGATTTTTCCCATGTTAGAAATAGCAGGATATTTTTGCAAATTTACCGATTATTTTAAATAGGCAAATCCACAAAAATGGAAACGCCTTTTCCGGGTTCGCTTTCGAGGGAAATATTGCCGTTGAGGAGTTCGACGCGGGTTTTAAGGTTGTTGATGCCGTGTCCGCCGGAGTCTTTTTTTTCGGTTTGGGCGGCGGCCAAACCGACGCCGTCGTCTTCGACGAGCAGGGTCAAACGGTTGCCGTCGCGGGCGAGTTCGACGCGGATGTTTTCGGCTTTGGAGTATTTGTAGGCGTTGTTGAGGGCTTCTTGGGCGATGCGATAGACGCCGAAAGCGATTTTTTGCGGCAATTTTTCGTCTTCAAAACCTTCTATCACGCATTCGACGTTCATGCCCGAAAGTTTGGCGATGCGTTTGCAGAGCGCTTCGATGGCGGTGGGCAAGCCGAAGTCGGCCAGATTGCCGGGCATCAAGTCTTTGGAGATTTCCCGAATGACAGTGGCCAGTTCGTCGGCCGACTGTTGTATGCCGCTAAGTTTTTTGTTGAGTTCGGGGTCGGGGGAGACGATTTTCGAGGCTTGCATTTTCAAGAGGGAAATCAAGACGCCGACGCCGTCGTGGAGTTCGCCCGCGATGCGGGTGCGTTCTTTTTCTTGGGCTTCGAGTACGGCGTTCATTTTTTCTTGTTCGTTGCGTTTGGCGGCCTCTTGGAGTTTACGGTTAAGTTCTTTGCGTTCGGAGACGTCGCGAAGGATGTGGATTTGGTAGTCGGGTTCGTTTCCGACGGGGCTGATTTCCCAAACGACGTCGCGCCCCGAGGGTTGAACGACCGATTCGACGGAGGCCGAAACGTTTTTTCGCCAAATTTTGGCGAACTTGGAGGCGGCTTTGGGTTCCAATTTTTGGGCGACGGCGGCGGGCAAATTTTCGTTGCATTGCGGGCTAATGCCGGTCATGGTTTCAAAGGCGGGGTTGCATAAAACGATGCGGGGTTCGGGACCGCAGGTGGTGATGGCCACGCCGACGTGCGTTTGGCGAACGGCCCGGTCGAGCAAAAGAAACATTTTTTGGGCCTCGGCGCGGTCGAGTTCGGCGGCGGCGCGGGCCTGAAAAATTTCGAGTATCCATGAGTATTCGGCTAGGCGCGTGAGCATGCGTTCGGAAAAAATTTGAACGACCCCGCGAGCCTCCCCTCCCGGGCTTTTGATTTGCAGGCCCATGTATCCCTCGATTTTATCGGGCCACCGGAATATGCCGTAGGCGCCGACGGGAACGACGGTCCAGTTGTCGAACGTTCGTTGGGCCGAATCGTGGATGAATTCGGGGGGGTAAATGAACGGCGCCCGTCCGGAAAACGACGCCATACGCAAACCTTTTTCCGGTTCTCGGACGTGGACGGCGACCATCGTCGCGTCCAACGCTTCGAGCAGGTTTTGGGTGAAGGCCGAAAAAAAATCGTCGTCGGTGGCGCCGGCCACGCCTTTGGCCACCCAGTGCAACAACCGTTCGCGCGCCCGCTGTTCGGTAACGTCGCGCAAGACCAAGGCCGAACCCGCTTGACCGCCGTCTTCAAGGCATATCGGCGTAACCGTAACGACTTGATGGGAGAGCTTGCCGTCGGCGCCGACGACGACCGTTTCACCGTATTCTCCGGGTTTCAAAGAGCGTTCGGAAAAATCGCGGACGGGCAAGCGGGTTTCGGGGTCTAGCGGATGGAAAACGTCGAATATGTTGGCCCGCCCCGTCAATCCAAAAACTTTTTCCGCCGCCTTGTTGTAATAAACGACGTTGCCCTCGGCGTCGCAGGCTACGACCGAGTCCGTAACGCTGTGCAACATCGAGAACAGCCAGTTTCGACTCGACGACAAACTTTGAATAAAACGATGACGTTCAAGGGCCGAACGGACGGCGGAAAACAACTCCGCGTCCCGGTAAGGCTTGACCAAAAAACCGTAGGGATTGGACGAAATGGCTTGTTCGACGGTGGAAGCGTCGCTGTGTCCGCTGGAATAAATAACGGGAACGGGGCTTTTTTGCTGGATTTCGATGGCGGCGCGAATGCCGCCGCGCTCCTCGTCGCGAAGCTGTACGTCCATGAGGACAAGGTCGGGTTTAAGTTCGGCGGCCATGCGTACGGCCTCGTCCGCCGTTTTCGCCCAACCGACGACGTGGTAGCCCGCGCCCGTCAAACGGGCTTTGAGGTCCATACCGATAATCGTTTCGTCTTCGACGATAAGAATCGCGCTCACGGCAACAAGCCTTCGTTTTCCAAATAATAAAGTTGCAAAAGTCCGGCGACGGTCAGCGAATCGGTGATTTGCCCTTTGGCAATAAGTTGTAGGGCTTGTTTAAGGCTTGTTTTTCGCATTGCAAGGGCTTCGGTTTCTTCGGGGGCGGCAGGGCCGGCGACCAGCTCGCGGGCCAAAAAAATATGCGCCTCCTCGTCCGAAACGGAATTGGACAAATGCATGGTCAGGATTTTATCCCAGCGACGGGCGACAAATCCCGTTTCTTCCCGCAATTCGCGTTGGGCGGATTCGAGCGGGTCGTGGAAAAGTTTGCCTCCGCCTTCGGGGATTTCCCACGAGTATCTCCGCAGGGGGTAGCGGTATTGACCGACGAGCCATACCTCACCCGATTCGTAGGGTATCGCCCCGATAGCCAAATGTTTGAAATGCACCACGCCGTAAATACCCCTTCCGCCCGACGGATTGATTACGTCGAATTCGGAGACTCGAATCCACGGGTTGTCGTACACCGCCCGCGACGCCAGCGTCGTCCACGGATTTACGTTCTCGTCCGTCATCGAACGCAAATATACGACTCAAACCTTGATTGCGAAGATTAAAACAAGGGTTGACGCCCGCCGCACGCGTTTTTTCGCAGCGAGATTTTGTCCCGACGAAAAAGTTTTGAAAAACACCCGTTCGCAAAGCCTTATCTCGGGCCGGATATACCCGCGTCGTATTGTCAATTGTTTTATCCACATTTTCTCCGTTCGGTGGGTTGAAAAACAAAAAAATGCGGTAAATTTGTTGTCGATTCAGTGCGTCGCTTGGCGGACGGCGGTAAAACGACATGGCGGGCTTTAAGGAACTGGAAAAAGAAATACGTTCGGGCAAATTCGCTCCGTCGTATTGTTTTTACGGCGAGGAGCCGTATTTTATGGAGAAACTGTTGGAGGCGTTGGTGGCGACGGCCGTTCCTCCGGGTTTGCGGGACTTCAACCTCGACGTCATGTACGGTCCCGACGTCAATGCCAAAGAAGTAACGGCGCGTGCAAAAGCTTATCCGACGATGGCGCCGCGCCGGCTCGTCGTGCTCAAAGAGGCCCACCGAATGCGCAAAGACGAACGCGACAAACTCAACGCCTACCTTGAAAACCCTGCGCCCGCCACCGTTTTCGTCATGATTTTTCATCAAAAAGCCATACCTTTCAATCTCAACACCAAAGCCGGCAAAGCCCTCGCCGAAAAAATTCGTTTCTTTGAATCCAAGATTCTTTACGAAAACGAGGCGGCCCGGTGGGTTGAAGCCAAGTTTGCCGAACATCGTTTTCAAATTCAACCCGACGCCCTGCTTGTTTTTGTTCAATCCATTGGCAACAATCTTCATTTGCTCGACAACGAAATCAAAAAAATTCTTTTGCACTTCAACGGGCGTGAAAACGTCGTTTTGGACAAGGAAACGATCTACGAATTTGTGAGTTTGGACAAGGACTACAATGTTTTTGAATTGATGGAACGTTTGGGGGAACGCAACGCCGCCCAAGCCCACCGCATCATCCACCAAATGATGCGCAACGTTAAGGACCATTCGCCGATGGGGCTGACGGTACAGTTGTTTTCGTTTTATCAAACGCTGGCGATGCTCAAACAGCAGCGTGTCGAAAAAGAAAAGGAGGTGGCGGAGGCACTGAAAATCCATCCTTTTTTGGCCAAGCGTTATGTTACGGCGCTCAAAGCGTATTCGCTTTCGCGCATCGTCCAAAATTTGGAATACATTGCCGAGGCGGACTTGGCGCTCAAAGGCATTACGCCTACGCGTATGGGCGAGGCCGCCGTCATGAAAACCCTTGTTTACAACTTGTTGTCGTAAACCCGGCCGCGTTCAAGCCGCAATTTTATAATCCGTGGGCGAATTGCCATGTTTCCCATGCGAGGTCGGCTTGCGCGTAAAGCATTTCCAAACCATTGGCCGTTTTGCAACCGATTTCTTTGGCTTTGCGCAAAAACACCGTTTCTTCGGGGTTGTAGATGAGGTCTATCACCCCGTGTTTGGGGGTCAAGAACTCGAACGGCACGGGCGGACATTCGTCCACGTTCGGGTACATCCCCACGGGCGTGGCATTGACGATAAGCCGCCGATGCTTGAGCAAAGACTCGGTCAAGTCGTTGTAGCCGATTTCGTCGGGATTTTTGGGGTTGCGGGAAACGTAATAATAATCGCGTTGGCGGTAGTACTTGGTCAATACGTAGCCGATGGCTTTGGCCGCGCCGCCGGTGCCGAGAATCACGGCCGGCGGAACAATAGCGCGATAAATGGTGCGAATCAAGCGAACGAAGCCGTCTATATCGGTATTGTAGCCGGAAAGGGTGCCGTCGCTACGGACGACGATGGTATTGACGGCGCCGACGGCCGTTGCCGCCTCGTCCGTTTCTTGTAGAAACGGTATCACCGCTTGTTTGTAGGGTGTGGTTACGTTCAATCCCCCCAAGGAAGGGGTGTTTTTTATTAAGCTCGGGAGTTCGTCCACCGACTCAATTTCAAACGGCAGGTATTTGTGGGGCAAATTTTCCTTTTCAAAACGTTCCGCAAAATAACGCGGGGAATAGCTGTGCTGTAATCGCTTGCCTATCAGCCCAAACGTGTATGCCTTCATGCAACTGGTCTACGACGCGCCGGTCTTTTCGACGACGGCGCGAATAACGTAAAAAATCCCTAAAACGACAACTTACATTCGCTAAAAGTTCGATTTATTGCGATAAACCAAGTTATTACGTAAAAACCGACCGATTGAACGACGGGATTGGGAATGCTTCGTCGGTCGTTTTCATTGTCCGTTTACGGGCGGGTTGTTTTTGCCTTCCAACACTTGACGAACGAATTTGAGGGGCAGTCCCGCCATTCGAGCGATGGTTGCGGCGTCCAAACCGTTTTTGTGTGGATTAAGCACCATATTGCGGTTGGCTTTTTCCACGCCGCGTTTTTCGCCGCGTTTTTCGCCGATGTCGATACCGCGTTTTTCGCCGCGTTTTTCGCCAAAATCGACGCCGCGCAGATACAGCGGGTCTTGAAGAATCTGTTCTTCGGGCAGGGCGTCCTCCCAAACCGTCGAAGGGTAAAAACAAAGGGACGAAGCGTCGTCAAATGATTTCATTGTCCGTTTACGGGCGGGTTGTTTTTGCCTTCCAACACTTGACGAACGAATTTGAGGGGCAGTCCCGACATTCGAGCGATGGTTGCGGCGTCCAAACCGTTTTTGTGCAGATTAAGCACCATATTGCGGTTGGCTTTTTCCACCCCGCGTTTTTCGCCGCGTTTTTCGCCGATGTCGATACCGCGTTTTTCGCCGATGTCGATACCGCGTTTTTCGCCGCGTTTTTCGCCAAAATCGACGCCGCGCAGATACAGCGGGTCTTGAAGAATCTGTTCTTCGGGCAGGGCGTCCTCCCAAA
>CALAJH010000027.1 GCA_937922655.1 uncultured Bacteroidia bacterium
CCTTGTACACACCGCCCGTCAAGCCATGGAAGTCGGGGGCGCCTGAAGTCGGGGGATAAAATCCCTGCCGAGGGCGAAACCGGTGACTGGGGCTAAGTCGTAACAAGGTAGCCGTACCGGAAGGTGCGGCTGGATAATCTCCTTATTAGAGCTCTTCTGCCCTCCCTATACGTCGCCCCATTTTTTTTGAATTTTTGATCCAGTAAAATAAAATAAAATAAAATGAAATACGCATTATTTATCCTCTGTTTGGCGGGTTGTTTGACCCTCCAATCTTGCGGCGTATTGGGCATTCAAGGCGCCCTCTACCAAGGTACAACCTTTCCTTCGCTCGACCTCGAAGTCCAATCCGACGCCAACGTCAAACCCTCCAAAACCGGAGAAGCCTCCTGTTCGAGCATTCTCGGCTTGATTGCCGTCGGCGATTGCGGAGTCCAAGCCGCCATGAAGGCCGGTGGAATTTCTAAAATTCACAGCGCCGACATCAAATACACAAATATTCTCGGCTTGTATGCCAAGCAAACCCTCATTGTTACGGGAGAGTAAGTTTTGTTTTCACCATGGGACGCTAAAATTTATTTAAAATTTATTTATTGTGATTTAATCAAAATTAATTCCCAAAATAAATTTAAAATGAAAAATCTTATAAAATATGTTGCAACCATTCTGCTCGTAATCTTTACGTCCCTTTCGATACAAGGATGTTACGTTCACAGGCACGGAGTGGGCAATGCTTCGAGTTCCAGGGATTTCAATGGCAAAAAAGTCGCCTCGGCAAAAGCGGTATACCTTTTTTGGGGATTGATAACTTTAAATAATCCTAGTGTATCGGAAATGGCTGGAAATGCTAAAAATTATCAAATAAAAACCTCTTATAATTATATCGACTGTCTTATATCATCCCTTACCGGTGGTCTTTTTTCCACTCGAACCGTTAAAGTTTTTGTATCCAAAGAAGACTTAAAAAGAGTAGATTAAAGAAGGACAAACAATAACACAAAACTAAGGGCTTGTAGCTCAGGTGGTTAGAGCGCAACACTGATAATGTTGAGGTCCATGGTTCGAGTCCATGCAGGCCCACTTGGGAGTCGCAAAAACGGCTCCCAAGTCTTTTTTATCCCCTAGCTCCACAATCCGTTTCGATTTTTTTGTATAATCTCATGACCGTGCCGTAAGGCATGCTTTTTTTTTCGCGACGGCTTGCGTATTTTTGTACCAATGAAAACGACGTCGATAGGGGTGGCGCTGACGGTGCTGACGGTCGGATTGCTTTGGGGACAATGCATGCCGGTAGCGGGCGGCTGCGTTCCTCAGTCGGGATTTTTTTGCCTTTCCAACGCCTTCGACGTGGCGACGGTGGGCGTGAACTATTCGCGCTCCGCACAATTTTTTCACGTCGGATGGAAAATATTGCCGGGCGACGCCGCCGTGTATTTTCGTAAAATCCAAGTGGATTCGGTGTCCGGACTACCGTCGGGGTTGATTTTAACCATAAAAAGCCTCAACGCCGACGACGGCCCGCAAGGTTTGGTTTATCAAGGCGCCAACGGGCCGGTAAACCGTTCGATTTCCCGCGTCGGAAGTCCGAACGAGGGTTTTGCCGCCTGTTTCGCCGTTACGGGAAACCCCAACGTCGCCACCTACCTCCACGATTCGGTTACCGTTCACGTTACCCCTTATTACGCCGATTTGGACGAAGGCGAGGGTTTGCCCGACCTCAACGGCGTTTTTGCCCCCCGTCGTTATACATTCAAAGTTCCCGTCGTTTTCACTCCCGACGGGCAGTTTTATTTCGGTTTGGATACGCCGTCGGCGGAGTATTGTACGGGTCAATTTCTGCAGTTGAGCGCCTTCGCCGACCCGCCCAACGGGGTCAATTTCCGTTGGGAACCCGCCGAGTACACTCAAAACCCCAACCTCGCCCAACCGATTGTTTTCCCGCCGTCGACCACCGTTTTCACCGTTACGGCATTCAACGAAGTCATCGAATATTCGGCGACGGTAACGGTGCAAGTGTTTGAGTCGCCTTACGTCAATTTGGGGCCCGATTTGGTGCTCGACGAAGGGGAAACGCTCACGCTCGACGCCGGTCCTTACGGCATGTATTACCAATGGAACACCGGCGCAAGCGAACGTTTTCTCATCGTGGACGCTCCGGGCGAATACGCCGTCGAAGTCGTTGCCCCCAACGGTTGTTGGGCCACGGACACCGTTCGCGTCTTTGCGGCGGGAGGCTTTTACATCGAAGCCCATCCGCCCGTACAAGTGGTTTGCGGAGCGTCCGTTTCCGTACAACTGACCCTCGTTCCTTCGACGGCCAACGTATCCGTTTCATGGTCGCCGACCACGGGTGTAAATCCGCCCAACGCGCTTTCCGTCGTTTTGTCCCCCACCCAATCGACCACCTACACCGTTACCGCAAGCGACGGACAAGCCTCTTTCCAAACGCAGTTGCAGGCAAACGTCGTTTCTCCGCTTCAATTGCCTGCCCAATTGACGTTTGTTCCCGGAGGGGCCGTCGTTCTTGACGCGGGGCCGGCCGCCGCTTATCGCTGGAATACCGGCGAAATCACCCGTTCCATCGTCGCCGACGAACAGGGCGATTTTTGGGTCGAGACCCAATACGAAAATTGTCCGCCGGGCCGAGACTCCGTCCGTGTGCGCGTAAACGGACACGTCGTTTCGGGGCGGGTGTATCGCGACGTCAATATCAATTCGACTTATGAAACCGGCGAACCCGGATTCAACCAAATCGTGGTGTGGGCCGTGGACGGCGAAAACAAGTTTTACGCCTCGACCCGTGCCGACGGCTATTACGAACTCTATTTGCCCGACGGAAATTGGTACGTCTCTTGCCGTTACCTCGATTATTTCGCTCAAACCCAGCCTTTTTCCGGCGGCTATTCTTTTGCTTTGTCGGGCGAAAACCAAAACATTCCGGGAACGGATTTTGGATTCGGGGACATTTCCGTTCCGTTTTCGGATTTGCGGGCGACGGTTTTTAGACGAACGCCCGTCCCCGATTTTCCCGCTCAAGAGCCGTCCCCGCTGGTCGTCGAGTATCAAAACGTTGGCAACCACGTGCAATCGGGAAGCGTTGAACTGTGGCTCGACCCCAAGACGACGTTTTTTTACGCCTCGCCTTATCCCGACGGACAACAGCCTTTGCGTTGGAATTTTCAAAACCTTGCGCCCGGCGAAAAGCGCCGTGTTCACGTCCAAATTTTGGGGGAGGCCGCCCAAAATTTTTACGAGCATTGGGTGGAAATTGCGGGTTTGGCTCAAGACCAAACGCCATGGAACAACGTTTCCGTTTGCCGTTATTCCACCGACGAGCCGGGCGAAGCCGGCGGTCTTCACCGTAGCGTCGCCGGCGCCGACAGCCTCAACGTGCAACTGGCGTTTTTTCACGACGGCCCCCAACCCAAGTTGAACGTCGTTTTACGGGACACGCTAAACGCCTTTACCCCGCCCGAAGCGATATGGAATTGGGTTTCGACGCACGACGGCGAATTTCGGGTCAAGGGACGGGGAACGGTCGAATGGCGGTTTATGGGGGTGTTGTTGCCCGCTCGGCATGCCGAGGCGGGAACGGGAATCGGCGCGGTGCGTTATTCCATCGTCGCCGCGTCCGGCACGCGCTGTTCGCTTCCTTATTTCGCCGCCGCCGAAGTACGGATGGACGACGTTCTTGAAAACCAAAACACTTTTTTACCCAATTATTTCAATTCCATGCCCGAATTCGAGATTTCGACCCTCGATAGCGTCGAAGTCAATCGAAGCGTCGAATTTGCGGCGCAAATATCCGAAGGGGCGGAGGCGGCGTGGAATTTCGGCGCCGACGCCCAACCGCAAGCGGCGTATGGACCGGGGCCGCACGTGGTTAAGTTCGTCTCTCCCGGCCCCAAACCATTGGTTTTTTCCGTTTGGCGGGGCGTTTGCAGAACGGACAGCGTTTTCGGCGTCTTTGTCAAGGATACCGTCGCCGACGACACCGTTCCCAATTTTCGTTCACGCATCGAAGACGCGTACGAGTTTGTCGTTTATCCCAATCCCGTTCGCGACTATTTTTACGTAAAATGCCCAAATTCCGGTGCGCGTTGGGAATTGACGGACGTTGCGGGGAGGGTGGTTTCGACGGGAGTTTTGAACGGCGGGCCTATTGCGGCTCCGTCTGCGGGGATGTACGTCCTGTTCATCGAAGATAGAAAGGCGAAAGTGGTCGTTTCGCCGCGATAGAAAAAATTTTGGGAAACCGACTCCCGATTCAAGTTTCGGACTTCTCGTTTTCGCTTGTGTGTGCGGCCTTGTCGCGCGCCGCCAAGCGTTGGGTTTTTTGTCGATTCCATCGGGTTGAAACCAGCGGACAAACTCCGTCGCCGGCTTGCTTATATTTTTGCTAATTTTACGCTTTGAAAGCTTAATCCATGTTGAAAGACAAAGAATTTCGCGCTTCGTTGATAGGGGTGGCGCTGTTGTTGGCGGCGGCGTGTGCGTTTTTTTTTCCGTTGCTGACGGGCAAACAACTCGCCGCGTCGGATTACATCCTTGTTAAGGGCATGCAAAAAAACTTGGAGGATTATCGCGCCGCCCATCCCGGCGAAGACGCCCTTTGGTGTATGAGTATGTTCAGCGGTATGCCCGCGTATACGATACACGTCATGTTCGAGGGCAACGCCACGGACGCGGTCAGAAAATTATTGACGCTCGGCCTGCCCGACCCCATTGGTCATTTTTTTACGGGGATGTTGGGTTTCTTTTTGTTGTTGCGGGTTTTTGGCGTGGGGGCGTTGTATTCGGTGGCGGGGGGGATGGCGTTCGGTTTTTTCAGTTACCACGTCATCATCACCGAGGCGGGTCACGGCAACAAATTGGCGGCGCTCATGCACGCGCCCGGCGTTTTGGCCGCGACGGCCTTCGCTTTTCGCTCGCGCCCTTTGTGGGGCGCGGCGCTTTTGTTTTTAACTTTGGCCCTCAACATCAACGCCAACCACCAACAAATGACCTATTATTTGGCGTTTGTCGTCGTCGTTTACGGTGTTTACGAGTTGGTGCGGCATGTTTTGGAGAAGAAATGGGCCCGATTCGCGGTGACGGCGGGTCTGTTGGTCGTGGCGGCGGGCGGTGCGGTGGCCATCAACCTCAACCGCCTTTTGCCTATCTTGGAATATAAACAATACACCATTCGCGGGCCGAGCGAACTCAAAAAAGAACCCGGCGCCGGCGCCCCGAACACCGCCATCGACGGTACGGGCCTCGACCGCGACTACGCCTTCGGTTGGTCCAACGACCGCGACGAAATTCTCACCCTCCTCATCCCCAACTTCAAAGGCGGCAGCAGCAACGGAACCCTCGGCAAAAATTCCGAAATCTACAAACTCGTCGCCGCCAACCAACCCGGCGTCTCCGAACGCGAATTCAAACAACAAAAATGGCCCCTTTACTGGGGAACCCAAGCCTTCACCTCGGGACCGACCTACGCCGGCGCCGTCGTCTTTTTTCTTTTCGTTACCGGACTCTTGATTATTCCCGGCGGATTGAAATGGGCGTTGGGATACGCAACCTACCTCTTGGTTTTGCTTTCTTTGGGTAAAAATTCGTACACGCTCGTCGAAAGTCTTTTTCTTTTCGCGCTCCCGGTTTTGGCGTGGTTTGCGGCCAAAAAAGTCAAGCAAATACCGCCGGCGTTTACCTCGGTTGTGGTTTTCCTTGTCGGTTATTTGGCGCTAAATCTTGTTTCCGAAAATCCGCCGACGGGCTATCGGCTCACCGATTTTTTCTTTGAATACGTGCCGATGTACAACGCCTTCCGGGCGCCGGCGTCGATTTTGGCGGCCACCAACGTCCTTTTTCCCCTCGTGGCGTTGTTGGCCGTCAAAGAACTGCTCAACAAAGAAAGGCCAATCCAAGAACGCTTGCAGGCGTTGTACGCCGGCGCAGGGGTTACGGCCTTGATTTGTCTGATATTTGCCGCCATACCCGAATTTTTTTTCGACAACTTCGAATCCCCCAACGACCGTTCGTTTGCCGACAACAAGGCTTTTTATCCCGCGCTTTTGGCCGACAGACGAGCGTTGTTGTCGGCGGATGCGTTTCGTAGTTTGCTCTTCGTTTTGGCGGGATTGGGCGTCGTATGGGCGACGATGCGCGGAAAAATCACCAACGCCTATGTTGCGGGCGCGGCGTTGACGGTCGTCGTTTTTGCGGACAACTTTTTCGTTGCGGGACGCTACCTGCCCCATTCCGAATTCGTTTCCAAGAACGAATTTGCGCAGGCGTTCGAACCCCGCCCCGCCGACGCGTGGATAAAACAAAACGACCCGTCTTATTTTCGGGTTTTCCCGCTTTCGCGCAACCATTGGAACGACGGACAAACCCCCTACACCCTCAACACCATCGGCGGTTACAACGCCGCCAAACTCAAACGTTATCAGCAAATGGGCGACAAATACATTCTCAACGGCCAACCCAACTTCAACGTCCTCAATATGCTCAACACCAAATACGTCATCTTTAACAAAAACGTCAATCTTCCGATTTGGCAGCCGATGACGCGGCAAGGGGACGAATTTGTGTATCAAAATTTGACGAACTTTGGTCCGGCGTGGATTGCCGAAGACGTCAAGGTCGTTCCCACGCCCGACGACGCTCTCGACGCCTTGGACACCACCAATTTGCGTACCGTCGCGATAGTCGAAAACAAGGACGCCGACAAAATTCCCGCCGACCTCGTCCGCGACCTTCTCAACCCCGAAACCGAAAGCATTCGATTGACTTTGGCCGAAAACCGAACGATGAAATACGAGTACAAGTCGCCGAAAAAGCGCTTCGTCGTTTTCAGCGAGGTGTATTATCCCAAGGGCTGGAAGGCCTACATCGACGATAAAGAGGTACCGATAATTCATACGAACTTTGTTTTGCGGGGCTTGGTCGTGCCGGCGGGCGAACATAAAATCGTTTTTCGCTACGACCCCGAGGTCATGAAAACGGGTAAAACGTATTCGGTTTTGGCCTCGTTGGGTTTGGGAATATTTCTTTTGGCGGCGGGCGGCGTGGAATTTGTGCGTCGCAAAAAGCCCGACGCCGCTTGGACCCAATGGTTGTAGAATGAAGTACGTCGTCGTCGGATTGGGCAATCCGGGGCCCGAGTATTTCGCAACCCGGCACAACGTCGGTTTTCGGGTCGTGGACAAGGTCTTGGAACTTTTGGGCGGGGAAAACGCCGCGTTTCAACCCGCCCGCTACGCCGAAATCGCCGAGGTCAAACACAAAGGGAAAAAAATTCTTTTGGTCAAGCCCCAAACATACATGAATCTGAGCGGAAAGGCCGTCGCCTACTACCTCAACGAATGGAAAATCGAACGTTCGGCGCTCTTGGTCGTTACCGACGACTTGGCCTTGCGTTTTGGCGCCGTGCGCTTGCGAAAACAAGGTTCGGACGGCGGACACAACGGCTTGGCCGACGTCCAAAACGCCTTGGGTACAACCGAATACCCGCGAATGCGCGTGGGCGTCGGCAACGACTTCCCCAAAGGACGGCAAGCCGAATACGTGCTTTCCCCGTTCACCGAGGAGGAGGCGCGGGCGCTTCCCGAAATTTTGACCCATTGCGCGAACGCCGTTCGGGCTTTCACCCTCGAACCCTTCGACCGCGTCGCCACCCAATTCAATAGAAAATGAGCAGGTTCGAATCCCGAATCGATTGGACGGTCGTCCTTATTTATTTAATATTCGTCGTTTGGGGGTGGATTGCGATTTATGCCGCCTCCGTCAAAAACACCGAAGCCTCCATCTTCAACCTCCATTTCAATTTCGGCAAACAACTGATTTGGATAGTGGTGGCGTTGGCGGTCGGAATCGTCGTGTTGTATACCGACTCGAAATTTATCGAATTCGTCAGTCCCGTGGTTTACGGCGCAAGCCTACTGTTGATGATTCTTACCGTCGTTTTCGGCAAAGAAATCAACGGCGCCAAAGCGTGGTTGGACGTCGGCGGATTTAGAATGCAGTCGTCGGAATTCGGCAAATTGGGAACGGCCATGTTTTTAGCCTCGTATATGTCCAGATTCAATTTTTCGTTCAAATACTTTCGGCACCGATTGACGACGTTCGCCATCATCGTTCTGCCTTTTGCCTTGACGATGTTGCAAAAGGATACGGGAACGGCTTTGGTTTTCACCTCTTTTCTTATCATGATTTTTCGCGAGGGCTTGAATCCGATATATTTGCTGATATTGTTTGCCATGGGGCTTTCGGCCGTCTTGGGATTGGTGACCAATCCGGTTTTGTTGGTGAGCGGAATTTTTTTGCTCGTGATTTTATCGTATTATTTTGTTTACAACAAAAAGTATTTGGGCCTGCACATCGCGATGGGGTTGTTGTTTTGTTCGACTTCCTTGGGCGTCGATTACGTCGTGGACAACGTCCTCAAACCCCACCAAAGAAACCGAATCTATGCCGCCCTAGACCCCGAAAGCGACCCCCAAGGCGTCAATTGGAACACCCTGCAATCGAAAATCGCCATTGGTTCCGGCGGCTTTTCGGGCAAAGGATTTTTGCAGGGTACTCAAACCAAATTCGACTTCGTTCCCCAACAAGACACCGATTTTATTTTTTGCACCATCGGCGAAGAGTTTGGTTGGTTGGGAAGCACGGCGTTTTTGGCGTTGATGTTTGTCTTTTTATGGCAATTGACCCACCTTGCCGAAAACTCAAAATCCGCTTACGCCCGCATATTCGGTTACGGGGTCGTTTCGATATTGTTTTTCCATTTGACGGTCAATATTGGCATGACCATTGGTCTGATACCCGTCATCGGCATACCTTTGCCGTTTTTCAGTTACGGGGGGTCGTCGCTGGTTTCGTTTACGGTGATGATATTCGTCATGCTGAACTTTTACGCCAATCGAACGAACGTTTTGGCGCCGCGGCGGTGATGTTTACCTTGTCGGGGCCGTCGGAGGGGTTGTACAAGGAGCGGGGTTCGCGTTTTGTCGCTTATGCCGCGCCCGTAAGAAACCGACACGAGGCCGAGGAAACGGTGCGTCGGTTGCGTGTCGAGCATCCCGATGCGCGGCACGTGTGTTACGCTTTTCGTTTCGGGGACGAAAAAATGTGTTCGGACGCGGGCGAACCCGCCCATTCCGCCGGCGACCCCATTCTTCGCGTGATTCTTTCGGCCAAGCTCACGCACGCGGTGGTGGTGGTCGTGCGTTATTTTGGCGGCGTGAAGTTGGGCGTGCCCGGTTTGATTCGCGCTTATTCCGCCGCCGCCCAAGACGCAATCGCAAACAATGCCCTCGTTCCTTTCGTTCCAACCCGTCTTGTGGAAATTTTTTTTGAATATTCGCAAACGGCGGCGGTCAAAAAACGCACGGACAAGTATAAAATCGTCGAATCGGATTTTTCCGAACGTTGTCGTTATGTTGTCGAAGTTCCCGAATCCGAATATTCGACGTTCGTCGACGCTTTGGCCGAGTCCCAAATCGAGGCTCGATGATTGAACGAGGAAAACGTTGGGTGAAAATTCTTGCGGACCTTGACGGCGCCGCGTTTATTTTAGATGGATTTCGATTCTTCGGTTGAGGGCGCGTCCGGCGTAGGTGTCGTTGGAGGCGACAGGGTTTTGGTCGCCATAGCCGACGGCCGTCATTTTGGCGGCGGGAACGCCCTTGGAAAGCAGAAAGTTTCTGACGGCTTCGGCGCGGAGCCGGCTTAATTTCAGATTGTAATCCTGCGAACCCGTCGAAGAGGTGTAGCCTTGGATTTCGACGTTCCCGGGATAAGTTTTGAGTACGTCGGCCACTTTTTCGAGTTCGGCTTGGGACTCGGACTTGAGGTAATGACTGTCGTGTTCGAAGAAAATGGCGCGGAGGGTGAGTTTGGCGCCGGGAGCGGGGCGTTCGAGTTCGTATTCGCGCCATTTTCCCGAGTCGTCGTTTTTGTCCACGCTCAGCTGTTCGCTTTTGTGCAGGTAACCCTCTTTTTCAAAGAAAAGGACGTAATTTTTTCCCGCGGGTAGGACGATGAGAAAGTCGCCGTCGCGCGACCGGGCGACGACGAAAACCGAATCGGTGGCGGTTTCTACGGCGGTAACTTTGACGTTGTCGAGGGCTTTGCCGCCGCGTTCGCGTACTTTTCCCTTGACGAAAACAACGGTTTCGGGACGGTGGGCCTTGGGCATTTCAAACGAATAAAGATCGGCTTTTCCGTAACCGCCTTTACGGTCGGAATTGATGTAGGCGCGGTTTCCACGGGCGTTGAGAAAAAAGTCCATGTCGTCGTAGGGGGTGTTGATGGGCGGCCCCAAATTGACGGGCGGCCCCCAGCGTCCGTTTTCCAGACGTTTGGACATGAAAATATCCTGACCGCCCAAGCCCGCGTGATGGTCGGAACAGAAATAAAGCGTGTTGCCGTCGGGATGAATGAACACGTCGAACTCGTCGCCGGGCGAATTGACGTTCGGTCCCGCGTTTTTAACCGTCCATGTACCGTCGGGATTTTTGTCGGCCTTCCATATGTCGTAACCGCCGTAACCGCCTTTTCTATTCGAACAAAAATAAAGGGTTTTTCCGTCGGCGGAAATCGAGGGCCAAGAGTCGCACGAGTGCGGGGTATTGACGGGCGGCGGCAGTTTGACGGGCGGCGCCCATTTGCCCGCAACGAATTCGGATTGATAAATATCGCAAACGTAGGGAACGACGTATTTTCTGGGGTGTCTGCCGAAATAGACGGTTTTTCCGTCGGGGGCGAGGCAAAATTCTTTTTCGTGGTCGGGGGTGTTGATGGGTTCGGCGGGGTGTTCGGGCGGCGACCAGCCGTTTTTTCCCATTCGGCACCAGTAAAAGTCGGAGGCGTAACCGTTCATGACCCCGGTTTCATAACCGCCGACCGCGCCTTTTCTGTGGCTGTTGAAAACCAGGAGGCTGTCGTCGGCGGAGAGCCAAGCGTTATAGTCTTCGCCGTCGGAATTAACGTTGGGGCCAAGGTTTTCGAGGGAAAAGCTTCCCGCGGGGGCGGCGGAAAGGGCGAATTCCGCGTTTTTGATGCGTGCCCGCGCCCTGTCGGTCAAATTTTCGTTGGCGTCGGCGCCGCGCAAAAACGACCGGTACCATTCGATGCAGTCGGCGTATTTTCCCTCCAAAAACGCGCATTCGCCCATGTAAAAGTCTACGGCGGTAAATCCCGGGGGACGCAAGGGGTGGGCCAAACGGAAGTATTTGCACGCCGAGTCGTTGTTTTCGGCGGCGTAATAACACAGTCCGGCCAAGAGCCGGGTCTCGAAAGTTGCAGGCCGAGTGCGTTTATAGCATTCGGCCGCCTCGGCGTAACGGCCTTCGTCGAACAACGCGCGGCAGTCGGCGGCCAACAAAGTTCCTCCTATCGCAATGATTGTTATCCACATACGGCAAAAATAAACCGTTTCAACCGAAAATGCGAATGATTTTGCGCGAAAATTCCGTAACGGCACGCCCGCGTTCGCTCCGAATCCAACGAACGTTCGCCGGCGATTTTAAACAAATACGGCCCAAGTTTTGCAAAAAAATTTATCAATACTTATCTTTGTGTTATGAAACTTGCGGTAATACTGGCGTTCGTAGGTTCGTTCGCCTACGCCCAAAGGGAAATCCCTTCGGTAAAAATTAAGGACGTGGCCGGCAAAAGCGTTTCGTCGGACTTGATGACCAACGACGGCAAGCCGTTTATCGTCAGTTTTTGGGCCACGTGGTGCAAACCCTGCATCCAAGAACTCAACGCCATTCACGAAAACTACGAGGATTGGCGAAACGCGACGGAGGTCAAGGTCTTCGCCGTTTCGATAGACGACGCACGCAACAGCCCGAAGGTGGCCCCCTTTGTGCAGGGGCGCGGTTGGGAGTTCGACGTTTTCATCGACGAAAATTCCGATTTCAAGCGCGCGATGAACGTCAACAACGTTCCGCATACCTTTGTTTTCAACGGTGCGGGAAAAATCGTTTCCCAACACACGTCTTTTGTGCCGGGCGACGAGGAAAAACTCTACCAAGAGCTGAAAAACTTGGTCAAATAATTGTATTTTTTGCTCAAAGCCCTGTTTTGGGGGTTGGGGAAACTGCCGTTCGGCGTGTTGTATACGCTTTCGGACGCGATGTGTTTTGTGGTCTACCGCCTCGTCGGGTATCGTCGGGCCGTTGTTTTCGACAACCTTCGCCGCGCTTTTCCCGAAAAAAGCGAAAGCGAAATTCGCGCCCTTGCCCGTGCGTTTTACCGCAATCTTTGCGACCAAATCGTTGAAACGGTTAAGTTGGCGGCGGCGGATTATGCGACGATACGCCGACGCTTCGAAGCCGATTGGTCTCAAATCCCGCGTCCGAACTGCATTTTGGTCATGGGCCACCAGTTTAATTGGGAATGGGGCAATTGGGTGGCGGCGCGCGAAATACCGATGACGCTCGTGGGGGTTTACGCGCCAATCAAAGCCTCGGCGTTTGAAAAGCTCATGTGGCAATGGCGCCGCAAAGGGGGAGGCGTGATTGTGCCGGGTAAAAATCTGCTTCACGAATTGTCGCATCGTCCGTCGTGTTTTACCGTCCTGATTGCCGACCAAAATCCGGGCAACCTTTCCAAAGCCCATTGGACGCATTTCTTTGGTCGTCCCGTGCCGTTCAACACGGGTCCCGAGCGTTTGGCCCGTTCGACGGGGCATCCCGTCGTTTTTTTGGAATTGATGAAAACGGCCCGGGGCCGTTTTACCGTTCGTTATCATACGGCTTTCGAGCGTCCGAAGTCCACGGCTACGGGCGAAATCACCGAGGCTTTCGCAAGGTTTATGGAGTCGGCCGTTCGACGACAACCCGAAAACTGGATGTGGAGCCATAAGCGTTGGAAACATACGGAAAAATTCCCGGGTGCATAATTTCTCCCAAAACGATTTAAACCATACGTTGCCCGATGAAAAGCGAAACCGCGTCGTTAAAAAGCAAAAATATTTTGGAAGCGTCGGTGGATTGACGTATTTTTGCGGCTTAATACAAAAGGGAGGAATTTCATGGGCAAAATGAAAACGCATTCCGGCGCAAAAAAACGTATGAAAGTTACGGGCGCCGGCAACGTCAAACACAAATCCACCAATTTGCGTCACCGCTTGCGCAAACGCGACAAAAAGCGCAAGCGTCATCTGAACATAGACGGCCTTATCAACTTTACCGAAATGCCGCGCGTTCGCCGCATGTTGCTTATCGCCAATTCATAATTGTTGAATTTTTTAATCCATCAATAAATGCGTTCGGTTAACCACGTTGCCTCACGCCGTCGCCGCAAACGAATTCTCAAGCTGGCGAAAGGTTATTGGGGCCGCAAAAAAAACGTTTGGACCGTTGCCAAGAACCAAGTGGAAAAAAGTTTGGGCTACGCTTACGTGGGCCGCAAACTTCGCAAACGCGACTTCCGCCGTCTTTGGATTCAACGTATCAACGCCGGCGTCCGAGAATACGGACTCAATTATTCCGGCTTCATCGACAAACTCAAAAAAGCGGGTATAGACCTCAATCGCAAAGTCCTTGCGGACATGGCGATGAACCATCCCGCCGTTTTTGAAAAAATCGTCGCCGCCGTCAAATAATTCGTTTGCGACAAAACCTATGCTTTTGCGTGCCGCCTGCGGGCGGCATTTTTTATAGACCGCCGAAAAAACACATCAATTTTTCGGGGGAAAAACGCATTTTCTCCCCCAAAAATTGATGTTCGCAAGCGCCGTTTTGTGTTTTGCCTTCCTTGGTCTCCCGACGACCCTACTTTTTGTCCGTTCGTTTGGCGCAACCCAATATTTGTCGATAATGAACACGATAGTAAACGATAACAAATTAATTTTGCGTTCTATTGTTAAGAAATGAAAGCGATATTGACGACGATGTTGGCGTTGGTTTTTGGGGTTTTCAACGCCCGGGGGCAAATCTGTTCCCCGCCCGAAACCGTTACGATAGTTAATCTTTCGCCCGGCGGAGTCGATTTGGTTTGGGACGCCGTAGCGGGCGCCGACTTCTACGAAGTAGAAATCCGCACCACCGACGCAACCACCGTTTGGGTCGAGGAGGCGACCGAAGGCTTTATGTCCGTCGACGGCTTGCTCCCCGAAACGGAATACATCGGTTTGGCGCGTTCGTTTTGCGGGCCGAACATTTCCGTTTATTACGAATTTACGTTTACGACTCCTGCGTCGAGTTGTCCAGCGCCGACGGGCGCCGCCGTTCTCAACGTTACCCACAATTCCGCTTTGGCCGTCTGGGACGCCACGCCCGGCGCCTTTTATTACCGTATCGAAATTTATCGCGCCTCGGGAGAACAAATCGGCGGAGCCGAAACCGCAAACCATTCCTTTGCCATCACCGGGCTGACGCAGGGACGCGAATATTATTTTATCGTTCGCGTCGTTTGCGGCGACGGTTCGCCCTCCGGTTTTGCCGCGCCCGTGTATTTTACCACCGAAACCTTGTGTTCGACGGTAACGGGAATAGCCATTACGGATTTGGGTTTTACGACGGCCTCCTTTGCTTGGAACCCCGCCTTTCCCGACCCTGTAAGCTACCAGTTTCGTTGGCGCGTACAGGGAGCCGCAAATTTTAATTTTGTCAATACGTCCGTGCCGTCGGTTACGCTTAACGGCTTGAACCCCAACACCAAATATGAGTTTACCATTCGCGCCACGTGTTCCGGACCGTTTTTTTCCGAACTTTCGCCCCTTGAAACTTTCCAAACCTTTGCCCTAGAACACGTTTGGCCCGGCGACGCCGACAACGACGGCGACGTCGACCTTACCGATTTTTACGTCGTCGCCTCGGGTTACGGTTTGACCGGCACGCCGCGTTACGACGAAGACCAATCCGTACTTTGGAGCGCATGGCCCGCCCGAGACAACTGGGCCGCATCCGTAAACGTCCGCAATCTTACCTTCAATCGAAAATACTCCGACGCCAACGGCGACGGCGCCATCGACCTCTTCGACCTTGCCGTTGCCATTCTCAATCGCGGACTGACCCGATAGCGTTCATGAAGTTCTTTGCCGCCTTGGCTTGGGCGTTAATCCCAATTCGTACGGTTTATGCCCAACAGGAATGGATGGGCATGAACGGATCCAATTACGCGGGAGTCGTCGGCTTGCATCTTCAGCCCGCATCCATCGCCGACAATCGGCTTTGCGTCGACGTTACCCTCGGCGCCTTTGATTTCAGTCTCTACAACAACCTCGTCAAATTCAAACGCGCCTCGCTAACCGCCGACGGCGAAGATTGGCGGGATTACGTCGAATTCGACTATTCTTCGGGAGGAAAAAAGATGTTTTTCAACGCGGGAGTACAACTTCCCTCGTTTATGTTTTCCACGCCGAAGTGGGGTGCGGGGTTCACGACAAGATTTCGCACCTTCGTTACCCTTACCGGGCTTGGCGGCGAATTGGCCGAACTCCTCGTGTCCGAATTCAAAGAGGAACGGTTGTACAACGTCCTGCTCTCCAACCCCAAATTGACCTTCAACGCATTGCCTTACTTTGAATTTGGATTGCCGGTTGGCGCGACGGTGTGGAAGTCGGGGGCGCATTTCGTCAAGGCGGGCGCCAAAGTAAAGTATATGGTCGGAATGCCGACGGCGAGCGTTCGCATTCAGTCGTCGGATTACACTTTCCTTTCCAAAGACGAGGTGACGCTTCCACGAGGTACGGAGGTGTATTTTGCGGGTTCGTTGGGTTTCGATTTCAACAACGTCGCGGGCGAACTGACTTTGCAACCCGGTCCGTCGTTCGGTTTCGATTTTGGCGCGGTATACGAGTGGCGTCCCAAGCCTGATTCCGTTTATCGTTACGACATGGACGGAAAAACCGGACTTGTGCGTAAGGATTTAAACAAATATCGGTTTCGCGGCGGGATTTCGCTCATCGACTGGGGTTGGGTGCGTTATAAAACGGCGTTCAACCGGGGCTATGGCGTCGTTCCCAACGCCGAACGCGCGGGGGTTCCCGCCGATTGGCATTATTGGAACATCGCCAATCTTTCCATTGACGGAATTGAAGAGTTGGATTCGGTATTGCTTTCGCGTTTCGAGCGGCTTCACGCTTCCGAAGGCCTGACCGTACCTTTGCCCGCCGTCGTCAGCTTGCAAGCCGATTGGAACGTCATGGACGTCAAAGGCTTGTATTTGGGATTGACGACGGTGCATCCGTTTCGGATGTCGAGATGGGCGCCGCGCGGTTTTCATACTTTTACCCTTGCGCCCCGATTCGAACACAAGTGGGTCGGAGCCGCCCTACCTTTGACCCTCAACGAAATGGGACAAGCGGACGTCGGTTTGTCGATGATGTTGGGGCCGGTGTTGTTGGGTACCCATTCGCTCAACGGACTATTTGCCGCCAAAACCAACCGGGTTCACGTTTTTGCCGCCGTGCGCATCCCCATTCCCTACGCAACGCCGCGCGACAGGGACGGCGACAAGGTTTCCAACCGTAAAGACAAATGCCGCAACGAACCCGGTTTGTGGGAAAACCGGGGTTGCCCCGAAGCTTTGAGCGTCGTTCGCGACCGCGACGGCGACGGCGTTTTGGACGACGAAGACCGTTGCCCCGACCTACCCGGAATTGCCTCGGCGCAAGGCTGTCCCGACAAAGACAAGGACGGCGTTGCCGACATCGACGACGAGTGTCCCGACGACTACGGCCCGGCGGCAATGCGAGGCTGTCCCGACACCGACGGCGACGGAATCATCGACAAAAACGACGCTTGTCCGCGCACTCCGGGTTTGGCGCCATTTTTGGGATGTCCCGACACCGACGGCGATACCGTTCCCGACAATCAAGACGAATGTCCCAACAAGGCCGGCGACCCGTTACACGACGGTTGTCCCGACACCGACGGCGACGGCGTTTACGACCATCGCGACCGTTGTCCCGAAGAGCCCGGAAGTCGGCAAAACCTTGGTTGTCCCGACGATATCCCCGTTGCTACGGACGACGCCGACGGCGACGGTGTCATTGACCGACTCGACGACTGTCCGCTCACCCCGGGCGTCGCGGAAAACAAAGGTTGTCCGCCTTTGCCGAAAGAAGACGCCGAAATTCTCAAAACCGCCTTCGAAAACCTAGAATTTGAAACGGGAAGGGCCGTCATTAAAAACGAATCTTTGGACGAACTCAAAAAATTGGCCGAACTGCTTTTGCGAAAGCCCGAATATCGTTTGCGTGTTTCGGGACATACCGACAACGTCGGGGACAAAGCCTTCAATCAACGTTTGTCGTTGGAACGTGCCAATGCCGTTAAAACCCGTCTTATGGAATACGGCGTTCCCGAAAGCAGAATATTCACCGAAGGCTATGGCGACTCGCTCCCCGTCGCCCCCAACACCACGCCCGAAGGCCGGGCCAAAAACCGACGCGTCGAACTCAAATTGTTGCGCTTCTAGCCTACACGAACGCCGTCGGATGAATTAACGCGATAAAAGGAAAACGTTTGACATTGGTCGAAAGACGTTTTTTCTTTGACGCGATGAACGTTTTCGAGACAAGTTATTTTCCTTTTGCACCCAACACCGTTCCTATGGTCAGCAACAATATTTTGAAGTCGAGGGCGAAGGAGATGTTTTCGATATACAACAAATCATAGCGCATGCGTTCGATCATCTGGTCGATGTTTTCGGCATAGCCGTAGCGAACTTGGCCTAAGGACGTGATGCCGGGTTTGACTTTTAAGAGATGCCGATATTCGGGGGCGCGGGCGACGATTTGGTCGATAAAAAACTTGCGTTCGGGCCGCGGGCCGACCAAACTCATGTCTCCGACGAGAACGTTGTAAAATTGAGGGATTTCGTCGAGGCGGGTTTTTCGTAGAAACCTTCCGACTTTGGTGATTCTAGGGTCGCCGTCGAAGGCAAGTCGGGGGCCTGCGGCTTCGGCGTCGGTGCACATGGTACGGAATTTGACGATGCGAAAAACTTTTCCACCTCTGCCGACGCGCTCTTGACGAAAAAACACGGGGCCGCGCGAATCCAATTTCACGGCAAGGGCCACCGCCGCAAACAGCGGCAAACACGCGAGCAGACCGGCGGCGGCAGCGGCCAAATCGAGCATACGTTTGGCCGTTCTTTCCCACGGCGCCAAGAGTCGCGGATAAATTTCCACCAGCGGTGCGCCCCAAACGCCGTTGATTTTGACGCTTCCGATGAGAAAATCGCGCACGGCCGGAATGGCTTTGATGTTCACACCCGCGCGTTCACACGCGGCCAAGGCCGCCAAAAAACGTTCTTTTTCCGTAGCGTCCATGGCGATGACCGCGTCTTCGATGCCACGGGTTTTGACGACGTTGGGCAAATCGTCCGTATTACCCAGTCGTTTGAGCTTTCCGAAGAGCGGAGAAGATTCGTCGCGTTCGGCCACGTATCCGACGACCCAGTAGCCCGTGAAGGTTTTGGGGTTGTTGAGCAGGCGCCAAAGTTCGAACGCCGACGGTCCCGAACCTACGATAACCGTTCGATACCCTCCGCGCCGCCCCGCCAATCGAACCCGGAAATAACTCGTCAACAGCAACCTTGCGCCGCCGACCCAAAAAATTTGAGCGCCCGCATAACCCAGCAACATCGTGCGTACGGCCGGCGGCGTTATGGGGTCGTCCAAAAAAGTGGACAGCCCGACGATGGCCGTTCCCGCCAACGATGCGCCAATGAGCCGCCACAAATCCATCAACCGCGAACGCCGATAGAGCGCGTCGTATTGGCCCCACAGCCAGTACCACAGTATCCAAAACGCCGAAACCAACCCCGCCTTTGCCCACAAACCCGCGGTATAAACGTCGTCCAATACGCCCGGTTGGTTTTCGATGAGGCGTTTGCGCACCCACCAAAAACACAGCCATGCGGCGGCGGCGGCAAAAAACTCTACCGCAATGTAAATCAATCGATAGCGGTTGCGGCGCATGGACGGCTTATGCCCCAACCAAGCCCTAGGGCTTGGTTGGGGCCGCAAATTAAGTTCTTTTTTGTTTTATGCATACGCAATCGGGCTCGGCAACGCTCCGTATCGGCAAATATCCACGGTGCGCCGGTCGAATCCTTGTTGAAAAAAGTCTAATCGTTAAATATTAATGCACGCGTCTTTCCCGAGGCGTCTTTGAAGGCACGATACATCCCGCGGGTGTTGAAGAAGGCGGCCGGGCGGCCTTGTCCGTCTATGGCGATAATTCCTCCTTGCGCCCCTTGTTTGTCGAGTTTGGCAAGCACGGTTTTGACCGCCTCCTCCACCGTCAGCCCTTTGTAATCCATGAGGGCGGCGATGTCGAAGGCGACGGCGTTGCGGATAAAAAATTCTCCGTGGCCCGTGGTCGAAACGGCGACCAAACCGTTTCTGGCGTACGTGGAGGCGCCGATGATGGGCGAATCTCCCACCCTGCCAATGCGCTTGTTCTGCATTCCGCCGGTGGAGGTGGCGGCGCAAAGATTGCCGTTTTTATCGAGCGCCACCGCGCCGACCGTACCGTATTTGTGGGGGGAAAGTTCGTAACTCGGGTCCCAGCCGTCGGTGATTTTTTGTCCTTTTTCGCCGTCTTTGGTTTTGTTGAGAAAATAAGCCGAGGATTTGAACTCCAATCCCGCTTCGCGGGCGACCATTTCCGCGCCCTCGCCCAACATCAGCACGTGCGGCGTACGTTCCATAACGGCGCGGGCGGCGGAAACGGGGTTTTTTATTCTTTTTACGCCCGCCACCGCCCCGGCCAAACCCGTTTTTCCGTCCATAAACGCCGCGTCCATTTCGATTTTACCCGCGGCATTGGTTACCGAACCGCGACCGGCGTTGAAATGCGGCGAATCCTCCATAAGTTTGACCACCGTTTCGACCGCATCCATTGCCGACGCGCCCGATTCCAACATTTGATACCCGGCGTCGAAAATTTTCGTCAAAACTTCGCGAACGATTTGCTGTTTTTCGGCGCTCATGTTTTCGGGACTCATCGAACCCGCACCCCCGTGGATAACCAACATAACTTTGTTTTGTGCCGTGCAAAACAGCGGAATGATAAAAAAAAAATACGAAAAAAAGCGTTTTCATTTTTTAACGGAGTAATACGCTTTTTCCCCTTTGTTTTTGTAACCTTCGATGTATATCAAATCTTCGGCTTCGTTGATGCGTCCGGCCAAATCTTCAATGGTTTTGACGACTTTTTTGTCTATTTTGGTAATGATAAAGCCCGATTCAATTCCGACTTTATAAAATTTGCCGTTGCGTTTGACGTCCGTAACCATCACGCCGTAATCAAGCCCGCGCTTTCTGAGTTCGGCGATTTCGGGTTGAACGAAGGAGGCGCCGTAATCGGCCAATTCGGGATAACGAGCGGACGAAGGAACGACACTCGTCGTCGAACCGTTTCTGCTCCGCAAAACCACGGGTAAATTTAGGCGCTCTTTTCCGCGTACGATTTCGATATGGACTTTGTCGCCGGGTTTGTAGAGGGCGATGCGTTCTTGAAGTTCGGAGGCCGAAGCAATTTTTTTGCCTTCGACGCCGACGATGACGTCGCCGACGCGCACTCCCGCTGCAATAGCCGCGCCGCCCGCGGTCAGGTCGGTAACCAACGCTCCCGAGAGCGTCGCCAGTCCTTTTTCGCGTGCCGTTTTGGCATTGATGTCGTTGATGGATACGCCGATAAAACCGCGTTGTACCGTGCCGTATTCTATTAAGTCGGTGACGACTTTTTTAACCAAATTCGAAGGAATGGCAAAGCTGTAACCCGCGAATACGCCCGACTCGGTGGCAATGGCCGTATTGACCCCGACGAGCTCGCCCGACAAATTGACCAAGGCCCCGCCCGAATTGCCCGGATTGACGACCGCGTCCGTTTGAATGAAGGATTCGATGGCAAAATCCGACGACGCGCCCAACTCCGTGTGCAATATGCCGATGTTCCGGGCCTTGGCCGAAACGATGCCCGCCGTCACGGTGGAAGTTAAATTGAGGGGGTTGCCCACGGCCAACACCCATTGCCCGATTTCGACGGCGTCGGAATTGCCGAAAACGATGGGCGGCAAACCTTGCGCTTGAATTTTAATGACGGCCAAATCCGTGTTCGGGTCGGCGGCAATTAAATCGGCCTCGTACTCCGATTTGTCGTTGAGCGTAACGACAATTTCTTTGGCGTCCTCAATGACGTGGTTGTTGGTGATGATGTAACCGTCCTCGCTGATAATTACCCCCGAACCCGTACCGAGCCGGGGAACGTTGAGGATTTGGTTGAAGCCGAAATACGAGTTTTTGTCGGTGATTTTGGTGCCGATATAGACGACGGAGTTGAGCGAGGCGGCGGCGGCGGCCTCGAAATGGGTGGCGGGTTCGAAGTGTGGGCGATTCGAGGCGGGGGCATAGGTGGGACGCACCGAGGCCCGCAGCCACGACGCCGCCCGTACCCTTTCGATTTGCTCGTTCGCCACGTACGCCGACACCGCCGCGCTGACCAACATTCCCAGACCGATTAGGGCCAAGTACGTGCCCCATCGCCGTATTTGTCCGTGTTTGTTTGGGCGTTTTTCCATCAATAAAACGATAGTCGGCCGTAAAAATAGCATTTTCTTTGCAAACGACAAAACGTGTCAAATGTTGAATAACGCACGGAATGTTTAATTTTGCGGGCTATGTTACAATTGTCATTTTTGCAACGGGATAAGGCCGGGACTTTGGAGCGTTTGGCCAAACGCGGCGGCGAGGATTTTTCATCCCTTGTCGAAGCGGTGCTTGCCGAAGACCAAAAACGACGCGAAGGTCTCTCCGAACTTGAACGCCTGCGTGCCGAATCGAACAAAATCGCCAAAGCCGTCGGCATAGCCATGGCCAAGGGCGATGCCGGCGCCGCCGACGAGGCCCGCAGGCAAACCGCCGAGCTCAAAGCCGCTATTGCCGACCTCGAAAAAGTCGTTAAGCAAACCGAAGACCGCCTCCACGAGCAACTCGTTCGTTTGCCCAACCTTCCCCACGAATCCGTTCCCGCCGGCAAATCCGCCGACGACAACCTTGTGGTTCACGAGCGTTTACGCGAACTTCCCCTTTGGGCCGAACCCCAACCCCACTGGGACGTGCTGGCAAAACTCGGCACGATAGACTTCGAGCGCGGAGTCAAGCTGACGGGTTCGGGCTTTCCGGTCTACGTTGGCGCGGGCGCCAAACTTCAACGCGCCCTTATACGTTTTTTTCTCGACCGCGCCGAAGCCGCCGGCTACCTCGAAATTCAACCGCCCCACCTCGTCAACGCCGATTCCGCCTTCGGCACCGGACAACTGCCCGACAAGGAAGGCCAAATGTACTTCGTCGGCGCCGACAACCTTTACCTCATTCCCACGGCCGAAGTGCCGATTACCAACCTTTACCGCGACGAAATCCTTGCCGAAGAGCGTTTGCCGATAAAGTTGTGCGGCTATACGCCGTGTTTTCGGCGCGAGGCGGGCTCTTACGGCAAGGACGTGCGCGGGCTTAACCGCGTGCATCAATTCGACAAGGTAGAAATCGTGCAAATCGTGCGTCCCGAGGACGCCTACCCTACGCTTGAAGAAATGACTCGATACGCCGAATCGTTGTTGGACGATTTGGAACTGCCTTACCGCAGGCTTTTGCTTTGCGGCGGGGACATGGGTTTTGCCTCGGCCAAAACCTACGATTTGGAGGTGTGGTCGGCGGGGCAAGAGCGATGGTTGGAGGTGTCGTCGGTGTCGTGTTTCGAGAGCTTTCAATCCCACCGATTGAAGTTGCGCTACCGGCCCGCAACGGGTGGCAAACCCGTTTTGGCATATACGCTCAACGGCAGCGCCCTCGCTTTGCCGCGCATCGTTGCCGCCCTGCTCGAAAACCGCCGACAAGCCGACGGTTCGGTGTCCTTGCCGCCGTGTTTGCATCCTTATTTCGGCGCCGAACGTTTGCAGCCCGGCGACAAAACGCTCTAATTAAATAAAACAAGTAAGTATGCGGCGAATCTTGGCCCACCACAATCGTTTGTGGAAACACGTCGAATAACCAATAAAGCAGCCGGCGTTTTCGGGACCCGTAATCGATTTTATCCGATTGCAATTTGTACGATTGTCCGCGAGTCGGAAAAGTGGAAAATCGACCCCTTGCCGTGTTTTTTGATAAAATTATACGTTATGGCGCTTGATCAAGCGTCGTACGCACTTTTTCCGCTTGACGCACCCGACGAAATTTATTGACGAGCCTCGAATTCTCAAACTCAGCCAAGTCGCCGCGCGAATCCACGCCCTTTTGGGGCCGGAATGACAAAAGGTTCTTTGGGACGTGCGAATTTATCGGATTTGTCGAAAAAAATCGTTATCTTTGTGGCGGAGGCGGCCCGCGTGGCGTCTTGAAAAATGACGGTGCAACGCGCAAGCAAAATCGCCGTCATCGGTTGCACAGCGTGATTTTTTAAGTTTTTGACTTGCGATGGACAGAATTTTGGCTTGCGCGGTGAACATAAGCGAGGGCCGGGACGCGGCGACGATAGCGCAAATCGAGGGGGCGATCGCCTCCGTCACGGGCGTGTACGTCTTGCACGTCGATGTGGGCAAAACGGCCAATCGCACGGTCATCACCTTTGCGGGCGAACCCGAGGCCGTGGTGCAAAGCGCTTTTTTGTGTTTTCAGGCCGCCGCCCAATGGATAGATATGCGCAAACATACGGGCGCCCACCCGCGCATAGGGGCGGTGGACGTTTGTCCGCTCATTCCGATTCGAGGGGTCGAGGTAGTCGAAGCCGTGGCTCTGGCCCGTAAGTTGGCGCAACGCGTCGGCGAGGAGTTGAAAATTCCCGTTTACCTCTACGAACACGCCGCCACCCGCCCCGAACGCAAAAAACTTGCCAACATCCGCAACGGCGAATACGAAGGCTTTTCCCGAAAAATTTATTTGCCCGAATGGGCGCCCGACTACGGCCCTAGCGTCTACAACCCCGTTTCGGGACAAAGCGTGATTGGCGTGCGAGACGTGCTTGTTGCCTACAACGTCAATTTGTACACCAAAGACGTGGAAGTCGCCAGAGCCATCGCCGCCGAAGTTCGCGAAAGCGGAAAGCTTGTCAAAAAAGACGGCGCCGTCATGTTCGATTCGGACGGCAAACCGCTTCGGCAAGGGGGGATGCTCTTGCACACCGCCGCCATCGGTTGGTATATCGAAGAGTACGGCATGTGTCAGGTTTCCATGAATCTGATGAAAGTGGACGTCACCCCCATTCATCTGGCTTACGACACCGTTCGGCTCTTGGCGCGTCGGCGCCATGTCGAGCCGGGCGGTTCGGAAATCGTCGGCCTCGTTACCCTTGAACCTATGCTTGAATCGGGACGTTACGCCCGACGGCTCAACGGTTTGCCCGACACCGAAGACGAAACCGAACTGCTCAAAAGCGCCGTCGACTACCTCGGCCTCGACGAGCTTTATCCCTTCCGTCCCGCCGAAAAAATATTCGAATACATCATGACGCTTCGCGCCGTCGCTTGACGGCCGTGTTATCGTCGCCCGCGTTTCGGACGCGGTTTATTTTGGGCGCAAAAAATTGTGAATGCGCAAAAAGCGGCGTATCTTTGCATAATAAGCATCGCCGTTTGAAAACCGTACTTTTCGTGTGGATGGCGTTGTGGTCTTGGCTCGAAGTTCGCGCCTCCCACAACCTTGCCGGACAAATTACTCTTTGTCGGCTTACCCCGTCCAATTCCGACGTCCATGAATACGAAATTTTATTGACGACGTACACCGATCCGACGGCGGCCGGGGTCGACCGTTGCAACGCCGACTTTGAAATCTGGGGTGTGGCGGGCCAACAAAAGGCGCTCGTCGCCCGCATCGACGACGTGCCGCGCGAAAACGGCCCCCTCGCCGGTTGCGCCCGCAACATCGACCACTTCGGCATTTTCATAAGACCCAGAATCAAGCGCAACTATTATCGCACCCGGTTCACTTTTCCCGGCCCCGGCAATTACGAAATCCGCTACTACGACATCGCCCGCGTAAACAACGTCGTCAATATTCCGAATTCGGGCAACGTCGCTTTTTACGTCGAAACCCGGCTGTCCATCAACCCTTTCATGGGCATCAACCGTTGCACGCCCCAACTGCTCAACGACCCCATCGACGACGCTTGTACGGGCAAACTCTGGACCCACAACCCCGGCGGTTACGACTCCGACGGCGATTCGCTCGTTTATTCGCTTATCGCCTGTCAAGAGTACGACCCCGACCGCAACATCACCGTTCCCATCGTCGTCAATGGTTTCGTCATGCCCGACGGCCCCGGCGGCGGCGCCATGACCATCGACCGGCGAACGGGCATCGTTACGTGGGAAACCCCGCAACGCATCGGCGTCTACAACGTCGCGATTTTAATCGAAGAATATCGTGCGGGCGTGAAAATCGGTTACGTCATTCGGGACATGGCCATTTTTGTTTGGCCGTGCCGCAACGACCCCCCGGTCATCGTCGCTCCCGAAGACACCTGTGTTTTCGCCGGCCAAACCCTCCAATACAACGTCGTTTCCTACGACCCCAACGTCCAAGACAGCCTCTATTTTTATTTGAACAACAACCTCGACTACCGTCCGAACGGGCCTTTTGCCGTAGACAGCAATCCGGCGGTGGTCGTTCCGCCCACTTCCTTTCCCATACGCGTACGCATGCCCTCGGAAGTGATTCGCACCGTTCGTTGGAAAACGGGATGCGAACACGTACGCAGCGCGCATTATCAGGTCGATTACCACGCCCACGACAACATCCGCAACGACCCGACGCTTTCGGCCAACAAAGCAACGACCATCACCGTTCTGGCTCGGCCCGTCGAGAATCTTAAAGCCACTCCGGGTTCGGGCTTCATTGCCCTCGAATGGGAACGGCACGAATGCGAGCAGGTCGTGGGTTATGAAGTTTACCGTTCGGAAATAGGGATAATTCCCGCCGATTCGGTGTGTTGCCGGTTTCCGGGGGCGGGTTATCGGCGCGTGGCGTTCGTACGCGGACGCGACGTTACCCGTTTTACCGACGCCGGTTTGCGTTTCAACGTTCGTTATTGTTACCGGATTGTCGCTTTGTTTTCCGACGAGGCCCGAAGCTGTCCGTCGAAAGACACGTGTTTGCGGATATTGCGGGATTTGCCCGTGCTGACCAACGACTCGGTGCGCGTTACCGAGCGCGAAATCGGTGAAATCGGCGTGGTTTGGGCCAAGCCCGATACCGCCCGCATCAACAAAATCGCCTTTCCCCCCCCGTACAAATACCGCGTTCGTCAAGCGGCCGAAACCGACGGCTCTCCGCGTAACGAAAGCGTTTTCGACGGTCGCGTTCCCCCCTTGACCTATACGCCTGTTTCAGACTTTATCGCCTTTGCCGACACCGAATTTGTCGCCTCGGGATTGAACACCGTTTCCGCAAGGTATTGGCATCAAATTGAGATGTACGACGGCGAAGACAAACTCGTCGGGCGTTCCGACCCCGGTTCGAGTATATACTTGTCTTCGATTACCGCCGACAGGGCCATACGTTTGCGTTGGGCGGAAACCACCCCGTGGAAAAACTACGAATATCGCATCTTCCGCGCCGAACGGAAGGAAGGGCCGTACGACAGCATCGCCACCGTCGTTTCCGACGGCGCGCCCAAAGCCTATCGCGCCTATTTGGACCGGGGGCTGCAGGTCGGCAAGGAATATTGTTATTTTGTGCGAGGCGTCGGCTCGTACGACGAAGAAGGAATCAAAGACCCGCTTTTCAACGACTCGAATATCGTTTGCGACACACCGACCGACACCATCCCGCCGTGTTTGCCCGGCCCCGATTCGGTTTTCGTCCGCGACGACTGTGAAAACTTTCGCTTTCGATTGGTGTGGTTGCGGCCCGATACCCTTTGCGGAGACGACGTCGATTTTTTCACCGTCTTTTTCCGGCGCAACGCCCGCGACGAATACCGGTTCTTGGAAAGCGTTGCCGCCCGTAAACCCGACGGAAGCGTCAAGGACAGCATCGAATTCGTCCGAGCGGGCGACGTTACGCGCGAACTCGGCTGTTACGCCTTCAACGCCACCGACACCTTGGGCAACGTCAGCAAACTTACCGCCGACTTTTGTATCGACAATTGCCCGGTCGTCGTTTTGCCCAACGTTTTCACACCCAACGGCGACGGAATCAACGACGTGTTTCGCGCCTCGCAATACCGTTCGGTGCGGAGCCTGAAATTCAAGATTTACGACCGTTGGGGCGTGTTGATTACCGATTCCGAAGACCCGATGCGCCTCTGGGACGGTAAAACCCGTTCGGGCGCACAAGTACCCGTCGGCCAATATTTTTACGTCATGGAAATCGTTCCCGACAACGTCGCCGGCGTAAAAATCGTTCGTACCGGAAGCGTTACCCTCTTGCGCTAACGGACTTCAATGTTTTCTTTTTTGCAATACCTTTGCGTAAAGATTAAGTTGTGGCGATGTGGCAAGGGATGAAAAAATCCTTTTCGCCTATGCATATTTTTGTAATTTTGGGGTTCAAACCAACCGGATTGAATGATGACTACGGTATACAGCCCGGTGGACGGGAAAAAACTTTACGACGTGGCCGACGGCAACGTTGAGGAGGCCTATGCGCGGGCGAGAAAATTCGCCCCCAAAGTTGCGGAAATGTCGCCCCGGCAACGTGCCGAATACTGCAAAAAACTGCAGTATTATATTGCGGAAAATCGCGAGTCGATTCTCGACCGCGTGATTGCCGAAACGGGCAAGTCGCGTTTCGACGCGTTGAGTTCGGAAATTTTCGCCACCCTCGACGTTATTCATTACTATTCGCTTCACGGCCCCAAACTGCTCAAAGACCGCAAACTGCCGTTTAGTTTGGCGTTCATGGGCAAAACGTCCAAAATTTATTACGAACCCTTGGGGGTGGTCTTGGTCATTTCCCCGTGGAACTATCCGTTTTATCAGGCCGTCGTACCTTTGGTGAACGCTTTTATCGCGGGCAATGCCGTGGTGTACAAACCCTCCGAGGTTACGCCGCTCAAAGGTTTGGTTGAGGAGGTGTTGGAAAAGTCGGGTTTTCCCGCCGAGGCGATGCAAATCGTTTACGGCGGCAAAGAGGTGGGGCAAAGGTTGGTCGAGTTCGGAGCCGACAAAATATTTTTTACCGGCAGCCGTAATACCGGAAAAAAAATCATGGAGGCCGCCGCCAAAAAACTCACCCCCGTCGAACTCGAACTCGGCGGAAAAGACCCGATGATAGTTTTCGAGGACGTAAACATCGAACGGACGGTCAACGGGGCGTTGTGGGGGGCGCTCACCGCCTGCGGCCAAAGTTGTACCTCCGTCGAGCGTCTTTATGTTCACCAATCGATTTTCGAGCCGTTCAAAAAAACGCTCGAAGAGAAGTTGGTCAAATTACGCACCGCCGTTCCGGGCGAGGAGGTGGTTAAAAATTTGAACCTTGACGTCGGTACGATGACGGCCAAGTTCCAGAGCGCAATCGTCTCGGAACAGGTGGCGGCGGCCGTGCACGCGGGCGCGGCGATATACATGCCGCGCGACCATTATTCGGACTTGCATCTTTCGCCCGTGTTGCTTACGCGGGTAACCCACCAAATGGAGGTCATGGTCGAGGAGACGTTCGGTCCCGTATTGCCGATGACGAGTTTCAAGACCGAGGCCGAAGCCGTCGAAATGGCCAACGATTCGCCTTACGGATTGAGCGCCAGCGTTTGGTCGAAGGATTTGGTTCGGGCCGAGCGCGTGGCGCGTGCCATCAAAACCGGCAACGTCTCCATCAACAACGTTATGTACACCGAGGCCAACCCCGGACTGCCCTTCGGCGGAACCAAAGACAGCGGCTTCGGACGCTATAAGGGCGAATACGGCCTTTACACCTTTTGCAACGTCAAATCCGTGTTGATTGACCAACAAAGCAACAAAATCGAACCGCATTGGTACCCGTATACGCCCGAAAAATACGCCGCGCTCTCGAAGTTGATAGACGGCATGTTTTCGCGCGGCGCCTCGTTGCTCAAATTCATCTCCGCCGGTTTGCGCATCGAATCCTTGGCGCAAAAACAAAAACTGTAATTTTTTCCCGCCGACTTTGCTTATTTTAGCGGTTCGGTTTGCGAACCGCATTTTTTTTTCGACATGCACCCTCTTGCCGCCGTAAGCCCGATAGACGGAAGGTATCATAAAATTTGCGCCCCGCTTTCCGATTATTTTTCGGAAAGCGCCTATTTTCAATATCGCTTAAAGGTCGAGGTCGAATATCTTTTGGCGTTGGAAAGGGCGTTGGGAACGCCCGTGCCCGAAAACGTCGCACAAAGCCTGCGTTCGTTGTACGAAAATTTTACTTGCGAAGAATGCCAAAAAATCAAAGAGATTGAACGCACGACCCAACACGACGTCAAGGCTTTGGAGTACTTTTTACGAACGGCGATACTGAACATGGACGGCGTTGGCGACGAAAGCGGGCGGCGTATGGCCTCTCGGGTGCATTTCGGACTGACCTCCCAAGACGTAAACAACACCGCCTTGTCGTTGATGTTGCGCGCGGGCCTGCAAAACGTTTGGCGGCCCGCGCTGTGCAATCTCGTTTCGACGCTGGAAGAACTTTCCCGGCGTTGGGTCGACCGGCCGATGATGGCCCGCACCCACGGCCAACCCGCCACGCCCGTAACCGTCGGCAAAGAACTCAAAGTCTTTTACGACCGGCTCACAAGCCAGCTGGCCGTTCTCGACGCTTCGCCGCATTGCGCCAAGTTCGGCGGCGCCACCGGCAACTTCAACGCCCATTGCGTCGCTTTTCCACACATCCGTTGGGACAAGTTCGCCGACGAATTTTTGGCAAAAGCCTTTGGTCTTGTTCGGCTCAAAACCACCACCCAAATCGACCCGTACGACCGGTTTTCCGAAAAGTTCGACGCCCTCAAACGCATCAACGTCGTTTTGACCGACCTTTGTCGGGATTTGTGGCATTACATTTCCCTTGATTATTTCAAACTCAAAATAGAGCCGGGGGAAGTCGGTTCCTCGACTATGCCCCACAAGGTCAATCCCATCGATTTTGAGACGTCCGAAGGCAACTTGGGGGTTTCCAACGCGCTTTTGACCCATTTGAGCGAAAAGTTGCCGATTTCCCGTCTTCAGCGCGACCTGACCGATTCGACGGTCGTGCGCAACCTCGGCATACCTTTGGCCCATTCGCTCATTGCCTTGAAATACATGGTTTCGGGTTTGAAGAAGCTGGAAATCAACGTCGAAAAAATCGAAAGCGATTTGTCCGAACACGCCGAACTGCTGACCGAAGCCGTACAAACGGTCATGCGGGCCTACGGCGACGACCAAGCCTACGAAAAACTCAAGGCCTTCAGCCGTACGGGCGGGAAACTGTCGTTGGACAAACTTCGGCAATTCGTTGAAACGTTGTCGTTGCCCGACGAAGCCAAACGCCGTTTGCTGGACTTGACGCCGCGCGACTACGTCGGATTGGCGCCCGAGGCGTGGAAGCAATGAAAACGGTTTACATTGTTTCGGGCGAGGCGTCGGGGGATTTGCACGCCGCCAATTTGGTTCGCGAACTCAAAATCCTCATGCCCGAACTGCGATTTCGCGGCGTGGGCGGAGACCGCATGGCGGCGGCGGGCGTGGAAATTTTTCGCCACATCCGCCAAACCAATTTTATGGGTTTTGCCGAGGTGGCGGCCAATTTGCATAAAATTTTGCGTCTTTTTCGGGACGTCAAGCGGGACGTCGTCAATTGTCGTGCGGATTTTGCGCTTTTGATAGACTATCCGGGCTTTAATTTGCGCATGGCGCCGTTTTTTCACAAGCGCGGCGTTCCCGTTTACTATTACATCGCGCCGCAATTGTGGGCATGGAAAAAGGGGCGGGTCAAGATATTTAAAAAACACGTCGAACGTTTGTACGTGATTTTACCGTTTGAAAAAGAATTTTTTTTAGGCGAGGGCTTGGAGACCGAATACCACGGGCATCCGATATTGGACGTTGAGGCGGTGTGTTCGGCGGCGCCGATGCGTCAAGCGGGGCCGATAGCCCTTTTGCCCGGCAGTCGTCCGCAGGAGATACGCAAACACTTGCCCGTGATGCTGGAGGCGGCCCGGCCCTTTGCGGGGCAAAGAGCGGTGGTTGTGGCGGGGGCGCCCGCCGTGGCGCCCGAATTTTATACAACGTTCGTGGAAAAGCATCGTTTTGCCGAGCTTTGGCACGGGCGTACGCACGAACTCTTGAACGCGGCATGCGCGGCCTTGACCGCCTCCGGCACCGCCACCCTCGAAACGGCGCTTTTCAACGTTCCTCAAACCGTATGTTACAAGGCCGGCGCCGTTTCGTATTTCTTGGCCAAACGCTTGGTCAAGGTGCCGTTTATTTCTTTAGTCAATTTGATATTGGGCCGAAGGGCCGTTTCCGAACGCATACAATACGACGTTACCCCCCAAATACTCTCCGCCGAACTCGAAGCCTTGCTTTTCGATTCGGAAAAACGCCGCACGCTCGCCGACGACTACAACGAACTGCGCGAGCTTTTGGGCGGCGTCGGCGCTTCTCTTCGTGTTGCCGAGTCTTTGGCCGGACGTTGGCGGCAAACATAACGACAAAAGGTTTTGAAAGTCAATTTTGGCGCCTAACTTTACGTCCAAATATGCGGCACGGATTCTTTGTGCGCTTGGCCCGAATTTTGGCCCAACCACAAACCCTTCTTTGGGTTTACATACTTGCTTCGGCGGCGGTGGCCGTACAGCGTTACGTTCAACCCGTTAGAGACGGCTGGACGGGTTACAACAACTTTTTGATTTTTCGGGAATCGTTTTTTCATTTAATCAAAGGCTGGAATTTGTACGTTCCTTATCCGGACGCACATCAAGATTTGTTCAAATACAGCCCGACGTTTTCGATGTTCATGATGCCGTGGGCGCTTTTACCCGATTTGCCCGGCGTGATACTTTGGAACGTCTTTAACGGCGTGATGGTCTATTATGCGTTGCGAAACCTGTGGGGTATGGCCTATGCGTTCAAGGCGGCGGTCTTGTGGATGGTGTTGATAGAGGCGCTGACCTCGGCGTTTCAAACCCAAACCAACGGCATGGTCGCCGCCTTGATGATTATGTGCTACAATTCGGCGGAATCGGGTTTGTTTCGGCGTTCGGCGTTTTGGGCCATCGCCGCCGGTTTCATTAAAATATTCGGCGGTATCGCGGGCGTTTTGCTTTTGCTTTACCCCCAACGCTTCAAAGCGCTGGGATGGGGCGTTTTTTGGGGTATGGTACTGTTGTTTTTGCCGCTTTTGGTCATTTCCCCGGCCGAACTCGCGGCCCAATATGCGGGTTGGCAAAAAATTATCGGCCAAGATTATTTGTCCACCGGATATATTTCCGCCATCGGCATGGTCGAAATGTGGGTGGGGGAGACCCTGCCCGCCGACGGACGCATCGCCGTACAACTTGCCGCATTGGTCGTATTGGTTTTGCCGGCGCTGCTGCGGCCGCGCATGCGCGAACGCCGTTCGTTTCGGCTCATGTATTTGGCCGTAACTTTGATGTGGGTTATCCTATTCAACCACCGAAGCGAATCGCCGACTTACGTCATCGCCGTTTGCGGCGCGTCGATTGCGTATTTTGCCCTTCCGCGGCGCACGCGGCTTTTGACGGCTTTGGTCGTGTCGATGATGATATTGACGGTATTGTCGCCGACGGACGTTTTTCCGCGTGCGTTGCGCGAGGCGTACGTTTACCCTTACGGACTCAAAGCTTTGCCCGTAACCTTGATTTGGTTGTATTGCATGGTGGAGATGTTTGTTGCGCCGTTTCCCGAGGACGCGGAAACGGCGCGTTTGCAGGCCTTTAATATTGAAGTTCCGCCCCGCATCGCCCCTTAGCGCAAATTGCGCAAAAACGCAAGCGATTTCAACGGGCAAACACAAGCCGTTTTGGGCGCGATAAAATCAACAGACAATCGCGGATTCCGGTTTGCCGTTTTTTGAAAAAATTTCCGTTAATCGTCGGGCGGTTTTCACGGGAAGCGTATAGACAAGCGTCCCGTCGGAAAAATCGTAAATTTGCGAATGTAAGTCGTTTTCATCCGAGGCATTCGCCTCGGGATTTAATTTCAATCCCATGCTTAGGATGGTTTCATTCGTTGCGATGCTTGCGCCGAGCGTTTCGGTTGTTTGGGCGCAGTGGCCGCAGGCGCCCGCCTCCGCGCTGTTTATCGGCAACAGCTATACGTTTTACAACGATTTGGCGGGTATGGTGCGTCAAATGGCCGCCGCCGCCGGCCACGACTTATACGTCGAATCCTACGCTCCCGGGGGATACACGTTTCAACAACATTCGTCGGACGCGACGACATTGTCCAAAATACGTTCGCGGGCGTGGGATGTGGTCGTTTTGCAGGAACAGAGCCAACGTCCGTCGTTTCCGCCGTCGCAAGTGCAAAACGAGGTTTATCCGTTCGCAAGGATTTTGGCCGACAGCATACGTGCCAATCATCCCTGTACCCGCATCGTTTTTTACATGACATGGGGCCGCGAAAACGGCGACCCACAAAACTGTCAGTTTTATCCTCCTTTGTGCACCTACGGGGGGATGCAGGAGCGTTTGCGTTCGAGTTATATCGAAATGGCGGAGGAGAACGCGGCGTGGACGGCGCCCGTCGGGGCGGCGTGGCGCGAAGTCCGCGCCCAACATCCCGAAATCATGCTTTACGCCGGCGACCAAAGCCACCCTTCTTTGGCGGGGTCGTATTTGGCCGCATGCGTCATCTATTCGACGATTTTCGGTTCGCCCGAATACCTTTACACTTCGTCCCTTGACGAGGCCGTTTATCAGCCCCTGCAAAACGTCGCTCGAACCCTCGTTTTCGACAGCTTGGGCGTTTGGAAAATCGGCGCCTTCGACCCCCGTGCTTTCGCCGACTTTACCGTCCACGGCGATTCCGTTTCGTTTCAAAATCTTTCCGTTTTTTCCGACCAATTTTTATGGGACTTCGGCGACGGCAATCAGTCGTTTGTCCCTTTGCCGTCCCACGTCTACGCTTTGCCCGGTAATTTTACCGTTACCCTCACCGCGGGCAACGCTTGCCTTTCCGACGTTTACACCTTTACCGTAACCATCGACACCGTTCCGACCGACACCGTTCCGACCGACACCGTTCCAACCGATACCGTTCCAACCGATACCGTTCCAACCGATACCGTTCCAACCGATACCGTTCCCAACTTCCGTGCGGACGTTCGACGGAACGGTGCAATACACCTTTACAAGGAAAACGGGATGTATTGGGTATGGAAATCGAAATCCGAGGATGTTCGTGTGAGGGTTTATATTTACGATGCAAAGGGAAGAAAGTTGGCGACGCTTGACGATTATCATCCTCGGATGCGGGCGGACGAGTTGCCTTCGGGGTTGATGTTTTGGTGCGTTCCGGGGAGGGGATACGGTCGTTTGACGAATACATATGAAAAATAAGTTCGGCCCGTTGATTTTGGGGCTTGTTTTTGCGTTGTTGCTTTACGGAATGGGTGCGGGTGGGGATTCGTCGAAAAATCAAGATTTTTTTTCTGCCCGCAACCGCGAACCGTTGGGATACTACGCCGTTCACGAACGCATAGGCGACGTTTTGGGCGCCAAGCCCCAAGACGTTCGTTACAATCTTTGTCACCGCCTTCTTCAAATTATGGGCGTTACCCAATTCGGCGGAAAAATCGGCGAAACGAAGTACTACGCTTATCCTCATCCCAACGAACCCAAAATCGTTTTTGAAACCGACGAGCTCGTTGCCCTCGGCGACACAATCGTTGAATATTGGGAGGGGGACGATTCCCGCCCAAGCCTCGACGCGAACGTCGTCGTGATGGCGCCGCGTTTTGCCCCCGGCAACGTGGAAATGCAAATCATTCGCCGGTTCGTCGAACTTGGCGGAAACGTTTTCGCTTCGGCCAAAACCTTCAGCCGTTCCATGCTTTTGAAATACGGCATATTCGCTTCGCTCAAAGATTCTTTTCCCCTCGACAAAACCCTGCTTTACGCCCGGTATTCGGAATTGCGACTGAACGGACGACCGGAAAAAGTACGCGTGCCGGACTTCGGCTCTTTTTTTTATTTTGAGCCCCGGCTTTCCGCCGCGCAAACGTTGGGAACCGACGAGCGCGGAACGGCCAATTTCGTTGCCATCGACATAGGTAAAGGGCGATTGGCATTGCATTCCGCGCCCCACGCTTTTGCCAATTATTATTTTTTGCGCGGGGAAAAATACGCGGCGGCGGCGTTGAACGCCATTTCCCCCGCCTCCACGCTTTTGTGGGACGATTCGCACAACAACGTCTATTCCGATTCGATACTTCGGGTCGTGACGGCCGATGCAAAACTCAAAACCGCATGGTATCTGTTGATTTTCGGGGCGGCGGCTTATCTTTTTTTCGCCGGACGGCGCGTTACCCGCGTCATCCCCGTCATCGAACGCCCCCGCAACACAACCGTCGAGTTTGTCGAAACGCTCGGCAAACTTTATTACCACCGAGGCGACCACGCCAACATCGCCCGCAAACGCATCGAGGCTTTTCGATTTTTTATTCGTGAAAACTTTTTCCTAAACACCGTTCAAGCCGACGACGCATTTTTTTCCCAACTGAGTCAAAAAACGGGCGTGGACATAACGCAAATTCAAAATCTGTTCGCGTTCATCCATGAAATCGAAAGCCAAGACCCGGTTTCGGAGGAGGACTTGGCCCGGCTCAACAAAAACATCGAAAGTTTTTATTCCAAAATTCAATCGTAATTGCAGAAAAAAAAACAAAAACGGGTGGTCATGGCGGTTATCAACGACCTTTCGTGCGACCGTCGGGTGGATAGAATCGCCACCACCCTCACCGACGCCGGTTATGAGGTAACGGTTATAGGCCGAAAGACCGCCGACGCCCCCGAACTGGCCCCTCGTCCCTACCGTACGCGTAGATTGACGTGTCGTTTTAGCAAGGGCAAGGCGTTTTACATCGAATTTATGTGGCGCTTGTTTTGGGAACTGCTTCGGCAAAAGACGGACGTGGTCGTTGCCAACGATTTGGATACGCTCGGCCCTTGTTTTTGGGCCGCCAAAATCCTCGGCGCCTCACTCGTTTACGACACCCACGAGTTTTTTACTCAAACTCCCGAACTCGTTCGTCGTCCGCTCGAACAAAAAATTTGGACGCTCTGGGAACGCTTCTATTTCCCACGCCTCAAAAACGTCATGACCGTCAACGAACGCATCGCCGACGCTTATCGAAAACTTTACGGCAAAAAAATAACGGCGGTGCGCAACGTGCCTTTTCGCATTCCGCCCGATTCTTTACCGCAAAGTCGAAATCCGGTTGTCGTGTACCAAGGGGCGGTCAACGAAGGACGCGGCGTCGAAAAAATGGTGGACAATTTGCCGTACATGGAAGGCGAATTGTGGATAGTCGGGGGTGGGGACGTGTTCGACGACGTCAAAAAACGTTCGGAGCGTTTGCCCGTCGGCGCCCAAAGCCGGCTCAAACTTTTCGGACGTTTGCCGATGGAAAAATTACCCTCTTTGACCGTAAGGGCGCAAATCGGGTTGAGCATCGAAGAGGACAGGGGCCTTAATTATCGTTACGCCACGCCCAACAAGGTGTTTGATTATTTGCAGGCGGGGGTGCCGGTGGTGGTTTCGCCGTTGCCCGAAATGGCGAAAATCGTTGTTAAATACGGTGCGGGCGTGGTCATGAACGACCACAGCGGAGAAGCGCTGACGGCGGCGGTTTATTTTCTTCGCCGCGCGGTGTATGAAAGCGCGCGTACGGGCGCCCGAAAAGCGGCCGAAGAGTTGTGCTGGGAACGCGAATCGAAAATATTACTCGACTTTTATCGTTGCCTTGATTAAGTCGGGTTTGGGGGTTGAAGTTTTGCCGATGGAAAATATTTCTCCGTCGCGTGCGGGGTGGGAATCGGGAAAAATGGCGCAGGCCTCGTTTCGGTGGCCTTCCAGCCCGGAGTAACGTGCGGAAAAATGACCCATGACGAGCCGTCCGACGCGTGCGTCGCGGGCGAGTGTGGCGGCTTGGGCGGCGGTCGAATGCCCGGTTTCTTCGGCGCGGGCGGCAAGATCGTTCAAAAACGTGGCCTCGTGATAAAGCAGGTCCACGCCTTCGATGGTTTCGACCAACTCGGGAAAATAGCGCGTATCGGAGCAGTAGGCGTAGGAAAGCGGCGCTTCGGCCGCGCCCAGATAATCGGCGGCGCAAAACTTGTCCATGCCCGCGGGTTGAACGTCCACGCCTTGTTTAATGAGTTGGAAGTATTCGACGGGAATGCCGTCGCGTACGGCTTTGGCGTATAAAAACGGCGGGCGCTTGGTTTTTTCTCGGAAAAGATAGCCGTGGCAAGGAACGGTGTGCCGCAATGGAAAGGCGGTAACCGTTATACTGCGGTTTTCGTAAACCGTTTGCGGCGGCGCGTCGGCTTCGATTTCCCGCACCTTTAATTCGTAGCGTAAAAACGAGTCTGTGGCCGCCAGCGTACGTTTAAGATAATCCTTGACGCCGACGGGAGCGACGAGTTCGAGGGCTTCGGTGCGATTGTTCATGCTCAGCGTGGTGAGCAGACCGGGCAGGCCGAAAAGATGGTCACCGTGGAGGTGGGTGATGAATACGGCGTCGAGTTGTTTGAGTTTGAGGTCGAAACGACGCATTTGCATTTGCGTGCCTTCGCCGCAATCGACGAGCATCAGGCGATGCCAATGCACGACCGCGTGTGCGCTGAGTCCGCGCCCGAACGCCGGCATCGCCGACGACGTCCCAAGAATATGAACGTTGAACAATTATTTATTATTCGTACTGTTTGGGGGCAAAGGAGGCGGCAATGAATTCGCGGTTGAGCATGGCGATGTTGGTCAGCGAAATGCCTTTGGGACATTCGGCTTCGCAGGCGCCGGTGTTGGTGCAGGCGCCGAAGCCTTCGGCGTCCATTTGGGCAAGCATGTTTCGGACGCGCGAACGGCGTTCGGGTTCGCCTTGGGGAAGCATGGCCAAATGAGCGACTTTGGCGCTGACGAAAAGCATGGCCGAGGCGTTTTTGCAGGCCGCGACGCATGCCCCGCAACCGATGCACGCCGCCGCCTCGAACGCCCGGTCGGCTATGGGCTTGGGTATCGGGATGGAATTGGCTTCGGGCGCCGAACCCGTGTCCACCGAAACGTATCCTCCCGCCGCCATGATGCGGTCGAACGCCGAACGGTCGACGACAAGGTCTTTAATAATGGGAAAGGCTTTGGCCCGCCACGGTTCGATGTATATCGTTTCCCCGTTTTTGAAGGCCCGCATGTGTAGTTGGCAGGCCGTCGTGCCGGGCCACGGGCCGTGCGCACGCCCGTTGATGTACAAATTGCACGAGCCGCATATCCCCTCCCGACAGTCGTGGTCGAAGGCCACCGGTTCCTTGCCCTCTTTTATTAATTTTTCGTTGAGAATGTCGAGCATTTCCAAGAACGAGGCCTCCTGCGGAACGTCCGAAACCGTGTAGCTTTCCATTTTCCCCGGCGATTTCGCGTCTTTTTGGCGCCAAACTTTTAGGTTCAAGGTCAATTTTTCTTTAACCATCGGTCTTTTGTAAAATTTTCACAAACATAATTAAAACAATCCATCCCGGCAAATGGTGCATCCGGCCAACAAATATAACCAAAAAAGACGACTCAACTTGAAAAATTTTATTTTCCCATCAATAAATTTTTGAAATATTTACTATAAATTTTATTCAATATTTCTGTATTTACAACGTATTCCAAGCAATACCGAGCAAAAACGAAAAAATTATAGTCGTATTTCTTTCAGTCGTCTATCATTGAACTTCAAATCGCTATATTTGCAAGCCTGATTTTCAACGATAAGCGAAAAACAAATATGCCCACCATATACGACAACATAGAAAATTATTTGCACGAAGAGCTAAACCGGGAGATTCGCGGCGCTTATGCGGTCGATTTTTGCGTCGGTTATTTTCGCATGAGCGGTTGGGACCTCATTTCCGAGGCCATCGACACGCTCGAGGGCGGAAAGAACAAACAATGTCGCTTGCTTATCGGAATGCCTTTCGCCGAAAACGACCGTCCCAAACAACGCGACGGTTATCTGTCCAAAAGCGAAGCCTTTCAAATCAAAAGCAGTTTGAAATTTCGTTTGCGCAGACAACTCGAAAACGAAAGACAAACCCTTCAAAGCGAAACCACGCTCCTCAAACTTCAAAATCAACTCAAGAACCAAAAACTCGTCGTCAAAGTCTACACTCCCGAACCGCTTCATGCCAAACTGTATTTGTTGTATCGCAACGAATCGAAAGCCAAAATCGTCGGCTATTTGGGCAGCAGCAATTTGACTTTTTCGGGTCTGAAGATGCAAAACGAACTCAACGTGGACATTCTTGAACAAGACGCCGCCCAAAAGTTGAGCTTGTGGTTCGAAAAGCGGTGGAACAACCTATATTCTCTCGAAATTACGGACGACCTCATCGAGATGATAGACGAAAGTTGGGTGTACAATCAACGGCCTTTTTGGGTATACATGAAAACCGTATACCATTTGTGCACCGATATTCGCGAAGGCGCCAAACTCGATTTGCCCGAACAATTTCAAAACGTTCTTCTTCCTTTTCAACAAGACGCTTTCAGACGGGCGGTCGTCAAAATGGAAAAAGGCGCGATGGGCGCAATGATAGGGGACGTGGTCGGTTTGGGAAAAACCGTTACGGCCTCGGCCATTGCCAAATACTACGAGGAGATACACGACGCGCAAGTGATTGTTTTTTGTCCCCCCAACCTCGTCCAAATGTGGAATAAGTACAGCGCGGAATATAAACTCAAAGCCAAAGTTTTTTCCCATGCCGTTTCCAAAAAAGAAATGGAAGAAAACGAATTGGACAAAACCGGCGACTTTATCATCATCGACGAAAGCCACAACTTCAGAAACATCAAAAGCAAACGTTACGAAGTCATTTCGGCATATATTCAAAAACGGCGCAACGCCAATGTAAACACGCGCGTGCTTTTGCTTACCGCCACGCCTTACAACAAGGATTATTCCGACCTTTACGCCCAACTTTCCTTAATTATCAACCCCGATGAACGTCTGCCTTTCAAACCCGACGCGGAAATCAAGTTACAGGGCGGCGAGTCGTTCTTCAAACAAAAAAACAAGTTTGAAGGACGAATCGATTCTTTGGCCGCTTTTGCCAAAAGCGAGCAACGAGAAGATTGGAGGACGTTGTTGCACGAATTTTTGATACGTCGAACGCGTTCTTTTGTCAAATATTCTTGCGAAAAAGACGATTCGGGAAAGCATTATCTCAAGGTCGCCGGTAAAAAAATGTATTTTCCCGAACGCATTCCCAAAAATCTGACTTATTCCTACGACCGGCTTTACGCCAAATTGTTTTCCGAAGAATCCGTCGAGTTGATAGCAAGTTTGCATTTGCCGCGTTACGCACTGGGCACCTATCTTCTTGACGATTTCAAATTTAAACTCAACTCCGAAGAACAGGAGCTCGTCTCCGACCTCAAACGTGCCAAAACCCGGCTCAAAGGATTTTGCAAAACCAATTTTTTCAAACGTCTTGAAAGTTGCGGCCATGTTTTCAAACTTTCTTTGGAACACCACTTATTAAGAAATCAAATCTTTTTATACGCTTTAAATAAACACGAATCCGTGCCCATCGGTACGCTTGAACTGGACGTCGAAGAATCGAGCGTCGATAAAGACGCCGAAAGTTACGCCAATGAAGGCGTTTTTATCGCCGAGCATCGTATCGAATTCAAATTTTCCGAAATTCTAAAAAACAAGCATAAATTTCGATGGGCGCCCGTCAAATTGTTTGACAATTCGCTTAAAGAACACCTTGAATACGATTGTCAAGTGATTGGGAAGTTGTTGGAAATCGCAAGGCAATGGGACCCGAAAAACGACCAACAACTTATCGCTTTGCATCGATTGGTGACGCAAATTCACCCCGACAAAAAAATACTCGTCTTTTCCCAATTTGCGGACACCGTTGAATATTTGGCGAAGAATCTTAGGGAAATGGGCGTTAAAGATTTGGCCGGAATTACCGGCGATACCGACAACCCGCTCGAAATCGTCAAAAATTTTAGTCCCAAAAGCAACTCGCATTCTCCCAAACCCGGTGAAGAGATTCGTATACTTATCTCTTCCGACGTATTGAGTGAAGGCCACAACTTACAGGATTGTCATGTCGTTGTAAACTACGATTTGCCGTGGGCCATCATTCGTTTGACCCAACGTGTGGGACGGGTCGACCGAATTGGACAAAGTTCCGATACCGTGTATTGTTACTCCGTCGTTCCCGAGGACGGTTTGGAAAATTTAATCAAACTTCGCGCAAGACTGCAACACAGATTGAGTGTGAACGGCGAGGTTATCGGCACGGACGAAGTCTTTTTTGAGGACGACATTGATAGGTTAAACTCGCCCGAGGCCCGTGCTTTTATGAATTTATACGCGGAAAAAGCCGACGCTTTGGAATCCCAAGAAGGCGAAGAAAACGATTTGGTTTCGGAGGCCTACAAAATATGGACGCATTGGACCGAAAACGGTACCATAAAAGACCTTGAAAAACAACTGAAAAATATGCCTATGCGTTCGAATTCGTGCGTTTCGGGTTCGCCGAAAGGGGTGATTGTTTACGTGTATTCCGAAAACGTGGACGCGTTGAGGATGTTCGATATTGAAGGGAGGCCTACCGGTATATCGCCCGGCGTTCTGCTCAAAAAAATGCAATGCAAACCCGAAGACCCGCCCCTTCAACGTTTTTCCAATCATCACGAATTGGTGGAACTGGCCGTTGCAAAATCCGGAGATTACGTCGGAGAACCCGGGGGAATCAAAGGTTCCACTGCCAATCGTGTATATGAAAAATTGAAGCCTTTGTTGGAAAACTCGCTTTTTGCAACATTGGAAGAAAAACAAGCTTTAGACGATATTTATCGCAAACCCCTCACCCCCGAAGCCAGAAATACATTGCGCTTGTTGCTGAATTTGAAGTTGAACCCCGAGGTATTGTTGTCAAAAGTGAAAGAATTGTATCGAAAAGGCAAATTGACGTTTGAAGAAGATGAGATGGAAGAAGAGATTCGGGTGGTCTGTTCGATGGGTTTGGTGTAATCAGGCGGGAATTTCTTTGGCGGTGGCAATGAATATTTCACGCAGACTCGGCGCCTTTCTGACGAATTTTATTACAAGTTGTTTATCGGAAACGGCTTGATAAAGGGCGGCGGGGTTGTCTTCCACGCGCCAAGTTCCTCCGTAAGCGTGTCTTGAAATTTCTCCGGGAAACGAAAATTCGGGGGGGAGTTTGGTTTCGGTTTCGAGGTCGAAAATCGGTTGGGCGTGGCGCATCAACAACTCCCGAATCGGGCCGTCGATGACCAGTTTGCCATCTTTAATCATAAAGATGTGTTCGCAAAAGCGTTCGGCCTGTTCCATTCTGTGGGTGGAAAACAATACGGCCGCGCCCTCGTTTTTGAGTTCAATCATCATCTCCTCGACGATTTGGGCGTTGATGGGGTCGAGTCCGGAAAACGGTTCGTCGAGTACGACCAAGGGAGGTTTGTGGGCCACCGTAGCGATGAATTGCACTTTTTGTTGCATTCCTTTGGAGAGTTCGCCGACTTTTTTGTTGCGCGTATCGGCGAGGGCGAAGCGTTCGAGCATGAGGTGGGTTTGTGTGCGTGCCGTGGTTTTGTTCATGCCTTTGAGCCGCAGAAGATATTCCAGATGTTCTCCGACCTTCATTTTTTTGTAGAGTCCGCGTTCTTCGGGCAAGTATCCGATGCGTCGTTGGGCGGCGGCGTCCAACGGGCGACCTTCAAAAAAAATTTGACCGGAATCGGGCAGGGTGATGAACGTTATCATTCGGATAAAGGTCGTTTTTCCCGCGCCGTTCGGCCCTAACAAACCGTATATTTTTCCGCCGTCCACGGACAGGCTCAATCCGTCCACCGCCCTTTTTTCCCCGAAACGTTTGAAAACTTGTATCGTTTCCAGAATCATGGTTTGCTTTTTTGACATTTTAATTTCAACGTCAGACCTTTTCGATACAGGGCCTCGTCGGCGTCGGGGTCTCGGTTTTTGGCCGTCCATCGCATTCGTCCGTTGACCGTTCCGTTTTCGACGCATCCTTCGGTAAATTCCAAGAGCGTCAAGTCGGCGGATATTTCCGCCAAACCCGCTTTTTTTTTCGTCCAACGCGAGTGTTTGAGGGAAGCCGAACGTTTTTTCATGGTTTTCGACCATTGTTTAAAGAACAAATCGGGCGTTACGGTGTATTTTCCTTTTTCGTATTTGCCGCCCATGAGCGCCATGTTCCATTCCAAGACGTTCTGTGGGCGGCTGAGAATGAAGGTGATTCTTTTGAAGGCGACAAGGGCGGCGGTGTAATATTTGGTCGTATCGCCGACGAAGGTTTGCCGCGGAGGCGTGTTTTGAGTCTCGAATTTGCGGTCCCAAAAATAGGCGCGATTAATGCTCAAACCGCGCGAGTGCATCGCGGCGTCGTCGGCCGCCAGCGCCAAATAAGATATGGTAAGTTGATAGTCGTAACTTCGGTTTCGGGTTCCGCACTCGCCGCTTTTACAATCGAATCGGGCGAAAACCGATACGTCGAAGTTCATCGAGCTGTCGCTTCGCGAATAAAAGCCGTCGCCGACGGATATCGAAAAGCGTTCGATTTGGTCGGGTTTTTCCCTGCACGTCAAGTCGAAACCCGAAAGAAGTACGACGTATTTGTCTGCGCCTCGGGCTTCGGGAGGCAACGGGACTTTGACGGTGTGTTCGGCGTTGACGATTTGTCCGTTTTTTCCGCGCAGTTCGAAGGCCAAAAGCCCGGGCAGCGCCGTCACGCCGTTGGCCGAAACCACCGAATAAAACGAGCGAAAGCCCGTTGCATCGGGGCGTTTTGCCGACGCCGACGAATGTTTAAGACGCGCCGCGCACCCGTCGCCCTTGCATTTGAACCATTCGATGTAGTCGCCGATGCGGGCCGGGGGATGGTTGTAGGTCCAGCGATGCTGGAAACCCTGCCATACGACAAACGAACTTTCATACATTTGGGCCGACGCCGAGGGCGAGGCAAGCCAAAATCCAAGAGCGGCAATGACGACGTGCATGGACAAAAAACGGGGCGGATACGCGTCGAAAAGCCCCGGTTCAAAGTTACGATTTTTGTGCATTAGTCGGGCAAAACGGCGTGTATCGCCCGTTCGTTGAGCTGGATTATCAATGCGCCTGCGGGAACGGAGAAGTCCCGGGGGTAAAGGCGCGTTTGCAACGACAGGCCCGAGGTCGTTTCGGTCAAAAATTCGTCGGTGAGCGGGGAAACGACGTCGCGTATGGTTTCGGCCGCGTCGTCGACGCACACCGTCAGCGACACCGCCGAACGTTGCACCAAATTAATGTTTAGTTTGCGCAAGGCGGAAAATATTCTTTGGAGCCTGCCCTCGTCCATAAAGGAAAAGTCTCCGGGCCTTAGGGTAATCAGGGCTTGTTTGGATTTGTGTAAAATCATGGGGGGGGGATTTTCGGCGGGGGTATATCCGATGAGCGTGCCCTCGGCTTCGGGATTCACAAACGAGCGCACCTCCAAAGGTATGCCTTTGTTTTGTATGGGTTTGATGGTTTTGGGATGGATGACGGTCGCGCCGTAGAACGTCATTTCCACCGCTTGGTCGTAGGATAGACGGGGCAAATGAACGGCGTCGGGGTATTTTCTTGGGTCGGCGCTCATGACTCCCGGTACGTCCTTCCATACCACGACTTTTTTCGCATTCAAGGCGTGGGCCAAAAGCGAGGCCGTGTAGTCGGAACCTTCGCGGCCCAGCGTGGTTACCCGTCCGTCGGGCGTGGCGGCGATGTAACCCTGTGTAACGACGATTTGTTCTTTCAACGGCAAAAGCGTCTTACGTATGGCCTCTTCGGTTAGGTGACGGATGACCTCGGCGCCTTTGTACGTCGCGTCGGTAACGATGATTTTTCGCGCGTCCACCTTCGTTACCGACGGCAATATTTCCCGCAAATGTCGGTACAATACGACCGAGGACAACAGTTCTCCGAAGGCCATGATGCGGTCGAAAATCCTTGGAGGCGAGTCGCCCAAAAGCAGCAGACCGCGCACGATTTGTTCGAGTTCGGTGAAAAGGTCGTCGAGTTCGCTCAAGACGAGCAATTTTCGGTCGCCAAAAAGCTCTTCGACGGTCCGACAATGAAAATCGCGAATGCGGTTGAGTTGTTCGGCTGCGTCTTGGTGTTTTCCCGCCACGGCCAACGCGGCCAATTCTTCGAGGGCGTTGGTGGTTTTGTCCATCGCCGAAACGACGACGACGGGGGCGTCTTCGGCGTATTGTGAAACGATGCGTCCGACGTTGCGCACGCCGTCGGCGTTTTTCACCGACGCCCCCCCAAATTTCATCACTAACATGGCGGGCGCAAAGTTACGGCGAATCCCGAATTTTTGCGTCCAAGCGTGTGAATTTGGGCGGGAGGAATTGCGTCGAATGCAAGGCGCGTTTGTCGGGCCAAGCGCCCGCTTTTGTCCGTTCAACCGAAAGGTGCGCGGGCAATCAACGTGGGCCAAAGGAATGATTTTTTGGGGTAAAGCGCGGAAAAAAATCGTACCGGCGATAATTTTGTGAAAAAGTTTTGGAACTAATGCGGGAGAATTGGTAACTTTGCGCCTCAATTTGGTGGTTCTACGGCGAAAGCCCACCGCCCGCCGGAAACGGCCGAACGTCCGTTTGATTCGTTTCGCCCACTTAACGCCGTTTTCGCCGAAAAAAAGAGTTGAATTTTATTTTATTTGCAAATAAAGGCGTAACTTTGCGCCCGCTTTGTGACGCGGCCGCGCCGCCGTGCATCAAATTGCGATAGACCACGTATGCCAACGATACAACAGCTCGTCCGATTGGGAAGGACGGCCAAGACCGACAAAAGCAAGTCGCCCGCGCTCGACTCCTGTCCGCAGCGTCGCGGCGTGTGTGTGCGCGTGTACATTACCACGCCGAAAAAACCCAATTCCGCCCAACGCAAGGTGGCGCGGGTCAAGCTGTCGAACAATAAGGAGGTTATCGCCTACATCCCCGGCGAAAAGCACAAGTTGCAGGAACACTCGATAGTTTTGGTACGCGGGGGCCGGGTGAAAGACCTTCCGGGCGTTCGCTACCATATCGTTCGGGGGGCGTTGGATACCTCGGGCGTCGAAGGGCGCAAACAGGCACGCTCCAAATACGGAGCCAAGAAAAACGTTAAAGTCGCGGCCAAAGGCGGAGCTCCGGCCAAAGCCCCGGCCAAAAAGAAATAATCGCAATGAGAAACAGAAAAGCGCCCAAACGTATCGTATTGCCCGACCCCAAGTTCGGTTCGCAGCTCGTTTCCACGTTCGTGAACAAGCTTATGGAACGCGGTAAAAAAAGTTTGGCCTACAACATCTTCTATCAGGCGATGGACATCGTCGAAAAGAAGACGAACCAAAACGGGTTGGAGGTTTTTCAGGCGGCGTTGAACAACGTTTCGCCGGTGGTTGAGGTGCGCAGTCGACGTGTCGGGGGGGCCACTTTTCAAATTCCCACCGAGGTGCGTCCCAAGCGCAAGCAATCGTTGGGAATGGGATGGCTTATTCTTTACAGTAAGCGTCGCGGCGAAAAAACGATGAAGGAGCGTTTGGCCAACGAAATCGTTGCCGCCGCCAAAGGCGAAGGCGCCGCCGTCAAGAAAAAAGAGGACACCCATCGCATGGCCGAAGCCAACAAAGCCTTTTCCCATTTCCGTTTCTAAAATTTAACCCAAGATAGTTCGAGACCGGCTCTCGCGCCGGACCATCAATGAAAAAGGTAGACCTTCAGCACACCCGCAACATCGGCATCATGGCCCATATCGATGCGGGAAAAACCACCACCACCGAGCGTGTATTGTATTACACCGGCATCGTCCATAAAATCGGCGAAGTCCACGAGGGAGCCGCGACCATGGACTGGATGGAGCAGGAACAGGAACGCGGTATCACCATTACCTCCGCCGCCACCACCACCTTCTGGAAATACAACGACGAGGACTATCGTATAAACATCATCGACACCCCGGGGCACGTGGACTTCACCGTTGAAGTCGAACGCTCGCTTCGGGTTTTGGATGGCGCCGTGGCGCTGTTCTGTTCCGTAGGCGGCGTGGAACCCCAATCCGAAACCGTGTGGCGTCAAGCCAACAAATACAACGTCCCGCGTTTGGCGTTCGTCAATAAAATGGACCGCGTCGGCGCGGATTTCTTTAATGTCGTCAAACAAGTTAAAGAGCGCCTCGGCGCCAACCCCGTCCCTTTGCAAGTCCCCATTGGAGCCGAAGAAAAGTTCAAAGGCGTGGTCGATCTTGTAACGGGCAAAGCCATCGTCTGGAACGAACACGACAAAGGCATGACCTACGAGGTCATTCCCATTCCCGAAGAGCTTAAAGAGGACGTCAATTTTTGGCGCACCAATCTCATCGAGTCCGTGGCCGAGTTCGACGACTCGCTCATGGAAAAATACTTCGAAGACCCGGATTCGATTTCCGAAGCCGAAATGAAGGCGGCGATTCGCAAAGCGACGCTGGCTTTCAAAATTACGCCGATGATGTGCGGTTCGTCGTTCAAAAACAAAGGGGTTCAGGCGATGTTGGACGCGGTTTGTGCCTATCTGCCTTGTCCCGAGGACGTTCCCGCGATTGAGGGCGTCAACCCCAAAACCGGCGAAACCGAAGTGCGCAAGGTTTCGCCCAACGAGCCGTTTACCGCTTTGGCCTTCAAAATCATGACCGACCCTTACGTCGGACGATTGGCCTTTTTCCGCGTTTATTCCGGTTCGCTTGAAGGCGGCTCCTACGTACTCAACACCCGCACCGGCGAGAAAGAACGCATCAGCCGCATCATGCAGATGCACGCCAACAAGCAAAATCCCATCGACAAAGTCGATACCGGAGACATTGCCGCCGCCGTCGGTTTCAAAAACATTCGCACGGGCGATACGCTCTGCGACCTCGACCATCCGATTGTTCTCGAATCCATGACCTTCCCCGAACCCGTTATCGAGAAGGCCATCGAACCCAAAACGCAGGTCGACGCCGACAAACTCTCCAACGCCCTGAGCAAACTCGCCGAAGAAGACCCGACCTTCCGCGTGAAAGTCGATGAAGAATCGGGGCAAACGATTATCGCGGGTATGGGCGAACTTCATCTTGAAATTATCGTAGACCGCCTTAAACGCGAGTTCAAGGTCGAAGTGAACGAAGGCCAGCCCCAAGTCGCCTATCGCGAAACGATTACCAAAAGCGTCGACCATCGGGAAAAATACGTCAAACAAACGGGTGGACGCGGTAAATACGCCGATATTCACGTGGAATTTTCGCCGTTGGAAGGCGGTGGATTTGAGTTTGTCAATGAAATCAAAGGCGGGGTGATTCCCAAAGAATACATTCCGTCCGTGGAAAAAGGCATCAAGTCGGCGTTGAGCGACGGTATTTTGGCCGGTTTTGAAGCCGTGGGTATCAAAGCTCGTCTTTACGACGGAAGTTTCCACGCCGTAGACTCCGACTCGTTGTCGTTTGAATTGGCGGGACGTTACGCTTTCCGCGAGGCTTGTCGCAAAGCCGCCCCCATCATTCTCGAACCGATAATGAAAGTAGAGGTCGTTACCCCCGAAGAATATATGGGTCCTATCGTCGGCGACCTGAATAAACGTCGCGGACAAATCAATTCGATGGATGCCCGCGGCAATGCCAAAGTGGTTTCCGCGCTTGTGCCCTTGTCGGAAATGTTCGGTTACGTAACCCAACTTCGGACGCTGTCTTCGGGCCGTGCCTCCTCGACCATGGAATTTTCCCATTACGAACAAACCCCGCGCAATATCCAAGACGAGGTCGTCGCCAAGTCCAAAGGCGTTCTGGAAAAAGCCTAATTCCCAAGATTAACATGCGTCAAAAAATTCGAATCAAACTCAAATCATACGACCATAACCTGGTGGACCGTTCCGCGGAGCGCATCGTTAAAACGGTGAAGGCTTCGGGCGCCGTTGTCAGCGGCCCTATTCCCTTGCCCACCGAAAAAATGATCGTTACCGTCAACCGTTCGCCTCACGTCAATAAAAAATCGCGTGAACAGTTTCAAATCTGCACCTATAAACGTTTAATCGACATTTACAGCTCCAATCCCCGGACGGTGGACGCGCTCATGAAGCTCGAACTGCCTACGGGCGTGGATGTGGAAATTAAAGTATAATCGTCATGGCCGGCATATTAGGAAGAAAATTGGGAATGACGAGCGTATTTGACGAATCGCGTCGCAACATCGCCTGTACCTTGGTTGAGGCGGGGCCGTGCTTTGTTACGCAAGTCAAAACGAAGGAAACCGACGGCTACGAGGCCGTACAATTGGCCTTCGACGAAAAAAAAGAAAAAAACACCACCAAGCCCATGGTGGGCCACTTCCGTAAAGCGGGGATTAAGCCTATGCGCTTGGTGCGAGAGTTCAAGCTCAACCCCGCCGAGTACAAACCCGGACAGGAAATTCGTTTGGAAAACGTTTTTGACGTGGGCGACTTCGTCGACGTGGTCGGTTATACAAAGGGACGAGGATTTGCGGGGGTCGTTAAACGACACAATTTTGCGGGCGTGGGCGGCCAAACCCACGGCCAACACAACCGCCTTCGTCACCCCGGTTCGATGGGCGCGTGTTCGTTTCCTTCGCGGGTCTTTAAAGGCAAGCGATTGGCCGGGCGCTACGGCAACGAGCGCGTAACCATTCAGAATCTTCGGGTCATTCAGATTATTCCCGAAAAGAACGTTTTGGTCTTATCCGGCGCCGTTCCCGGACCGAACGGCGGTTATTTAATCATCAACAAATAGGATGCAAGCCGCAGTTTACAACGCCGACGGCCGTGAGGCGGGGTCGGTCGAACTTTCCGATTCGGTGTTCAACATTGAACCGTGCCAACACGCCGTTTATTTGGATGTTCGTCTGATATTGGCCAATCGTCGTCAAGGCACGCACAAAACCAAGTCGAGGGGCGAGGTCAGCGGCACGACGCGCAAACCCTACCGTCAAAAAGGAACGGGCAACGCCCGTGCGGGGCATATGCGCAGTCCGCTCATGCGTCACGGGGGAACGATATTCGGCCCCGAACCGAGGGATTATTCTTTCAAAATCAATCGCAAGGTTAAGGCCCTTGCCCGCAAAAGCGCCCTTACTTACAAAGCGCAGGACAATGCGCTTACCGTCGTCGAGGATATTCGGCTCGCGGATTTCAAAACCAAAGACTTGAAGTCCGTTTTGCAAAAACTCAGCCCCAACACTAAGCGGGTTTTGATAGTTACGCCCGAAAACGACGTTAAGCTCTACAAATCCGCGTCGAACCTTCCGGGAGTGGAAGTGTTGGAAGCACGCAATCTCAATACCTACGCCATCATGAAAGCGCATCGTTTGGTCATTCTTAAAAAAGCCGTGGACGCTATCCACGCCGTACTTTCCTAAGCCATGATTCCCGAAGAAATTATTATCAAGCCCCTTCTTACCGAAAAAGAAACCAAAAAAACGGAAAAAAGCGGCAACAAACAGTACGCGTTCGTCGTCGTCGAAAGCGCCAACAAAATTGTTATCAAAGAGGCGATAGAACGCAAATACGGCGTCGAGGTCGCATCGCTTCGTACGGTTATCGAAACGGGAAAGGTCCGTCGTCGTATGACGAAGTCCGGAGTAATTTACGGTAAGACGTCTCGTCGTAAAAAGGCGTTCGTTACGCTCGCCCAAGGCAAGGAAATCAACTTTTTTGAAGAGAGTTAGTCATGGCGGTGAAAAAAATGAAGCCGACGACTCCGTCGCAACGCTTTACCAGCTTTACCGACCGGAGTATGTTGAGCAAGGAAGGCCCCGAAAAGTCGCTTGTACGTCCGTACAAAAAATCCGGCGGACGCAACAACGACGGCAAACGCACCATGCGTATGATTGGCGGCGGCCACAAGCGCAAATACCGCATCATAGATTTCAAACGCGACAAGGACGGCATGGCCGCGACGGTTGTACGTTTGGAATACGACCCGAACCGGACGGCGTTTATCGCCCTGTTGGAATACGCCGACGGCGAAAAACGCTATATTTTGGCGCCGGAAAAACTGAAGCCCGGCATGACGGTGCAATCGGGCGAGGGCGCCGAGCCGGCGGTGGGCAATTGTCTGCCCTTAAAAGACATGCCCATTGGTGCGTTTGTACATAATATCGAGATGTATCCGGGACGTGGCGGGGCTATCGCTCGAAGCGCCGGTACCTACGCCCAGCTTTCACAGAAAGAAGGACGCTACGTGGTACTCAAAATGCCTTCCGGAGAAATTCGGCGGGTGTTGGCGGTCTGTCGCGCGACGATGGGTGTGGTCGGCAACTCCGACCACGAAAACGTAACGTTGGGCAAAGCGGGTCGCAACCGTTGGTTGGGACGTCGTCCGCGGGTTCGCGGGGTGGCGATGAACCCCGTAGACCACCCGATGGGAGGCGGCGAAGGCCGCGCCTCCGGGGGATTGCCGCGTTCTCGCAAGGGCCAATACGCCAAAGGCCTCAAAACCCGCAACAAGAAAAAACATTCCAATCAGTTCATTATTTCGCGAAAGAAAAAGTCGAGGTAACCGTCTCATACACACAACCTAATTTATTTTTTAGATTTTGCCATGCCGCGTTCGTTAAAAAAAGGACCGTTTATCGACCTGAATTTGGAAAACAAGGTCCTTGCGATGAACAAAAAGGGGGAGAAAAAGGTCGTCAAAACTTGGGCCCGCCGCTCGATGATTTCGCCGGATTTCGTCGGCCATACCATTGCCATTCACAATGGAAAAAACTTTATCCCCGTTTATATTTCCGAGAACATGGTGGGGCATAAGTTGGGCGAGTTTGCGCCGACGCGCATATTCAAAGGCCACGCCGGACAAAAACAAGACAAGGGCAAAAAGAAATAAGATGGAAAGAAAACTTACGCGCAAAGAAAAGGTGGCCCAAGGCATTAAGAAGTCGTACGAAGGCAATCGTAAGGCGAACAAAGCCCGGATCATCAAGGAGGAAAAAAGTAAAATGGCTTTCGCCGTCTTGCGGCGCCAACCCTCTTCGCCGCGCAAGATGCGTTTGGTTGCCGATATGATTCGCAACCAACCGGTGGACAAGGCCCTCAATTTGCTTGCCGTCACGCCTCGTGCGGCGGCCCGGCCTTTGCGTAAACTGCTGCTTTCGGCTTTGAACAATTGGGAGCAAAAAAATCCCGACTTCACCGAAGCCCTCTTGAATACGGTATACGTTCGAACCATCACCGTGGATTCCGCGGCGATGATGAAGCGGGTGCGCCCCGCGCCGCAAGGTCGTGCTTACCGCGTTCGCAAACGTTCCAATCACGTAACCATCATCCTCGACGCCGAAGCCAAAGAATTGAAATAATGGGACAAAAAACGCATCCCGTCGGGCTTCGGCTCGGCATCATCAAAGGTTGGGAATCGAATTGGTTTGGCGGCAAAACCTTTGCCGACAAGCTCATCGAAGACGAAAAAATACGCGAGTATCTTAACGCGCGCCTTCCCAAAGGAGGCATATCGAAAATCGTTATCGACCGCACGCTCAAGCGTTTGATTATCACGATTCACACCGCCCGTCCGGGCATCGTCATCGGCAAACAAGGACAGGAGGTCGAACGCTTGAAGCAAGAAGTCAAAAAGATTTCCAACAAGGACGTTCAAATCTACATCAACGAGGTAAGACGTCAGGAAACGGACGCCTACTTGGTGGCCGAAAACATTGCCCAACAATTGAAAGCGCGCATCTCTTTTCGCCGGGCAATGAAGTCGGCGATAAGCGGCGCGATGCGCATGGGCGCCGAAGGTATCAAGGTCGTGTGTTCGGGACGCTTGGGGGGCGCGGAAATGGCGCGTATGGAGCAGTACAAAGAAGGCCGGGTGCCGTTGCAAACCCTTCGCGCCGACATCGATTATTGCGCATACACCGCCCACACCATCTACGGGGCCATCGGCATCAAGGTGTGGATATTTAAAGGGGAAAAGTTCGGCAAGGTTGAGCTGGTGGAAGATACGAGCGCGGCGCGTGCGGCGCGGCCGTTCCAGCCCGGCGGCGGCGAGCGTCCGTTCCGCGACCGTGAACGCGGTTCGCGCGGCGAACGTTCGTTCAATCGCGGTGAAGGCGCCGGCGAGCGTGCGCCCCGCGGCGATCGGCCGTTCAATCGCGACGCAAAAGGCGGCGGCAACAAAAAGCCGTTTTTCAACAAAGGCGGAGGAGGAAAAAAACGATAGACAGCCATGTTACAGCCAAAACGAACCAAATATAGGAAGCAACACAAGCAGTGGATTAAAGGCAACGCCACGCGCGGACAAGAATTGTCGTTCGGCTCCTTCGGCATCAAATCTTTGGATGCGGGATGGGTGACGGCGCGTCAGATTGAAGCCGCAAGGGTGGCCATGACCCGTCAGCTCAAACGCGAAGGAAAAGTGTGGATTCGCATTTTTCCCGACAAGGTCATGACCCGCAAACCCGCCGAAGTACGTATGGGTAAAGGCAAAGGGGCGCCCGAATTTTGGGTCGCGCCCGTTAAACCCGGACGCATTATGTTTGAATGCGAAGGCGTGAGCCTCGAAGACGCCCGCACGGCCCTTCGCTTGGCCGCCCAAAAACTTCCCGTCAAAACCAAAATTGTCATTCGCAGGGATTTCGCTTATTAATATGAAAAGCCGGAACGCCGACGATATTCGTCAATACACCGACGACGAAATCTTGGAGAAAATCGCAGAAACCAAAGCGTTGATTAACGAAATTCGTTACAACCACACGATAACGCAGGTTGAAAACCCGGCGCGTATCCGCGTCTTGCGTCGCGACGTGGCCAGAATGTATACCGTTTTGACCGAACGAAAAGCCAAGTAACAGCATGGAAAACAGCACTACGGACAAACAACCGGTACGCAAAGAGCGGGTAGGGGTGGTGGCCAGCGCCGCTATGGACAAGACGATTATCGTCGTCGTCGAAAGGCGTATGAAGCACCCGATATACGGTAAATTTATTAAGAAGTCTAAGCGTTTTGCCGCGCACGACGAGCGCAACGAGGCCAACAAAGGCGACACCGTATTGATTGCGGAAACGCGGCCGCTGAGCAAAACCAAACGTTGGAGGTTAAAAACGATATTGGAGAGGGCGAAATAAGATGATACAACAAGAATCGCGCCTGAAAGTTGCGGACAACACAGGCGCCAAGGAACTGCTTTGCATTCGTGTTTTGGGCGGCTCGGTGCGTCGCTACGGTTCGATAGGCGACACCATTGTCTGTTCGGTCAAACAAGCCGCGCCCAATGGCACGGCGAAAAAAGGCGACGTGGTCAAAGCCGTCATCGTGCGCACACGCAAAGCCGTACGACGCCGCGACGGCTCCTACATCCGCTTCGACGACAACGCCGCCGTCATTATCAACAACGCCGGCGACCCGCGGGGTACGCGCATCTTCGGCCCCGTGGCCCGCGAGCTGCGTGAACGTCAATTTATGAAAATACTCTCGCTTGCGCCCGAGGTACTCTAATTTTTCACAGCCATGCGAAGAAAATACAACGAAATTCCCAAATTGCATATTCGCTCCGGCGACGAGGTCGTGGTCATTTCGGGCAAAGACAAAGGCACGAAAGGACGGGTCCTGCGCGTGTTTCCCAAAAAACGCAAAGCCATCGTCGAAGGCGTGAACATGATAAAAAAGCACTTGCGTTCGCAGGCGCAGGGCGCCCCCGGGCAAATTTCCGAGCGCGAAGCCCCTTTGCCCGTGGACAAACTTATGCCGCTCGACCCCGTCAGCGGCAAACCCACCCGCATCGGTCGCAAACCGACCGAGGACGGATGGGTCCGTTACGCCAAACGTTCCGGTAAAATTTTAGAAACCCGTACACGATGAGCTACGAACCCCGCTTAGAAACCATATACAAAACGCAAATCATCAAGGAAATGCGCGAAAAATTCAACTACCGCAACGTTATGCAAGTGCCGCGGTTGGAGAAAATCGTGCTTTCCCGAGGCATCGGCGGCGCCGTCGCCGACAAAAAACTGCTCGAAAACGCCGTCAACGAATTTACGCTCATTGCCGGTCAAAAGGCGGTCGTTACCAAGTCCAAAGTGGACGTATCGAACTTTAAGTTGCGCAAGGGCATGGCGATAGGTTGCAAGGTAACGCTTCGACGCGACCGGATGTACGAGTTTCTGGACCGTTTTATCAATATTGCCATACCGCGTACGCGCGATTTCCGCGGTTTGCCCGACACGGGTTTCGACGGACGCGGAAATTATACGCTGGGCATCAAAGAGCAAATTATTTTCCCGGAGATTGACGTGGATAAAATCTACAAAATCGCGGGTATGGACGTTACTTTCGTTACGTCGGCGCCGACCGACGAGGAGGCGCTTCATTTGCTCAAATGCTTCGGTCTGCCTTTCAAGGGTTCACAAGACAACCGTTTGGTATAAAGAATGTCGAAAAAATCAGTTATCGCCCGCCAAATCAAACGCGCCGAAATGGTCGAGCGTTATAAAGAGCGTCGGCAAAAGTTGAAAGACGAGGGAAAGTGGTTGGAGCTGCAAAAGTTGCCGCGCGACTCTTCTCCCGTACGATTGAAAAACCGTTGCCAACTTACGGGCCGTCCCCGGGCGTACATCCGTAAGTTCGGTCTTTGCAGGGTGAAGTTTAGAGAGTTCGCTTTGGCGGGCAAAATACCCGGAGTAACAAAAGCTAGTTGGTAAAAAAATGTATACGGACCCGATAGCGGATTATTTGACCCGCATAAGAAACGCCATTCAAGCCAAGCATCGCATCGTTTCGGTTCCCGCTTCGAAGGTTAAGCTTGGAATCACGAAGGTGCTCATGGACAGCGGCTATATTACGAACTTTAAGTTCGTTCCCGACCCCGTGCGCAAACAGGGCGAAATAAAAATTGCTTTAAAATACGACAAGGTCAGCAAAACGCCCGCAATTATGAAAATCGTTCGTGTAAGCCGCCCGGGTTTGCGCAGATATACTTCGAGCGCGAACATTCCCCGCGTGCTTAACGGCATGGGTATTGCCGTGCTTTCGACCTCTCAAGGCATCATGACGGGAAAAAAAGCCAAGGAATTGAACTTGGGTGGTGAAATATTGTGCTACGTTTACTAAATTTGCGCCCTATTTGCCAAGGTAAGAAATGTCAAGAGTAGGACGTTCGCCGGTGGAATTTCCCAAAGGCGTAAGCATGAATTTCGACAAGGGCGTGCTGACCGTCAAAGGTCCCAAAGGCACGCTTTCACAAACGATAAAGGAGGGATTCGACTTGAAAATAGACGGCACGGTTTTAACCGTACACCGCCCCGACGACTCGAAGACGAACAAGTCGCTCCACGGATTGTATTCGGCTTTGATTAAAAACATGGTCAAAGGCGTTTCCACGGGCTACGAGGTGGCGATGGAATTTGTGGGCGTGGGCTACAAGGTTGAGGCCAAAGGCCAGCTTCTGGACTTGGCTTTAGGATACTCTCACGGTACGGTTTTTTATCTTCCCAAAGAGATTAAAGCGGAGGTGGAGGTTGTCAAAGGACAGAACCCCAAGCTGATATTGCGGGGGATAGACAAACAATTGATTGGTCAGGTGGCGGCCAAAATCCGTTCCATTCGTCCGCCCGAGCCTTACAAAGGCAAAGGAATACGGTTTGTGGGAGAGGAGGTGCGTCGCAAGGCCGGCAAAGCCAGTGGTAAAGGCAAAAAATAATTGGACAACGAAATGACGAGTAAAGATTCGCGCCGTTTGCGCGTGAAAAAAGGCATACGCAAAAAAGTATACGGTACCCCCGAGCGTCCCCGGCTAACGGTATATCGTAGCAACGAAAACATTTACGCTCAAATTATTAACGACGACGAAGGGAAAACGATAGTGAGCGCTTCGTCGCGTGTCAAGGCTTTTGCGGAGTTTTCGGGGACGAAATCGCAAATGAGCGAGGCGGTCGGTAGAATGTTGGCCGAAAAAGCCAAAAGCGCGGGTGTGGAAAAAGTGGTCTTCGACCGCAACGGATTCAAGTATCACGGACGCGTCAAGGCCTTGGCGGACGGCGCACGTGCCGGAGGGTTGGATTTCTAATTTTTTTATTGAACAATGGCTACAAAACCTAAAAAGGTCAAACCCTCGGAATCGGAGTTGCAAGAGAAGTTGGTGGCGCTCAACCGCGTGGCCAAAGTGGTTAAGGGCGGTCGTCGTTTTAGTTTTACGGCGATTGTCGTTGTCGGTGACGGCAACGGCGTGGTCGGCCACGGTTTGGGCAAGGCGGGCGAGGCGACCAACGCCATCGCCAAAGGCTTCGAGGACGCGAAAAAAAACTTGGTGAAGATTCCGATTATCAACGGTACGGTGCCGCACGAAATCGAGGTTCGTTACGGCGCGTCGAAAATTATCTTAAAACCCGCCGCGCCCGGCACGGGCGTGTTGGCCGGCGGCGCGATGCGTTCGGTACTCGAAAGTGCGGGCATCAAGGATGTATTGGGCAAGTCCCATGGCTCCTCCAACCCCCACAACGTCGTCAAAGCCACCATTAAGGCGCTCACGCTCATGCGCGACGCTTATACGATTGCCCGCACGCGCGGCCTTACTTTAAAACAACTGTTTGGTCATGAAAGTTAAAGTTACCCAAGTTCGGAGCCTTATCGGCCGTCCCGAACGTCAAAAAAGAACGATTCAGGCCTTGGGGTTGGGAAAAATCAATCGCACGGTCGTCAAAGAGGTGTCGCCCCAAGTGTTGGGGATGATACGCAAGGTTTCACATTTGGTATTGGTAGAGGAGGTATAAAATGACGATTGGACTTCACAATTTACAGCCGGCCAAGGGCGCGACCAAAGAGCGCAAGCGTATCGGCCGCGGTCAAGGTTCGGGGCGCGGCGGAACGGCGACCAAAGGTCATAAGGGCCATGCCTCACGTTCGGGTTTTTCGATGCGTCCGGGCTTTGAGGGCGGCCAAATGCCGATTCAACGCCGTTTGCCGAAGTTCGGGTTCAAAAACCCGTTTCGTAAAGAGTACAACGTCGTTACGCTCGAACGCTTGACGTCGTTTCTGGAGGCCCATCCCGGCGTTACGGAAATCACGCTCGAAACGCTTTTGAAACATCGGGTGGTGCGAAAAAAGAACCTGCCTTTGAAAGTGCTTTCCAACGGAGGCATCGAAAAGGCGATAAATATTACGGTGAATAAAATTTCCGCTTCGGCAAAGGAGGCCATAGAAAAGGCCGGCGGAAGCGTGCAAATTTTGGAACAAAAATAAACGGCGGGCCGTGCGTCCGCAACTAAAATGAAAGAATTTTTAGAAAGATTTTTCACCCCGTTCCGAAACATTGCCAAAATTCCCGAGTTGCGCAATCGTATATTGTACACGCTGGGTTTGCTGGCCGTATTTAGATTCGGTTCGTTTATTATCCTGCCGGGGATTGATTCGACGGAATTGACCCGACTTTTTGCCTCGGGGCAGGGGAGTGGTTTGCTTGGGCTCTTGGACAGCTTTGTCGGCGGGGCGTTTGCACGCGGGTCAATATTCGCTTTGGGCATCATGCCCTACATTTCCGCGTCCATTATCGTTCAGCTTTTAGGAACCGCCCTACCGAGCATACAAAAGTTGCAAAAAGAAGGGGATTCGGGAATGAAGAAAATCAATCAGCTCACCCGGTACTTGACCATTCTCATCACCGCCGCCCAATCCGCGGGGTACGTCGTCAATTTGCGTTCACAATACAGTACGGCCATCGTCGCCGACAGCGGCCTGTTTTGGCTGACGACGGTTTTCGTCTTGACGGCGGGGACGATGTTTTTGGTATGGCTTGGCGAACGCATCACCGAGCGAGGGATAGGCAACGGCGTTTCGTTGATTATCGCCATCGGCATTATCGCCGATTTGCCTTCGGCTTTGGCGGGAGAATTTCAGACCACGCCGGGCTTGGTGTTTTTCTTTGAAATTCTTGCCCTTGCCGTGGTCACGATGGGAGTAATTCTTTTAACCACGGCTACGCGAAAGATACCCGTCAATTACGCCAGAAGAATGGTGGGAAGCAAGATGATGGGTGGCACAACGACGACCAACGTTCGTCAGTACCTGCCGCTGAAAATCAATGCCTCGGGGGTCATGCCGATTATTTTCGCGCAAGCGATGATGTTTCTGCCAACGACCATCGCCCAGTTTTTCCCCGACTCGGACTTTTGGAGCGCGACGGGTTCGACCTTCAACGATTTTACCAGCGTAGGCTACAACATCGTCTTCGTAGCGCTCATCATCGTCTTTACGTATTTTTATACGGCCGTGGCGGTCAATCCTCGGGATATGGCCGAGCAGTTAAAGCGTTCGGGCGGTTTTATTCCGGGCATCAAGCCGGGCAACCCAACGTCGGAATTTATTGACGCGACGCTGACGAAAATTACGTTGCCGGGCGCCCTGTTTCTGGCCTTGATTGCGGTCATGCCCGCGATAGTGGCGCGTTTCGGGGTTTCGACGCAATTCGCCTACTTTTTCGGCGGCACGAGCCTGCTTATCATGATTGGCGTGGTTTTGGATACGCTTCAGCAAATCGAAAGCTATCTTCTTATGCGCCATTACGACGGATTGATGAAGTCGGGCCGGGTACGCGGTCGTACGCAGATAGGCGCGGCGGTTTAATGAGCGCAAGACTTATCGTTAAGACCGACGAACAGGTCGAACTTATACGGCAAAGTTGTTTGTTGGTGGGCAGAACGTTGGCCGAAGTGAAAAAGCACATTCGTCCGGGCGTCAGTACGAAGGTTTTGGACAAAGTAGCCGAGGATTTTATTCGTTCCCACGGCGGCGAACCGGCGTTTTTGAACTACGCTCCTTCCAACCACAAGCCTTTTCCCGCAACGATTTGCGCCTCTCCCAACGACGTTGTCGTGCATGGAATTCCTTCGGAAAACGTAGTGTTGAAAGAAGGGGATATTATCTCGGTCGATGTGGGCGTGAAAATGAACGGCTGGTACGGTGACTCGGCTTATACCTTCACCGTCGGTGAAGTTGCCCCCGAGGTTCTTCGGCTTTTGCACGTTACCAAAGAGTCTTTGTACAAGGGCGTCGAGCAGGCGTACGCGGGAAGTCGGGTGGGCAACATCAGTTATGCCGTTTCGAGTCATGTTACGGCCCACGGTTACAGTGTGGTTCGAGAAATGGTCGGGCACGGCTTGGGGCAAAACCTTCACGAGGAGCCTTCGATACCGAACGCGGGCGTCAAGCGCGGCCATGGAGTCAAACTATTGGAAGGTTTGGTCATTGCCATCGAGCCGATGATAAACATGGGTACGGCAAAATTAAAGATAGATTCCGACGGTTGGACGGCCCGCGCCGCGGACGGTAAGCCCTCGGCGCACTTTGAACATACGGTCGTGGTTCGCCGCGGCAAGCCGGAAATTCTTACGACGTTTGAGTTTATCGAATCCTTGTCGTAATTTTGCACCCGAATTCAAGAATAATGGCAAAACAAGCGCCGATAAAAGTTGATGGAACGATAGTCGAAGCCCTGCCGAATGCGATGTTTCGCGTTCAGTTGGAGAACGGCCATAAGGTTTTGGCTTACATTTCCGGGAAAATGAGGATGCACTACATCAAAATACTTCCCGGAGACCGGGTGAGTATCGAAATGTCGCCTTACGACCTGAGCAAAGGCCGCATTGTTTTCCGTTATCGCTAAATTTTATATCGAAAAAATATTATGAAGGTACGAGCATCGGTTACCAAACGGTCGGCGGACTGTAAAATTGTCCGCCGAAAAGGACGCATCTACATCATTAACAAAAAGAATCCTAAGTTCAAACAACGTCAAGGATAGACTATGGCAAGGATTGCCGGGATAGACATACCCAAAAACAAACGCGGCGAAATTGCGTTGACCTATATTTACGGCATTGGGCGAAGTACGGCGAAAAAAATACTCGAACGCGCGGGCGTCGACCCGAATATTCGCGTACAGGATTGGACGGACGACCAAACGAGCGAAATACGCGCCATCGTTGCCGACAATTACAAAGTTGAAGGGCAGTTGCGCGGCGAGGTGCAAATGAGTATCAAGCGCTTGATAGACATCGGGTGTTATCGGGGTCTGCGTCATAAAAAAGGTTTGCCCGTCCGGGGCCAACGCACTCGTACCAATTCGCGCACCCGCAAAGGCAAACGCAAAACGGTTGCGGGCAAAAAGAAGGTAACCAAGTAATTTTAATTATTATTTATTTCGGACTTATGGCAAAATCGGCCAAAGCAAGAAAGAAAATCAAGGTCGCTCCGGAAGGGATGGCGCATGTTACCTCGTCGTTTAACAACATTATTGTTACGATGACGGATTTGTCGGGTAATACGATTTCGTGGTCGTCGGCGGGCAAGGCGGGCTTTCGCGGCTCAAAAAAGAATACGCCGTATGCGGCGCAGGTGGCGGCAACGGAATGCGCCAAAGAAGCGTATGATTTGGGATTGCGTCGGGTGGCGGTTCACGTCAAAGGCACGGGCTCGGGCCGCGAGGCCGCTATTCGCGCCATCAATGCCGCGGGCGTTGAAGTAACGGTGATTCAAGACCAAACCCCCATACCCCACAACGGCTGTCGTCCTCCGAAAAAGAGAAGGGTTTAAGATTAACATTCATGGCAAGATATACAGGCCCCAAACAAAAGTTGGCGCGCCGCTACCGCGAGCCGATATTTGGACCTTCGAAGGCGTTGGAGCGTAAAGGCTATCCCCCCGGCCAACACGGTAAAAACAAGCGGGGAAAACTCTCCAACTTTGGCGTTCAGCTTTTGGAAAAGCAAAAGGCAAAGTTCATTTACGGGATACTTGAGCGTCAATTCCGTCGGATTTTCGCCAAAGCCGCACGTATGAAAGGCTCGACGGGCGACAATCTCATCAAGTTGTTGGAAGCACGCTTGGACAATACGGTTTATCGACTCGGCTTTGCCACCACCCGTCGCGGTGCGCGTCAGTTGGTCGGCCACAAGCATATCGTCGTCAACGGCCGGGTGATTAACATACCGAGTTATCAGCTCAAAGCCGGAGACGTGGTTGAGGTACGCGAATCCGACAAATCCCTTCAAACGGTAACCGAAGCCCTTTCGGCGTCGCGGGCCAAAAATTACTCGTGGCTCGAACTTAACAAGCAAGAGCTCAAAGGCAAGTTTTTGCATTTTCCGGAACGCGCGGACGTTCCCGAAAATATTCAAGAACGTTTGATTGTCGAGTTGTACTCGCGCTAAACAAAAAAGATAGTGAATAATCGAACAACATTATTGGAATTTACCATGCCCGAAAAGGTGGTCATGGAGCGGGTCAAAGACCACCACGGTAAATTCGTATTTCGTCCGTTGGAAAAAGGGTTTGGAACGACGGTGGGCAACGCTCTTCGCCGCGTGCTCCTGTCCAATTTGGAGGGCTACGCCATCACTTCGATGAAAATTCCCGGCGTCGAGCACGAGTTTTCCGTCGTTCCGGGGGTGAACGAAGACGTCGTGGAAATTATACTCAATCTTAAAGGCGTGCGTCTGCGTCGTTCCTATGAAGGTGAAACCAAAATTTTTATTTCCATTGCCGGACCCCACGAGTTCGTTGCCGGAGACATCGCCAAATTTACCGGGGCGTTCCAGATAACCAATCCCGACCACTTCATCGCTTATATCAACGAGGGGGTGATATTGGATATGGAATTGTCCGTGGGCAGGGGGCGTGGTTATCGTTTGGCCGAAGACAACAAATATCCCGACATGCCCTTGGGTGAAATCGCCATCGACTCGATTTTTACACCCATAAAAAACGTCAGTTTTTTGGTCGAGGATACGCGTGTCGAACAACGCACGGACTACGAACAGCTGACGCTTGAGGTGGAAACCGACGGTACAATCGACCCCGAAACCGCACTCAAAGAAGCGGCTTCCATTCTCATTTCCCATTTCTATCTCTTTTCCGACGAAACGATACAGCTTAAAGCGGTGGAGTTGCCCGTCGTCAAGGAGGTGGACGAAAACTATCTGGCTATGCGCAAGCTGCTCAAGACCAATTTGAGCGACCTCGATCTTTCCGTACGCGCCTATAACTGTCTCAAAGCGGCGGATATTCGCACGCTTGGGGATTTGGTCAGCTACAATATTCCCGATTTATTAAAATTTCGTAATTTTGGCAAAAAATCGCTGAGCGAATTGGAAGAGCTCGTGGCATCGAAAAATCTTTCTTTCGGCATGGACGTGAGCAAATACCGCTTGGACGACGAAGTATAATAAGACATGAGACACCGCGTAACCGACAATCACTTAGGCCGTACGGTCAACCACCGGGCCTCGCTTTTGGCCAACCTTTCCAACGCGCTTCTTATACACAAGCGCATACGTACCACTTTGCCCAAGGCCAAAGCCCTGAGAAAATACATCGAACCGCTGATTACCAAGTCAAAGTCGGATACGGTGCATTCGCGCAGAACCGTTTTTTCCTACTTGCAGAACAAGTATGCGGTTAAAGAACTTTTCACGCAAATTGCGCCGGAAATCATGGAACGTCCCGGCGGTTATACGCGTATATTAAAGCTCGGACCTCGTCAAGGGGATGCGGCGGAAATGGCCCTAATTGAGCTGGTGGACTTCAACGAGTTCTATGACGCCAAATTGGGAGCTTCCAAGCAACGAAGCGCCAAGCCCCGGCGGCGCAGAAAGAAAAAGGCGGCCAATCCCGCCGGCGAATCGGCCCAATAATAAATTTACGGCGTTTGCGATTCGCAAACGCCGCCTTTTTTTATGGATCCTTTACTGCAATATCCCAAGCCTTTGGTGGGCAAGCGTTTGCCCGCAAACACGCTTGCCGAATTGGTACAGTCCCAAGACCTAATTATATTACAATTTTTGCGGCATCTGGGATGTATATTTTGTAAAAACACCGTCGACGGTTTGTATCGAATCGCCGGTGCGTCTTCGCGTTTTCCGCCCATAGTTTTTGTTCATCAAAGTCCCGTTGAGGATGCGGAGCGTTTTTTTGAAAAACATTTTCCCGGCGCCATGCATATTTCCGACCCCCGCTTTGAACTTTATGAACATTTTGGCGTCAGACGTACGAGTTTCTTAAAAGTTTTTTCCGACCCCCGCGTCTTGTGGAAGGCGTTAAGGTTGTTTGTCAAAGGCTACGGAAACGAACGCGTCGTGGGCGACGTTCGTTTGCTTTCCGCCACGTTTCTGTTCAAAGACGGAAAATTGCGTTGGAAACATCTGGCCAACTATCCGGGCGACGACCCCAAGTGGGAAAAGCTTGCTTGACGGCTATTTTTTCAACACCTCCGCTTTGGAGGGAGCGGCGGCCTTCGACCATTTTTCCACCACCACCCCGTCGTTCAGGAGGATGTACCCCGGGCTGGAGCGGATGATGGTTTTGAGCATAGTCTTGTCTTGTAGGGAAATGCAAGCTTGGGGCTGATATTTGGCTTTGAACGCCTCGACGTCCTTGCCAATCGCGGAGATTAAAAGAATGGGCTTGACTTCACTGCCGACCAAGGCGTTCGCCAGTCCCACCGCCGTTTTCAAGTCCGATTCCGACGCCTCGTTCAAATCCTTGACGACGACGAAAAGCGTTTTTCCCGAAAATTCGTCGAAACCGCATTCTTCAGTAACGGCGTAACCGTGAAGTTTGGTATTGCCCTCGGCGTCCATGACGGTGGCGTTTTTCTTAAAGTCGCATCCTTTGCATGCGGGCAAAAAGTCTTTGAACGGCAGATAACGATGGCAATACCATGTCAAAAACACCGTAACGAGCGTCAGAGAAACCGACGCGAATTTGGCGGCTTTTTCCGTTCCCAAAGGACGAATGTTTTTTCGCATGACGAAAATAAAACCGATGACGGCCGTCAATACGACGTCTTTCATAAACGAGGTATAAGGGGTGAGCTTGATAAAGTCTCCGAAACACCCACAGTCGGTAACGCTGTCGGTCAGCCACGAGTACCCCGTTAAAAATGTAAAAAAAACAATCATCACGAGCAGGGACCATGCCGTCAAGACGGGCAAAAATCCGAAAAGAAGCGTAAAGGCGAGCGCGGTTTCAAAAACGGCGATAAATCCGGCCAAGGGGATGGAGACGGCGACGAAAGGTGCGGCGGGCAGGCCGAAGTTTTTTTCAAAGACCCAAAAATACTCTTCGAGCTTGTAGGCGAAACCCGAAACGTCGTTCACCTTTATCAGGCCCGAAAAAATAAACAGGGCCGCCACCGAAATTCTAAACGCCCAAAGGAGCTTGATTTTCATACGTTTTTGGATGCAAAGATAAAAAAATAAGCCGCGCGTTCGGATCAAGTCCGAACGCGCGGCCCGCGTTTTCTTTTTGAACGCGGTTAATTTCCGTAGCCGTAGTTTTCGATAATTTTTTGGATGTCTTCGACGTGTTTGCGGAAGGTTTTGTCGGTGGCTTGGAGGTTTTTGACGGTGCGAAGCGCGTGGATAACCGTGGAGTGGTCGCGCCCGCCAAAGTGGTGGCCGATGGTTTTGAGCGAGGCCTTGGTGTAATCTTTGGAAAAGTGCATGGCGATTTGGCGCGGTTGGACGTACTCCCGACGACGTACGGGGTCTTTCATTTTGTCCACGCCGAGGTTGAAATAGTCGGAAACGATTTTTTGGATTTGGTCGATGGTCAATTCTTTGGTCGTGGTTTGGGTGAAGCTTTTGACGACGCTTTCGGCGAGTTCGAGGTTGATTTCGCGGCCGTTGAACGAGCTTTGGGCGATGAGGCTGATGAGTGCGCCTTCGAGTTCGCGGACGTTGCTGTTGATGCGCCGGGCGATGTAATCGATGACGTTGTCGGGAAAGTCGAGGCCTTCGTTGCGGGTTTTGGTGCGAAGGATGGCGGCGCGGGTGTCTTCGCCCGGCGTTTTGAGTTCGGCCAAAAGCCCGCCCCCGAACCGGCTTTTGAGCCGCTCCTCGAACTGACTCAGCTCCCGCGGAAGGGTGTCGGCCGTCAGGATGATTTGTTTGCGGTTTTGGTGCAGGTGGTTGAAAAGGTGGAAAAACACGTCTTGGGTTTTGTCCTTGCCCGCCATGAACTGGATGTCGTCCATGATGAGTACGTCCACGGCTTGATAGTTGGCGACGAAGTCGTGGGCGCCGCCGGTTTTGCTGGCCTCGACGAACTGTTGAATAAAGCGTTCGGTTTGGACGTAAAGCACGATTTTGCCCGGATAATAGAAGCGTACTTGGTTGCCGATCGCATGGACCAAATGGGTTTTACCCAAGCCTACGCCCCCGAAGATGAAAAACGGATTGTATGCCGTTTCTCCGGGGTTGCGGGAGATGGCCATGGCCGCGTTGCGGGCCAAGCGGTTGCAATCGCCCTCGATTAACGTTTCAAACGTGAACATCGGGTTGAGTTGCGGGTCCAACGTTACTTTTTTTAATCCCGGGATGACGTTGGGGTTCGGGATGGACTTGTTCAGGGGCATACTCATCAATTGTTGGGTGGTACGGCCCGCTTCTGCGTTCAATGTCGGCATATTTACGGTTTGGGGATGGGCGTTTTCGGTTTGGGCGATGACCACGTCGTACATGAGCCGCGCGTCCGGACCCAGATGGTGGCGCACCGTCCGGCGGAGAAGGGCGACGTAATTCTCCTCCAGCCACTCGTAAAAGAATTGGCTCGGTACACGTATCGTTAGCACGGTCCCCTCCAAGCGCAGCGGTTTGATGGGGGCAAACCACGTCTTGTAAATTTGCGGCGAAACGTTGTCGCGTATCATCGCAAGACACCGTTCCCATATTTCCACGTGATTCATCGCGTTTTGAATCGATTAAGGTTTATGAAATTAAATTATTGTATAACCGTTGCCTCGCTTAACACCCATATCTTTCGGGTGTTTTGTTGATTATTGTCTTTTCAACCTCTGTTTTCCGCATATTTTTCTGCTCACAGTGTTGATTCGACAAGGCAAAGTTCCAACTTATTTTTTTAACTGCAAAACCGATTTTCAATTTTTTTAGAAAAACTTTACCCTCCTTTTCCATGCTCTTTCAACCTCTATTCTTTTTTCTTGTGCATAATTTCTTTTATCCCTTATAGTCAATAAAAAAAATGTTTTTTGTCGATATATGGTAAAGACTTGTTTGCAATTGTCCGAAGCGTTTTTTTAAGAACCGAGACGCAACCCGCCGACGTTTTCCGGTAATTTGTTTTTTATCCCCTTTTATAAGGGATAAAGTATCGTTTTTTTTTTAGTCCGACAATTGGTTTGTATAAAATTAAACATATTTTTTTTAATTATGTAAAAATATATTTAATAAGTCTTTGAAGCAATTGTTTCTTTTCTACGGCATTTTATATTCTTTCAGCTCGGGTTTTATCGACCGGGAAGACAATTGTTCACACAATCTTTTGCCAAAACATCATAATTGTATTGTAAACATCGGGTCGTTGTTTGCTTGATTTTTTTGAATTTTTAGTTCAACAATGCAAGCAATGTTTTCTTTTTAAACGGGGGAAAATGAGAAAACAATCGTTCATTCTTTTTATGGAAGCGAGGAAAAGATTGATGCATTCTTTTTCAAAATCGGTTCCAAACAATAGCTTCAATTCATGTTGAATGGCGTGGGGGTAAAGCGTGGTAAATGTAGTGTATTTTTCTCGGTTTGTTGCTATCCTGCGATTTTTCTTATCTTTCAATAAGGGTTTACCCTTAAATATTGGGCTGAATAAAAGCGTGGATTCGCCTATCCACCCGTTGTCGAGCAATTAAAGGATTGCGTTTCTAATGTGAATAACTTTCGGATATCGGCAAAAATGTGGATGAAATTTTGCCGTTCTTTGGGGGTTCGGAGTAGCGTTTGGGAACTCTTTTTCAAGGCTCGAAGGCCGTCGGTTGGAATATTTTTCGCTTAACTTTGCGTTAAACCAACGACGTCTTTAACCCCGTTTTGCGTTTGTTCGTCGAATTTGATGCGGGCGTTAATCGATTCGTACCGGTTGTTAATCAGGCCTCGAAACGTATCTTTCGTGCCACATTTGAAAGACGAGAAGGTTCCAAAGTCGCGAATGCAGGCGTTTTTCTCCCGCTCGAAAGCGTCGAAGGTAGTCGGCGACGGCTTCGGGCGCGAAAATTCCTTGTGTGGCCAAGCGTTTTTTGTCGAGGTAACGTTCGAGCGTCGAACCGAGCTTGCCCGAAAGCCAAATTGCCGTTGGCGCCGGGAAACCCCATTTTTTTCGATGCACCAGTTCGCTCGGCAAACGCTTTTCCAACAGGGTTTTCATCAGGACTTTGGCCGTCGGGCCGTTGCGCCGAAGGGCGAGTGGCAGGCTCAGCGCCGCCTCCACCACGTTGACGTCCAAATACGGCACGCGAACCTCCAAGCCGTAATGCATCGAGGCGATGTCCGCCTTGTACATCAAGTCCTCGGATAGGTAGCGTCGAACGTCGAACAACGAGATGCGTTCGTAGGGGTGCATTTTAAGCCGGGCCAGCCGCTCCCAATCACCGACGACCGTTTGGTGTACATATTTGCCGCCGACGAGCCTCGAAATTTCCGCCTCGGAAAACATGCCTTGTTGTCGGCTCCACACCCGGGGCCACCAAGCGTCGCCGTAGGGAAGGTCGAGGGTTTCGGCCGCGTTTTTGAAACGGTCGTTGCCCGGAGACAATATCGCCCTTGCAAGGCTTAGTCCCGCGCGTCCGCCGAATTTGAGTATCTTTTCGATGCGTCGATACCATTCGTAGTAACCGTAGCCCATAAAGAGTTCGTCGCCGCCGTCGCCCGAAAACGCGACCGTCACGTGTCGGCGCGTCGTTTGGGAAAGCAGGAGCATGGGGATGCACGACGAAACGGCAAAGGGTTCGTCGTAGGCGTCGTTAATTTTTTCGGCCCATTCGAGGCTTTCCGCTTCGCTCACGCGCGTGAGCGTATGTCGCGTGCCTAATGTTTTGGCCACGGCGTCGGCGTAGGCGCTTTCGTCGTGGGTCGCGACGTCGAAACCGATGGTGAAGGTGCGCACCGGTTCGCGGCTCTGTTCTTGAAACATCGCCGTCAAGAGCGACGAGTCCGTTCCCCCGCTCAAAAACGCACCCAAGGGAACGTCCGCCACTTGTTGGAGTTCGACGGCTTTGGCAAGGGCGGCTTCAAAGCGTTCCGGCCCCGTTTTTTCGACGAACGCCCCGGCTTCGGCACGCGAAATAACGTCGTAGTACGACCCCGTTTCCATACCCGACTCCGAAACTTCCAGCCACGCCCCGGGCATGAGTTTGTATATCCCTTCGAAAATCGTCTGCGGCCCGGGAACGTATTCCAAAAACATATAGTCGCACAAGGCCTCGCGCCGTATTTCCCGTCTATGTACGAGTTTCAACAGGGCTTTGATTTCGGAGGCAAAATAAAAGTTTCGGCCGTCGTAAGCGTACACCAACGGCTTGACTCCCATAGGGTCGCGGGCCAAAAAAAGTTTTTTTCCGTTCCAAACGGCAAAGGCGAAAATGCCGTTGAATCTGTTCAGGGCCGCTTTGCCCCATTTGCGGTAGGCTTCGAGCAAAATTTCGGTGTCCGAACGGGTGCGGGGGACGTAGTGCATTTCCCGCGCCAATTCGCGGTAATTGTACAATTCGCCGTTGTATACGACGACGTGGGCGCCGTCGGCGCCGTGAAAAGGTTGTTTTGCCGCGTCGGAAAGGTCGATAACGCTGAGCCGGCGGTGGGCCAAACCCACGGGGCCGTCGAAATAAAAACCCTCGGCGTCGGGACCCCGACGACGCAAGGTTTCCGCCGCCTCACGCAACGGTTCTCGATGTTCTTTGGGGGAAAAATATCCCGCGATGCCGCACATGACCGCAAAGTTAGCAACGCATCGGCATACCCGCGTTGAAAATGCGAAATTCACTCCGATTTGACCTTCGGGCCCGGACGTACGAAGGGTGTGAAGCGTCGCGTTTGCACAATCCGGCCGATGGTTTTACGTTGTCTTTGGCCCTAATGCCGGAGCGTTTTTGTTTCGTTTACGTTTTTCATACTTTTGTTTTTCGTAATTTGCGTTCATGTTACCGTTTTTCACAAAGACCGGCGAAGGCCCCGCATTGGTCATTTTGCACGGTCTTTTCGGTTTGGGGGACAACTGGCGCTCTTTGGCGCTGCGTTACGCCGAGCGCTTCACGGTCTACGCCGTCGATATGCGCAACCACGGGCGTTCGCCGCATGCCGACGTTCACGACTACCCGTCGATGGCCGAAGACGTTCGGGAAATGTTGGATAGCGAGGGTTTGGAGACCGCTTTGATTATGGGTCATTCGATGGGCGGCAAGGCCGCCGTACAGCTGGCCTGTACCCGGCCCGAACGCGTCAAGGCGCTCGTCGTTTCCGACATCGCTCCCCGCGCCTACGCCAACAACCACGAGGATGTTTTGACGGCCTTAACCGAAACCGATTTGTCCGTCGTTACGCGGCGCGACGAAGCCGACGCCGTCTTGGCGCGACGCATCCCCGATGCGGGTATACGCGCGTTTTTGTTGAAAAGTTTGTACCGCGACGGCGACGCTTTTCGTTGGCGTTTTAATCTTCCGGTCATCGTTCGGGATTACGCCCGTGTAGCGGCGGCCGTTCCCGAAAACGGAACGCCTTATTTCGGTCCCACCCTTTGGGTTCGCGGTGAAAAATCGCCTTACGTCCAAGATTCCGACCTCGAAAACATTCGTCGGTGGTTTCCCAATTTTACCCTCGAAACCGTCGCCGGCGCCGGACATTGGATTCACGCCGAACAGCCCGAAGCTTATTTTCGACTTACATGGGATTTTTTTATCCGTCAATAACGTTTTAAAACCTTGTCATGCAAACAAAACCAAAACGTTGGGGAGCGGCGGCGCTTGCCCTGATTTTTTCCCTCCCCCTTCACGGTCAGTCTTTGTTGTGGAAAATAGAAGGACCCGGACTGAGCGAACCCTCTTATCTCTACGGCACAATGCACTCCCGCGCCAAAAAAGTGTTTGAGTTTTCGGACGTGGTGTGGCAAAAGTTTTCGCAAACCCGTGCCTTCGCCGCCGAACTCAAACTCGATTCCGCGGGCGTTAAAACGGCGGCGGCCATGCTCCGCGCCCCCGCCGACTCGACGCTCGACAAACTCCTTGCCCCCAAAGATTACTCTCTTGTCGCCAAGGCCGTCAAAAAAGAATTGGGCGTCGAACTCTCCGCCTACAACGGCTTTAAACCCCTTTACGTCCAAACGCTTCTGCAACAGACAAGCCTCATGCAAGGCGAAATGCCCAAATTCCTCGACCAATACCTGCACGACAAAGCCGTCGCCGACGGAAAAATCATACTCGGCGTCGAAACCCCCGAAGAACAAGGTCGGGCTTTTGGCGCCTTGGGCATGAAAAAGCAGGCCGAGATGCTCGTCGAAACCGTCAAAAAACTCGATGCCAAACGCAAGGAAAACGCCGAAAACCATCAAAAACTTCTCGACGTTTATCTTTCGGGCAACCTTGACGAAATGACCGCCCTCATTGAGTCCGACGATATGCCCCAAGAAATGAAAAAAATTCTTATCGACGAACGCAACCGCACCATGGCCGAACGCATCGCCGGCATGGCTCGCCAACAATCGACGTTCGTCGGCGTGGGCGCGGCCCACCTGCCCGGGAAAACGGGCGTCGTTCAACTCCTCAAAGAAAAAGGTTTCACGCTTACGCCCGTTCCCTTCGCCTTCGACGGCACGGGGTACGAACGCATTCGGGCCGAAATCGAAAAACCCGACGACCAAGGTTGGATTACCTATCGCGGAGAAAAATATCGCGCTTTATTTCCCGCCACCCCCACCGAACGCTTGGATACGCTCAAAAACGACAAAGGGGAAACCCAAATCGCCAAAACGGCCATGTTCGTCAATATGACCACCCAGCGTGTTTTTTCCGTTACCGTCTCCCCGACCGACCCCGCCTCCGTTGCCACGTCCGCCAAACTTAAAAAGACCGTCGCCAAAAAACTTAACGAACAGCTGGCCAAAAACAACGGAAAAATCATTGAACAAAAAAAAGTTTCGATTGACGGTGTGGAAGGCGTTGAGGCGAAGGTCGAAGTGGCCGGACTTATGGAAATGACGATGCGGTTTTTGCCCGTCGGCAACAAAATGATTACCCAAACCTTCGGCCACCTTAAAGGCGACTACGTCCAAAAGGACAAACAAAAATTTTTCGACGGCTTGAAAACCGAAAAATAGCGTTGGGACAAGAGGCGGTGCGTTGTTTGCGGGTGTTCAACGACGAACAACGCACCGAACCGATTTTTACATCCTTAGAAAGCAAAAAGCTTTGCCCACGGTTTTCAATACGAACGATAAAGAACAAATATATTTGCCCAACCAAGCGCGACGGGCTGGTGTACGACGGGTAATGATAAACGACGGTAGTGAAGCTCGTTTCTCAACGTCCTAAAATTATTCCTTAACGTTAAAGGGAACCGTTTGTTTTTATAATCCGTACCGATTTTTCGTCGTTACCCGTTGTACGCTTGCGACGCAAGATTAAATTAAGGAGGGATTCAACCTATGGCGTGAAAGATGTGGGGGCAATTTGACAAAAAAAATCCTAAAATTTTGCCGATTACAAAGTTTTTTGCAACTTTGCGCCTCGTTTACCGCCCCTGACGCGGTATCGAAAGATTGAACAATGGATTCTTTGTCTTATAAAACGCTGTTTGTCAACAAACGGTCGTCGGAAAGAAAATGGCATTTGATAGACGCGACGGGTATTCCTTTGGGACGCTTGGCGAGTCGAATATCTTATTTGCTTCGGGGCAAACACAAGCCCTCGTTCACGCCCCACGACGACATGGGCGACAGCGTCGTCGTCGTCAACGCCGCGGCCGTCGTGCTTCAGGGCAACAAATGGGAGGACAAAAAGTTGGTTCATCACACGGGCTACCCGGGCGGACAACGCATACGTTCGGCCCGTATGGTCGCCGAAAAAAATCCCGCCAAACTTATCGAACACGCCGTCAAGGGCATGCTCCCCAAAAACCGCCTCGGCAGACGCCAGTTTCATCATCTTTACGTCTATAACGACGCCAAACATCCGCACGAAGCACAATCCCCGGTAGAATACCCGATAAAAAATTACATTTAATCTATGTCCTACACCGTCACGGTGGGGCGGCGCAAAACGGCGGTCGCCCGTGTTTTCATCCGGCCCGCAAGCTCCGAAACGGGTTATTTCCAAATCAACGGACGCGCCTTCGACGACTACCTCAACAACGAGGTCTTGAAAATGAAGGTCAATAAGCCGTTCGAGCTTTTGAACACCGTCAAAGAAAAATACGACATCAAGGTGAACGTTGCCGGCGGCGGAGTAAACGGTCAGGCCGAGGCCATCCGTCTGGGCATTTCCCGCGCCTTGCAAACGATGAACCCCGAGGTACGCCCCATATTGAAAAAAGAAGGCCTGCTTTCGGTAGATTCGCGACAAGTAGAACGTAAAAAATACGGTCGCCGCAAAGCCCGCCGTCGTTTCCAATTCTCCAAACGCTAAACGAAAACATGGTTACCTACGAGCAATTATTGGAGGCGGGGGTGCATTTCGGCCACCGCACGCGCAAATGGAACCCCGCCATGGCGCCCTATATTTTCATGGCCCGCAACGAGGTGCACATCATCGACCTGCTCAAAACACAGGCGATGTTGGAAGAAGCCTGTAAAGCGGCCAAACAAATCGTTCGTTCCGGCAAAAAAATTCTTTTCGTCGGCACGAAAAAACAAGCCAAAGAGGTCGTGATTCAACACGCGACGTCGGTCAATATGCCTTACGTCGCCGAACGTTGGCTTGGCGGCATGCTCACCAATTTCGCCACCGTTCGCAAATCCGTCAAAAAATTGCAAAACATCGAAAAGATGGAAAGCGACGGAACGTTTGAACTCCTGCAGAAAAAAGAACGCCTCATGCTCACGCGCGAAAAAGTCAAACTTGAACGCGTTTTGGGCGGTATTGTGGACATGGCCAAACTTCCCGGCGCCTTGTTTATCGTCGACGTGAGCAAAGAGCATATCGCCGTTGCCGAAGCCCGCCGACTCAATATTCCCACCATCGGCATTGTAGATACCAACAGCAATCCCAACGTCGTGGATTTTCCCATTCCGGGCAACGACGACGCCGTCAAATCCATCGACATTCTTATGGGCGCCGTTTGCGGGGCCATCAAAGAGGCCTACGCCGACCGTAAGGCCGAAAGAGAGGTCGAGGTCGCCAAGGCCGAATCCGAAGGTACGGAAGCGCCGCCGGCCGAAGCCGCGCCCGAAGAGTAATTTTTCAAACCCGCCGAAAAAGGCGGGTTTTGCTTTTGCGCGTTTGCCGACCGATACGCGGTGGAGTCCGCCGCTGCATCGAGCGCAACTTTTTCACTCCCATTTCGTATACGTGAAGGTTTCCGAGTTTTCTTTTCGCGAGAGGACGAGGTTTCGCAACGAAAACAAAGAAATCGCAAACGCCTTGCATTTTCACGCAAAAAAGACCGTCGCGGTGCGTCTTGCTCATTTTGTTTATACCAAATCCGAAACGTCGCCGTTCAAAAAAACGGGGTTTCATTTTTGTGCCTACACCCTTTCGGCCTTTACCCCCAAGGATTTGCTCGCCATTGAAACGCACATCCATTTTCCCGAAATATCGGGTTTTGGGGAAAAGAGAACGTTTTTTTCGTTGAACGGCCGCCCGTTCGTCATGTATATGAGGTCGTTGCCCGAAGACCGCGACGCGTTCGGACGCGGCGGGATGTTTATCGTCCACGGCATGGAGCTTCCGTCCGAGATGTATGCGGGCCATAAGTTTTTGGCGCGAATTGTCGAGTCTTTGCAGGGATACGCGTTCACGAGCCGGGCGGAGGCTTTCGACCCGCGGCGTTACAACGCCGAAACGGGCGACCTTTCGCCGCTTGAAGTCCTCGACGAGCTCTTGTTAAAGCCAAGAACGACGATACCCGCGCTGAACGTGGCCGAACGCGCCGGTTTGCTGACCGCGCTCAAAACCGCGTCCGAGTCCGAGGCCGCTCTTTGTCTGGAAGCCCCGCCCAAAGAGGCGCTTGTTTTTTTCGACAAAATTTTCGCATGGCTTCCCCCCGAACACAAAAAAAAATTCGCCTTCGACGAAGCTTTCGACGGCGGAAAACTTTTCTTTTTTCCCGTCAAACTGACGGCCTACACCCAAACCGCCCCCGTGACCGGAACGCCGGTTTTTATTGTGCGGGATTCGGTCGGTCCGCCCGAAACAAGCCGACGTTGGGCGACGGCCGACGGTTACTTTGCCCGATGGGCCGGCCGCGAAACCACGCCCCAAACGTTGGAAACGGCTTGGGCCGCCGACGATTTTTTGAGTCGAAAATCGTTGAAAGCCCCGGAGACCGACGAAGATTTTTGTTTGTCTTTTGCGGCGGCGAACGAAAGCGAATTGCGTCGGGATGCGGAAAAAGCGGCGACGCAATTTATCGAGCCGGCGTTGGCGGCGGCAACGGTAAGAAACGTTGCCCCGGCGGCCCTCTTAAAACTTAAATTTTTGGGATTCGAGCCGGCGAAATTTGCCCCCGTTATCGAAGCCGCCGTGTTGCAAACGGCGTTTTTCGGTCGTCGGCCTTTGCCCCCCGCCTATCAAACGCCCCTTACCCGATTGCTTTCCTTTTTGTGGGAAAACCAAACTCCTCACGAAAACGACGTGTTTTCGCTTTCGCCCGACGAACGTCGCAAATTCGCCAATTATCTCGCCGAAAGTCCCCGCGCCCATGAAACATGGGCTTGCGACCTTGTGGCAAAAATCGGCGTCGAATCCCAAACATGGGAAAAAATGCATCCCCACCTGCTAAAAATCGCCCAAAAACGCCTGCCCAAAACCCTTTCAAGCCTCGAACGCTTGCCCGAACACGCCGTGGTCGCGGCGCAACGCCTACCCCCCGACAATCAATTGGATTCATGGTTGTCGGTGCTTGACGACTACTGCGCCAACCACCCTCAAATTTGGACAATCGTCGCCAAAAAGTTAAAAAACAACGGCGTTGCGGCGGATTTTCCCTTTTTATCCGCATTAACCACGCCCGAAACGACAAATTTTGCCGCCTTCGACGACGAAATACGCCCCCGTTTCGTACGGGTTTTACGCGAGGTTCATCGGTGGGCGGACAACCAACTCCAAGCCGCCGGCTTCAACGACCAAGACCTCAAAAAAACGGACGCTTCGGGCATTGCGGCGGCGTTAAAAAAACTCGTTCAAAGATTGTTGCGCCAAAGCTGAGCCTTAAAACCCTCGTTTATCGTCGGCGGCCTTTGCCTATCTTTGCATCCATGAAAAAAGTGATTTTTCTCGACAGGGACGGTACGCTCATCCGTGAACCCCACGACTTTCGCATCGACGACCTTTCCAAACTCAGTTTTTTGCCCGGGGTTATCGGCGCCTTGAAACGTTTGAGCGACGCGGGTTACGAATTGGTCATCGTCAGCAATCAAGACGGTCTGGGAAAAGATTATTCTTGGGAAGCGTTCAACGTTGCCCATCAAAAAATGTTGGAAATTTTCGAGGGCGAGGGCGTACGTTTTTGGAAAACGCTTATCGACACCCATTACGCCTCCGAAAACCACCCCGAACGCAAGCCCAACATTGGTCTCGTCCAACCGTTTCTCGACGAGGTGGACGTAAAAAAATCTTGGATGGTCGGCGACCGCAAAACCGACGCCGTTTTTGCCAAAAACTTGGGCGTGCGCAGCATCACCCTCAAAGACCCGCTCTCCAACGATGGGGACGTTCGCATCACCGAAACCTTACCGGAATTTGAAACCGTCAAATATACGACGTGGGCCGAAGTCGAGGCGCATATTCTGCGCCATGCTTGAACTTTAAGCGCCCATTTAAGGTATAGATTAGCAAATCAGACCGCGTTCATGGCCCGAAGATTCGCCGACGACGACGCCCCCAAAGCCAAACTAACCCGTACGGGCTTAAAAGAAATGCGTGAACTTTACCGATACGCCCGTCCGTACCGCGTAAAAGTGATGTTGGGTTTGACGTTCATGCTTTTTTCGGGACTGACGACGCTGGCCTTCCCCTATGCGATAGGGCGGATGGTGGATTCGGCGCTGGGGGGCGCCGGGGTTTCGGCGTTGCCGGCGTGGGCGCCGCCCTTGCCCGAGGTCGGCCTTGGCGGCGGCGACGTGGGACAAATCGCTTTTTTTCTTTTGATATTACTCGTTTTTCAGGCGACGTTCTCGTTTTTTCGCATTTATTGGTTCAACGAGGTGGGGGAAAAAGCCGTGGCGGGTCTACGCAAGGATGTATTCTCGCGTTTGGTGGCGGCGCCGATGGCGTTTTTTCACCGGCGCCGCGTCGGCGAACTCGTTTCCCGCTTAACCGCCGACGTTACCCTCGTTTTCGACGCTTTCACCTTCACCCTCGCCGAAATTCTGCGTTCGCTTATCAATCTTTTCGTCGGCGTGGCCATTATTTTGGCCACTTCGGTAAAATTGACGTTGGTCATGCTTTCGACGTTCCCGGTGATTGTATTGGCGGCGGTGTTTTTTGGGCGTAAAATTCGACGTTTGTCCAAGGCGGGTCAGGACAAATTGGCGGAGTCGAACGTGGCGGTCGAAGAGGCGCTTCAGGGCATACAAACGGTCAAAGCTTTTGCCAACGAGGACGCGGAACGAAAACGGTATTTTAAGGCTTTGGATGCGGCGGTGCAAACGGCGTTGAAGGGGGCGGTGTATCGCGGGGCGTTTGCGTCGTTTGTGATTTTCGCCATTTTCGGCGCCATTGTGTTTATTCTTTGGTACGGTGCAACGATGGTCAAAACGGGGGATTTGACCGTTGGGCAATTGACGGCGTTTTTGGTGTATACGACGTTTGTCGGGGCGGCGTTCGCGTCCTTTGGCGAGCAGTACAGCCAAGTGCAAAAGGCCGTCGGGGCCACCGAACGCATTCGACAATTGTTGAACGAGCCGATAGAGCCCGTTTTGGACGCGCCGACCACATCCGTTGCTCCCGGCGACGGACAAATCGAGTTTCGAGACGTGCGTTTTTCGTATCCTTCGCGTCCCGAAGTGGAGGTGTTGAAGGGAGTAAGTTTTAGGGTCAAAGCGGGGGAAAAGGTGGCGTTGGTCGGTCCGAGCGGCGCGGGAAAATCCACCGTCGTCGCGCTGGTGAACCGTTTTTTCGACCCCGATTCGGGTTCGGTACTGTTAAACGGAACGGACTTGAAAAATTTGCCTTTGTACGAGGTTCGTCGTCGCACGGCCGTCGTTCCTCAGGATGTTTTTCTTTTCGGCGGCACGATAAGGGAAAACATCGTCTACGGACGTTTGGACGCAAGCGACGAGGACGTGCGTCGTGCCGCCGCCCTCGCCTATGCCGACGAATTTATCGAAAAACTACCCGAAAAATACGAAACGGTCGTTGGCGAACGAGGGGTAAAGCTTTCGGGCGGACAAAGACAACGCATCGCCATCGCCCGCGCCGCCTTGCGCAATCCCGAGGTTTTGATTCTCGACGAGGCGACGGGTTCA